>WHSU01000055.1 GCA_009379925.1 Dehalococcoidia bacterium | reverse complement strand
TCGCCAAGGTCACCTTGGACCATCCCTAGCAACTGGATTCCGTACTGCTCCGGGATCGATTTGTCGAGCCCCAGCTCCTCACGCAACGCCGCGCGCGTGGCCTCGAGCTCCTCGCCGGAACGATGCGTGCCGCCCTCGAGGCCGCGCCGCGATCCGTAGGTTCGGCGCCACCGTCCTAGCCGGCGCAAACCTGTCCAGTTATCCGCCCGTGAGCATGGCGCACGCCCGCATCGGCGGCTCGTAGTGACCCGTGGTGGCCGCTCGCGCGCGGATGGCGTGCTGGTGGCCGCGCTGGCCGCCGGGCGCACGATGCACGTGGCGGCGGTCGAGGCGGGCGTCGGCGAGCGCACGGTACGGCGCCGGATCGCCGATCCGGAGTTTCACGCGGCGCTCCTCGACGCCCGCGCCCAGATGCTCGATGCGGCGCTCGGGCGGCTCTCCGACGCCGCGACGCGCGCCGTCGAGACATTGGTCGACAGTCTGGACGCGGAGTCCGAGTCCGTGCGCGTAACGGCCGCCACGGCGCTGCTCGACCGGCTGCTCCGCGTCCGCGAGGCCGCCAGCATCGAGACCCGGTTGGCGGCCCTGGAGCGGCTGATGGACGGCGCCGGATGAATCGCACGGCGGGCACGCGCCCTCGCACCATCGGCCGGCGCCTGGAGGCCGTCGAGGAGGTGGTGGGCGGGCGCACGCGGGATCGCGGGCGCCGTGCCGACTACCTGCGCTACCTGCGCTGGAGACGGTGGTACGCCGCGGCGGCGCGGGAGTGGCCGGGCGTGGTGCGGGACTACGCCGCCGACGTGGCGGCCGTCGAGACGGCGGGCGACCGGGAGGCGCTACGGCGCGTGTACGGCGCCCTGGCACAGCGGATCGGGATGACGGCGGCGGAGGCCGCCGAGCACGTCGAGGGCGCGGTACAGGCCGTCGCCGAAGGCATGAGGAGAAAGCGATGAAACGGATGACCGCCGCCGAGTTGCGCGAGGAAGCCGAGTACGTCCGGAGCATGATGGCGGACACGTTCCTGCTCTCGGGCACGCGCCGCGTCTACGCGCTGCGCCTCAACGCCCTGGAAGCGCGCATCGAGCGCACTGAGCAGGAAGAGCGCGAGGCCACCGAGGCCGCTGCGGCACACGCCGCGGCGGAACGGGAGCGCTGGGCAGGCGAGCGCGACGCCCGCCGCGCCGAGTACGTGGCCGCTGGTGGCGACGAAGCGACCTTTGACCGGGAGTGGCCCGCGATGAAGTCGCGCCTGATCAACGAGGGCATCGAGGCGCAGCGCAACCACCCGCAGCTCCACCGGCCCCGGCTGTAGACCGGAAGGATCCACAACCATGGCAACGAAGGAAGCCCTGCTCCGACGCCGCGCCGATCTGGACGCTCACGTGGACCAGTTGATCGAAGGGCTGGCGGAGCGGCTCGGCATGGAACGGCCGCCGAACACGGCGGAGGCGATGGCCACGGCTGGCCCGAATGCCAGCGCCCGCGTGGTGGCCCGTGAGTCCCTGGACGTGCATCGCGTCACCTTCCTGCTTGAGGCGATCGCCCGGCTCACCGAGCGCACACCCGACGCGGCCAATGCCACGCCCAACGCGGAGCCGCGAGTGACGCCCCCGCCCGGCGCCGATGACGACGTGGAGGCGGAGGCGGACACCGACGCGCGCAGCGGGACAAAGGGCGCGCGGAGGGGGGCCGCGTGAGCCGCACGGGCGGCGGAGTGCCGCCGCTGGCAGGCATCGGCCCGGAGCGCGCTCCTGACGCGGCTGCGCGCATCACCGTGGCGGACGCCCGCCTCGCCTACGTGCTCGGCGAGTGCGAGACACTGCCGGCGTGGGCCGGGCCACCGCCGCACCGCGGCGAGCCGCTGCAACGCCGCGACCTCGATGTGATTGTCGCCAATGCCGCTACAGACGTGTCCCTCTGGACATTGAGGCCCATTGTCGTCGATGCCTACAGGAGCGTCGTCACCGGTGCCACTACAGACGTACCCTGCCGGACATCGAGGAACCGCTTCCGGATAGAGGAATTGACCCTGCCAGTTTCCCTTCTCAGGGGCAGCGGTAACTCCTCGCGGGGCAGCGGCGGACGCCTGCGGAACTGTAACTCCGGGGGAACCCGAATCGTCTGGTCCCGCTGCGTTCACAACCCACCCGAAGAACAGTAATGGTAGTACTATGATTCCGGCGATCGAAATCCTTAAGATCTTTGTTCTCACCGATATCCCTACCCTCCCCCTGGTAGAAGGACGATTCTGCGCCTCGAAAGGTTCCCGCGACCGCTGCCGCTAGCGCGGTCGTCAGCGGCACCGCCGCGACGAGCCCTCTGCTGCCCACCACCGTAGGGAAGCCACGCTCTGTGACCCACGGGGTAGGTGCGCGCTGACGCTCATCCAGCGTATGCCTAGGCCACCCCTTCCTTGCAACATGGCGACTAGCGGATAAGCAACGCGACAAACTGGAACCCGGCACCGAGAGCGAATGTCGCAGTGGCCCACGTGAGGACCGCATCGAAGTGGGCCTCAATGAAGGTGCCGAAGCTGTTGGCCGCTCGCTGGGCCACGGGCATGCCCAGCTCCCCGACCCGGATCGCATCCACTCGTTGCTTCAGCGCCTCTACCCTCTCCTCGCTTGTCTGTCGGGGAAAGGGAAGCGGGCGACGAAGCGCCGGGTACTCAAACAGCCACTCGACCAGGCGGAGAGTGATTATCCAGAGCGGCAACACTCCCGCTATCCCCAGAAGCAGTGAGGGATTTTCCGCCCGAAACATTCGATATGCCGCCAGGGTAAGGGGACCCGCCGCGACGACCGTCAAGACCCACACGTACTTGGTCCCGAAGCGGGCGACTGAACGCGCCACACTGCTGATCGTCTTCGCAACGCGAGCACCATGAGAGCCACATCCGCTGCGGAAGACTAAGCTCAGGAGGCCGAAGACAGCCCCGATGAACTCCATTCCCGCCCCGATGACGTCCAGAAGGTCGCCCATGAATGCCAAGATACGGCGGGCGGTCCGCGGTGACGGGACCAGGAGAGATTTTGCGCGACGCCTCCGTCAGCGCTGCTCGTTAACCGTGCCGGTGAACTGCCAGAGCTGAGAAGGGTCGAACCTCACCGTCAGCGTCCCGCGCCGGCCATCGCTAAAGGTCTCGCCGGGGCGCGGGTCGCACTCGATCTCGACCGGATGTCCGGCCTCGACATATCGGAGCAGTGAGCGCGTGAGCCAACGGGCCTCGTGCTGCTTCTTCTCCTCGGCGTTGAACATCAGCCACCTCCATCGCACGACGGAGCGTAGGAGGCGGCAGGCGGTATCCCGTAGAGGCTTGTGGCGCCCGCGGTGCCTCAGAAGGGGCGGCCCAAGTGCTATGTACTACCGGGCGGCTTCCAGCCAGACGATCGCGTGCTGCGCGGTCGAGAGGTCAGGCATCAGTCGGTGAGTTTAGGGCGCGGATGGGCGGCCCGGTTGTCGATGATCTGCCGGACCGCCTCGTTCGCCTCGCGGAAGTCGGGCATCTCCACGTAGAACGTGAACGTCGCGATCCGGGCCTTGCCCCGGTGCCCGCCCTCCACGCGGCGCGGTTCCGACTGATCCCTGCCGCGCATTACGCACCAGGCGAGGATGCGGAGATGGTGGAGGTCGATGTCGCGCTGGGTACTCACGCCCGGAGCATCGCACCAACGGCGAGGAGCCTGTAGCGGGAGGCGTCGCACGCCAGAAGGCCCCATGTGTTATGGCTCTGAGTGGTCCCCGGTGCCCGAGGGGCCTCCCTCCCCTGTGGGCCGTCGGACAGTCGGAACTCGTGCGCCGCTATTCCAGACACTAGACCCCGTCGATGATCACGCTGTGTCAGGAGCGCCCCCCGGCCTCCTTTCACGCCCCGGACACGGGAGTGGACAGCTCCCCCGGGGACGGGAGCCCTCGCCCACGCCCGCCCACGGGCGAGGCTCCCCTGCACACGCGGGTGAACCTAGGTCAATCTGCATCGGGACTTCAAAGCGATCGAGCTGGAAGTGCCAGCGCGACCTCGACGTGTTCGGTCGAAGCGGTCTCGTCACGTCGCTGCCGTCACGGAGGCGGAGGCGATCGTGCGGCGGGCGGGTGGGCCAAGGCGGTAGGGGCGCCGCCCAGGGTGGCGGGACCGGGACTACCGGGATTAGGAGGCGCGCCGGGCAGACGATAACTGGACACGTTTCCCCTGGTCGCCCACGTTAGCCGCATGGCGCTAAAGCCGGGCTGCTTCCCAAGCAGAGGGTCGCCGGTTCGAATCCGGTCTCCCGCTCCAAACCTCTCACCACCTCGCCGTGAGAGCGCGCTCCTAGATTCAATATCTGGCACTTCGGCCACCTAACCGGCCCCGGCGAGCCGTCGCGCAAGCGACGGTTCGCCGGCGATCCGACCCTATGCCTCGTCCCCTGCCGCAGTTCACGCTCAGGTCACGCTGAAGTCACGCCCACTTCACGGTGAGGTCACGGCGCGGTCACGGATCGTTGCCCTGCCCTCGCCCGGAGGAGACGGTGATGGCACGAGTTGAGAGCCGCACGGCGAAACGCTGGAGACGAGGTATGGAGCAGCTCACGCTGCGGGACCTGATCGGGTACTGGGAGTTCCACAACCGCACCGAGAACAAGTCCCGCAACACGATCGCCTGGTACAACCACACGCTCACGATGTTCGAGCGCTTCCTGCAGGGGGATGGCGATCCCCCGTTCATGGCGGACATCGGCGAACCGGAGGTGCGCGCCTACATCGCCTACCTCCAACAGAAGCGGAAATGGGACGACACCGACCGCTGCCCGACCTCCGACGACCTCATCACGGCGGGCGGGATCCAGACCCGCCTGCGGGCGCTCAAGGCGTTCTTCAACTGGCTGCACCGCGAGGGCTACACGAAGACCGCCCGGCTTGAGCGGCTCGCGAACTACCAGGTGCCGAGCCTGATCGTGGACGTGCTCTCCGAGGAAGAGATCCGGCGTGTGCTCGCCGCCTGCGATACGAAGACCGCCTGGGGCGCACGCGCGTACGCCATCATCACGCTCATGCTCGATGCCGGGCTGCGACTCAGCGAGGTGACCGGCCTGCGCACCGCTGACCTCAATCTGGAGGCAGGCTGGCTGAAGGTGATGGGCAAGGGCAGCAAGGAGCGCATCGTCCCGTTCGGCGCGGCCGCCCAGCGGTCGCTGTGGCGCTACCGCAACCACTACCGACCCGAACCGCTGGGCCGGGACGTGTACTTCTTCCTGACCCTCGACGGCCGGCCACTAGGCAAGAGCGGACTGACGTCGACGGTCAAGCGCGTCGCGAAGCGTTCCGATGTGACGCGGCTCCATCCGCATCTCTGCCGCCACACGTTCGCCACGCGCTACCTGATCAACGGAGGCGACGTCTTCAGCCTCCAGCAGATCCTCGGCCACACGACGCTGGAGATGGTGCGTCGCTACGTGAATCTCGCCTCGGCGCACGTTGCGGTGCAACACCGTAAGTATTCGCCGATGGACCAGCTAGCGGGGACGCGGCCGAGGAGTGCGTGAGAGCGGCTCGCGTAGCACGCTTCGAGGGATCGAACCTCCGACCGGCGGATTAGAAGGCCGCTGTGCACCTGCCACGCAGGCCACCCGATCCGCACGATCCTCAGTAATTGCAAGGGATCGTGGATCTTGGATTGGGAAGTGAGGTGGTTGGACGGGGAGACTGGGAGAATCGAACTCGTCTCCGGGGCACCGCTAGGGGCCGCTCTACCCCGCTCTCAGATTCAGATTGGCACCTGTTTCACCGCTGACAACCGCACGGGTACGCCCCGCCGTGCTGTCAGCATGGGCGCCTCCCGTAGCATCCTTCACACGAAGCAAAAGGCGGTCGGAGCGAGTGACTCCGACCGCCCGTAGTGCCGCTCACGAAGGGAGCGACCACATGACGCAGATTACAGAGATCAAGACCAGCACGCAGGCCGATCCACGCTGGACGTCCCGCCTCAAGGTGCGCCGCACCTCAACTTACCGCGCGACGCTGGACTACCTGAACGGGATCGAGGCTCCCATCTTCGCCGTGGAGGTGGCGGAGGAAGCGTGGGCGCCACACCTGATGCTCGACGACATGGTTGCCGTCGCCGCGGCTCCGCACTATCACAACGGGAAGCCGCCGGAGCACGGCGCACCAGCCCTCGTCGAGGGGGAGGACGGCGAGCTCTACCTCGCGCACGTCGGGTTCAGCATCGAGCCGGGCGACACGTGGCTCGGTCTCCCGACGCTGCTCACACGCGTGATTTGCAGCGGGCCCGCCGGGTACGAGAACGAAATCCCAGGGGCGTTCGCTGCGGAGACGTCGGCAGCGAGACTTGCCCGCGAGAAGCTCGACGCGATCCTCGCCGAGGCATTGGACATCTGGAAGGCGTGGCGGGCCGAGAACCCGCCGCTGCTCCATGTCGAGGGCGAGCGGATCACAGACGAGTACCGCGCCTACGAGGACGCCCGGTACGACGCCCACGTTGCCACGCGCGCACCGATCCCGACCGACAAGGCGTCCCTCCTGGCCTTGACGGCCGATGAACGTGTGTGGCCGGGTGGCGAGATCGTCTGTGAAACGATCGCGGAAGCCATGCCCTTAAGCAGTTTGGGACAGAGCCGAAAGCAAAAGAGGAGCGCGACCAAGAATAGGGGCGGGGCGGGGTTCCCTCCCTGCCTCGTCGAGATGCGCGATTAGACGCTCGAAACAACCCGGGGACCGCTGCCGGCTGGCCAGCCGTCACTACCAGCGCGGCTCACTCATCTTGACTATAGGGCGGGCGATTATGTAGCTATTGGGCTATAAACGTCTCGATCGTCCCGTTGACGTCTACCGTGTACGTTTCGCCAGACACGAAGTCACTGCCAAGGTTTACGTTCACGGTGTAAGTGCTGTAAATCATAGTGCAGATCGGGTCACCGGGAGGCCGCGTGTTCATAACTTCGATCGTGACCTCGTTGCCTTCACGGCTGACTTCGTGGCCGCCGGGCTCGGCGCAACCACCTGGCAAGCCGGCGACGATGCTGGCCATGTACTGGGGCGGAAACGACTCCAGCACCTCGATCTCCACCGACTCGATCGGCGCCGGTGCGATCACGCGCTCCTGAGGATCCTCGCCGTGCGCCGTGAAGGTGATAACCCTGTTGTTCACCACGGCAATGTACTGCTGTCCGGGAACGAAGTCGCTCCCCAGGTTAATCGTGACTTTGTAAGTCCTGTAGATGAGTGTGCAGGCCCAGCCTGGGTCCACTTGAATCGTGTTCGTCACGGACCCCAGGATGACTCTACCGAACCGCCGGAACCCGGAGTCGTGGGGCTCAACGCAGCCGCTCGGCAGACCAGCGACGATCTCGAGCGCATGGCCAGTTGGCTCGGAGCCGTACGGAATGACCTTGACCGATTCGATCGGTGCCGGCACGACCAGGCCGGGAGAAGCAGTGCTGTGACTTTCGGCGTAGGTGGAGTCGGGCGCTATCGCGGCTGCCAGCAACGCGACGGCAACGACGGCAAACAGGACTGGGATCCTCATCTTCTTTCCCCACTCTCTGGCGATAGCTTCAGGCAGACTGGCGACCCTGGCTGTCGTCTATCTTAGATCAGAAACAGTGTCACGACCGCACCGAGCAAAGCGAACGACCAGCCCCGCACGCCGAACAGGGCGAATGCCGATCGCAACGCTGCGAACTGCGTCGCCGGCGCGATTTTGAGCGTCTGTAGCAGCGCGGTCATTGCCGACCTCCTCGACCGATTCCGGCGCTGACAATCTCTTGGTGCCGGTCACTTCCGCGATCCATCGCGACATCCCCCCGCCGCTGATACGGCACTACAGCAATGTCGCTGCCATCATAAATTCTCCAGTTCAGCCGGTGCCTCGACCGCCGTCGAGGAGGCCGCCCGTTTGCGGAGCCGTGCGAGGACACGCTCATCCACGTCGAGGCCAAGACAGAGCGCGCGGTGGCCGCGTCGCCTTCGATCTGCGTCGCACGAAATACGGCTTCTAAGTCACGTGCTCCTCCGCGGGATGCGTCGGGTGAAGGGAGCGGTCGGGTTGTCGCCGAGAGGGGTCGGCCCCCTTAGGTATCGCCGGATGCGGAGCCGCGGGGCGGACATCGCGGCAGAGCGCGGGATGGCCGATTGCCTGGTCCGGGGATCGATCGATACCGGTCGGGATCCAGTTCAGGCGGTGCCTGCAGTAAATCTGAATTGAAGCTCTGTCACCGGTGTCGATGGGCTCGATCTCGCCTTGGAGGAAGGGATCAACGGGGCGGGATGTTGTGATTTGCTATGTAATCGCCGTGTGATGTACGATCGGAGCACTGGAGGCTCTTCATGCCCACAACGCCCATTGCCCGCCCGGACTACGACGCTCACGTACGTGCGACGCGCGCTCCGTTCCCCGGCGTTGTGCAGGAGCTCGCCGACATTCTCGGCCCTAAGCTCTGCGCCTACCTTGGTTCCGTGAAGGAAACCCGCGCTGTGCATCAGTGGGCGGACGGGGCGCGTGCCCCGGGTGTCGAGGTCCAGCGCCGGCTCCGCGTCGCTCTCCAGGCCGCCGCAGCAATCGCTGCCGCCGACGGAGCGTCCGTCACACAAGCATGGTTCCAGGGGCTGAACCCACAGCTCGATGATCGCTCACCGGCGCGGCTGCTCCGCGAGGGCGACCTCGACGAGGTCGGGCCGGACGTCATTGGCGCCGCTCGCGCCTTCCTTGCTGGCGGATGAACTGCGATTTCGCGACCGCGACGTCTGACGGCCCCACCTAACGGGTGGCGCCTGCGCCGGATCCCTGGACATGGCCCGACTGGAGCCAGGCGATCCGCGACGGGACGTTCGGCAACCGCTGGGACGATCCCGATGGGGCCTACCGCGTGCTGTACGCGAGTTCCAGCCGCTTCGGCGCCCTTCTCGAAACGCTTGCCCGGTTTCCGCCCGGATCTCGCCGTGGTGGCTGAGCTCGCCGGGATCGACGGCGACGGCGATCCGATTCCGGCAGGCTCCGTCCCGCGGGAGTGGTTCGCGCGAAGGATGATCGGCAGTGCTGACCTCACCGGTCCGTTTGTCGCCATCGGTGCCGCCGCGTCACTCGCGGCGCTCCGGTCCAGCTTCGCCGGGCGCGCGATCCACTACGGCTTGCTCGACATTGACGCGGCGGTGGTTCGGCTCGCTGCACCACGGGGCTTCACGCAGGAAATCTCTCGCCTCGTCTACGAGTGTCAGGCGTCCGATGGCGGGGCATTCGCCGGCATCCGGTACCATTCGCGTCTCGACGATGCGAGCGTGAACTGGGCGATCTTCGAGGGCGGCCGGGAAGGGCTGTCACCCATGCAGCGACTCGCCGCCGACCGCATCCACCCCAACGACCCCGACGTGCAACGCGTCATCGAAGTGTTAGTTAGGCATCCGAATCGCGTGAGCGCCGAGGTCGAGCGCGCAACGAACCATCGTCACACACGGTCCCGCCGCCTGGACACAAGAAAACCGGCGGCTTGCCTGATCACTGTCTCGATCGCGGATATTGCGGGCTCCTCCGATTTCGAACGGCCGAGTCACCCGCCGAGCTTCCGCCTACGTCGCGATCGCCCACCGAGGCGGTGCTTCGTGGACGAGGTGGCCGGGACCATCTGCGAGGTCCCGGCCATCCCGATCATCAAGTGGCTTCGGGGAAAGCTTCTCCGAGCTCCGCGCCATCCACTTGCGACGTCCGCAACAGCGCAGGGAGCCAGCCGGTCCCGGCCAGCAGCCGCTCCGCGGCGTCCGCCATCGGCTGCTTCTTCATGCTGGCGATCCGCTCCGCCTCTTCGTCGGATACGCCTTCACGCACGGCCTGCGCGATCTGCGCCTTGGTCACGCGACCGAGATAGGCGTTCGCCGTCGGCTGCCAGTGCGCCGTCATGTCGAGCGACACCGCCTCTGCCAGCCGATCGGCGCCTTCCAGCACGCTCGACCGGCGATCCCACCGCAGCCGGACCGCGAACACCGTGGCCGCGGCGCAGTGGGCGAACAGGCTCATGCGGCGCTCATCGTCGAGGCTCGTGACGAACGCCCACAGGTCTTCCACTTCGGACGGCATCTGCGCCGCCCACGCCTCGTGCCGCGCGGCGAGCGCCTGTGCGGCGGACGTGTCGTCGATCCCGGCCGCATGCCCGCGCAGGGGCGTGTCGGTCGCACGGATCTCGAGGCACGTCTCGTCGCCGACGTGGTAGAAGGCCTGCGCGGCGAGCGCGTGCGTGACGGCGATCAGCGCCACGCCGGGCTGCTCGCCCAAGGCCAGCCGCAACCCGAGCGTGCGATGCGCCGTGAGGTCGCGGACCAGCAGGTCCGGCAGCGGCTTGCCCTCACGGGCGTCCTCGGTTGAGTCGCTGTCCTGCGCTGCCGACAAGTCGTCGCCGGCGCCGGCAGACGGGCTGTCGTCGTCCGCACCGTCCAGGTCGTTGCCGGCATCGGGCCCGTCGTGCTCCTGCTCGTCCTCGGGACGGATGTAGCCGCGCTCGACGCGCGCCCTCCCATCGCGGTCTAGCGTGACGAACACCCCGGCCCGCGCCACCATCTCCGGGTCGTAAACGCGCTGACGCTCGGCCAGCTGCTCGATCTCGCCTTCCAACTGCTCGATCCGGGCGTCCAGGTCCTCGGGCAGCTCCTCATCCTCTTCGCCCTCGTATTGCTCATACAGCTCGTCGTACTGGGCGCGCAGGGCGTCGAGCCGCTTGCGGTCCTTCGCGGGGAGGTCCACCTGCCGCGGATAGGAGCGGCGCAGGCCGTGGTCATAGGGGAAGTCGAGGTACGCCTCGGCCCACTTCCACCCCTCCGCCTGCACATCGGCCGCGACCCCGCTCAGCTTCTCCAGTGCCAGACGGTCGAGCAGCGCGCCATCCTCGAGGTAGCCACCGCCGTCCTCGGAGAACAGGTCACGCACGACCGCGCCACCCGCCTCGGCGTAGGCGTCCACGCCCACGAAGATCGCCCGGCGGTCGGTGGCGTCGACATGGGTCTCCATCATGCGTTGCCGGATGGTGCGCGGATCCCGGCCCCAGCCGGTGTTGAGAGTGTCGTACACCTGCTCCTGCCGCGCGTGATCCTCGCTGATCGCGAAGGCCATCAGTTGGTCGAGCGTGAGTTCGCCCTCCCGGTAGCGCTGCATCAGGCGCGGGCTGACGGCGCCGAGCCGCAGCCGCTGGCGGACGACTTGCGCGGTCACGCCGAAGCGCGCGCCGATCTCCTCCGCGCCCCACCCCTGCTCGTCGCCCAGGCGCTTGAATGCCTCGAACTGGTCGGCGGGGTGCATGGCGGAGCGGGTGACGTTCTCGTCGAGACTGACCTCGTGCGGATCGTTCGTGTCGTCCACGACGCAGCGGATCGGCTCGGTCTTCTTGACCTGCCGGCGCTTGACGCGGAGCAGCTGCGCCAGCCGGCGGCCCTCCCCGGCGGTGACGTAGTACCAACCGGTCTCGGCGCCCTTCGCGTCCCGCTCGGGCTCGACCACGAGGTTCTGGAGCATCCCCTTGACGTTGATGGACGCGGCCAGCGCCTCGATCGCCGCCTCCGTGTGCGGTGTCGTGCGGGCGTTGCGGGGCGACTTCTTCAGCTTGTCGAGCGGGATAAGAGCCTCGACAGCGCGCTCGGTGACGGTCTTGGTCTTGATGGTCATGGTTGTTTCTCCTGTTGATCTGGATTGATGCAGGCGCGCTGCGCGCCTGGTTCTGGTGGGCACAGGAACCGAGCGCTCTCCCGGGAAAGCGACTCGGCTCCTGTGCCGTGTGTCGGGGTCAGAGCAGTCGCATCTGTTCGCCGACGTCGTGACCGAGCAGGTCGGTCACGAGCACGCGCTCGTGATGCGTCCGGTCCGAGTCCGGGCCGGCCGCGGGCACGGGAAGCGCTTCGGGCGCTACGTCCCGAGCGTCGAGCGCGGCGTCCGCCTCCGCGGCGGTCTGTCGCGCATCCGCGAACAGTGCTTCGAGCGACTCGTCGCTGACGTCGCCGCCACTGGCGAGCGAGCGGGCGAGCTCCAGCGTGAGGTCGTCCCCGTCGGCGCCGTGCGCCGCGAGGCCGCCGTCCCCGATCTCGCCCTCCACCATCAGCGAGGCCTGGAGCTTGCGCGCGACCAGGGCGAGGGCCTGCGCCTGGAGCGTCGCCCGGTACGCGAAGTAGATCACGCGCACGGGGAGGCGCTGTCCGATGCGCCAGGAGCGTCGGCTTGCCTGGCGCATCGTGTAGACCGAATACTCGACCTCGTACCAGCAGATCGAGGGGAAGTCGATCAAGTCAAGCCCGGTGGCGACGAGTTTTGGGTGAACGATGCAGACATCGACGCCCTCGCGGACGCGGCGATCCACCCAGTCCTCGCGGCGATCCGGCGACACCGTGTCCGCCTTCAGGGTGGCGACGCGGAGTCCCGCCTCGCGCAGCACCCGTTCGAGCCGGGGCGTGAGGTCGCGTGTCTCCGTGTGCGTCACGTAGACCAGCACTCGACGGCCCTGCCGCCGCTCCTCGACGGCCAGCTCCACGAGCGCCCGCTCCTTGGGATACAGGCGGTCGTCGGGCAGCGCCGGGGCGGAGGCGATCACGTCGCCCGTATCGCGGTCGACCACGGTCTCGCCATGCGTGCAGGCGTCGGGATACGCCAGCAGCGCCTGGAGGTAGGCGCCGAGCAGGCGACGCGAGCCGGCTGCGAGCGCCGCCATCACCGCCGCATGCAGCGCCTCGGAGAGTTCGCGGTAGGCCGACGCCTGGGACGGCCCCTCGCCGCCGCCGCGGTCCATCCCGATCGTGCGGACCTCCTCGCGGTACTCGGGGAGCCCCGCGGCGACGTCGGCGAGCCGCAGGAACACCGTGTTGCCGATCAGGTGGAACAGCACACCCGGCGAGACGCCGGGCTTCTCCTTCGTGCGCGTGCGATAGCCGCGCCGGCGGCTGGAACGCCCGTCCTCCACGACCGCGTCATCGTCCCGTCGGGTGATCCGCTCCAGCACGCCGTAGCGTGACGTCCAGCGTCCTTCCTCGCCGTAGGCGAACTCCTCCCGCACGTCGGGCGAGAACCGCCAGAGCAGATGGAAGAGCGTCGAGGCGTAGCCGCCGGCCAGCGTGCCGGTCAGCGTGAGCGTCCGCCCGCAGGCCTCGGCGAGCGTGGCCGCCGCGATCCCCTGTGCGGATCCCCGCGCCTTGTACTCGTGGCTCTCGTCGGTGATGAGGAGGTCGAAGGCACGGGCCATCCGCCGATTGATGTAGTCGGCGAGCGGCACCCGGACCGGGCCGCTGCGGTCGGCCTGCCAGAGCAGCGTGCCGCAGCGGTCGCAGGCGCGTTTCCGGCGCGCGAGCTCCGCGAGGTCGAGCGGGATACCCTCCTCGTCAACGATCGTCTGCCAGCAGCCCGGACAACAATGGCGCCGGACCAGCTCGCCGCGCTCGTCGTAGACGATGTGCCGGGCACTGTCGTCGGGACGTTGCCGGACCGCCGGCATCCAGCGGTACGAGAGCTTCGCGCGTTCGCGCGAGAGGATGGCGAACAGCGGCCGCCGTCCCTGACGCGGCAGGCGTTCGAGGTCGGTGATCGTGCTGACGATCACGGCCTCGGCGAGCGGCACGGTCTGCTCGACCTCCCGCTTCCACTTGCGGGTGAGGTGCGGCGGACAGAGGACGAGGATGCGGCGGAAGCCGGCGACGTACGCCGCCGACGCGCCGATCATCGTCTTGCCGGTGCCCATCTCCCCGACGACATTGGTGCCGCGGTGGTGCTGGAGCGACACTGCCGCCGCGCGGATCGCGTCCCCCTGGGCGCCCATCGGGCGTCGCTTCAGACGGGTGAGGTCGAACCCCCAGTCGTCGCGGGTACGCGCCGTGTAGACCGGCGGATAGGCGCGCAGGACAGCGCGCGTAATCGCATCTCCGTGTTCGGAGAGCAGCTCGGGAAGGGTCGTCACGGCCGAGCAGCGCCCGTGTCGACCACCTCGACCGCGCCGGAACGCAGGTCGAGCACCGTCACCGAGGTGCGCATCACTTCGCGCTCCACCTCGACCTCCGGGTCGGG
>WHSU01000060.1 GCA_009379925.1 Dehalococcoidia bacterium | reverse complement strand
GTGGACTACGACGAGACGCGCACCGACACACGCCGTGAGGCGATGTTCTACGGCGCGCAGAACATGCTGGAGAAGGCGGCTACGGCCTTTGCGCCGCTCATCTTCGCGCTCGTCCTGCTCGCCGGCGATACGGCCGAGGACCCCGCCGGCATCCGCCTCGTCGGCCCCATCGGCGGCGTGCTCGTGCTGCTCGCGTTCCTGTCGTTCCGCTTCTACTCGCTCACTTACGGTGCCGACGAGGACGGCGAGTCACAGCCGCCGGGACGCGCGCCCGGGGACCGCTAGATCACGCCCTCCACCCGAAGCGTCTCCCGGGCCGCCTCGTCGTAGCCGAGTTCCGCCAGCACCTCGTCCGTGTGCTCGCCGGGGTCCGGCGCGGCGCTCCTGACGCCACCCGGCGTGCGCGAGAGCGTGTACGGCGTCCCGAGCAACTCGAGGTGCCCCAGGCTCGGGTGCTTGACGTGGTCCGTCAGCCCGAGCGCCTGCACCTGCGGATGTTCGAAGACCTGGCGGACATCGAGGATGGCGCCGGCCGGCACGCCGACCGCGTTCAGCCGGTCGATCGCTTCCTCCGCCGTCCACGCCGCCAGCTGCGCCTCGAGCAATTCGCGGAGCGCGGCGCGGTTCCGCGAGCGGTCGCGAGGCGCGGAGAAGCGCTCGTCTGTGGCCGCGTCCGGCACTCCGAGCACCTCGCACAGACGCTCGAACATCGCCTGCGTCGTGGCCGCGATGTTGACGGCGCCGTCCGCGACGTGGAATACGCCGGTCGGCGTCGTCGTCGGGTGGTCGTTGCCGGCCTGCGGCGGCACCTCGCGGTCCACCAGCCAGCGCGTTGCCTGGAAGTCGAGCATGTGCACCATCGACTGCAGCAGCGAGGTGGTCACCCACTGCCCGCGGCCCGACCGCTCGCGCTCCAGCAGCGCCACGAGGATCCCCTGCGCGAGGAACAGCCCCGAGGTGAGGTCCGCCACCGGGATGCCGGCACGCATCGGTCCTTCGCCCGGCGCACCGGTGATCGACATCAGCCCGCCCATCCCCTGCGCCACCTGGTCGTATCCTGGCCGGTCGCGGTACGGGCCCACCTCGCCGAACCCGGACAGCGAGCCGTAGACCAGCCGTGGGTTCACCTTGGACATCGTCTGGTAGTCGATGCCCAGGCGTCGCTTCACGTCCGGCCGGTAGTTCTCCACCAGCACGTCCGCACGCGCCACCAGCTGCTTCAGCACCTCGACGCCTTGCGGGTGCTTGAGGTCGAGCGAGATCGAGCGCTTGTTGCGGTTGACGTTCTGGTAGTCCGAACCGTGGACCGCGAACGGCGGCGGGCCCGTCTGCGGCTCGGTCACCTGGACCACATCCGCGCCCATGTCCGCCAGCTGGCGCACGCACGTTGGACCCGAGCGCACCCGCGCCAGGTCGATCACCTTGATGTGTTCGAGCGGCAACGACACCTCTGCTCCCTCCGATGGCGGGCGCATCCTAGCAGCGCAGGCCCCGCTGCCGCGCTAGCCTCGGCTTGATGTTCACCGACGACTCTCCGATCCGCCGCGTCCACAGCGAGTCGGTCATCCTGCTCGGCGGTGGCCGAGCACTCTTGATGCAGATCGCGCACCCCCAGGTCGCTCGAGGCGTCGCCGAGCACAGCGACTTCCGCGCGGACCCGCTGGGCCGGCTGCTCCGCACGCTCCGCTCGACATTTGCGATCGCGTTCGGCGACGAGGAGCAGGCACGAGCCGCCGCCGAGCGCATCAACGGCGTCCACGCACGCGTGACGGGCGCGGGCTATCGTGCGACCGAC
This sequence comes from Dehalococcoidia bacterium, assembly GCA_009379925.1. GTDB lineage: Bacteria > Chloroflexota > Dehalococcoidia > UBA2979 > UBA2979 > WHSU01. The sequence goes on along the minus strand of WHSU01000060.1, from coordinate 9,125 downwards.
CCCGATCTGCTCCTGTGGGTGCTCGCCACGCTCATCGACACGACGCTCGTCGTCCATCGACGCTTCGTGGGCCCGCTCTCGCCTGAACTCGCGGCGGGCTACTACCGCGACATGGGCGAAGTCGGCGTCGCCCTCGGGCTACCGCGCGAACACCTGCCGCCCGACCTCGCGGCCTTCGAACGCTACATGGACTCGATGCTCGACACCATGGATGTGTCGGCGAAGGGCCGCGCCCTGGCGGCGCAGTTGCTGCGCCCGCTGCCCGGCACCGCGCCGGTCGTGCTCCTCGTCCGCGAGGTCACCGCCGGCCTGCTCCCGCCGACGCTGCGATGCCAGTTCGGCCTCACGTGGGACCCCGCCCGCGAGGCCCTCCTCGAGTCGGCAGCGCGGGTCAGCCGCGCCACGCTGCCTCTGATCCCCTGGGCGCTACGCCGCACGCCCGGGTTCCTGCTGCCTGTCGGACGTTGACCTCACTCGCGCGGGGCGCGGGCGCAAGACCCGATGCTGCCGCGGGCCGGCGTTGCCGCGAACGAGCCTGGGGCGGCGTGAGCGTGCGTGTGGCGGAATCTGGCGGTTATTAGGGCAGACTGAACTGCGGAGCGCGCCACCACGCACATCGACGAGCCGTTGCGAGCATCAACGGCTGCCTGTCCGGACTGTTCGCAGGGCGCTCGCGGTACTACAATGGCTGTGTAGCGACGAGCAGCCAGCCGCCGCAGTCCGCAGCCCGAACGGCACACCGATGACCGCGCCGCAGCGTCACCTGCAGAGCACCGACAAGGTCGCCTTCTCCCGCGTGTTGCGCCACTGGTCGGCGGGCCTCATCGCTCGCGTGTTTGCGCCGCATCGCGCCGAGCGGGCGAGGGCCCGCGAGGCACTCCGCTGCCAGCAGGAGCGGAGCCGCCAGCAGGGGCGGCGGGCGGGCGCCAGCCCCTGGATCACCGCCCGCTAGCCCGTGGGCGCCAGCCCACGCCTCGACGCGTCCTACATGCCGACCCTCAGCCGCTGCCGCGCCTGGTCGCGCGCCGCATCGAGGCGGGTGAGCACCGTGCGAGGCGCGGGTACGGCGCTCAGCACAAAGTTCGCCTCCTGTGCCGCCGTCTGACAGCGCACGTCCCCATAGTCGAAGATCGTGCGCAGCGGACCCTCGCGCAGCACGGACACGTCCTCGATGTCGATGAGGTCCGTCGAGGCCAGGCTGTGGCTGAACCAGTGCCGCTTCAGGGAATCGACCAGCCGCTGATCCGTGAGCACCCACACGTCATGCTGGTAGCGGAACCACGTGAAGTACAGGCGCACGAGCCACACCACCGCCCAGAGGGCGCCACCGACGATCATGGCGGTGCGCAGCAGCCCGCCCGCGTCGACCTCGCGGCCCACGAGGAACAGGATCACCGGCAGCGACATCGCGACGAGCGCGATAAGGGCCAGGCGTGGGTAGAGGTGCAGCCAGTGGCGGCGGCGCATCAGCAGCACCTCCTCGCCGGGTTGCAGGTCAAAGGGCACGTTCACGGCGACCTCCCGATCCGCACAGGAGCGCGGGCCCCCTACAGCGAGATTCTATGAGATGCGGGCCGTCCCGGCGTCAGGGTGTGCGGTCGGGCCCTTACATAACCTCGACGAATCTCAGGCGTCCCGCTCATGCCTCAGGCCGCCCGAAAGCGGTACGCTGCTCGGCGGTGCTCCTCAGGAGGCGCGGTCCAGCCGACGATTAGCGCAGGGCGGGCGTAACAAGTCCACACCCGTCTGCACTGATCCAGGCATGAACGGGAGTCTCGTGGTCGGCCGACGCCTGGAGCGTTCGAGGCAGGATACCGTTGAGCGGGCGCGCTCCGGCGAGGAAGTCGCATGGGAGACGCTCTTCAATGAGCACTACCCTGCGCTCTTTCGCTACTTCCGCTCACGGGTCTCCTCGCCGGAGACCGCCGAGGACCTCGCGTGCGAGGTCTTTGCGGAGGCGTACCGCTCCATCGGCGGCTTCCAGTGGCGCGGCCGTCCGTTCGGCGCCTGGATGTACGGCATCGCCCGCAACCGGCTCCTCATGCATTACCGCAGCCGCCGCCCGGAGGCCGCAGCCGTCGAAGACGTAGGCCGCGTCTCGAGCGAGTTCCTGGCCGTCGAGGTGCGCGACGTCCTCGACCGGCTACCTGCCGATTACCGCGAGGCCATCGAGTATCGCTACGTCCTGGGGTTGTCCGGCGAAGAGGCCGCCGCCGCCATGGACCGCTCTCACGGCGCGTTCCGCGCGCTGCTCCTGCGTGCCACGCGCGCCTTCAAGCAGGCCTACGGCGATCGAGGTGCCGCGTGATGCCGCACCTCGCCTCCTTCCGCCGCGCTGACGACCCGCTGGACCCGGAGCTGGAAGGGCTGTTCCAGTCCGCGCACGTCCCCGGCCCAGACGACCTGGAGATGGACCGCGCGCGTCGCATCGTCGCCTCGCGCCTCAGTCGAGGCGCACCACCACCCCCGGCTCCCTCCGCTGGGCGAGCAGTTCGACGCACCGCCGCGGCCGGCGCCCTGGGAGGCGGTTTCTGGGCGCTGTTCGGTGGCGCGGCGTTCGCACAGAAGGCTGCGGTCACGGTCCTCGGCATCTCGCTCGTCGTCGGTAGCACCGCCGCCGCCGAGGTCGCGGGCATCGGCCCCGCCGTCCGCAGCGCAATCGGTGTCGAGATCCCGCTTCTCGGCGACGAGGGCACGTCGGGCATCGAAATCCCGCCGGGCACGCCCGCGCCGGCGGCCGGCACTCAAGGCGCCGCGGGCGCCACCGTCACGGCTGGCCCGGGCGACGGCGCCGGCCAGGGACCGGGCGCGACACCAGGCGCCGCCTCGAGCGCGGCCGGCGGCCGGCTCGAAGCGGACGGCGACTTCCAGGTCCGCGCCGTCCTCGCCAGCAGTGTCAGCAACACGATCGGGCTCGACACCGACGGCGGCCTGCGGCTGCTGACCCTCGATGACAGCACCGACATCCTCATCCCCGGTTCGGGAGCCTCCTCGCTACCCGCGGATCTCGAGGCGTGGGTCGGTCACCTGGTGATCGTGCGTGGCGCCTGCGAGGCGGGCGCAAGCGACATCGGCCCCGGATGCACCGTGGCGAGCGTCAACGTGCTGGGCAGCGCCGGGGACCCGCCGGGCCAGTCCGGTGAGCAGTCGGGCGATCCGCCCGCGGCGAGCGACCCGGAGGACACCGGCGGCAGCAGTCAAGGTCAGGGCACCGGCGGTGGTCAGGGCAACAGCTCCGACGGCACCGGTCTACCAGGGCAGCCGCCCGACGGCGCCGGTCCGCCCGGGCAGCCGCCCGACGGCACCGGTCCGCCCGGGCAGCAGCCCGACGGCAACCCCAGCGCCGGTCCCGCCGAGGACGGTGAAACAGAAGAGTCCACATCGGACTCTTCCGGCACGTCCGGCGGTGGGAACGGCAGTGCGAACGGCCAGGGGCGGGGGAGCGGCCAGGGGAGTGGCCAGAGTCAGGGCAACGGGAACACCGGCCTCGGTCAGAGCGGCGGCAACACGGGCCTCGACCAGAGTGGCGGGGGCAACGGTCAGGGTCAGGGCAACGGCAACGCCGGCCCCGGGCAGGCCGGTGGCAACACGGGCCTCGGGCAGGCTGGCGGCAACACGGGCCTGGGACAGGGCGCGGGCAACAACGGCAACGGCCAGGACGACCCGGACTAGCAACCTCGTCGCGTTCGCGCCGGCTGGCGCCCGCCGCAAGCGGTTTGCGACACCCGCTCCCCCAATCGTCACGCTTGCGTCATCTCGAACCGAGGAGGGTCTTGGTACGCTCAGGTCATTCAGGGAGGATCCACGGATGACGACCGCGACCAAGTCCCAGATCGACAAGAAGACCATGGTCGACCTGCTGAACGAGCACGTGGCCACCGCCGGCGACCTCGCGAGTCAGCTCAAGCAGGCGCACTGGGCCATCGTCGGCGAGAACTTCATCGCGCTGCACGAGCTGTTCGACCGCCAGGTCGACCTCGTCCGCGGCTACGTGGATGAGTACGCCGAGCGCGTACGCGCGCTGGGCGGCGAGACCCACGGCACGGTCCGCGCGGCCGCACGGAACTCGCGGCTGGAGGAGTTCGAGGGTGGCCGGGTCGAGCAGGACGAGGTCGTCCGGCGCCTGGTGGACCGCTTCGAGCGGTACTCGGGCATGCTCTCTGAGTCGATCCACGGCAGCGACGAGGCCAACGACCTTACCTCGCAGGACATCTTCATCGGCGTCCAGCGCGAGATCGACCGCCACGCCTGGTTCCTGCGCTCCCACCTCGAGTAGCCCTCAGCTACCACCAGCCGACAGCGCCATCCCCGCTGTGTCCGGTACACTGCGCCCCTCGGTTGCGTTCGGACGAGCGCACGAGGGTCGGGCCGCGCAAACTGGCCGTCGAGGGTGGGATATGCAACTGGAGCAATCGGTAGACATCGAGGCCGCCCCGGACTCCGTCTGGGCGATCATCAAGGACGTTGAACGCTGGCACGAGTGGACCGAGTCCATCAAAAGCGTCGAGTTGCTCGACGGCGCACCGCTCGCGCCCGACAGCCGCGCGCGCGTCCGCCAGCCGAAGCTCCCGCCGGCCGTCTGGAAGGTCACGGACCTGCAGGACGGCCGCGAGTTCAGCTGGCAAGCCCGCGGCATCGGCTTCACGAGCACCGGCGTCCACCGCGTCGAACCGCGTCCGGAGGGCGGCTCTCGCGCCACCCTCGGCATTCATATGGACGGCCCGCTCGCCGGCGTCTTCGGGCTCTTCATGAAGGGCATCACGAAGCGCTACGTCGCGATGGAGGCCGCGGGTCTCAAGCAGCGCACCGAGGCAGGCAGCCACAACGAGGCGTAGGCGCGCCGCCCTCCGGGCTCATCACTGGCCCGGAAGACACAGAGAGGCCCCTCCCGTAGGAGGGGCCCCTCCGCGCGTGCATCGTTCGAGGTGACTCTACCCGGCGCGCTCCGCGGGGATGACGCCCAGGCGGCCCGACTTGAAGTCGGAGAACGCCTGCGCCAGCTCCTCGTGGCTGTTCATCACGAACGGGCCGTACCACGCCACCGGCTCGCGGATCGGGCGGCCGCCCAGGATCAGCAGGTCCACGTTCGGGCTGCGGCTCTCCTGCTCGAGGTCGGCCGTCGCCGTCAACGCCTCGCCCGAGTCGAACAGCACCAGCTGGCCCATGCCCGCCTTCGCCGACTCCGGGCCGAAGCGCGCGTTGCCGTTGAGCACGTAGGCCAGCGCGTTGAAGTCCAAGGGCCAGGGCAGCTGTAGCCGCGCCCCCGGTTGCAGCGTGGCGTGCATCATCAGGATCGGCGTGTGGGTCGACCCGGGACCCTGGTGCCCCGCGATCTCGCCCGCGATCAGGCGCACCAGCGTGCCGCCGTCCGGCGAGGTCAGCAGCGCCACCTCGCTGCCGCGCAGGTCCTGGTATCGAGGCGCCAGGAACTTGGACTGCGACGGCAGGTTCACCCACAGCTGGAAGCCGTGGAAGAGCCCGACGGACACTACCAGCGCCTCGGGCGGCTTCTCGATGTGCAGGATGCCGGCGCCGGCCGTCATCCACTGCGTGTCGCCGTTCGTGATCAGGCCGCCGCCGCCGTTCGAGTCCTCGTGCTCGAAAGTGCCGTCGATCATGTACGTCACCGTCTCGAACCCTCGATGCGGGTGCCACGGCGTGCCCTTCGGCTCGCCCGGCGCGTACTCCACCTCGCCCATCTGGTCGAGGTGGATGAAGGGGTCGAGGTCCGCCAGGTCCACGCCCGCGAAGGCGCGGCGCACCGGGAACCCCTCGCCCTCGAAGCCCTGGGGCGCCGTGGTCACCGAGCGCACGCGACGCTCGGCCGCCTCGAGCGCGGGCTCCGGAATGCTCGGCAGCGCCAGGGTGTCGTCAACGGTCACAGCGGGCATGGTGTCGTCCTTCGTTCGTCAGCAGGTGCGCCGTCGCACGGATGCTCAGGTACTTACGATTGTATAGTCGATGGTAGGCGTTGTCGAGCTCTGACGTCTGGCTAGTTGGTCTCCCGGACCTGCCAATACACCTGGAGCACCATGTCGACGAATGTGGGGTCCGGGTTGTGACGGCGAACGAGTTCCGCGATGGAATCCTGCTCCGGCGATCCGTGCGCCGTCTGAGCTGGACTTGCACCCCGGAGATGTTGCTCGCAACTGATACGAATGGATTCCTCGTCCGTGATGAACCGCTTCGCGTCGACTTGCATGATTCCGTAAGTTCCGCGCCAGCCCAGTCGGGCCTTGATGTTCTCGATCGCTCTGACCCACCGCGGCCGCTGGAGATTCTCGACAAGCATGATTGACTGAACCACCGCAGGGTCAGCCCCGTTCTGTCTCGCGATTTCCGCGGCGAAGGACCATGTTCGCTCCGAAATCCCACTTCTCGACCGGGCCACGAGGTCGAACACGGTGACGGTTGGCCGATTCGACACTCGCACGAGGTATGCGCCAAGGACTGCCGCGACGGCGGCAGTCCAGAGTGTGGCCGACAGCTCGGACACGGATGGCAGCAGTGACAAGAGCGGCTCGACGGCCGCTAGAGCGACGGCGAGCGCGGCCAGACAAATCGCTACCACCACGGCAGCGAAATGCCCCGAGAGGATCGACCAGAACCCGAAGCTCCGGGGACCCCTCCGGAGCGTGGTGAGTGCTGCATGTCCGTTGGTGATTGCTGCATGCCCGACCGTGACGGCAAGCGGGGCCAGTACATACATCGCTCCGGCTTGCCGAAGGGAACCGGCGACGAAGAACGCGACACCAAAGACAGGAAGGACACGGAACGCCAGGTAGCGAAGGGGGCTCGCCGCGATACGCTGGGCAGCTACGTCCGAAACCGAGAAGTAGCTGTGCGGCCAGTTGCTCTCCACAGCTCGGAAGAAGACGTGAAGTGCCGCGACGCCCGCGATAGTGACGCCAATTTGCGCGGCGAATTCGTGCACTGTCAAGATTCTGTGGCCGGTTTACTACCCGTGGACTCCTGCCAGAGAGCTAGAGCCCGGCAGGCCGTACTCTAACCGGCTACAAGGCGGGCACGCAACGCGAATCCCTCGCAACCCTACCTCGCCACCACCCGCGCGCCTTCACCCTCGGGCGCCTCGTCCTCCCACGGGACCGAGCCCAGGTCGGGGTCGCGCAGCTCGCGGTCCTTCAGGCCGACCCCGGCCACGAGGACGACGCACGCCGCGCCCCCGATCACGAGGGCAAGCGGGGCGCCGATGGCCGCGGCCAGCACGCCGCTCAGCATGTAGCCCAGCGGCGGACCGCCGCCCGCCAGCATGCTGCGAAACGCCTCGACGCGGCCGCGGAGCCCGTCCGGCGAGAGCGCGAGGATCGCCGAGTTGCGCGGGATCATCTGCACCGCGTTCGTCGTGCCGAGGAGTCCCGCGGCCACGAGGCTGAGCGCGACCCACGGCGAGACCGCCAGCACGACCAGCGCGAAGCAGTAGCTGAGCACGCCGAACAGCGTGTACAGCCCCTTGTACCGCATGTCGCCGAGCGACAGCAGCGCCGTCGCGCCGACCAGGCTTCCGACGCCGGGCGCGGCGCTGAGGAAGCCGTACCCCACGTCGCCGACCCCCAGGGACGTCGCAAAGATCGGCAGCAGCGCCCGGTAACTCCCGAGCACCGTGGCCCCCATGTCGAGCACCAGCAGCGAGATGATCACGGTCCGCTTCCGCACGAACGCCAGGCCCTCCAGGAAGTCGCCCCACGGGCTCGCGCCGGCGACCGCGGTCACCGCCGGCACGCGCACGCCGGTGATCGCCGCCATCGCGCCGAGGTAGACGAGGCCATTCACCACGTACGTCGGCCCGAGGTCGACCGTGGCGACCATCACCCCGGCCAGCGCCGGCCCGACGATCTGCGAGGTCTGCCCGATCGTCGCGTTCAGCGCGACGGCGTTGACCAGGTTCTCGCGCTTCACGAGCGAGGGGATGATCGCGGTCCTGGCGGGCTGGGTGACGGCGGTGAACGCGCTGTTCAGGAACGTGACCGCGTAGAGGTGCCAGACCTCGACGGCCCCGGCCAGCGTGACGCCCGCCAGCGCCAGCACGAGCACCGCGTTCGTCAACTGCCCGACCTGGATCAGCCGTACCCGGTCCAGCCGGTCCGCGATCACGCCGCCCACCAGCGACAGCACCATGTGCGGCGCGGCCCTCGCGAGGCCGGTGAGGCCCAGGAGCAGCGCGCTCCCGGTCAGCTCGTAGACCTGCCACAGGATGGCCGTCTGCACCAGCTGCGCGCCCAGCGAGGTCAGCAGCAGCGACGCGGCGAAGCGCCGGTAGTCGGGGTACGCCAGCGCGGCGACCGCCTGTCGAAGGCCGGGGCGGCCCTGGGGACCTCGGAGTCGGGACATCCGGTGCTATCTACTCGTCAGACGGACGGCTCGCACGGTGCCTCAGTGTAGGGCCAGCCGCCTGCTATGCGCGCTCGTGGTGGCGCCGGATGCACCGGCCGCCGCCACCGGTCGAGGCAGACGTCACGCCCGCCAGATCGCCTGCTTCCACCCCTCCGCGTTGAGCGACGACAGATCGATGCGCCACGGGGTGACTTTGAGGAGCCCGAACGACTCGTGGTCGGGCCCGGGCCAGATCAGGCCGGGGTCGAAGCCCACTGGCTCCGGCGTGGAGGCGATGAGCTCCCACGCCCGGCGCCTCTCCTCGACGGAGCGCTCCCATTCGGCCGTGCAGTCGGCGACACCTGCTCGGTGCCGAACGCCGGCTGGTGGGAGATGTCGAGGTGGGACAGCGTCATGTGCGGGTTGCGCTCGAGGTGCTTGCCGACCACGGCGGTCGACCGCGTGGTGATCCACGCCACCCTGCCCCTCCCAGACAGGGTGCAGCACGCGCGCACGCGTGCGCCTTTGTGTCGACGGTGCTCGCGGAGCACCAGACGACACGCTGCACGCGGCGCTCGAACTCTTCCGCGATCTCGTCGAATGCGACAGTCAACTCGCGCTCCGCTCCTCAACCAACAGAGGTGATGACCACCTCGTGACCTGACCCCCTGAAACGGATCCACCGCGAGAGTGAGAATCGTGGTGGACGGGAAGGGGATCTGGGATGGCAGCGAAGCGGAAGCGGTACGGAGCCGAGGAGATCATCGGGAAGCTGCGTGAGGCCGAGGTCGGAC
>WHSU01000015.1 GCA_009379925.1 Dehalococcoidia bacterium | reverse complement strand
GGCGGCCATCGCCGGGCCGCGCGCGGGCTGCGTCGGAATCATCAACGAGACGTACGACTGGACGCTGCTCGAAGGACTGGCCGAGGCGTCCCCGGATGTCGCGTTCGTCTTCGTGGGGCCGCAGCGCGCACTCACGCGCTCCGGCCGGCTGACCATCGAGCGTTTCATGCGGCGCCCGAACGTGCACTGGCTCGGCCCGCAGCCGCACGAGGCGCTGCCGGCATACCTCGCCGGGTTCGACGTGTTGCTGAACCCGCTGGCCGTGAACGACCACAACGACCGGCGCTTCCCGCTCCGGCTCTGTGAGTACATGGCTACCGAGCGGCCGGTCCTCTCCACGGCCATCCACGAGGCGTCGGTGTTCGCCGGGGAGGTCTGCGTCGCCCGCGACGCCGAGGAGGCGCGGACGCTCCTCGGCCGCATGCTCGCCGGCGAAATGGTCGCCGACCGCTCTACCCGTGACGCCTGGCTGGCGACCAACACGTGGGAAGCACGCGCGCAGCAGTTCCTCGATGTTGTCGAGCGGGCCCTATCGCCAACGGGGCACGCCGTGCCATCGTCCTCGGAGTGAGTACCGAGGTCGACGCTTGTCCGGGCTGCACCAGGCGTCGTTGACCGCCGTTCGATGAGTATCCGAATGCCGAACTCCTACCTCTTCGTCATGTGGGCCGGAGGCGGGAACGTGGGTCCCTTCCTCGTGCTGGCCGAGTGGCTACTCGAACGCGGCCACACGGTGAGCGCCCTCGCAACGGAAGCGCTGCATCCGCGCCTCGGGGCGGCGGGCATCGAGGTGGAGGGCGCGCCGCCCGGGTCTCTGCCGGGCTTCCGCGACGTGATGGAGGCCCTGGAGCGCGGCGGTCCGGACATCCTCGTCGTGGACTACATGTTGACCGAGGCGCTGTGCGCGGCGGAACGCTCGGGCCTGCCGACTGTGGCGCTGGTACACACGCTGTACGCCGAGTTGCTCCAGGATGGTGCGCCGCACCCGATCGGTATGGCCGGGTCGGTTGATGCGCTGAACGCCGTCCGAAGCGAGGCAGGGCTCGCGCCGATCGAGTCCCACGCCGACCTGCTAGCCGCGCCGGACCTCGTGCTCGTCACCGCCCCGCGGGAACTCGACGCGCCCGGCGCGTTGCCCGCGAACGTGAAGCATGTCGGGGCGCTGATCGAGGCGCCGGGGCCGGACGGCGGCTGGTCACCGCCCCGCGGCGAGGGGCCGCTGGCGGTGGTCTCGCTCGGAACCGTCGGTCATGCCGATGCGGATACCGACTTGACCCAACGTGTGCTTCATGCGCTAGGCCAACTACCCGTCAGAGGTTTGGTGACGCTGCCGGACTACATTGCGCCCGGCGACCTCGAGTGGCCTCGGAACGTGACCGCCTCGGGGTACGTCCGGCACGCCGCCGTGCTGCCCCACGCCGATCTGCTGGTGACACACGCCGGGCTCGGCTCGGTCGTGACCGCTCTGGCGTGGGGAGTCCCGATGGTGTGCCTCCCCCTCAGGCGCGACCAGCCGGACAACGCACGGGCGGTGGTCCGCCTCGGTGCGGGTTGTGCGCTCGACGCGGGCGCAGCCCCGGGTGCGATCGCCGTTGCGATTCGCGGACAGCTGGCCTCCGAAGTGAGCGTGCGCCTCGAGCCAACGCCGTCGGCCGTAGTCGATCTCATTGAGTCGCTCGCAGGTCGACCGCCGGCCGGGCGACCTTAGGTCGGTCCGACCGCCCGACGCTCGAGGGCCGCGCGCACGAGGCCGTGCAGCTCCTCCGCCCGCAGAGCGGGCGGCAGGTCCTCCGCGCCCTGCCCGCACTGCACGAAGAAGCCATCGGGGGCGTGCTGCCCGCTCAGCGAGCCGCCGCGCAGCGGCTCGTCTAAGATGGCGTCGTCGAGGGCAACCGGCTCACCGGCCGCGTCTTCGTCCCAGTGGACGACGAGATCCGGGAGCAGCGAGTGCATGGCCGTCGCGACATCGGGTGCGGTGCGGCGCACGCCGGCCACGACCGCGCGGCCCGAGGTGGTGCGCAGCGCGCGGAGGCCCTCGGCGATCTCGTCGCAGAGCGCATCGTAACGCTCCGGTGGGACGGATCCCGCCGCCTCGCGGCCGTCGAGGTTGATGCGCACCCAGCCGTGCTGGTCCGTGGGCAGCGCGAAGACCGTGGTCTGCGGCCAGTCGTACGCCGGCACGCTCTCGGGTGGCCCTTGGATGCGACGCGAGACCTCGGGCGGGAGCAGCCGGTGGGCGACCCACTTCGCGCGCAGCGGTACGAGCCGCTTGGCCATCGGTAGCGCGCCCCGTGCGGCGCCCCCGCGCGAGCGGCTCGCGGGCGGCACGGCGGCGTAGCCGCGGGCGCGCAGCCAGGGCTCGAGGATGCCCGGGATACCGCTCGTGCCGCACATGCCGTGCAGCGAGAAGGCCAGGACGGTGGCACCGGGCATCGCGGCGACGAGGCGGCCGGCTTGCCGGTCCGTCTCGCGATAGACCTCCAGCAGCCAGTCGCCCGGCTCGCCGCGTCGGGGGTCGTCCGGCGGAAGTCGGCCGGCATCGAGGGTGTGCCACAGGGCGTGGCCGGCGCGGTGTACCTCGCTGAACCCGATCACCGCGAGGTCCGCGCGCGTCTCCGCGATCAGGCGGAGGGCCAGGTCGCCACGCTGTCGGACGCCTTCGAGGGTGCGCCGGGCGAAGCGCCGCCGCTCGCGGAAGGTCTGCGGGATCCACCAGCCGAGCGGCCGGTCAGCGAACGGGTGCGCCCCGACTGCGTCGAGGTGGCGGCGCGCCGACTCCGGGCACACCTCGGTCGCGCGGTTCAGCCAGTCGTGCGCCCCCCATTCGGTGACTTCGATGCCATCGGGAAGCGGGGCGGCCGAGGTGAACGGCATGTCGAGCGCGACGACGCGGTGCCCGGCCGTCGCCAGAGCGCGCCAGAACGGCTCGATCCCCCGCACGTCGAGCGGGGCGAGGGACATCGAGGCCGGGTCCCACGCCCACGACGACGAGATGCCGTGCTCGATGGCGGGTGTGCCGGTCGTGAACGCGGGCCACACGGCGCCGCTGCCCACCCAAGCCGGCGACTCCACACGGCCCCATGCGCCGGCCTCGAGCAGCGCGGCGAGGTGCGGCAACTCGCCGGCATCGACCATGCGGCGCACGAGCGACGGCTCCGCCGCGTCGATCGCGAGCACGAGCACCCGAGGGCCATCGGGTGCGCCGGCCGTCACTCGCCCGCCCAGACGGGCTCGGCCGTGTCGAGGTGGACGGGGAACGGGACCTCCGGATAGTCCTCGAGCAGCTGTCGCCACGCTCGGCGCGCGATGCGCTCGGCGTCCCGCACGGTGCGGTCCTCGTCCATGGTCACGACCTGCCCGTCCCGCATGACCCAGCGGCCGCCGACCATCATCGATTCCACGTCGCGGCCCTGTCCCTGGTGCACGAAGGCCGAGACGAAGCGCATGGCCGGCACGAGGTGGGCGCGGCGTGTGTCCACGATGATGAAGTCCGCCTGCTTCCCCACCTCGAGGCTACCCGACTCCTCGAGCCCGAGCGCCCGATGGCCGTTGGCGGTCGCCCACTGCAGTACATCGTCCGGCGTCGGCCGTTCGCCGTCGCCGGTGCGGACACGCTCCATGAACAACCCTGTGCGCATCACCTCGACCATGTCCTCCGCCATGTTGTCGGAGCCCATCGCGATCGGCGAGCCCGCGGCCGCGAGGTCGGCGATGCGCGGGCTATAGCCGCGCCGCGCGGCGATCGCGGCGTTGAACGACACCCACGCCCTCGACCGCCCGAGGAGCGCGACTTCGCGCGTGCCCATGCAGCGGCAATGCCCCGCCACCAGCCGCGGCCAGAGGAAGTCCTGTTGAAACAGGTACTCCGCGGGCAACACGCCTCGCGTGTCACGCACAGCCTCGACCTCCCACCACGACTGGTTGAGGTGCACCGTCGCGATGGTGTCGAGGCGCTCGGCCAGGTCACGCAAGCGGCGCAGCAGTCGAGGTGACACCGCCTCTGGCGCATGCGCGGCAACCGCGACGCTGATGCGCCCGTCGCCGGCTCCGTGGTGGCTGGCGTGCAACGCCTCGATGCGCTCGAGTCCGGCCTCCCCGCGCGCCTCGTTGAACTCGAACACATGCTCACGCGCCGCTTTCGGTTGGTCGAGGTCGGCCGCGGTCTCGCCCAGCACGATGCGGATGCCGCACTCTGCCAGCGCGTCCGCGTAGCCATCGAGGTTGCGGCCGATCTCGAACGCCGCGGTCGTGCCGGACCGGATCGCCTCCAGCGCCCCCAGTTGCGCGAAGACCTCGCGCTCCTCCGGGTGCAGGTAGTCCGCCGCCGCGCGCGGGAAGCGCAGCGTCGAGGGGAACGAGAAGTCCTCCTGGATGCCGCGGTTGAGCGTGAGCGTGAAGTGCGTGTGGCAGTTCGCGAAGCCGGGCATCACTACCTTGCCCCGCCCGGCGATGCGCTCGGCGTCCGGATGGCGCGCCAGCACCTCCTCGGCCGGCCCGAGGTCGATGATGCGGTCGCCCTCAACCGCGAGGGCGGCATCGGTTAGCACGCGCCGGCCGGCATCCGCGGTGACGACGGTGGTGTGGTGGACGACGGTGCTCATCGGGCGCTCCTCTCATGGCAGCAGCGGGAGCGCATGGTACGGGGCGCTAGTAGTGGATCGCGCGCCCCACGCCGCCGCCGGCGGCGATCGCGTCGCCGTTTATGGCGATGGCGCGCGGTGACGCGAGGAAGGCGACGACCGCCGCGATGTCTCGGGCGTCGATCAGGCGGCGCACGGAGTTCGCCTGAGCCATGCGTTCCTCGGCGGCCTCGGGCGTGGTGCCCTGCTGCTCGGCGCGGCGTGCGAGGACGCCCGCGGTGGCCTCGGTGCGGGTGAGGCCCGGGTGGACGACGGTGACGTTGATGCCGTGGGGCCCCAGCTCGTCGGCGAGGTTCTTCGTCATGGCGGCGACCGCGACGTTGCGCATGCTGCCGATGGTGGAGCCGGACTGCCGGGCCGCCAGCCCGCTGACGTTGATGATGCGGCCCCAGCCCTGCGCCTGCAGGTGCGGTGCGACGGCGCGGGCGCAGCGCAGGTAGCCCATCACCTTCACGTTCATGTCCGCCCAGAAGTCCTCCTCTGTGATCTGCGCGAGGCCGGGCACAGCGCCCTGGCCGCCGGGCTTCGCCGCGCAGTTCACGAGGATGTCGACGCCACCGAGGTCCCGCACCACTCGCTCCACCATCGCATCGACCGAGGCGGAGTCGCCGGTGTCCGCCGTGACCGCGATCACGCGCCGGCCGGACTCGCGCGCCAGCTCCTCGGCCGCGGCGTCCAGCGGCGCCTGTGAGCGCGCCACGAGGGCCACATCGACGCTCTCGGCGGCCAGTTCTCGCGCGATCGCCTTGCCTATGCCGCGGCTCCCGCCGGTGACGATCGCCCGCTTGCCCGCCAGTCCCAGGTCCATGCGCCCCGCCCTCTGCTCGCCCGCCTCGTGTCGCCGCGCAGCGTACAGGCATCGAGAAGCAACGAGCGCGCCTCGGTGGGCGCGCTCGCGGTGGTCGGGGCGTGGGGATGCGGCTTAGCGGCGGCCGGGCGTCTCCTGGTAGGGGTTGCCGATGCGCGCCTGCTTCTCGGCGCACTCCGGGCAGAGGACGGACTTCTTGCGGAAGCGGGTGCCACCCTTGATCACGTACTGGCCGCAGAGCGCGCACTTACCCTCGACGCCTGCCTCGCCGTACTTGTAGGTGTCGATGTCCTCGACCGAACGGCGGCGAGGGGCAGCGGGCGGCGCGGCTGGCGCTGCCGCTGCGGCTGCCGGCGCCGCGGCTGCTGGGGCCGGGGCTGCTGGGGCCGGGGCTGCTGGCGCAGAGGCCGGCTCGGACGGTGCCTCTTCGGCAGTGGCGCCGTCTGCGGCTGGCGCCGCCTCGGTGGCCGCTTCCGCCGCCGGGGCAGCGGCCGGTGTGCCACCGCCGACCTTGGAGCGCGCGGCGTCCGGGTCGCTGTACCAGAGTTCGTTGATCTCGTTGAAGTGCGCCTGTGCGGCGGGCACGTCGGCCAGCGGGAAGATGGCGGACACGGGGCATGCCGGCTGGCACGCGCCACAGTCGATGCACTCCGCCGGATCGATGTAGAGCATCCGGTCCTTGCCCTCTTCGAAATGGATGCAGTCCACGGGACAGACGTCCACGCACGACTGGTCCATCGTGTCGATACAGGGCTGGGTGATCACGAAGGTCATCGGTCCGCGCCTCT
Source organism: Dehalococcoidia bacterium (assembly GCA_009379925.1). Taxonomy (GTDB): domain Bacteria; phylum Chloroflexota; class Dehalococcoidia; order UBA2979; family UBA2979; genus WHSU01. The sequence goes on along the minus strand of WHSU01000015.1, from coordinate 72,325 downwards.
CCGGGTGGCTGTGCGCGTTGCCTCGTCGGCGTTTGGCATTCGGTTGCGCTTCGAGAGGCTGTGTGGCACAGCCTCACTCCCGAGACTATCGCGCTGGCCTCGCGTGGTCTACGCATTACGCTGGCGGCGACGTCCGGGTGGAAGAAGGGAAGCGCACGATGCCGATCCAGGTGACGAAGTCCGACGAGGGCAACTCGCAGGACCGTTCCGGCCAGCCGATCTTCGAGGGTGGGACGGTCCACGGCCGCGAGTTGATCCCCGGCGGCCGCAGCGACCACCTCTCGGCCACGGTGGTGCAGTTCGGACCCGGCGCGCGCACGCGTCCGCACACGCACACCAGCGACCAGTTGCTCTACATCGTCGCGGGCATCGGCAAGGTGGGTGACACGGAGGGCGAGCACGTGGTCAGCGTTGGCGACAGCGTCCTGATCCCCGCGGGTACCGAGCACTGGCACGGCGCCGGCGACACGACCTCGCCGATGTCCCACGTCACGATCATGCGCAGCGATTCCCAGACGACGGTCCTCTAGGAGGCCACAGCGCCGCGGCCCCGGGCTACGGCGAAAGCTCTGTGATCACCGCCGCGATGATGCCGTCGCAACTGAACCGCGCCGTGCCCGGCGGGAACGCCAGGTACATCCTCGTGAGGAGCGCTGACACCGGGACTGCTGTGCCCCGGCGCTCGTTGAGGAGACGCCAGCCGCGCTCCACAAGGTCACCGAGCTCCTCCCGGGGCTCCTCGCAGCGTGGTTCCACCAGGGCGAGCGCCCCGGCGACCGCGCGCGCGTCTTCGCCCGTCCCCAGCTCGGCAAGCGTGCGGGCGATGTCATCCGGCTCGGCCGTGGGTGGCGCGCCGGGAGTGCGAGCGGGCGCGGGCGTGCCTGTGGTCGCCCGCGGCGCCGCGGTGGGCGTGGACGTGGCGGCCGGAGCAGGCGTGCGCGTCGACACTCCGCTACCGTCCGCGGGAGGCTCGGATCCGTCTTCGCCACAGCCCGCGAGGAGCGCGGCGAGCACCGCAAGTGCAGAGACGGCAAGGACAGCGAGCATGGTCCGGTGTCGAGCGCCCATAGCGGCGGCAGCATAGTCGGGTTGAGGAGCGTTCGGGGCGACTCATGGCGGTGCGCGGCTGAGTGGCGGCACCGAGGGGCGCTGGCGAGAGTGGTAGGCTATCGGCCAGTTAATAGCGGGTTCGCAGGATCGACCGAGAACACACTATGACGACGAACGAACAGACCGACGCGATCCGCGACCGGCTGGCCATCCAGCGCCAGCCGATCCCGAAACAGCAGCCGCTGGACCGCGTCCGCAACTTCGACGAGACGTACCTCGGTGTCGACCTCAACACGGCGATCGTCGAGGCGGCGCGTTGCATCGACTGCCCCTCAGCGCCCTGCATGGACGCGTGCCCGGTGCACAACGACATCCCCGCCGCCCTCAAACGGCTGGAGGACGGCGACATCATGGGCGCCGCGGAGAAGTTCCGCGAAACGTCCACGTTGCCGGAGATGTGCGGCCGACTGTGCCCGCAGGAGAGTCTCTGCGAGGGCGCGTGCGTCGTCGGGTTCGCCATCCGCCCGGACGGCATCAAGCACCCGCCGGTCGCCATCGGACGGCTCGAGTCGTTCGTGACCGACCAGCAGCGGCAGCATGTGGGCGGCTTCCCCGTGAGGTTCTCGCTGCCCCCCACCGGGCGGCGCGTGGCGATCATCGGCAGCGGGCCGGCCGGGCTCACCGTCGCGGAGGAGCTGCAGGCTCGCGGGCACGACTGCACGATCTACGACCTCTGGCCTGAGCCGGGCGGGGTGCTCCGCTACGGCATCCCGAACTTCAAGATGCGCAAGGAGATCCTGGAGGAAAAGCTCCAGTCCCTGCGCGAGATGGGCGTCACCTTCGTAAACAACACGCGGGTAGGCGGGGACGTCACCCTCCAGCAGCTCCACGACCGCGACGGCTTCGACGTGATCTTCATCGGCACCGGCGCGGGCGTGGGCAACCAGATGCGGCTGGAGGGCGAAGACCTCCTGAACGTCTACCAGGCCACGGACTTCCTCGTGCGCGGCAACCTCGATGACCGTGAGCTGCCGGACGGCCTGCGCGGACGGCCGGTGGTCGGTACGGACTGTGTAGTCGTCGGTGGCGGCGACACGTCGATGGACTGCGTGCGGACGGCGATCCGCCTGGGCGCCGAGCGCGTGACTTGCGTCTACCGGCGTACCGAGAAGGAGATGCTCGGGCGCGCCGAGGAGCGCACGCACGCCCGTGAAGAGGGCGTGGAGTTCGCGTACCTCACCACGCCCGTCCGCTTCATCGGCGACGCTGAGGGCAAGGTGACCGAGGTCGAGTTGATCCGCATGGAACTGAGCGAGCCGGACGAGTCCGGCCGCCGCCGCCCGGTCGCGGTGGAGGGCAGCGAGTACCGCGTCCCCGCGACCTCCGTGGCGATCGCCATCGGATACAACGCCGACCCGGACTTCGCGCAGGAAGCGCCGGTGGAGGTCGACCGCTGGAACCTGATCAAGGTGGACCAGCGCACCGGTCAGACGAACGTCCCGTACATCTTCGCTGGTGGGGACGTGGTGAACGGCGCGGACCTGGTGGTGACGGCGATCGCCGACGGCAAGCGCGCCGCGACATGGCTACATAACTACCTGGTCACGATCCCGGCGGACGAGTAGGCCGAAGTCCGGCGCCGGCGCGTTAATCCCCGAGCGGGATCAGCACGCCTGAATCCCAAGCCCAGGCAGGCGTTTAGCCTTTCCATCAGCTATAGCCCAAGACGTGCCGGCCGCCGTGCTTTAACGATCGCCTACAAAGCGCAAGCAAGAACAAATAGACTAAGAATGAGAAGAAGCATGGGCAATGCTATCCCAAGGCAGGTTCTGTTTGTACAAGGCGCTGGCGGAGGAGCCCACACAGAGGATAGATTGCTGGCCGATAGTCTGCAGCATGAACTTGGGGCAGACTATGAGGTCATCTATCCGAGGATGCCCGACGAAGAGAACGCACCTTACGACCAGTGGAACGACAGACTCGCGCGCGAGTTGGCTGCGATAGAGGGTCCTAGCACTTTCGTTGGACACTCGGTCGGTGCTTCAATTGTCGCGAAATTCTTGAGCGAAGGAGGGCTAGAAGAACCGATATACGGCACGTTTCTTATTGCTACTCCGTTTTGGGGCGGAGATGGATGGCTGTATGAAGGCTATCAGGAGCTCGAGCTACCGCAAACGCCTTCTGCAACGCTCCTGAGGAATGCGCCCGTGTTTCTATACCACAGCCGTGACGACGAAGTTGTGCCTTTTGCCCATCTTGCACTCTATGCGCAACTCCTGCCGCAGGCGACTGTACGTGAGATCTCGCAGGGTGGACATCAACTCAACAATGACCTGTCTGTGATCGCCAGTGATATAGAAGCGCTTATCTCGGCAGACGAGTAGCCCGTTACCGCAAGGTCGAGCCCGTCTCGAGGAGCCGGGTCTCCTCACTGTGCTCGCGCGGCACCTCGATGTTGGCGGGGTCGATCGTGGTCACGACCTGCACGGAGGTGATCGGAAGCCCGGAGAACCGCGCGTGCTCCCAGAGGATGTCCTCGTTGGGCGCCTCCATGTGGCACATCGCCTGCCCTGACTCCCGGTCGTAGTAGCTGAGCAGCCAGTTCAGGCCCTCGTAGCGGGGGAGACACAACTTCGCCCGCAGCATGCAGGCGAAGAGGTCGTCTTCGTCCCAGTCCGCAACGTCCCTCAGAATCAGGTATCGAGGCACGGGCCCTCCCTCAGGCGGTGGCCGACGTTGGCGGCGCTTCGCGGTCTGCGACGACATCGTCGCTGTCGATGTCCTCGGGGTGGATCTCCTGGATGGCGCGGACGGCGCCCGCGGGCAGCCCCGCAAAGCGTGCGCGCGCGCGGATGTCATCCTCGGAGTTCGAGTCATACACGCAGAAGAGGAACTGTCGCTCCGCATCGTGGTAACTGATGATCCAGTTGAGTCCCGCGAACCACGGGGCGCACATCTTGGCGCGCAGACCGGCAGCATCGATCTCATCCGCCGTCCATCCCGAGACGTCTCGTTCGATCAGGTAGCGTGGCACGCTCAGCCTCCCGCCGCTTCCCGGTATGACGAACGTAGATGATACGCGTGTTGTGAAGCGCGCCTACGGTTCTGTCGCTGCTTCGTCGCCGGAGACCGGCTCGAGCACGCTCGCGAGGTCCGAGGCCTTGATGCGCAGCGCCCGCTGACCGGCCAGGCGGCTCGCCTTCAGGCGGCCCGACCGGATCCACGCGCGCACCGTCTGCACGTGGATACCGAGGTAGTCCGCGGCTTCCTCGGGCGAGAACAGCTGCTCCAGGCCCGCGTCGGGCGTCCGGCCGGTGCGCGCGAACTCCTCGACCTCCTCGGGCCGCACGCCGAGCTCGCCGAAGACGCGTGCGGGCAGGCCCTGCTCCATCCGCATGAAGGCCAGCAGCATCTGCAGTTCGTCGATGCGGTTCCGCCCGAACCGGCGCTGCTCCGCGCGCAGTACCTTCGTGAACTCCACCAGCGAGGCGACGGACTCCTCGGGAGGCTTGTGCACCGTCCGCTGCACAATGTCCTCGATCAACGGGACGTAGATGGTGACCGGCCCGAACTCGAAGAGCCCGAATCGAGCGAGTGTCTTGAGGAAGGCCAGGAAGAGGATGTCCGCGTCGCCGGACCGGGGCACACCCAGCTCTTCCGCGAGCGCCGCGGCGTTCAGGCTGAAGCGACGGAAGAACTCGGTGTCGCCCTCGCCGCCGAGGGCCTGAGCTAGGCCTTCACCGGTCCTCGCTGGTGGGTCGCCCTCGTTGCGTCGTGTCTCGTCCATACCGGCAGTATCTACAACAACGTCAAACAACGTCAATGTGCGTCAGACTCTTGACAGGAAGTACTGCGCTGCTGTTAAGTGCGTGCAACGTTGTTTAACGCAGTTTAGCGCCGCGACCGGGATTCGGTCGCGGGCAGAGGGGGATTCGCGATGACCACCGCCACGAAAGCCACATCCGGCTCTGTGCTCACCGACGACATGCTCGCGCGCTTCGAGGCCCGTGCGCCCGAGTACGACCGCGAGAACCGGTTCTTCCAGGAGGATTTCGACGAGTTGAAGGAGGCTGGCTACCTGCAGCTGACCGTGCCGCAGGAGTTCGGCGGCGCCGGCCTCACCCTCGCCGAGTACGCGCGGCAGGCGCGCCGGCTCGCGCGTCACGCACCCGCGACGGCGCTCGCGAGCAACATGCACCACTACTTCGTGGGCGTGGCCGCCGATGTCCACCGCTCGGGTGACTCGACGCTCGACTGGATGCTCGAGGAGGCGATGGCCGGCGAGGTGTTCGCCGCCGGGCACGCGGAGAGCGGCAACGACATCACGCTGTTGCTCTCCACCACCGCCGCTGAGCGTGTCGACGGTGGGTATCGCATCACCGGCCGCAAGTCCTTCGGCAGCCTGACGCCCGTCTGGACGCGCCTGGGCCTGCACTCCATGGACACCAGCGACCCGCAGGCGCCGAAGATCGTTCATGCCTTCCTGCCCCGCGACACCGAGGGCGTCCGCATCGAGGAGACCTGGGACGTCCTCGGCATGCGCGCCACGCGCAGCGACGACACGATCCTCGATGGAGTCTTCGTGCCCGACCGCTACATCGGCCGGGTCGTCCCGGCGGGCGCCGCCGGCGTGGACCTGTTCGTGCTCTCGATCTTCGCGTGGGCGTTGCTCTCGTTCGGGAACATCTACTACTCGATCGCCGAGCGTGCGCTCGAGGAGACCGTGAAGAACCTGCAGTCGAAGACCTCGATCGCGCTGACGCGGCCGATGGCCTATCACCCGGAGTCGCAGCACCACATCGCCGAGATGGTGATGGAGCTGGACTCGATCCTCCCCCACCTGGAGAGCGTGGCCGAGGACTGGTCGAACGGCGTCGATCACGGCGCGGTATGGCCGTCCAAGATCGTCTCGGCGAAGTATCACGCCGTCGAGGGGTCATGGCGGGTGGTGGACCGCGCGCTCGACCTGGCGGGCGGCTTCGGCATCTTCAAGCGCGGCAGCATCGAGCGCATGTTCCGCGACGCGCGGCTGGGCCGTCTGCACCCGGCGAACTCCGCGCTCACGCACGAGTTCGTGGCGAAGACGGCGCTGGGTATCAACCCGGACGAGCAGCCGCGCTGGGGGTAGGTTCGGCCTGGTCCGCAGCGCGAAGCACGAGGCCGGTGTCTCCTCGACCGAGGGGACACCGGCCTCCTCGCGTTCGGCCCGACTCGTGACCGCCGCCGCCTATGGTGTGGCGGCCGCCTCCGGGAATGTCCACGCCAGTTCCGCGGTCGTCAGCACGATGTAGGTGTGGCCGGGCACCATGAGGTCGATCGTGTTCACGAAGTCCGGAGCGCCCGGCCGCCACTCGCGGAAGCCCCATTCGGTGGGCAGGCCGCTCTTGAGGGGCGCGAACTCGAAGACGGCGAGCACCTGTTCCGAGCCCTGCAGGCTCTCGTCGTCGCCGGTGGGCATGACGGCGCTGAACTGCGCGTCACCGAACGCTACCGAGGGTGCCACGATCGCGCCCTGGTACGTCACGTAGTTGAACTCCGGGTGCAGCAGTACGTCGCACACCGCGCCGGGCGGCGGCGAGCCGGCGGGCGCCTGCGCCGGCTGTGTGATCTCGATGAGCCCCGTCCACTGGTCGCCGGCGTCGGTCGCGCCGAGGACCGCCACCGAGGCGGACGCAGTGTTGCAGATGTAGGCGCCGCCCACGACGCCCATGAACGTCCCATCGGCCTCGGTGTCGAATTCGGACTGGCCGCCACCGGGCAGCGTGAACTGCAACGTCGCGGCCTCGTCGCACTCGATGTCCACGGCGACGCGCGTCGACAGCGACCCGGCGCCGGCGCCGACCACCGCCTCGGCGGTCCCGGTGCAGGCCAGGGGCGCCGCCTCGACAGTAGCCGCGCCGGCCATGAGTGCGATGGCGCCCAGGATGCCCGTACCCAGCGCCGCCAGCGGCCGGAGGATTGGTCTCAACGTCACAGGTCCCTCGATTCCGTTCGCATCCACGCTACGCCCGACCGACGCGAGGGACACGCCGTGCCGTCACGCCCATCGCCTGTCGCGACCGGTCGAGGCGGGCACGACCTCTGCTATTCTCGCGCGCAGCACAACGCACCGGTTGGCACGCGACGGCGAGGAGCAGCGCATGCGCGCGGAGATCATCTCGATCGGCACCGAGATCCTGCTGGGCGAGATCACGGACACCAACGCGTCGTTCATCGCCTCGCAACTGCCGCAGTACGGAATCGACCTGCTCTACGTCAGCCAGGTCGGGGACAACCCCGCGCGCCTGGAGGAGGTGCTGCGGCGCGCGTGGGAGCGCTCGGATGTCACGTTCGCGACCGGCGGCCTGGGACCCACCGAGGACGACCTGACGCGCGAGACGATCGCGAAGGTGCTGGGCGAAGCCCTCGAGATCGACGAGGAGCAGGAGCGCGTCGTACGCGCTTTCTTCAGCCGCCCCGGCGCCTCCGGCAACATGCCGGAGCGCAACCTCAAGCAGGCGATGCTGATCCCGTCCGCCCGCGCCGTCCCCAACCCTCGAGGCACCGCGCCCGGCTGGTGGGTGGAACGCGAGGGGCGGGTGATCGCCGTGATGCCCGGCCCGCCGCAAGAGATGACGCGCATGTGGCAGCATGAGATCGCGCCCGAACTGGAACGCCGCAGCGACTCGATCCTCGTCTCGCGCACCCTCAAGACCACCGGCCTCGGCGAGGGCACGGTCGACGAGATGCTGTCGCCGCTGCTGTCGAGCGTGAACCCCTCGATCGGCATCTACGCGCGGGCGGACGGCGTCCACGCGCGCATCTCCGCCAAGTCCCCCACTCGGGAGGAGGCGTGGGACCTCATCCACCCGCTCGAAGAGCGCGCGCGGGAGATCCTGGGTCCCAGCGTGTGGGGCATCGATGACGACACGCTGCCGGCCGCGGTAGGCCGCATGTTGCGCGACCAGGGCCTAACGCTCGCGCTGATGGAGTCCGCCACCGGCGGCTCGATCGCCAGCGCGATCACGGACTACGACGGCTCCTCGGACTACTTCAAGGGCAGCCTCGTCACCTACGCCACCGAGGCGAAGATTGAGCTGGGTGTGCCCGCCGAGATCATCACGATGCACGGCGCGATCTCGAAGGAGACCGCGGAGGCGATGGCGGAAGCCGCCCGCACCCACCTCCACGCCGACCTCGGCATCGGCATCACCGGCATCGCCGGCGGCACCGAGGTGGAGGATCAGCCCCCCGGCACGATGCACATCGCCCTCGCGGACGGCAGCGGCATCGAGTACAGCCACAGCCGCTATTACCAGGGCCGCGAAGCCGCCAAGCGCCGCGCGGTCCTGCAGGCGCTGTCGTTGCTCCGCCGGTACCTCATGTCACGCGCGGCGGGGGATGTGCCATAACAACCAAGGCGTCCGCCAACCTCGCTCGATCCCTCCCTGGGGAGTACTTCGTGCGGCAGCGGAAATAGTAGAAAGCCCGATCGACCTATATCTCTCGTTGACGAAAGCTCGTTCAGGAATTGTCTGACTCTGGAATTGATAGGGGCGTTCGTGACGTTAGACTACGCAGCTGAGAAGGCGACGAGCACTCTTCGCGCATTGGGGGGGCACGCTAGCGCGGACCCGCGAGAACGAATCAATGATGTCTGGGTAGATCAGTTGATGCATGCCCGGCTCGGACATGACGTTGCGCCAGATGCACAAGCGCTTTTCGATCGCGTCCACGCCCGGCTGACCCAACGGGAGGCGCTCGATGCCGAGGCCGGTCGTCTGCGCGCGACCTTGAACCAGATGAACGACAACGAGGTGAGTCAGGTGCTGGGCGCGATCGTCGCGCTTTGCATTGCGATCATCGTGCAGCAATCAGGTGGCCAACCATCGCCCAACCTCGTCGGGTACCTCGCCTGAATCATCGGGCAATTGCACGTTTTGCGAGTCGCTCCACCATCCACCAGCGCCGCTCGGCGCGGCGCACCACCGTCCAGAAGGCGACGACGACGCGACTTGGCCGGAGGTTGTGCGCCAGACCACTCGTCGGGTCAGTCACTCGAACGTGGTGGGTTACCCGCCGTCCGCGCGAATCATAGAACCTTATTCGCCACCAGAGCCTTGCGTTCGCGAGCGCGCTATCGGAGGGACGGTTGAACACTAGGCGGATCGTGGAGGGCCCGTCGCCGGGGCCCAATGCGAAGCGGCTGCTATCCGCACGGTTGCCCTGCTTCGTTCGCACCAGCATGTCATCGGTGATGCCGTGCTCTCGGGAGACAGTGTGCACCGTGCACCGCGGATCAAGTCCCTCGAGGATGATGGTGCTTAAGGCGTTGGGAAGGCTCGAAGGGTTCGAGACGGTCACGTAGGTCTGCAAATGCTCGTCACCGTAGTTGTTGAACACCGAGAGGGCGGCAGGCTGCCCCACGCTGAGCATCGGATTGCGCGAGCGGTGCACGCGCCACTGGAGGAAGAAGGCACCCAACCCGGCGAGCCCGCCGACGAACCCTGTGATCGCCCCTAGCAGAACGAGGAGGTCCATTGCGTACGCTGCTCCCCGGCGCGCGCCGGTGTCAAACTCGTTGGTACGCTAGCTGGGGAGGAACTAAGCGGAGCCAGCTTGATTCTAACAGACGTCAGAACGTCTGTGCGACGCCCCGCTGTCGCCCAGGCAGCCAGTGACCGAGAGGGAGCGTCCGGATGTGCCCGGGCAGAGACTGGCCGACCCGCCGTCCGATTCGGATGAATCAGGGCACCCGCCTCCGGTGATGTGCGGAATACGCCGGAACGGCGTCGCTCACTCTGCCCTGAGACCTGCGACACTCGATTCTCGATCCGCCTCTGCGGCTTCGTCGCCCTAGCGCCCCAAAACCTCCCGCACCACGCGCAACGCTTCGAGGGCGTGCGCTTCGTGGTCAGCGACGCAGTCCGCCAGGCAGCGGGCGTCGCGGCTCTCGATGGTGAGCGGGGCGTCGAGGAGGTCGGCAGCCGTCTGTAGGGCCTCGGCGGTGCGTTGCGCGCTGGCATCGAGGTGCTCGCGCAGCGGGGCGAGGCGGAGTTCCTGCGCGGCTAACATCGCCTGGCCTCGGAAGCGACGGAGGTGGAGGGGCGCTGGCCTGGTGCCTAGTGCTAGCGCCGCGCGCAGGTGATCGATGAGGTGCACCAGCTCCGCGTCCGAGGCGGCCAGCGCCGAGAGGTGGTGCTTCAGGGTCCAGCCCTCGCGCTCCGTGGCGCGGTAGAGTCGCGTCTCCGGCAGGTCGGCGAGGAGGGCGGCCAGCTCGCGGCGCGCCTCGATGAGTGCCGCGGGGTAGGGGAACTGCACCTCCACGCCGGTGTCGACCACGGTTCGGTCCTCTCCGTCCTCGACCGATGCCGATCGTGACCACCTCGGGTGTCTCGGTCGCTTGTTCCCGGTAGCATGCCACGTCTGAGCAGTACCGGGTGAGCGTCGCGCACAGGCGGGCGAAGGGCGGTCGAGTCGTGACGACCACGCGAGTGCGGGTGTCCGCCCCCTCGTCGAGGCGCGAGGCCCGCAATGGCGGCCGCGGGCGGCCGCGGACACGCCCCCGCGTCCGCACCGTCGGGCCGGGTACCGCGGCGTCCGGGCTGCGCGCCGTGACGTACAACGTGCTCCAGTGCACCGGCTACCCCGCGGGCATCGCACCGCAACACCTCGATGGCGGCGCGGACGGCTTGCCGGCGCTGTTCGCGGAGGCACTCGCGCCGCTGGGGGCGGACATCGTGACGCTGGCGGAGGCGCCCTCCGAGGATGTCACAGACGAGATCGCGACGCGCCTGGGTATGACCCCGGTGCGCTTCGCCAGCCCTGAGGCGTGGCCGGGTGCGCTGCTCACGCGCCTCGAGGTCATCGAGTCGGCGAATTGCCCGGTCCGGGACGGTGGACGGCCGGAGGCATTGTTCACGCGCCACTGGGGCCGCGCACTCCTCGGCCGGCCGCGCGGCGGGCGGCTGGTGGTGCACTCGGCGCACCTCCACCCCGACGACGCCGCCATCCGCGAGCGGGAGATCACGTGGTTGCTGGAGGTGATCGCGCAGGACATGACCGCCGGCTACGACGTGGTCCTGCAGGGCGACCTGAACCACCGGCCGGAGATGCCCGAATACCGTCGATGGCTGGCCGCCGGCCTCGTGGACACCTTCGCGCAGGCCGGCACGGGCGAGGGCCACACGTACCGCTCGGACCTGCCGATGGCGCGCCTGGACTACGTGTTCGCCGGTGGTGCCCTGGCCGAGCGCGTGCGCGAGGCGCGCGTGCTCACCGGCGCCCCGTTCTGCGCCGCCGCGGCGGGGCGGCCCTACGCGTTGAGTGACCACGTCCCGGTGCTTGCCGTCTTCAACTGATCGCGCTCTCCTCACATGCGCAGGTAGCGCTCTGCTATTCTTCGGCGCCACCACTTCGTTACTGATTCAGGGGACGGAGACCGCGTGCAGTCATCGACCAGCGGCGCAGGGGTTACGCAGGCCGCGCAGGCGATCCAGCAGGCCGCCGCGCGCATCCGCGAGAATGTGGGACGCGTGATCGTCGGCGCCGAGGAGCCCGTGACGCTCGTGCTCGCGGCGCTGCTGGCGGGCGGGCACGTGCTGCTGGAGGACGTCCCCGGCACCGGCAAGACCATGCTGGCGCGCTCCGTGGCGCGGTCGATCGGTGCCTCGTTCCGGCGCATCCAGTTCACGCCGGACCTCATGCCCTCGGACGTGCTGGGGATCAACTACTACTCGCAGAAGACGGGCGAGTTCCAGTTCCGCGAGGGGCCGCTGATGGCCAACATCGTGCTCGCGGACGAGGTGAACCGCGCCACGCCTCGCACGCAGTCGGCGCTGCTGGAGGCGATGGAGGAGCGCACGGTCACCATCGATGGCGAGACGCGGCTGCTGCCGCGGCCCTTCGTGGTGCTCGCGACCCAGAACCCCGTGGAGCTGGAAGGCACCTTCCCCCTGCCGGAGGCGCAGCTCGACCGCTTCCTGCTGCGGCTGAAGGTCGGCTACCCCTCCGAGGAGGGGGAGTTCGAGGTGCTGCGCCGCTTCGAGGAGGGCTCGCCGCTGGAGGCGCTGGAGCCTGTGGTCGGCGCGGAGGAACTCGCGGCGCTCGGTGAGCGTCTGCCGGAGATCCACGTGGAAGACGAGGTGGCGAAATACGCCGTGCGCCTGGCCCGCGCGACGCGCGACCACGCCGCGTTCGACCTGGGCGCCAGCCCGCGCGCCTCGCTGGCGCTCTTCCGGGCGGCGCGTGCGTACGCCGCCATCGATGGGCGCGACTACGTGCGTCCGGACGACGTGAAGCACGTCGCGCACCCGGTGCTGGGACACCGCTTGCTGCTCTCGTCGAACACCCGGCTCCGCGGCCGCACCTCGGACGATGTGCTCGACGAGATCCTGCTGGAGGAGCCCGTGCCCGTGGCGGACGTGGTGTCGTAGGTCGGCGGATAGCCGGAGAGCAGGCGCACGATGCGCGCGCTGATCACGGAGACCTGGCTGCTGGCATCCTCCCTGCTGATCGCCTTCGGCCTCGTGGGCGGCTCGGTCGTGGTGGTCGCCCTGGGCGTGCTCGTACTCGGCACCGGCGGGTCGGCGAGGCTGTGGTCGCGGCTGTCGCTGGAGGAGGTGCACTACGACCGCGCGCTGTCGGAGCACCGCCTGTTCGCCGGAGAGACCGTCGATGTCACGCTGACGCTGCACAACCGCAAGGTGCTGCCGGTGCCATGGGTGGAACTGCGGGAGAACCTGCCGCGGGGCATGGAGGCGGTCGACACGAAGACCACGCCCGGCTCGTCGCCCGGCGTGAACGTCCTGGTGCGCAGCACGGCCCTCGGGAGCCGCGACCGCATCGAGTGGCCGCTCACCCTGCGCGCCCTGCATCGCGGGTACTTCCGCGTGGGGCCCACGAGGCTGCGCTCCGGCGACCTCTTCGGCTTCTTCGAGCGCGAAGAGGTCCCTCGCCTGCCGGTGGACGGGATCGTGGTCTACCCGCGCACGTACGCGCTGCCCGACCTGGACCTGGACAGCGCGCGCCCCTTTGGTGAGCAGCGCGGCGGCAACCGCATCTTCGAGGACCCCTCGCGGGTGGTGGGCGTCCGCGACTACCTGCCCGGCGACCCGCTGAAGCGCATCGACTGGAGCGCGACGGCGCGCGTCGGACGTCTGCAATCGCGGCTGTACGAGCCGTCCCGCTCACAGGCGGTGATCGTGGCGCTCAACATCCCCACGTTCGCCCGCTCCTGGCAGGGCTCGGACCCCGTGCTGCTGGAACGCGGCATCTCGGTGGCCGCCTCCCTGGCCCGTGCGGCGTTCGAGGACGGCCAAGCGCTGGGGATGCTGGCGAACGGCTCGTTCCCGGACGCGGACCGGCCGATCCGTATCGGCGCGGGCAACAGCCCGGACCAGCTCAACCGTGTCCTCGAGGCGCTGGCGATGATCACGAACTTCACCACCTCGGACCTTTCGGCGGAACTGGAGGACCACAAGTTCGCCCTCCCCGCCGGCGCCACCGTGGTGGTGGTCGCTGCGATGATGACGGAGGACCTGGCCGCGACCTTGCGACGCCTGCGCGGTGACGGCCACTACGTGCACGTCGTGAAGACCGCGCGCACCGAGTGGGACGTGCCCCTTCACCCGATCCGTGTCTCCGAGGTGGCCACGCTGATGGAGCGCTTCGAGGCCGAACTGGAGACCGAGGGTCTGACCGCCGCACCCGATCCGGCGGCGGTGGCCCGGTGAGGCGCTCGCAACAGACCGCCCTGGACTTCCTCTTCGTGGTCACGGAGGTGATCCCCTGGTTCGCGGCCGTGCGCCTGGCCGCCACCGCGACCGAACGGAGCTTCCTGCGAGACGTCGCGGACCGTCTCCAGGGTGAGGTGGCCACGGTCGACGCGCGGCAGACCCTCCTCGATGTGCGGGAAGCGAGCGAGTCGGTGGTCTCCGGCCCGTCGTTGCTGCTGGTACTGGTCGCGGCGCTCGGCGCGTTCGCGTTGATGCGATGGATGCAACGGGCGCGCCTGGGCGGCGCGCTGGGTGCGGTCACGCTGCTGCTCGCCTCGATCGTGGCGCTCAACGTGCTGCTGCACCTCGCGCTGGCGGGGGACCTGCAGCTCTGGGACAATTCCGGGGTCGCGCGCTTCGCGGACGAGCCGGCGTCCTACTTCGCGGAACGATTCGACCTTCAGGCGTTCCTCGCGGACCCCGCACTCGACCGGCCGCACGGCGCCGCCCTTTCCCTGACCTTCATGGGCATGGTGGTGGTATGGCTGCGCTTCCTGGTGGCGGGGCGGACCCCCGTGACCATGGAGCGCGCCCTGCGCTCATTCTCGCTGGGGTTCGCGGCGATGCTCCTTGTGCTCGTGGGCGCCCGAGCGGGCGACGTAGGGTCGCTGGCGTGGTACGCGGTGCTCTACTTCGTGCTCGGCGTCCTGTTGCTCGCCGTCGGCAACAACACGAGGGCGCAACAGCCGACCGAGGGCGTCCGCCGCACCGCGCCCTGGGTGCTCTCGGTGGCCGGGACGGTGGCGTTGCTGGCCGTGTCCGCGATGGTCCTGGGGCTGCTGGCCTACCTCGATGCCGGGCGCGTGGCTGCGTACCTCGCCAACATCGTGGGACGCATCCTGGGCGTGATCTTGATCGTGATCATCACCCCGATCTTCTGGGTGGTGGACACCGTGCTCCGCTTCCTGCTGCCCGAGGGCATGCAGGGCATCTTCGACAACTTCGCCCCGTTCGAGCCGGGGGAACAGCCCCCCGAGGAGGCCACGGGCGAGGAGGACGGCGGTCTGCCGGGCTGGGTCGTGGACAGCCTGAAGGCGCTCGCCCTCGCGGCACTCTTCTACGGCTCGTACCGCCTCGCGCGTGTGCTCCTCGCGCGGCGGCAGCGGGACGAAGGAGGGGAGTACGGCGAGGTGCGCGCGAAGGGCGGCGAGGGCGCGGGCGTGGGTCAGTTGCTGCGCAACCTCTTCCCACGCGGCGGCCGCGGTTCGGGCATGCCGGACTGGACCCGCGCTCACCAGGTCTATCGCCTCTTCGCGCGGATCGTCCGCGTGTCGGACGACCGGGGCTTCCGGCGGCAGGCAGGCGAGACACCGCTGGAGTTCGCGGCGGCCGGCGCCCGCGTGCTGGAGGCGCCCGTGTTCACCGAAATCGCCGCCGAGTTCGACCGTGCGCGCTACGGCCGTCACTTCCCGGACGCCGCACGCCTGGAGCCCCTGGCCCGCGCGCTGGCGGAGTGGGAACAGGCTCACCCGGCCACGGAAGAGATGCGCACACGCCTCGCCGGTGCGCGCCAGCCGAGCGAGGTCGAGGAGCTGGGGCTGCGCATCGAGCAGGCGAAGCGCGCCGCGCGCAGCACCCGCGCGACAGCCCAGGAACGTCCGCCGCCGCGCCGCGTCAACTTCTAACGCCTCGCCGGACCGCCGCCGCCCACCACGGTCCCGGGAATCGCGATGCGCGTCCTTGCCGCGTCCCCCTACGTTGGATGAGGGGGGACCGCGCGAGGGGGTGCGCATGGTCCAGGGCATCGAGGCGACGAACCTGTCTGCGGAAGACCGACGCTTTCTCGAGCGGTACGGCTCGCGTCTGTCGCGCTCGGCGCGGCGCGCGAAATGGCTCAACTCGACCGACGAGCACGAGGACTACGAGGGCCAGACGCTCGCGACCCGCCAGCACGATGTGATCCGCCGTTGGGCGGAAGGGCGCGAGGCACAGCCGGCAACGGCGACGCGGAGCGGTCCGGGGGCGCGGGCCGGGGATCTCCGCTTCATCTTCCCCGGGTACGGCGGCGCCAGGCTCCAGCCGATGGGCTGGGACGAGTGGCTCGGCCTATTCGACGAGCGAAACCTGGTGTTGCTCCTCCAGGAGCACCTGAAAACAGGTGAGCAGAGCAACTTCTTCCAGATCGACCGGCCCGAGCGCGAATAGCGCGAATAGGGCGCCTCGAAGGGTCAGCGTCCATCGCGGATCGCCACGGCGGCTGCCACGAGCGCCTCGTTGCCGTCCGCGTCCGTGCCGTCCGGTAGGTGGCGCGCGTCTTCGAGTCCGATGCGGCTGTCCATGCCGCGCCGGAACGCCTCAGTCAACACGGTCCAGGCGCCGGTGCGGCTCCCGTGCAGCAACCGGGGCACGTCGACGCCGCCCGCGTCCAGCACTACTTCGATCTCGCGCGCCGTCTCCAGCGCCACGGCCGGGTCCCGGTCGAGCGGCTCCAGCAGCACGCGCACGCATCGAGGTCCCGCCCCGCTCGCCACGAGGCGACGGGCATCCTCGGCGCTCCACAGGCCCGCCTCGACGCCCACGCCGCGGTCACGGAGCAGTGCGCAGAGGTCTTCCGCGCCCTCTTCGGAGAAGTTGACCGAGGCGAAGTCCGGTAGCACCTCCCACGCCTCGAGGAGCTCGCGTCGCCGGGCCGGGTCCCGCTCGATCCACGCGCCCGTGCTGACGCCCACCGGGACTCCGGGTATGGCCTCGTGGATCGCCTCCACCGCGGCGCCGATGTCCGTAGCGCGCAGGCTCTCGTGACAGCCGGCGTTGCGAGGGTGCACGTGCACCGCGCCGGCGCCCGCGGCCACCACCAGCGCGGCGTCCGTGGCGAGTTGTCCAGGAGTCACGGGGAGGCCGGGGACATCCTCGGGTCGCCGTGCACCGTTCAGGCATGCCTTGAGCAGCGGACGGCGTGTCCCGCTCATCGTTCACCTCCCTCGGGACGCGCGGGGCGCAGCACCGGTTGTCCTGCCTCGACCGCAAGCATGCCCGTGACGCCGTAGCGGTCCGGCTGCGCGCAGAAGTCGATGTCCTCGCCGAAGCCGAGCGCGACCAGGCGCTGGCCGTGCTCGCTGGCGCGCAGCGCGGCGGCCAGGTCCGTTTCGGCTGCGCGGTAGCGCTCGAGGGCCTGCCGCGCAGCGGCCTCCGGCTCGGCGCCGGTCTCGACCAGGCGCGCGACGATGAGCCCGGCGGCCAGCAGGTCGTCCTCCGCCGGCTCGCGTCGGAGTCCGGAGCAGACCACGAGCACGTCGCGCCCTGGTTCGAGCGCGAGGGCGACGGCGGTTGAGGCGTTGAGCGGAGCGGCGGTCAGCGTCAGCGGCGCGCCGGAGCACGCCATCAGCGCCGGGGTGCCGTTGCTCGTGGTGACGACGGCGCGCTCCGCGGGAAGCGCGGCCAGCGAGGCGAACTCCAGCGGAGAGTTGCCGAAGTCGAAACCGTCCGGGGGTAGACCGCCGACCTCGCCACAGAGCAGCACCGGTCCGTCCGCCTCCAGCGCCCCCCGGAGCGCGCGCGCCGCCTCGACGCTGCCCGCTGGGTAGAGCGCGCGGGCGCCGCGCCCGAAGAGCACCGCCATCACCGAGGTCGCCCGCAGCACGTCGACGACCAGGCACGTGCGGTCACGCGGTGCATCGGCGGGCGGGACGGCGGCGACCTCAACGCGCATGGCGCGAGTCTAGCGGGCGCCGGCGTCGGTCGCGCCGCTTGAGGGGGCGCGGGCCCCCGCCTACGATGGACGTAGCGAGCGGAGGACGCTCGCCCTGCAGGCGGGGTGCTTGCGGAGGCGCCATGCTTCCCACGGTCGGCATCTTCGACTCCGGGGTGGGTGGCCTCACCGTCGCCGCCGCGCTCCACCGAATCGCCCCCGCACTGCCCATCCGCTACCTCGCCGACACGGCCTGCTTCCCGTACGGCGAACGGCCGCCCGAGTGGGTGCGCGAGCGCGCCGTCGACCTGGCCGCACGACTACTCGAGGATGGCGCGGGCCTGCTGGTCGTCGCCTGCAACACCGCGTCCTCCGCGGCCCTCGAGTGCCTGCGCGAGCGTTTCGACGTCCCGATCGTGGGGATGGAACCGCCGCTCAAGCCGGCCGTCGAGGGTAGCCGCAGCCGGCGCATCGCCGTCCTCGCGACGCCAGGTACGACGAGTGGTGCACGGCTGGCTCGGCTCGCCGCGGCCTACGGCCAGGGCGTCGAGGTCGCGCGCCTGCCGATGCCCGGCCTCGCCGACCTGGTGGAGGCCGGCGAGGTCGCCGGCGAACGTGTGGAGTCGATGCTGCGCGCGGCGCTCGCCG
Source organism: Dehalococcoidia bacterium (assembly GCA_009379925.1). Lineage (GTDB taxonomy): Bacteria > Chloroflexota > Dehalococcoidia > UBA2979 > UBA2979 > WHSU01. The sequence continues at coordinate 54,244 of WHSU01000015.1, read as the reverse complement.
AGCCCGTCGCCACCGGCATCGACGGTGTGGCGCTCGGTTGCACGCACTACGGCTTCCTGCGCGCCGCCCTCGAAGGCCTGCTGCCGGAGGGTGTCCGCATCATCGACGCGGCCGAGCCGGTCGCCCGCCGTGCGGTCCACCTGCTCCGCGAAGCGGGCCACGACCCCTCGATGGGGGAGCCCGCCGAGGTGCTCGCGCAGGCGACCGGCGACGCCGCGGCGTTCGCCGCGACCATCGAGCGTCTGCGCGCGGCCGGCGCCGACCTGCCGCCGATCCGCCTGGAAGCACAGGCCGCGATATAGTCCGGGGAGGCGGGAGCCATCGATGACCATGACCGAATCGACGACATCCGCCGGTGCCGGTGCCACACCGGAGACCTTCCGGTCGAAGTACGCCGCCTCCGCCCAACGCAACCGCTCGCTGCTGTGCGTGGGGCTCGACCCGGACCCGGACCTGATGCCGGAGGGTGTCTCGCCGCGCGACTTCCTCTTCGCCATCGTCGAGGCGACCGCCGACCTGGTCTGCTGCTACAAGCCGAACGCCGCCTTCTACGAGCCGGACATCGACGGCGGGATGCCGCTGCTGCGCGACCTCGTGCGCTCCATCCCGGACGGAGTCCCCGTGCTGCTGGACGCCAAGCGCAACGATATCGGCAACACCGCCCGCTTTTACGCGAGAGCCGTCTTCGAGTCGCTGGGCGTGGACGCCGTCACGGTGAACCCCTACCTCGGAGGTGACGCGGTCGAGCCGTTCCTGGAGTACGAGGACCGCACGACCTTTGTGCTCTGCCGCACCTCGAACCCTGGCGCGCGCGACTTCCAAGACGTGCAGCACGGCGACACGCGGCTCTACGAACGCGTGGCGGAGCAGGCGAACGGGTGGAACACGCGCGGCAACGTCGGACTCGTGGTCGGCGCGACGTATCCGCAGGAGGCTGCGCGCGTCCGGGCCATCTGTCCGGACCTGCCGTTCCTCATGCCCGGCGTCGGCGCTCAGGAAGGCGAACTACGCGACGCCGTGCGCGCGGCGGCCGATGCGCAGGGTGGCGGCATCCTGGTGAACGCGTCGCGGGGCGTGCTCTACGCGGGCGCAAAGGGCGGCGCCCGCACACTCGGCGACTGGGCGGCCGCCGCACGGGACGCGGCCATCGCGTTGCGCGACGCGATCAATGACGCCCGCGAGGCGTAGCACCGCCGATGGTCCTCGACCTGCGGATGGGCGACGTGCTCCGCATGCGGCGGAAGCACCCCTGTGGCGGCCTCGAGTGGGACGTCGTCCGGGTCGGCGCGGACATCGGGCTGCGGTGCCGCACGTGCGGGCGTCGAGTGCTCATGGAGCGGCCGGTGCTGGCGCGGCGGGCGAAGGAACTGGTGGAACGCGGCCCGCCGGTGGACTCCGCCATCGAGCAGGCGCTGTTCGGGCAGCCGTTCGAGGCGCCGGCGGAGGACGAGGAACAACCCTGACGATTGGCGTGTGTTCCCTCCCGGCTCCTCGACGATTCGTTGACTGTCCCAGACGGGCGCTCCTAGACTCGACTCAGAACGTTCTGCCCCTCTCTGGGCCCGAGGTGCACCATTGTGATCGAGCTCATCATCGACAGCATCCGCGTCGGACTCCGCCATTACCGACGGGTCGTGGTCCTGCGTGAGAAGGAAGCTGAGCGCTACCTGACGATCTGGATCGGCGCGGATGTGGCGGACGCCATCGCGCTGCGCCTGCAGGACGTCTCCGTCCCCCGGCCGCAGACGCACGACCTGATGTTCAACATGATCAAGGAGTTCGGCGGGGTCGTGAAGTCGATCTCCGTCAACGACCTGAAGGACGACACCTTCTTCGCGCGTATCCAGGTGGAGCAGGACGGCCGCACCATCGAGATCGACTCGCGTCCCTCAGACGCTATCGCGCTGGCGGTCCGCGCGGAGGTCCCGATCTTCGTTGCCGAGGAAGTGTTGGACCGCGCCGGTATCGTGCTGGACGACGAGGGCCAGCCCGTGGAGGGCGAACTGGAGCAGCCCGCCGCCGTCACCGAGGAAGAACTGCAGAAGCTGGCGGCGTTCCGCGACTTTGTCTCCGGGCTGGACCTGGACAGCCTCGGCAAGAAGGAAGAGTAGCCAAGGATCGCGTCCCGCCGCTGTCGGGCGGCAGCCGGCGGGGTATTCGTGCACGCGCTCACAAGCGGTTGATCCACAGATCGGCGCGTGCTACCGTCCCGCTGGCCTCGATCCCGGAGGGTCACGGCCATGTGGAACTCGCCGGCATTCGGCCTGGTCGGGATCGGGAGTTTTCTCGCCACCACGATCGTGGGGCTCACGCTCGTCGGGCATTACCTCGATGGGCGTTTTGGCACGGAGCCGGTGCTGACGCTCATCGGACTGGTGCTGGGTCTGATGGCGGGGTCGTACGGCGCCTATCGGCAGTTGCGAGAGCTGCTCGAGCGAACACGCGAACGATAACCACCGGAAGGGTGGCGCATGCGCTGGCTGCTCATCGGACTCGGTGTGCTGGCCTTCATGATCGTGGGCATGGTATTCGTCGGTGGTCCGCCTCCGGCAATCATCGTCGCCCCGGAGGCCGTCTTCCACTGGGGCCCGCTGGACGTGACGAACACGATGTTCACGTCGTGGCTGGTCGTGGGCTTCCTCCTGCTCCTCGGCTTCTTCGTCGGCCGTAACCTGAGCCTGGTGCCGTCCGGCTTCAGCGGGGCCGTCGAGGCGGCCGTCGTCGCCTTTTACGGCATCGTGGTGCAGGTCGCGGGCGAGAAGAACGGCCGGCGCTTCTTCCCGCTGGTTGCCACGATCTTCTTCTTCATCCTCATCTCCAACTACGCGGGCCTCCTGCCCGTCAACGCCGTCATCGGCGTGACGGAGCCCGGTCACGGCGCGACGCAAGCGGTCTTCCAGCAGACGAACCTGGCGGGCGCCGACGTCGCCTACATCCCCTTCACGCCCGACACCGTCGACGAGGCGGACGCCCACCACTTCGAGGAGGGCGAGACCCCGACGCTGGACGAGGACGGCACGTTCAGCGGCATCCTGGCGCCCTATCTGCGCTCCGTAATGACCGATGTGAATGCGCCGCTGGCGATCGCCATCTTCTCGTTCATCTTCGTGGAGTACTGGGGGCTGTCGACGCTGGGGATCGGCTACCTGGGCAAGTTCTTTTCCTTCGGGCGGCTGTTGAGGGGCAATCCCATGGGCATCATCGATGCCTTCGTGGGGCTGCTGGAACTGGTGTCGGAGCTTTCGCGCATCATCTCGTTCACGTTCCGTCTGTTTGGCAACATCTTTGCGGGCGAAGTCCTGCTGTTGATGATGACGTTCCTGGTGCCGTTCGTGCTGGTGAATGTCTTCTACGGCCTGGAGCTCTTCGTGGGGCTCATCCAGGCGTTCGTCTTTGCCATGCTGACCCTCGTCTTTGCGCAGACCGCGGTCTCGCATCACGGAGGCGACGACAGTCATGGCGAGGAGCACGGCGCGGCGCACACGGCCGCGGCGGAAGGTCACTAATAGTCAACATGGGGGATGAGCACCGAGTGGTCCCGGCGGCGCCGGGGACCCACCAGGGAGGAACGACTCGATGATTTCAGGAGCCATCGCTCGCCGCGGAGTGATCGCCGGGGCCATCGGCGCCGCGCTGTTCTTTCTGCTGACCGGCGTCGCCGGCGCACAGGAAGCAGCAGCCGACAACGAGTTCAGCGCCAACGGGATGCGGTTCCTGGCGGCCGGAATTGCCATGGCCGGTGGGTCCGTGGGCCCCGGCATCGGCATCGGCATGCTGGGCGGCAAGGCCATGGAAGCCCTCGGTCGTAACCCGGAGGCCGCCGGCGCCATCCAGACGAACATGATCCTGGCGATCGCGTTCGCCGAGGCCATCGGCATCTACGCCCTGGTCGTCGCGATCCTCATCGGCTTCGTCTTCTAGGACACCTACGAGGCGCCCCGTCTGATGTACGGGGCGCCTCGGTAGCCGGACGGCCGCCGAGGTCGGTGGCCGGAACGGTCGGAGGAGCAGAGATGACGCATCATCTCCGTCGCCTGCGTGGCGTGGCACGCTCACCGCGTACCGGTGCGGTGCTGGTCGGCCTCGCGCTGGCGGCCATGCCCGCCGTGGTGGGCGCCCAGGAGGAAGAGAGCGGCGGCATTGCCGCGCTCGGCTTCAGCTTGCCGGGCCTGGTGGCGCAGTTGATCAACTTCACCATCCTGCTGGTGCTCTTGCGGCTCTTCCTGTGGAACCCGATCCTCCGCCTCCTCGACGAGCGCAAGAAGCGCATCGAGGAAGGCCTGGCCCGCTCGGAACAGGCGGCCACCGCCGCCCAGGCGAGCGAGGAAGAGGCGCGCCGCGCCATCGAGCAGGCACGGGCCGAGGGCCGCGAGATGGTCCAGCGCTCGCAGGAGACCGCGGCGCGGCTGCGCGAGGAGCTGGAGGCGCAGGCACGGGCCGAGGCCAGCCAGCTCGTGGCGCGCGCCCGCGAGGAGATCGCGCTGGAGCGGCAGCAGGCCATCCAGCAACTGCGCAGCGAGTTCGCGGACCTGACGATCATCGCCGCCGAGCGCGTGGTGGGCCAGTCGCTGGACCGTCCCGCGCATCAACGCTTGATCGACGAGGTGCTGGTCAGCAGCGACTTCGGCGCGGACGGCGCAACCCGCAACTAGCGTGCCCCAAAGGGTGCAAGACCAGAGGGTGCAGGAGGAGTGACCGTGGCCGGGACCCGCGAGATCGCCGGACGACGCTATGCCCTTGCGATGCTCGACATAGCGCGGGCCGACGGCGCGCTCGACGAGTGGGCCGAGGCCGCACAGTCGCTGGAGGCGCTGACAGCGCTACCGGCGTACGTCGCGGCATTGCAGGCGGACGGTCTGACGGACGAGCAGTTCCAGTCGATCGTCTGCCGGGTCCAACCCGGGATCGGCGAGAAGCAGCTCAACCTGTTCCGGCTGCTGCGTTCGAAGAGCCGGCTGGAGCTGGGCCCCTCCATCGCCTCGTTCTTCCGCGAGCTGGTGGACGAGCAACGAGGCGTCGGGCGAGCGACCGTGACCACCGCCGTCGAGATCGATGACGCGCGGCGCGAGCAGATCGCGCAACTGCTCTCGCAGCGGACCGGCAAGCAGATCGAGGTCGACAGCCAGGTGGACCCGGAGATCCTGGGCGGCATGGTCGTACGCATCGGCGACCAGTTGCTGGACGGGTCCACCCGGACGCGGCTCCGCATGTTGCGGAACCGGCTGGAACGGGCCGCGCTCTAGCGCGGCGAGAGAACCAACCGCGGCGGGGGCCTCCCGGGCCTCGGCCGCGCGGCGAGCCCGCGCCCCGAGCGCGGTGAAGATCATCGAGGGAACCGCGATGGCCGTACGAGCAGAAGAGATCGCCTCCATCCTCAGGGAGCAGATCGAGCACTTCGACGCCACGGCGACGCAGACGAACGTCGGCACGGTGGTCGAGGCGGGCGACGGTATCGCCCGCATCCACGGGATGGGGCAGTGCCTCACCTCTGAGCTGGTCGAGTTCAGCGTGCAGGACGACCAGGGCCGCCCCATCCGTGGGCTGGCGCTGAACCTCGAAGAGGAGACCGTCGGCACGATCATCCTGGGCGACTACTCGAAGGTGAAGGAAGGCGACGAGGTCCGCACGACCGGACTGGTCGCTTCCGTGCCCGTGGGCGAGGCGCTGCTGGGGCGCGTGGTGAACGCCCTCGGTGACCCCATCGATGAGCGCGGACCGATCACCACCAGCGAGGTCTACCCGGTGGAGCGCATCGCCCCGGACGTGGTGAGCCGCGTGGAGGTCAACCAGCCGCTGCAGACAGGGATCAAGGCCATCGACGCCATGATCCCGCTCGGCCGGGGCCAGCGGGAACTGATCATCGGTGACCGGTCCACCGGGAAGAGCGCGATCGCCATCGACGCGATCATCAACCAGCGCAACAGCGACGTGATCTGCGTCTACGTCGCGATCGGCCAGAAGGACGCGAAGGTCGCCCAGACCGCCGCGATCTTCGAGCAGGAGGGCGCGCTCGACCACACGATCATCGTCAGCGCCTCCGCGGCCGAGTCGGCCGCCCTCCAGTACCTGGCGCCGTACGCCGGCTGCGCGATGGCCGAGTACTACATGGCCAAGGGCCGTGACGTCCTCATCGTCTACGACGACCTCTCGAAGCACGCCTGGGCCTACCGCCAGGTGTCGCTGCTGCTGCGCCGCCCGCCCGGCCGCGAAGCGTACCCGGGTGACGTCTTCTACCTGCACTCGCGCCTCCTGGAGCGCGCCGCGCGCGTGACGGAGGAGTACGGGGGTGGCTCGATCACGGCCCTGCCGATCATCGAGACGCAGGCCGGCGACGTGTCGGCGTACATCCCCACGAACGTGATCTCGATCACGGACGGGCAGATCTTTCTGGAGCTGGACCTCTTCAACTCCGGACAGCGTCCCGCCACCAACCCCGGCATCTCAGTGTCGCGGGTGGGCGGCAAGGCGCAGACCAGCGCGATGAAGAAGGTGGCGGGCACGCTCCGCCTCGACCTCTCGCAGTTCCGGGAGTTGCAGGCGTTCGCGCAGTTCGGCACGGAAGACCTGGACCCCTCGACGCGGCGGCAGCTGCTCCGAGGCCAGCGCCTGACCGAGCTGCTAAAGCAGCCCCAATACCAGCCGCAGACCCTGGCGCAGCAGGTGTCGATCCTGTTCGCCGGTGTGCGCGGCCTGCTGGACGACGTGCCCGTGGAGAAGATCGCCGACTTCGAGAAGGCGTTCCACGAGTTCCTCGGGGCCAGTCACCCGGAAATCGTCAGCGCCATCCAGGACACCGGGCAGCTCTCCGATGAGACCGAGCAGCAGTTGCAGGCGGCCATCGAGGAGTTCAAAGGCAGCGTCGCCTACTAAGCGCCACGCGGGCATCGAGCAGCGGGACACCTAACAGGCAGCGTAGAGCGGGAACGAGGGAGCGATGGCCGGCGCCGGCGCCGTACGGGCAATCCGCGACCGCATCAAGTCGGTGCAGAGCACCGCGCAGGTGACGCGCGCCATGGAGCTGGTGGCGGCGTCCAAGATGCGCCGCGCCCAGGACCGTGCCGTGCAGGCGCGGCCCTACGCCGACCGCATGCGCTCGGTGCTGCTCCAGCTCGCGGGGTACGCGCAGTCCGTGGACCCGGACGAACTGAGCCCGCTGCTCCAGGAGCGCGAAGTGAAGCACTTCGCGTTCATCCACATCACCGCGGACCGCGGTCTGGCTGGCGGCCTGAACGCGAACATGAACCGCATGGGCGCCTCGCTCGCGCTCGAGCACCAGCCGAACGTCGAGCGGGTGTCGGTGCTGCCCGTCGGCCGCAAGGGCCGCGACTTCTTCCGCCGGTCGGGCTTCCCGATGCTGGCGGAGTTCACCGGGCTGGGCGACTTTCCGGAGTCCTCGGAGGTGCTGCCCATTGCGCGCATCATCCGTGACGACTTCATCGCCGGGAACATCGACCAGGTCTACATCGGCTATCAGCGCTTCGTGAACGCGGCCGTGCAGCGGCCCACGGTGCGCCAGATCCTGCCGATCCAGCCACCGGAGGACGCAACCGCGACCGAGGAGGACGACGGGCGACGCCCGGTCGACTTCATCTTCGAGCCGTCGCCCGAGTCATTGCTGGAGACGCTGCTCCCGCGCTACATCGAGATGCAGATCTACGAAGCCGTGCTGGAGGCGCGGGCGTCCGAGCAGTCCGCGCGCATGGTGGCCATGCGCCAGGCGACGGACGCCGCGAACGACATGGTCTCGGACCTCACGTTGACCTACAACAAGGCACGACAGGAAAGCGTCACGAGCGAGCTGCTCGACATCATCGGCGGGACGGCCGCGCTGGAGAACGCGTAGGCGGATCACGGCGCCTCGTCCGATGCGGCCCGGAACACCGGAGCGACTGCCCAGGGAGGGCAACATGACGACGACAGCAGCAGCCACCGGACACGTCCGCCAGGTGATCGGCACCGTGGTGGACGTGGAGTTCCCCGCGGGTAACCTGCCGGACCTCTTCAACGCCGTCGAGATCGAGATGCCGGACTCGACCCTGGTGACTGAGGTGCAGCAGCACCTGGGCAACAACTGGGTGCGCTGCCTCGCCCTCGACTCCACGGACGGCCTGGCGCGCGGGGCGCGCGCCATGGACACCGGCGCCCCGATCTCGGTGCCCGTCGGTCCGCTGACGCTCGGCCGCATCTTCAACGTGCTCGGCGCGCCGCTGGACCCGGGCGACGCGATCCCCGCGGACACCGAGCGCTGGCCGATCCACCGCGACCCGCCGTCCTACGCGGACCAGGAGACGTCGCCGTCCATGCTCGAGACGGGCGTCAAGGTCATCGACCTGGTCGCCCCCCTCGCCCGTGGCGGCAAGGTCGGCCTTTTCGGCGGTGCGGGGACGGGCAAGACCGTCACGAACACCGAGTTGATCCGGAACCTCGCCACCGAGCACGGCGGCCTCTCCGTATTCGCCGGCGTCGGTGAGCGCTCGCGCGAGGGCAACGACCTCTGGCACGAGATGGAGGAGAACGGCGTCCTCGACAAGACGGCGCTCTGCTACGGCCAGATGAACGAGCCGCCCGGGGTGCGCCTGCGCATCGCCCTCACCGGCCTCACGATGGCGGAGTACTTCCGCGACCGCGAAGGCCGCGACGTGCTCTTCTTCATCGACAACATCTACCGCTACACGCTGGCCGGTATGGAGGTCTCCGCGCTCCTGGGCCGCATGCCCTCCGCCGTGGGTTACCAGCCGACACTGGCGACCGAGGTGGGTGCGCTGGAAGAGCGCATCACCTCCACAAAGAAGGGGTCGATCACCTCGTTCCAGGCAATCTACGTGCCCGCGGACGACTACACCGACCCGGGTGTGGCGACGACGTTCGGTCACCTGGACTCCACCGTGACGCTGGACCGCGGGCTGGTGGAACAGGGCCTGTTCCCCGCGGTGAGCCCGCTGACGTCGACCAGCCGCATCCTGGACCCGCTGGTGGTGGGCCAGGAGCACTACGACGTCGCGCAGGGCACCGTGCAGACGCTCCAGCGCTACAAGGACCTGCAGGACATCATCGCCATCCTCGGTATCGAGGAGCTGTCCGACGATGACAAGCGCACGGTCGCCCGTGCCCGCCGCGTCCAGCGCTTCTTCACCCAGCCGATGTTCGTGGCGGAGCAGTTCACCGGCCAGGAAGGCCGCTACGTGAGCATCGCGGAGACCGTCCGCGGCTTCAAGGCGATCCTCGAGGGCCTGCACGACGACCTGCCGGAGCAGGCATTCTACATGGTCGGCACCATCGACGAGGCCGTCGAGAAGGGCCGCCGGATGATGGAAGAGGGCTAGGTCGGTGCCGCTGCGTCTCTCGATCGTTACGCAGGACCGCACGGTCCTGGAGCAAGACGACGTCACACGCCTCGTGGTCCCCACCACCGAGGGGCAGATCACGATCTTGCCGAGCCACGCGCCATTGATGGCGAGCCTCTCGATCGGCGAGATGGTCGTATACACGCCCGCCGGCCCGGACCCGATCGCGGTGCATGGCGGCTTCATCCAGGTCGTCGACGACGAGGTCAGCGTCCTCGCGGACGCCGCCGAGCGCGCGTCTGACATCGATGAGACGCGGGCAGACGAGGCGCGCACCCGCGCCGAGCGGCACCTGACGGAGCGCGCGGCGGACACGGGCGAGGCCATCGACCTGCTGAGGGCACAGGCAGCCCTCCAGCGCTCGCTGCTGCGCCTGCGCGTCGTCCGCCGCCGCCGCGGCACCGGAGTGCCGGCTTCGCGCTGACCGAGGCCCGGACGCCTGCCGAAGCACGAGGATGGCCCCGCCAACCGGCGGGGCTTCGTCTATTGGTCGTCAGGAGAGCGCGCGCTCGAGCGCGGCACGGTCTGTCGGTGCTCCGTGTGTCGGGAGCACGACCTCGACCGGCCGTTCGAGGAGGGGCTGTAGCCGCTCCACGACCTCCTCGCGCGTCACGCCCCCTCGCAGCCACTGGTGATCTCCAGACCCCGTCCGAAGTCGACCAGGGTGTCGCCGGGGATTACCGCTCCGATGCGCTCGATCCAGAGCACGAGGTCGTTGTGCTCTCTTCCGAGGAACGCATCGACTCCCATCGGCAGCCGGTCGCCCGCCGAGTAGAGGTGGGCGTCGCCGCGGTCCCCCGCGAGCAGCCAGGCGAGGTCGGGGCTGCCGCGGGCAACCTCGTCGGGTGTAATGCCGTACTTCTGGATGAGGGCGTCGGCGGTGTCGGGCGGTGGCGTGAACACACGTATGCTGAGGCGCTCGACCAGGCTCTGTGTGTCGCGTTCGTGCCACGGCGCGGTGAGCACCACCACCGCTTCGCGGTCGCCCGCGAGTTGGAGGATCTCGTTCGGCACGGCCAGCGGGTCAAACAGGAGCAGACGGGCGCCGTCGTCGATCGCGTACGACGACACCTCCCGCGGCCATCGCTCGCCCGGCGTCCAGTCCGGGTGCGGCGCCTGCCAGTACCAGAGGCCAGCCCGTAGCTCGCGCATGGGGCGCGATGCTAACGCACGCCCCCGATGTGCGCCGCCCAGGTCGCCGTTCGAGCATGGAACGTGGGGGCTGGCGACGATGCCACCTTGCTTGTTGTAGGTTCGTGATTGATGCCAGCCGCCCTCCACACCGAACGTCTACTGCTGAGGCCATTCGAGCCTGGTGACATCGAGGACTCCCTCGCGTACCGGAACGATGAAGAGTTCGCGCGGTTACTACCTCATATCCCGCAGCCGTTCTCGCACGAGGATGCGGAGCGCTTCGTCGCGACGAACATGGCGGAGCCTTGGGATCGATATCCGACTTTCGCAGTCGTTTTCGGAGGGAGGGTAATCGGGACAGTCAATCTCGAAGTAGAGCCAGGCGATCGAGCGGCAATGCTCGGATACGCCATCGCGCGAGCCCATTGGGGACTCGGCATCGCTCCCGAGGCCGCGCGGGAGGTGGTCGATTGGGGCTTCCGTCAGTTCAACCTTGAGCGTGTCTGGGCGTCCACTGGCCTTCGCCATGCCCGCTCCCAGCGGGTGATGGAGAAGCTGGGGATGCAACGGGAGGGCATTAGGGCCGGCCACGAAGGGCGCGACGGGATGCAGGTGGATGAGGTCGTCTACGGGGTGAGCTGGAGCGAGTGGGGCTCTCTGATCGAGCGAGTGGGGCTCTCTGATCGAGCGACGGTGAGTTCCGCACGTCCCTCTTCCGGCAATCCGGTACGCCACCGGGTCGAGTCGCGCACCGAGCTGGCACCCCGCCACCCCGTAGACGACATGCTCTTCAGAAGAACCGGTCGGCCTCGCCCGCCCCACGCGCTCCTCTTATGCTGGCTGCGGGATGAGGAGGCGGCATGGACGGGCGATACGTCATCCACGGCGGGCGTCCGCTGCGAGGCGAGGTGGCCGTCTCCGGCTCGAAGAACGCCGCCCTCTACGCCCTCGCTGCCGCGCTCCTGACCGCGGACCCCGTCACGCTGCGCAACGTCCCGGAGATCGCCGATATCGGTGAGATGGCGGAGATTCTGCGCGCCCTGGGCGCCGAGGTGGTCATCGACGGGGAGCGCGTCGATGTGCAGGCTGCCGAGCTGACCTCCAGCCAGGCGCCCGACGACCTCGTGACGAAGCTGCGCGCCTCGTTCCTGGTGATGGGACCGCTGCTGGGGCGCACGGGCGAGGCGGAGTGCGCCGCGCCCGGCGGCGACGTGATCGGCTCTCGCCCCCTCGATGTACATTTCGCTGGGTTCCGCGCGCTGGGCGCGGAGGTGGGGCGTCGAGGCGCGAACTGGCACGCCGCCGCCCGGCCGCTGCGCGGCGCGCGCATCTTCTTCGACTACCCCAGCGTGCTCGGCACCGTAAACGTGCTCTTCGCCGCCGTGCTCGCCGAGGGGCACACGACCATCGTGAACGCCGCGCCCGAGCCGGAGGTGGCTATGGCCGCCGCCCTGCTCGCCCAGATGGGAGCGCGCATCAGTGGTCACGGGACGCCGATGCTGGAGGTGGAGGGCGTCGCGCGACTGCACGGCGCCGACTTCGAGGTGATCGCGGACCGCCTGGAGGCGGGGACCTATCTGCTCGCGGGGGCCGCTACACGCGGCGACGTCGGCGTGACCAACGCCGTTCCTGGCCATATGGACAGCGTGATCTCGAAGCTCCGCGAGCTGGGCATGCGCGTCGAGACCGGCGACGGTCTGGGGATTCGTGCGGCGTGCGTGGAGGCGCCGCGCGCCCTGCAGGTGCAGGCCGTCCCCTATCCCGGTTTTCCGACCGACCTGCATCCCCAGATGGCGGCGGCGCTGACGCAGGCGTCGGGTGTTTCGCTGGTCCACGAACGCGTCTACGACAACCGCACGCTGTACATCAGCGAACTGCGCAAGCTGGGCGCCCGCATCATCACCGGGGGTGAGTCCGTGATCATCGAGGGCTCCACACCGCTCTTCGGCGCGCACGTGCGCGCCCTCGACATCCGCGCGGGCGCGTCACTGGTCGTCGCCGGGCTCGCCGCCGAGGGTCAGACCACCATCCACGACATCGACCACCTCGACCGTGGCTACGCCCACCTGGAGGCCCGGCTCGCCTCGCTGGGCGCTGAGGTGGAGCGGCTGCCGTAGCCCTCGGTCTTCGCCCACCTGACGGTCCGCTGCGCTCGTGGCAGTCGAGAGGCTGGGGCGGTACCCTGCGTGCGCTCTGCGGCGGGCTTCGCCTTATCAACAACCGACCTCCGGCCGGCGAGCGCAGCCGTCTGCGTCTCCCGGCCCGCCCGAGGAGGCATGTCGCTTTGCCTCGTAGCGTCCGAGCGGGCGGGAGCCCATAGCCGTGTTCAGCAAGCGCATCGGCATCGACCTGGGGACGGCGAACGTCCTCGTCTACGAGCGCGGCAAGGGCATCGTGCTCGATGAGCCCGCGGTCGTCGCACTGACTGAGCGGGACAACACCGTCGTCGCCGTTGGTGACGACGCGCACGCGATGATCGGCCGCCATCCGGGGAGCATCCAGGTCATCCGGCCGATGCGTGACGGGGTGATCGCGGACTACCTGATCACGGAGGCCATGCTCCGCTACTTCATCGGCCGCGTGATCGGCCGCATGAGCCTGGTGCGACCGGAGGTGATGATCTGCGTCCCGGTGGGCGTCACCAGCGTCGAGCAGCGCGCCGTGCGTGATGCCGCGGAGGCCGCCGGGGCGCGCCGCCCCGCGCACCTCATCCCGGAACCCCTCGCGGCCGCGATCGGCGCGGAGATCCCCGTCGGCTCCCCTCGCGGCCACATGGTCGTCGACATCGGCGGTGGCCGGACGGAGGCAGCGGTGATCTCGATGTTCGGGATCGTCGCCAGCGAGTCGGTCCGCGTGGCGGGCGACCGGCTGGACGACGCGATCGTGCAGTACATCAAGCGCCGTCACAACCTCGTCGTCGGTGAGCGGACGGCCGAAGAGCTGAAGATTGCCATCGGCTCGGCGCTACCGCTCGAGGAGGAGCTGAGCGCCGGCGTCCGTGGCCGCGACCAGATCACGGGACTGCCGCGCACCATCACCGTGCGCGCCTCCGAGGTGACCCAGGCGATCCAGGAGCACCTGGCGGCGGTCGTCGCGACGGTGCGCCATGTGCTGGAGCGCACACCGCCCGAGCTGGCCTCGGACGTCATCGACCGCGGGATCGTGCTCACAGGCGGCGGCGCGATGCTGCGGCACCTGGACGACCTGCTGCTACACGAGACGGGCGTCCCGGTCCACGTCGCGGAGGATCCGCTCCGCTGCGTGGCGAAAGGCGCCGGCGCAGCCCTCGACTACGTCGAGGTGATCTCGCGCTCGCTGCCGACGGAGGAAGAGTCGCTAATCGGCGATCCCCTGTAGGCGCTGACCCCAGGCGCGCGGGGAGCCGCGGCGAGAGTCCTTCGACGTGCTCAGGACGAGCGGAGCGCGCTCCGCTCCGGCCCCTCAGCTCTCGTGGTCGCCGTTAGAGGTGAGGCTGACGCGGTCGCGCTCGATGACGCCGCGCTTCAGGTGGTACGTCATGCTCTGGAGGAAGAGCACCGGGTTGATGTGCTTGAGTTCCACGCCCTCCGGGACCACCACACGCGTCGGGGCGTAGTTGAGGATCGCCCGCACGCCGCCACGCACGAGCAGGTCAACCACCTCCTGAGCCGCTTCCGCGGGCACGGCGACGATCCCGATGTCCACCGCGTGCTGCCGCAGGTCGCTCTCGATGTCGCCCGCGGAACGCACGAGTTCGCCGTCGATCTCGGTGCCGACGATGTCCGGGCTCGCGTCGTATCGCGCGACGATGTCGAAGCCCTGACTGCTGAACCCGGGATACGAGGAGATCGCGCGACCCAGGCGGCCAAGACCGACGACCACCACGCTCCAGCGCGTGTTGAGGCCCAGGATGACTCGCAGCTCCTCGGCCAGCCGGTTCACCGAGTAGCCGCGGCCCTGCTTGCCGAAGCGGCCGAAGTACGAGAGGTCCTTACGGATCTGGGCAGGCGTGACGCCGAGTTCGTCGCCCAGTTCCTGGCTCGAGACCACCGCCCGGCCTTCCGAGGCGAGGCGGGAGAGCAGGCGGTAGTAGACCGGCAGCCGGTCGATCACGACGTCGGGGATTTCCAACGGCACGGGCAACTCCCCGGGGCAATGCGGATGCGGCGCGGGTCTGCTTCGTGTGATGGTCACTTGTGAAGAAAGAAACGATCTCCCACCTGATGATACGGCGCAGAGAGTTTTACGCAACGGTAATGCGCGTGCCCGCCGTCTCGGCCCTGCGGAGAGCGGCTGTTAGCATGGCCGCGTGACTGACATCGAGGGTGCTCCGGCCACCGCTGATCCCGGACGCGCCGCCCGCGAGCGCCTGCTCGCGGAGGGGCCGGAGGCGACGCCGTTCGTGGAATTGCCGGGCGGCACGTTCACCATGGGCTCCACCCTGCGCGGCGACGAGCAGCCGGTGCGCGAGGTGAGCATCGGCCCGTTCGCCGTCGCGGTGTTCCCGGTCACCAACGCCGAGTACGCGCGTTTCCTGGAGGCCACAGGCCACGAGCCGCCGGGCTTCTGGGACGACGAGCGATTCAACCGGCCGGACGCGCCCGCCGCCGGTGTGAGCTGGTACGACGCCGTCGACTACTGCGCGTGGCTCAGCACGGTGCTCGGGCGGCACTGCCGGCTGCCGTCCGAGGCGGAGCGGGAGTTCGCCGCTCGCGGCGGCGTGGCTGGCATCCTCTACCCGTGGGGTGACGACCCCTGGGACAGCGGACCGTTCGCCTTCGGCTCCGCCGGCGCGGACCGCCCTCAGCCGATCGGCTCCTCTCCGCCGAATGGCTATGGCCTCTACCACATGGCCGAGAACGTCCACGAATGGTGCGGCGACTGGTACGCGCCCGACGCCTACCTCGACGCCCCGGTGGTCGACCCGCGCGGGCCGGCTGAGGGCGTGCGCCGCGCCTCGAGGGGTGGGTCGTGGCGACACCGCATCAAGGTGTCGCGTATCGCGGCGCGGTCGTCGCTGGACCCGGCGCGCCGCTACAACGACTACGGCATGCGGGTGTACGCCGACCCGGCGTGACTGACCGGCCGAGGGCGGGGCCTACCGCGCCGCCATGAGGCGGCTGAGCACCCAGCGCGCGGCGATGGAACCCGCGAAGAAGCCGATACTGCCACCCAGCATGTCGGCGACCCAGTCCTCGAACTTCGGTTCGCGCGTGGTCGTCCAGCCCTGCGCCAGTTCGGTGGCCCCGCCCAGCACCCAGATCAGGAGCAGCGCCATGAACATCGCTCGGACCGGCGAGGTCAGAGCGAGGTCGCTGGAGGCGTAGCGCAGGGCAAGCATGAAACCGAAGAGGCCGAACAGCGTGAAATGCACCACCAGGGGGGCGATCCCGAAGCTGTATTCCCAGCCGTCGAAGCGCGCGAAGAGGGAGCCACCGGCGCCCGCGCTGCCGTACGGGCTGAGCGTGGCTACCAGGATGATGACGAGCACCACCACGATGCCGGCCGCGGACCACGTGCGGATCTGCTCCCGTCGCATCGTCTGAGCGTAGAGGGCCACCCGCCTACAATGAAACCGCGCCGGATGCTGGCCGGGGCAGGAGCGAGTCCCCACCGTGACCTCGTGGCAGCCCGCGATCGAGCCGTGGACGGCGTGCGATCCGTCCGCCGCCGCCGCGCGGCTCCGAGCGCGCCCCGGGCTTGCCTGGCTGGACTCCGCCTTGCCGGACGCCCGCTTCGGCCGCTGGTCCATCGTCGGCAGCGACCCGAGGTGGCGCCTCACGGCGTACGGCGAGGACGTGTTCCTGGAGGGCGCCGCCGGTCTCCAGCGCTGCTCCAGTGGCGCCCTGACCACGCTGACGCGGCTGGTCGAGGCGGAGGACGCACCGTCGCACGCGGCCGCGCCGGACGGCCTCCCGTTCCTCGGCGGCGCGGTCGGCTACCTGGGCTTCGAGCTGGCGCGCGAGGTGGAGCGGCTGCCGGCCACCACGCTCGACGATGTGGGTGTCCCTTCGCTCGCGATGGCGTGGTACGACGCCGCGCTGGTGTGGGACGGCGAGGCCGAGGCCGGCTGGCTGGTCGGCCGCCGCGACGCGGTACACGCGCTGCGACGGCGCCTGGAGGATGGCGCCACGCCGGACACAGAGGCCACGCGGGCGCGGCACATCACCGCCCCGCTGCACGCGAACATGACGCACGCGCGCTACATCGAGGCCGTCGAGCGTGCGCGCGCCTACATCCGTGCCGGTGACATCTACCAGGTCAACCTCGCGCAGCGCTTCTCCGCGCTGGTGGCGGAGCCCGGCATCGACGTCTACCAGCGGCTGCGCCGCGTGAGCCCGGCGCCCTTCGCCGCCTACCTCGACATCGAGGCGCCACTCGGACGGCTGGAGGTGCTGTCGTCGTCCCCGGAGCGATTCCTGCTCGCGGACGGTGGTCACCTGGAGACGCGGCCGATCAAGGGCACGCGGCCGCGCAGCGCGGACGCCGAGGATGACCGCCGGCTGGCTGCTGAGCTGCTTGGGAGTACGAAGGACCACGCCGAGCACGTGATGATCGTGGACCTCGAACGCAACGACCTGGGGCGGGTGGCGGCGACCGGCACGGTGCGGGTGCCGCAGCTTGCAGAGCTGGAGTCCTTCGCGCAGGTCCACCACCTCACCTCCACGGTGACAGCGGAGCGGCGGCCGGGTGTCGGACTCGAGGCCCTGCTGCGGGCGACCTTCCCCGGCGGCTCGATCACGGGAGCCCCGAAGGTGCGTGCGCTGGAGATCATCGACGAGCTGGAGCCGACCGCTCGAGGCGTCTACACCGGGAGCCTCGGCTACATCTCCGCGCACGGCCGCATCGACCTGAACATCGCGATCCGCACGCTCACACTGTCGGACGGCGTCGCGCACATGCACGTGGGCGGCGCGATCGTCTACGACTCGGAGCCAGAGGCCGAGTACGAAGAGACGCTGCACAAAGCGCGCGGCATGGCACGGGCGCTGGGGGTACGCCTGCCCGACGAAGGGCCGGCCGAGGTGGACCGCGAGTCCGTGGGCGGCGCCGCCCGTCTCCTCCACCGCGGTGCGCGATGACAGGCGGGGTCGCGTGGGTCAACGGACGCCTGGTCCCGCGTGGCGAGGCCGTGCTGCCGGTCGATGACTTCGCGTTCCGCTATGGCGCGGCCTGCTTCGAGACGATGCTGGCGCGCAACGGGCGCGTCTTCCGGCTCGACCGGCACCTCGAGCGGCTCGACGGCGGCCTGCGCGGACTGGGTGTGCGGCCGCCCGCCGATCGTGCGCTGGCGCGCGCCGTGACCGAAGCGCTCGAGGCGAACGGACTGGCGGAAGCGATGGTGCGGCTCACGGTGACCGCCGGCGCCGGGGACGGCCCGGACCTGGCGGCCGCCTCGTGGCCGTCTGCCGTCGTGACGGTGGACCCGCTGGCCGCGGGGCGCGCGGCCCCCGTCTCCCTGCACATCGTGAGCGTCCGCATCGACGAGGACCGCCCGCTGCGCGACGCGAAGACGGCGCAGTTCGTGCCCTACCTGCTGGCGCGCTCCGAGGCGCGCCGTGCGGGCGTCGATGACGCCCTGCTGCTCAACCGCCGCGGCGACGTCTGCGAGGCCGCCACCGCCAACCTGTTCGCCGTGCTGGAGGGCGGGCTGGTCACGCCGCCCCTGGAGGACGGACCGCTGCCGGGCGTGACCCGCGAGGCGGTGCTGGAGTGCTCGGGGCGGCTCGGGCTGCCGGCGGAGGAGCGGACGATCGCGCCCGCTGCGCTCACCGAGGCGCAGGAGGTCTTCCTGAGCAGCAGCCTCGGGCTGCGCCCGGTGCGCAGCATCGCTGCGCCCACCGCCGACCTCGCCTGGTCGGGCAACGCGCCAGGCGACCTGACGCGCCGTCTCAGCGAGGCGTACGAGGCCCTCGTGGACCGCGAGTGCGCTTCGGACTGAGAAGCGGCCGAGACCTTACCGCGCCCGCCGCTGTCTGCCGCCCCTCGGACGCGATGCCGCTTGTCGTGCGGCCCGCCGCGGCGTAGAAGTGCGGGCACAAGCGGACGGAGGACTGGCATGCCGTTGATGGACCTGGGTGACGTTTCGATCCACTACGAGGAGCGCGGGCAGGGAGACACGACCTTCGTCTTCTGCCACGGACTCGGCGGCAGCGGCCGGCCCTTCGAAGAACAGGACATGGACTGGTACGCCGAGCGGTTCCGCACGATCTCGTGGGACAACCGCGGGCTCGGCCGCTCCAGCGGAGCGGACCGCTACTCGCTGCCGCTCTACGCCTCCGACCTCGACCGGTTGCTCGACCGGCTGGGCGTCGAGCGCGCGGTGTTGCACGGCGTCTCCTGGGGCGGCGTGGTGGTGCAGCGCTTCGCCATCGACTACCCCGAGCGTTGCGCGGCCATTGTGCTCGACTCCACCTCCAGCGAGGTGAACGTGCGCGCCAGCGAGAACTGGTACCTCCGCGGTGAGGTCGCACGCCTCGGAAGCGCGGCGGTCGAGGGGCGGGAGACACCGCCGGCCTTCGAGGGGCACGCGACCGTGACGGACGTCGGGGCGCGGACGGATGTCGCCCCCGAACACCTGGAGTCATACGTGGCCGAATGCCGGGCGACGGCCGGGCTGCGCGAGCACCCGATGACGCCGGACCTGAAGCGCATCAGTTGCCCCGCGCTCGTCATCGGTGGCGGCAAGGACACGGTGGCCGGGGCGGGCGGCTCGGTGGTGATCTCCCGGCACGTGCCGGACGCGCGGCTTGAGATCGTGGCGGAGTCCGGACACGGCGTCTACCGGGAGGCGCGGGAGGAGTATCACGCGCTGTTGCTCGACTTCCTGCAGGGGCGCGGGCTACTCTGAACGACATAATCGAAGCGTGACATTCTGACATTCCCGTCAGACGCCAGACCGACTTCGGGACTTCCCTGACGCGCGTCAGGGGTACGTCAGCGACCGGATGCGGCACAATGGTTTTGCGATCCCACCCGATCGCGCAATTGATATACGCGCCGCGCCGCGTCCGGTCCCGAAGGCACGGTATTGCATGTCTATTCCAGAGGTTGCGCCCCACGAACCGCCCGGATACACCCTCGGTGGCACCCATCCGGCGGATCCACCCGCCGGACCCGAGGTGTCGCTGCTGAGGTCCATGGGGGGTCCGATGCAACCGCGAATCCTGGTCGTCGACGACGAACCATTGGTACGCGACACGATCGCTGGTGTCCTGGAGCTAGACGGAGCAGACGCCGAGGGCGTTGGGACGGGGGAGCAGGCGCTGTGCGCGCTGGAGTCTGACGGTTACGACCTGGTCATCCTGGACGTGGGCCTGCCGGGCATGTCCGGGTTCGACACGATGCGGGAGATCCGCACCGGCAGCGATGTGCCGGTGATCTTCCTGACCGCCGCCGGCGAACTGTCCGAGCGCGTCGCGGGTTTCGACCTGGGCGCCGACGACTACGTCGTGAAGCCCACGGAACTACCGGAGCTGAGCCGCCGCGTACGCGCCGTGCTCCGCCGGCGTTCCAGCCAGGTGGCCGTGCTCGATGAGCTGAACGGGCCCTGCGGGATCCGGATGCGGCTGCGTTCCCACGAGATCTGTGTCTCCGAAGAACCCTTGAGCCTGACGCCCAAGGAGTTCTCGGTGATGCGGCTGCTGCTGGAACGCCGAGGCCAGGTCATCAACACCGACGAACTATCGAGCGAAGTCTGGGGCTACGAGACGTTCGGCTCGCGCAACTTCGTGGAGGCGCACATCTCGCGCCTGCGTTCCAAGCTGCGTACCGCCGGAGCCGGTGATGTGATCACCACGCTCCGCGGTGTGGGCTACGTGATCCGGTAGCCACACAGCAGCACCGGGGCCGCCTGGTCACGCCTCGATGACGGGGAGGGCCAGCTCCTCGGGGAGGCGGAACTCCACGGTTTCCGTCGCCACCACCACCGGCTCGACCTGCGTGACCCCGCGCTCACGCAGGTCGGCGATGATCAGGTCGAGCAGCTCGTCCGGCACAGAGGCGCCCGCGGTCAGTCCGACCACCTCGACGCCGTCGTACCAGGCGGGGTCGATCTCCTCGAGGCCGTCGACGCGGTAGGCCGTCGCCCCGGCGGCAGCGGCCACCTCGCGCAAACGCACACTGTTGCTGGAGTTCTCGGAACCCACCACGATCACCAGGCCGGCGCGCTCCGCGAGCGCCCGCACCGCCGCCTGGCGGTTGGTGGTCGCGTAGCAGATGTCGTTGCGGATCTCGGCCTGTGGGTAGTGGGCGCGGATCTCCTCGATCGTGGCGGCGGTATCGTCCACGGACAGCGTCGTCTGCGTCACGACGAAGACCGGCCGTCCGCCGTCCGCCAGCGCCCGCACGTCTGCCGGCGAGTCCACGACGCGCGTGCGTTCCGGCGCCTCGCCCGTCGTACCGACGACCTCGTCGTGGCCCTCGTGGCCGACGAGCAGGACGTCGAAGCCGTCGCGCGCCGCCTTGCGCGTCTCCAGGTGGACCTTGGTCACCAGCGGACACGTGGCGTCGATGACCCGCAACCGCCGCTCCTGGGCGCGCCGGACCACCTCGGGCGACACGCCGTGCGCGGAGAAGACAATGCACGCGCCCTCCGGCACCTCCTCGACGGAGTCTACGAAGACGGCGCCGCGTCGCTCGAAGCTGTCCACGACGTAGCGGTTGTGCACGATCTCGTGGAACGCGTACACCGGCGGCTCTTCGCGTTCGAGCACCTGGTCCAGCACGTCGATGGCGCGCACGACGCCCGCGCAGAAGCCTCGAGGCGCCGCGAGCAGCAGGGTGTGAGGCATGCGACCGCCCTTCGCTCCCTCCAGTGTACCGAGGGCGCCCGGGAGCTTCGACCGGCTACACGGTCGGGTTGCGGCCGCCGCCCAGGACGCGGATCGCGGTGACGCCCGCGAGCCCGCCCGCCACGAACGTCAGCGCCACGATCCAGCCAAGACGGTCCGGCGTCCCGCTGGCGATCGACTCGCGCGCGGGCTCGCCGGACTGCGACTCGGACCCATCGAGCGCCGTCGAGCCCTCGGACGCACCCTCGATGCCCGCGGGCACGTGCATCGTCCCGGGGGATGGCCGCGGAGCTATACGGCTCCCCAGCAGGACGCCGGCGGCGTCGAACCAGCGCTCGATGGACTGACCCGGTCCCGGCGCGGAGAGCAGGGCCGGCCCGGACGAGGCGTACGTCACGTCCTCGCCGTAGGAGAGCGCGTCCAGCACCTCGCCTCCGGCGTCCGTGAGCAGCAGCCGGTCGCCGGCATTGCCCAGGCCGTTCCCCAGGCCGGTCGCCGGGCGGAACACCGCTGCCTCGCCGACGGCGCCCAGCGGTCCGGCGATGACGACCGACGCGCCCGGCGCCAGCACCATCGCCGGCAGATCGACCGGCCCGGCGTTGTCGCGGAGCGAGAGGCCGGCGAGCGACGCCGGTCCGAGGCCCACGTTGGTCAGCTCGATCCATTCCCAGTCGGTGTCGCGTCCCGGCTCCGTCGGGTTCGGTAGCAGCTCGGTGATTCTGACCAGGCCTCCCGTACCGGCCTCGGTCGCTGCTCCGCCGGCGCCGGCTCCCGGCAGCGCGCCACCCGACGGACCGGCTGGCCCGGCAGGACCCACGAACCCCGAGGGCCCGGACGTCGCCGCCGGCGGCGGACGAGGGGTGGCCGTCGCGCTCGGCGTCGCGGTCGCGGTGGGGGCTGCGGTTGGCGTGGGGGTCGGGGTGGGGGACGGTGTTGGAGGTGGTGGCGCTGCGGCCGGGAGGAACGTTGCCAGGTCGGCCAGCAACTCGGCGTGCACCGAGCCATACGGCCGGAGCATCAGGCGCACCGTGGCGCTCAGCGCGCCGGGTGGAGCCTGCACCGGGCCTGTCGTGACCACGGCCAGGCCGCCGGTCATCGCCTCGGAGTCCACCGTGGAGAGCTGTGAGCCGCCGCCATCTGTCGAGGGATACCAGGCGATGCGCACCCACCCGGCCTCAGCGGCGCCGGTGACCTGTAGCACCGCCGCGGCCTCGTACCACTGGCCCGGCTCCACCGGCACACTCTGCTGGAGGTACTTCGTCGAGTCTGAGGTGGAGACCAGCGCGGCCCAGCCATCCCGGACGGACGCCGAGCCGCCGCGCCTCGTCCATCCGACCAGTGCGGGCATGGCGCCGAAGTCGCCGTTCACCAGCCCGCCGACGACCGGGGGCGGCGTTGGCGTCGGTGTTGGTGTCGCCGTCGGTGACGGGGTCGGACTCGGCCCGGGTGTGCCCGTCGAGGTCGGGGTGGCGGTCGGGCTCTCCTCGATGGGCGGGGCGGGCAGCATTGTCAGCAACAGGGCGTCGATGGTGAGGGTGGCGCCGGCGCCCTCAGCGTGCCCTTCGACGCGGACCGACACCACGGCGCCCTCCGGCGCCGGACCGGTGACCGACACGTAGCTGCCGTCCGCCAAGCCGTATCGGAGGACCGCGCTGGCGTCCGAGGTGTCGGCCGATGAGCTGAGGTTGGCCGCCAGTTCGTACTGCGCGCCCGCTTCGGCCCCGGTGGACCATGTGGCGGCGAACGTCCCCGGTCCGTCCGCGGTCAGGACGGCGGGTGGGCATGACATGTACGCGTTCGCCTCGGGCGCCAGCAGGCAGGCATCGCCCAGCACCTCGACCCCCTGCGCCTCCACGGAGGGGAGCCCGCCGGCGAGGAGGGCGGAGGCGACGACGAGCACGGCGAGGCCCGCGCACGGCCAGGCACGCCGAGACAGCCGCCGCCAGCGCGGATGCAGCGGGGTGAGGGGCATGCTGGGGACGCCCTCCGGATGCCAGGGTCAATCTATCTTGTCCGGCGTGCCGCAAGCTCGACCGGACTCGCGTCACCATAACGCGTCCGTCGGCGTGCGTACAGTCTCGCGCCCTCGCGTCCGCTATCCTCGATGCATGGCCACCACCCAGATACTGACGCACGAGATCGCCGAGGCGCTCCGTTGCCCCTTCGTCCCGGAAGCCATCGAGCGCCTCGCCACCGCCGAGGGCTACCTGGAGCACCTGTGGCCCCGGCTGGCCGCCTCCGTGGAGACCGCGGGCTTCCTCGGCAGCGCGCTCTACATGGCGGACATGGCCCTCGACGCCGTCGAGGAGGTTTACGAGCCGCTACGGTCGCCCGAGGAGTTTCCGCTCGACGAGGCCGAGCTGGAGCAGGTGCGGGCGGTGCTCGATGTCTTCCACCGGGTGCAGCCACAGCTCCTGCTGCTGGTCGCCGCGCTCTCCGAGGCGTGGGGGCGGCCGCGCGTGGGTGGGCATGGCCGCGCCGAGCCTCGGGAGCCGTCCGAGCGTGAGCGGCGGCACCTCCAGACCGAGGTGCGGTTCGCCTCGCCGGACACGCCGCCGCTGCCCGAGGTGGTCGCGGCGCTGAACGTCGAGGCGCCACCGCAGCTTTACCGCGCGGTAGCCGTCTGGCCGGGCTACCTGGTGACCGCGTGGGAGGAATTGCAGCACCTCACGACGTACCCGGACTTCCGCCGGCGCGGCCGCGCGCTCTACTACTACGCCCGCTCGGGGGCGCGCTTCCTCGCCGAGCCGGTGGAGGCCAACCCGGAGTCGCTGCGCGCGGCCGGCTTGAGCGACGCCGCGATCGCGCAGGCGAAGGCCGCCCTGGACGCCTCGTTGCCCGCGCTCGCGACGATGGTGATGCACGCGACCGCGATGCGGCGCGGCCTGGGGCTGACCGAGCGCGAAGTCGTGAAACCGCAGTAGCGCGCCCTCGCCACGCCCGGGCGCCGGCCTCACCTACAATCGGGGGGCGCCCACGGAGGGCCCGCGATGGCAGTCACCAGCGCCGACGGCAGCCTGCAGCACGAGTGGCGCGCGAGCGACTCGTGGGTGCTGGATGCGTTGCGGGACGCGGAGATCTGTGACCAACAGCTGGTCTACGACTCCTCGAACTACGTGTTCCTCACCGAACTGACACACCGTGAGCACGGGCGAGGGCTGGCGGTCTACAAGCCCGCGCGCGGCGAGCGGCCGCTGCACGACTTCCCCTTCGGCACGCTCTTCAATCGCGAGGTCGCCGCATACGAGCTGTCCCGGTTGCTCGGCTGGGATCTGGTGCCGCCTACGGTGGGGCGAGGAGGCCCCCACGGCGAGGGGTCGATGCAGTTGTTCATCGAGCACGACCCGTCTGAGCACTACTTCGTGCTCCGGGAGCGCGACACCTACGACGAACAGTTCGTGCGCTGCGCGGTCTTTGACCTGCTGGCGAACAACGCCGACCGCAAGGGCGGCCACGTGCTGCTCGACGAGGGCGGCCACATCTGGGGCATCGACAACGGGCTCTGCTTCCACCAGCACCAGAAGCTGCGCACGGTGATCTGGGACTATGCCGGCACCGAGGTCCCGGAGCCGTGGCTGGCCGACATCCGGCGCCTTCTCGACTGCCTGGACGACGACGACTCGCTCCCGCTTCGGGAACGGCTCTCGCGCGCGGAGACGGAGGCGCTTCGACGCCGCGCGCGCGCCCTCCTCGATCAGCCGGTGCTGCCGGAGATGTACCCGTACCGCTGCGTCCCCTGGCCGATGGTCTAGAGACGGGACCGGCTACCGCCTGCGCCCGCGGAGGCCGATGCGGGCCATGAAGCGGCCCCACCAGCCCGGCGGTCGAGCGCGTTCCCGGATCAGCGCGCAGGCCTCGTGCGTGCCGACGATGAGCGGCTGCCGCCAGTCGCGCAGCGAGGGTGCACGGTCCTCCTTCACGCCGCGTGGCAGCCGCGCTGGCGCTTCGAAGCGCTCGAGGGGCTGCCAGCCGTCGCGTCCCCGGACCCACACCTCGCGGCCGGCTGCCCGCACGAGGGCGGCACCGGCGGCGACGTCCCACAGGTGCAGGCCCCACAAGGTCGCGCTCTGAAAGATGCCCGCGGCCACGAACGCGACCTCGATCGCGGCGGAGCCCGTGACGCGGTGGTCCCACGCGCGCGTGCCCGCGGGCGAGCCGCCCGGCGCGGCGCTCAGCCGCCGGCGTACCCCCGCCGCCGCGCGGTCCGGCTCGATCGCCTCGCCGTCGAAGTGCAGCCGTCCGCCCAGGTGCGCGTGGTAGATGCCGGGACGCAGGGCGTGACTTGCGCCGCACCACACCACGCCGACCACCGGCGCGCCTCGATGTAGTACGCCGATGGAGACCGCGAAGAGCGGGAAGCCGTTGATGAAATTGGCGGTGCCGTCCACCGGGTCGACGACCCACACGAACTCCTGGTCGGAGGCTGGGTGGTGGTCCACTTCCTCGCCGATAATGTCGTGTTCCGGGAAGCGCTCGGCCACCCGCGCCCGGACGAGCGCTTCGACGGCGCGGTCCACCTCGGACACAGGGTCACGGGCGGGCTGTTTGCCTTTCGCGTCCGTCTTGTACTCAATCTCCAGCACCCGCTCGAGCGCCCCGGTCGCCGTGTCCCCGGCCTCGCGGGCCAGTTCGACGGCCAGCGCCTCGATCTCCGCGAGCAGCGCGGTGTCCACGGGCGGCGAGGTAGCGCCGTCCACCATCAGACCACCTAGACCTTCGTGCCGAAGTCTGAGCCGATGATCAGCAGGCGCCCTTGCTGTGTCGCGATCAGGTTGTGCCGCGCCTGCCACGCCTCGCTCGGCCGGCCCGGCGCCTCGTGTTCCGCCGGGTGCGCGAGGCGGTACCAGTCCGGCAGGGAGCGGAACGCGAACAACGTCATGATCTGTGAGGGCGGCCCGAGGGGGTCCCGGCCGAAGCCGACGAGCCGCCCGCCCTGCTCGGTCAGCCACGGCCAGATCTGCTCTCGCGAGAGGCGGAGGAACTCCTCCTGTGACTTCTCGGGCACCACGTAGCGGCGCTCGGAGATCACGGAGCCGGCGCCGAAGGTGTTTGGTGGCGTGGCAGTGGGCTGGCCGGCCTGGCGGTAGAACGGCCGTGGCTCGGAGACATCGTCGTCCAGGTCGATGATGCGGGCGCTCGACTCGGTGACCAGTCCGCCGCGCGCCTCGAAGATGGGCCGCAGCTCCTTCGTCTCCTCCATGATCGTCTCGTCACGGTAGAAGTCGCCGGCGCTCGCGCGTGTGGCGAGCCAATGCTCCATGTCCGCGTACACGGTGTTCGTGACCACCACGCCGCCCGGTCCGTTGAACCCCCAGCGTCCGAAGGCGACCATGAGCGCGCCGAAGTGCAGGAACGTCGGCCACAGCCCCTCGCGGCTCTGGCGTTCGAACTCCGCCTGGTTGGGCTGTGCCACCGAGAACTCCCGCTGCACCAGGACGCTCATCCGCTCTCCTACTCCGTGTGGGGCCGCCTCTCGGCAGCATACCGCCCGGCCCGGGTCGCGGGCCTGTCGCGCCACCTGCCCGATCCGGTAGGCTCGCCTCGATCTACCCAGCAAAGAAGGTGGCCCGATGCCGGCACCCCCGGTTGAGCAGTGGCGTGAGCGTACGGACGCACAGCCGTTGAACCGCGCGCTGGGCCTTCGCGCCGAAGAGATCGCGGAGGGCTTCACCCGCTACCGCGTGGTCCGCGTCCCCGGCAGCGCGGCCGGCATCGATGGCAACGAGGCACCCGAGGGCGTGAGCACCTTCGCCATCACCACGGCCGCCGACCTGGCCCTCGTGAGCGCCGTGAGCACGACCGTCCAGTCTGGGCGCGACGTCATGAATGGCACCGCCGAGATGAACCTCACGTATGTCGCCCAACCCCTCGGGGAGGCGGTCGTCACCGCCACGGTGGTGCATCGAGGTGCGCTGCTCGCGGTCGTCGATGTCCGCGTCGAGGACGACGAGGGCGCACCGATCGCGTACGGACGCGGTTCCTACGCCATACGCCCTGCGGACGGAGCGCCTCGATGACGGCGCTCGCCCTGCCGGTGCCCGGCACGCCGCCGGCCGAGGCGGCCGCGTTCTGGGACGCGCAGCCGCTCTTCGCTGCGCTCGGGATCCGCGTCGAGGTGTTGGAGGAAGGTCACGCCGGCCTGGTGATGGACCGCAACGGCACGAATGTGGCGGGGGTCCGTGACTCCATCAATGGCGGCGCGCTAGCCACGTTCGCGGAGCTTGCCGCTCACCTCTGCCTGCGCACGGTCATCGAGGACGGCGCGCGCCTCGCGGGGACACAGGACCTCGGGATCTCGTATCTCACCTCGGCGGTCGGCGAGCGCACGGTCGCCGAGGCGCGCGTGCTCCGCATCGGGCGGCTCGCGGTCGTAGACGTGACGATCAGCGATGGTGCCGACGGACGCCTCAACTGCCGTGCTCGAGTCACGTGCGCGCTCGAGCGGGATGGCGCCACCTCGTGAGCAACGAGCCGGGCGAGGGCGAGGGCTGGGTCGAGTCGACCGAGGGCGACCTCGACCCGGACCTGACGGAGGAGGCCGGCTACGCCGGATGGGATCCGCCTCCGCACCGGCTGTGGACGCCTCGGCTGCTCCGCGCCGTCGCGGTGTTCCTCATCGTCGTGATGGTCGGCAGCGTGGTCGTCCTCGCGCTGCTGTAGCCTGCGCGACCCCGCGCGCGCGCCTCGGCGCCCGGTGCTAGACTGCGCGCGGCCCGGCTCGGATGGTCGGGTGGCGCCGCGACCGGCGGCGTCGACGCGATGAGGGGATGACACGGCATGGTGGGCCAGCAGCGCATGCAGAAACCGCTCCCGCAGGCGACGCCGGAGACGCAGGAGTTCTGGGACGGACTGAAGCGTCATGAACTCCGGATGCAGCACTGCAACACCTGCGACCGTGGCTACTTCTACCCCCGGCCGTTCTGTCCGTATCCCGGCTGCCACTCGCGGGACGTCGAGTGGCGCACGGCCTCCGGCAAGGGGACGCTCCACTCCTACGTGATCGCGCACCGCGGTCACCCCGCCTTCGAGCCGCCGTACGTGATCGCCGTCGTCGCCCTCGAGGAGGGCGGCAAGATGATGACCAACATCACCGGTCTCGATGACCCGACGCCGGAGAAGCTGCCGGTCGATGCGCCCCTCGAGATCGTCTACCAGGATGTGGACGACGAGGTCACGCTGCCGCTCTGGAAAGCTGGCGTAGGCAGCCCGCAGATCGCGGCCGCGACGTAGAGACGAGACGACACGATGCCCGACTCCCGAAACCTCAGCCACAAGGCCGCCATCGTTGGCGCGGCCGAGACCGACACCGTCGGCGTGCTGCCGGACCGCTCGGTGCTCCAGTTGCACGCTGAGTCCGCCTTCAACGCGCTCGCCGACGCCGGCCTGACGCTCGACGACATCGATGGCGTCGCCACCGCGGGCGTCTCGCCGGCGCAACTCACCGAGTACCTGGGCATCATGCCGAAGTGGATCGACGGCACCGCTGTAGGCGGCGGGTCGTTCCTGATCCACGTCGGCCACGCCGTCGCCGCCATCGCGGCCGGCTACTGCGACACCGTGCTGATCACGCACGGCGAGTCCGGCCGCTCGCGCGTCGGCGCCGGTGGCTTCGGCGGCGCTCGGCAGTCGATGAGTGGCCAGTTCGAGGCGCCGTACGGTGTCGCTGGCCCGCCCTCGATGTTCTCGGTGCCCATCGCGCGGCACATGAAGGTCTACGGCACCACCGAGGAGCAACTGGCGGCCGTCTCGGTCGCCACGCGCCAGTGGGCGCAGCAGAACCCCCGCGCCATGATGCGCGACCCGATCACCATCGAGGACGTGCTGAGCAGCCGGATGATCGCGTGGCCGCTGCACCTCCTGAACTGCTGCCTGGTCACGGACGGCGGCGGTGCGCTGATCGTGGTCTCCGAGGAGCGCGCCAACGACTTCCCGAAGAAGCCCGTCTGGGTCCTCGGACGCGGCGAGTCCTCGCAGCACACCAACATCTCGCAGATGTGGGACTTCACGGAGTGGACCGCCGCCGCGAAGATCACGGGTCCCGAGGCCTTCCGCATGGCCGGCCTCGACCAGTCCGCCATCCAGCACGCGATGTTCTACGACGCCTTCTCGCATACGCCGATCTACGCGCTCGAAGCCCTCGGCTTCGTCGGCCCCGGCGAGGGCGGCCCGTGGTTCGCGGAGATGAACTCCGCGCCGGGCGGCAAACTGCCGATGAACACGAACGGCGGCGGCCTCTCCTACACGCACACGGGCATGTACGGCATGTTCGCGATCCAGGAGTCCGTGCGGCAGCTCCGCGGCGAAGCCCCGGCGCAGCTCGACAACGTCGAGGTGTCGATGGTGCACGCCCCCGGCGGGATGTTCTCCGCGACGAGCACGCTGATCCTCGGGAATCAGTGAGGGAGGGGCGCCGCTCGCCCTGATCCCGTCGAAGGGTCGCCCGCAGGGGGCGACGGCGCCCGGGGGTGAGGGGTCGATGCTCTATCACTTCTCCGACGACCCCACCATCGAGGTGTTCGAACCGCGCACGCCCGCGCACCGGCCGGAGGTGCAGCCGCTCGTCTGGGCCATCGACGAGTGGCACGCGCCCGCGTACTTCTTCCCGCGCGACTGCCCGCGCATCCTCGTGTGGCAGGTCCCATCGACGACACCCGAGGACCGCGAGCGGTGGTTCGACCACACGGACGCGCGGATGATCGCCTACCTCGAATGGGACTGGCTCGAGCGCATGCGTTCCACCGCGCTCTACCGCTACACCTTCGCGGATGAGCCGTTCGAAAGCGTGGAGGGCGACGGGTGGATGTACGTCAGCCGCGAGACCCTGACGCCGCTGTCGGTCGAGCCGGTCGGCGACCTGCTCGAGGCGCTGCGGGCGGCCGAGGTGGAAGTGCGGCTGGTAGAGCGCCTCACCCCGCTGCGGGGCGCCTGGGACACCTCGTTGCACGTCTCCGGCATCCGGCTTCGCAACGCGCAGGACTGGGAGGGCCCCGCCTCCAGCCCGCCACCGGCCAACATCGCGAGGTAGCTGTCCAACGACGGGCGCTGTAGGGCGCAAGGCCCTGCGCCCTTTCGGACTGCGGTCAGCCTGTCAAGCCGCGTCCGCGGTGCAAGGTCGTCCGATGCGCGGTTACACTCCGCCCGACTCGAGCCAGTGAACGGAGACTCCATGCCCCAGCGCGAGCACATCGAGCTATTCGACGCCATGCACTCCACGCGCGCCATGCGCTACCTCAAGCCCGATCCCATCCCGGACGAGGTGCTGTGGGACATCCTCGACGCGGCCATCCGCGGTCCCTCGGGCGGTAACGCGCAGGGCTGGGGCTGGGTCGTGGTGCGGGACGCCGAGGTGAAGCGGCAGATCGCGGAGTGGTACCGCGAGGGCTGGCAGGCGTCCTACGGGACCCGCCGCGAGCAGATCCTGTCGGACCCGGATGGCGCCGGCCTGGGCCGCGCGAACTACCTGAGCGCGGAACACCTCGCCGAGCACCTGGAGGAGGCGCCGGTCTGGGTCATCCCCGTGCTGCGCAACGCCGCCACGCGACCGAACCCGCGCGCCGGCTCCTCGATCTACGGCGCCGTGCAGAACCTGGCGCTGGCCGCGCGTGGCTACGGCATCGGCGCCACGCTCACGTCGCTGTACGCCGGCCACGAGGACGACACGAAACGCCTGCTCGGTATCCCCGAGGACGCGCTGACCATGGCGCTCATCCCCCTCGGCTACCCTGCGCGCGGCCAGTTCTCGCAGCCGAAACGCCGGCCGGTGGAGGAAGTGACGCACTGGGAGCGCTGGGGCGAACAGAAGGGCCGCGGCTAGGGCCGTCAAGCCGCAAGGAGGAGCACGCGATGACCACGATCGAGACAGTGCTGGGGCCGATCCCCGCGGAGGACCTGGGCTTCACGTTGAGCCACGAACACACTCCGCGCCCGCCCGCCATCCTCGGCGTGGAGTACCCGTGGATGTTCGACCTGGACGAGATGCGGGAGCGGGGCATCGCCGAACTGACCGAAGCCAAGCAGGGAGGCGTCGACGCGATCATCGACCTCTCGACGCCGGACCTCGGCCGCTCGATGTCGCTCAGCGTGGACTACGCGAAGGCGTCCGGCCTCCACATCGTCGTGGCGACGGGCATCTGGCGCGAGGTGCCCCGCCAGTTACGGTCGTGGTCGCCCGAGCGCACCGCCGAGGTCTTCGTGCGCGAGATCCGGGAAGGCATCCAGGACACGGACATCAAGGCCGGCGTGATCAAGGTGGCGTCTGACGCGGAAGGCGTCTCGGAGGCGGCGGAACTCATCCTCCGCGCCGCGGCCATCGCCTCGCGCGAGACCGGCTGCCCGATCAGCAGCCACCAGTGGGCGCCCCTCGAGGTCGGCTGGCGGCAGATGGAGATCCTGCGGGACGCCGGCGCGAACATGGACCGCGTGTGCATCGGCCACAGCGCGGACACGACGGACGTCGAGTACCTTGAACGCCTGCTCAACGCCGGCGTCTACCTCTCGATGGACCGCTACCCCGGCGGCACCGTAGCGACCGCGGACGGACAGCAGCAGCGTCCGACGTGGGAGCAACGCAACGCGACGGTCAAGGCGCTGGTCGACCGAGGCTGGGCGCACCGGCTGATGCTGGGCCACGACTACGCGCCGGGCCTCCAGCCGCGCTCGATGCCGACCCGCTACCTCTTCCTGTCGACGACAGCGCTCCCCGCCCTGCGCGAGTCCGGCGTCCCCGACGAAACGATCGACCTGATGATGCGCGGCGTACCTCGGGCGTTTCTCACCGGCGAGGCGGTGGGGTAAGGGGAGCCTGGAGCGCGTGCGGCAAGCACCAAGCGGGCGCAGCACGCTGCGCCCCTACGAGGAAACGGTAGAGCGGGGGCGGCCTCGGCTACCCCACGGCCGGGGTGAGGCAGGTGGGGTGGCCGCAGGTGCAGGCCTCCGCGCCCATGCTGCAGTCGCAGTTTGGTCCGCACTCGCCGCCGGTGAGGAGGCCGAGGCGCTTGAGTGCCTGCAGTCCGATCCCCACGATCACGCCGAGCACCACGAGGCGCTTGAGCAGCCTGCCCATTGTGTGTCCCTCCCCCGTTGTCCGGTGTTGCGGCGGGGCCATTGTCGCAGGCGGGAGGGCCTGCGGGCCACCCCGCCCCCGAGACGCCTCGATGTTGGCCGCCTCTCGAGGGCTACGCGCTCGGGTCGAGGCGTCCGGCGCCGCGGCGGGCGTGGGCGCCGTTTGTGGCGCCGTTGGCTGCGGCGGCTGCTTCGTCGTGGGAGAACCGCTCGTGGTACAGCGCGGCGTAGAGGCCGTCCTGCGCCAGCAGCTCGCCGTGGCGGCCCCGCTCCACGATGTGGCCGCGGTCGAACACGAGGATGAGGTCCGCGGCGACGACGGTGGAGAGCCGGTGCGCGATCACCACGGTCGTGCGGCCCTTCGCGAGCTGCGCGGTGGAGTCCCGGATCTCGCGTTCCAGCCTGGAGTCGAGTGACGACGTCGCCTCGTCGAGGATGAGCACCGGCGGGTCCTTCAGGATCGCCCGTGCGATCGCGACGCGTTGCTTCTCACCGCCGGAGAGCCGGTACCCCCGCTCACCGACCGTCGTTTCGAGGCCGTCCGGCAGCCGCTCGAGGAGCGAGCCCAGCCCGGCCGCCAGCGCCGCCTCCATCACTTCGTCGTCTGTCGCCTCCAGCCGTCCGTAGCGGATGTTGTCCAGCAGCGTGGTGTGGAAGAGGTACGTCTCCTGCATCACCGTGCCGACGGCGCGGCTGATCGAGTCGAGGGTCAGGCCGCGCAGGTCGTGGCCGTCCAGCAGCACGCGTCCGGCCTGCGGGTCGTAGTAGCGCTGGAGCAGGTACGTGACCGTGGTCTTCCCCGCGCCGGAGGGACCGACGAGGGCGACCATCTGGCCCGCCGGCACGTCGAACGACACACCGTCGATCGCGGGTGCGCTGTTGCGGCCGTAGCTGAACCGCACGTCCTCGAACGTCAGCCCGCCGCGCGGCCGGTCGAGCGCGGTGGCGTCGGGCCGCTCGTCCACTTCGACGGGCAGGTCGAGGTACTCGAAGATGCGCTCGAAGAGGGCCAGCGAGGTGAGCACGGTGGTGTTGATACGCGCGATCTGGCGGAACGGTGTGAAGACGCGGTTCGACAGCGCGGCGAACGCGACCACCTCGCTCAGGCGGATGTCGCCGCCAAGCACTAGCATGCCGCCGAGCCAGTAGACGATGGCGACCGAAAGGAACCCGAAGAGTTCCGTGGCCATGTTGAACCAACGGCCGGCCATCATGCGCTGGATCGACAGTTTGCGGAGCTGCGCATTGGAGTGCAGGAAGCGCCGGGACTCGTAGTCCTGCCGGCCGAAGGTCTTCACGAGCATCGAGCCGGAGACGGAGAGCGTCTCTTCCAGGTGCGCCGACATCTGCGCGGCTTCTTCCTGCCAGAGTCCCTGCAGGCGGCGTTGGGCGTCACCCACGCGCAGGGTGGGGTACACCCACAGCGGCAACACCACCATCGCCAGCAGCGCCAGCCGCCACTCGATGGCGAACATCAGCCCCAGCGCGACGACCAGCGTGATGAAGTTCGTGAGGAACTCGGTGAACGTCCCGGTCACGGCCTGCTGCACCGTGTTCACGTCGGTGACGATGCGGGACATGATCTCGCCGGTGCGCGTGGCGGTGTAGAAGCGCACGGGGAGGCGCTGGAGGTGGCGGTGCAACGCCGCCCGGACGTCGTACATCACGGACTGGCCGACGAGCTGGTTGACGTAACCCAGCAGCACGCCGAGCAGGCCGGATGCGAGGTAGAGCCCCGCCATGATGACGAAGATGCGGGTCACCTCGCCGGTGGTGCCCGGCGGCAAGCCGCCGCCCTCGGGAGGCGCCACCGCCTCGACGATCGCGGCGATCAGCAGCGCCGGGAGCAGGCTCAGGGTCGCGGTGACGGCGATCAGCAGGACGAGTCCGGCGAAGTGCCAGCGATAGGGGCGGAAGAGGCCCGCAGCGCGCCGAAGGATGCGGAGTTTCGAGCCCTGCGGGCGGTCTTCGCCGGTGAGGCCGCGGCGCATGCGGCCGTGCGCCATCATCGGCGTCGCCGGCGCCGGGCCGGCCTGGGTTCTGTCTCGGGCGCCTCGGGTGGCGCCTCGGGCGCGCCGTCCGCGCTGCCCTCGGCGACGAAGTCGACCCGCAGCTCCAGACCGAGTGCACGGGCGGCGGCGGCCAGCGTGTCCAACCGAGGGCTGCGCCGGCCGCTTTCGATCTCGCTGATGATGCTCTGCTGCCGGCCCATGCGTTCCGCCAGCTCGGTCTGTGTCAGGCCGGCCAGCTTGCGGGCACGGATCAGCGCCGCCACCGCCTCGTAGCGCGGTCGGAGCCGCTCGTACTCCTCGCGGACCTCCGGATGGTCGTGGAGTAGCAGTTCATGCGCGCGACCGCGTGCGGCGTTGCGTCGCCGGTGCTCTGCGTGTTCGTGTTCGCTGTGGCCAGTTCCGATAGAGCTATCTGTTTCTTGCGATATCGTGATTCGCGATACTCGGATACTGCCCCGCCCACGGCAGTCTGTCAAGGCGCTCGCGGCCGCGCCCGTACAATCGTCGCGCTGGTGAGCACCTCGTTGGTCGAGCCCGGCGAGGGTGTTCGAGGCGAGCAAGTGGGAGACGAGGAGCGACGCGATGGCTGAGACGGTCGGGTTCATCGGGCTGGGCATCATGGGCGCGCCCATGGCGCGCAACCTCCGCCAGGCAGGCTTCGAGGTCGTCGCGTGGAACCGCTCGCCCGAGCGCCTGGACGCGGCCGTCGCCGATGGCGCGTTACGCGGCGAGTCGCCCGCCGACGTCGCACGCCGCGCGGAGGTCGTCGTGGCGTGCGTGCGGCAGACCGAGGACGTGGAGGCGGTGCTGCTGGGTAGCGACGAATGGGAGGGCGCGATCGAGGGTGTGCGCGCGGGCTCGGTGTTCGTCGACATGTCGACGATCGCCCCCGCGGCCACACGCGAGCTGGCGCGCCGCGTGGAGGCGCGGGGCGGCGCGATGCTGGACGCGCCGGTGTCCGGTGGCGAACAGGGCGCGGTTGCCGGCACGCTCTCGATCATGGTCGGCGGCACGCCGGAGGCGCTCGACCGCGCACGGCCGATGCTGGAGGCGATGGGCGCCCGGATCACGCACTGTGGCCCCAGTGGCGCGGGACAGACCGTGAAGCTGTGCAACCAGATCGCCGTCGTCCTGAACAACCTCGCGATGGCGGAGGCGCTCGTCTTCTGTCAGCGCAGCGGTGTCGACCCCTCGACGATGCTCGAGGCGATCTCCGCCGGCGCCGCCGGCTCGTGGCAGATCTCCAACCTCGGACCGAAGGTCGTCGAACGGGACTTTGCGCCGGGCTTCAAGGTCGGGCTCCAGCAGAAGGACCTGCGCCTGGCGTTGGAGGCGGCGGACGAGCTGCACGTGCCGCTCGCCGGCACCTCGTTGGTGCACCAGCTCTTCGCCTCCGTCGAGCGGTCGCACGGCGGGGACGCGGGTACGCAGGCGCTCGTGACGGCTATCGAGGCGCTCGCGGGCGTCGAGGTTGGGCGACCCTTGGACTGAAAGCACGAAGCCTAGGCGGCCACCTCGGGCGTGGCCTGAGCCTCGGTGGTCTCGGCGGCGGCCGCGTCCGTCTCCTGGCTGAAGCACAGCAGCGGCACGAAGAGGCGGAGCAGGCGCGGCTCGAACTGGCCGGCGGTCTGCGCCATCTCCGAGAGCGCGCCGAACGGGTCGCGATGCTCGCTAAACGGACGGTCGACCGTGAGCGCGCTATAGGCGTCGGCGATCGCCAGGTAGCGCGCCTCCGGCGGGATGTCTTCGCCGCGCAGGCCGCCCGGGTAGCCCGAACCGTCCCAGCGCTCGTGGTGATGGCGCGCGCCTCGAAGGGCGGTGGCCTCCACGATGCCGCAGCGGTGCATGATTTCCGCGGAACGCGCAGGATGCTCGCGCATGCGCTCCCACTCGTCGTTGCCCAGCGGCGCTGCCTTCGCCAGCAGCTCGCCGGACAGCGTCAGCTTGCCGGTGTCGGCGAAGACGCCCGCGAGGGCGATGGCGGTCAGCGTGTCTGGGTCGCGCAGGCCTTCGGCGGCGGCCAGCGAGACGGCGAAGATCGCGGTCTCGACCGCCCGAGTGACGGGCGTGAACTGGTTGCCGGCGATGACATCGAGGAAGCGGAAGCTGTCTGGGCGCTCGAGGGTGAAGAGCGCCACCTGGCGACACGCCCTGGACACGTCTGCCGCCGCGCTCAGCCGCTCCTCGCCGCGCAGCAGTCCGGCCGTGGCGGCCAGCCGCGCTCGGTGCAGCGCCCATGCGCGGTCGCCCGCAGCGATGCCCTCGTGCGCGACGACGGTGTGCAGGGCCGTCTGGAGGTGCGCGTTCAGCGCCTCGAGGTCACTGGGGACTACGTGTACGGTCGCCGGGCCGTCGCGCAGGAAGTCACGCTTCGCGTCAACCGGTGCGCCCTGATCGTCGAACACCAGGAACGAGGGCGCGCCGCCGGCCGTGAAGATGGCGGACGGCACGGGGATGCGGCGACGCGGCCGCGACGCGATCCCGTCCGGCGCGTCGGACGCCACGGGCGGCGGCTTGGCGGATGCGGTGGGCGGTACAGTATCGGTCACGGTCAGTACTCCCGGCGTGATCATCGACGGCTTCCGCGGCGCGCTGAAGGACGGGCGCCGGGGTCTCCACGGTGCTGCGGGCAAGATCGCGCGTGCTCGCGTAGGATGTGCCGCACGGAGAGCGCCATACAGTCTGTACGTCACGGGCATACGCAGCCGGAGGGGAGCGACCAATGAAAGCAGCAGTCCTGAACGAGGCGCGCACGCCGCTGAGCATCGATGACCTCAGGATCGATGAGCCCGGTACCGGCGAGGCCCTGGTCCGCGTGGTGGCGGCAGGCGTCTGCCACTCCGACCTGCACTTCATCGAGGGCACGTACCCGGCGCGCGTCCCGACCGTCCTGGGCCACGAGGTGGCTGGGGTCGTCGAGCAGGTGGGCGCCGGCGTGACGAACGTGCAGGCGGGCGACCGCGTGATCGTCGGCTTCGTGCAGCCGTGCGGCATCTGCGAATACTGCTCCTCCGCTCGTCCCAACCTCTGTCAGACGCCCTCGACGCCCCGACGGCGCGACCAGCCGACGCTGTGGCGCGACGAGACGGCAGTGACAGCGATGACGAACGTCGGAGGCTTCGCGGAGTACTCGCTGACGCCCGCCTCGGGGCTCGTGAAGGTGCCGGACGGTGTCGGCATGGATGTGGCCGCGCTCGTCGGCTGCTCGGTCACGACGGGGTACGGGGCCGTCGTGAACACGGCGAAGGTGACGCCGGGCTCGACGGTGGCCGTGATCGGCACTGGCGGCGTGCGGCTCAACATCATCCAGAGCGCCCGGCTGGCCGGCGCGCGCCAGATCATCGCCGTCGACCTGGTCGAGCATAAGCTCGCGGTCGCGAAGCAGTTCGGGGCCACAGACGGCGTGAACCCCGGCGAGGGCGACGCGGTGAAGACGGCCAAGGACCTCACCGGTGGTGGAGTGGACTTCGCCTTCGAGGCGATCGGCCTCAAGCAGACGGCGCGCCAGGCCTACGACATGGCCCGCCGAGGCGGCACCGCGGTCGTTGTCGGGATGGTCCCGGCGATGGACCAGATCGAGCTGCCCGGGATGATCTGGCTGGACGAGAAGACCTTCAAGGGCTCCTTCTACGGCTCCGCGCGGTTCCACGTAGACATGCCGCACATCATGGCGCTCTACCAGCAGGGCAAACTCGACCTCGATGGCTTGGTCACGAAGCGCTTCCCACTGGACCAGATCAACGAGGCATTCGACACGCTGAAGAGCGGAGAGGTGGCGCGCTCCGTGCTGGAGATCGGTTCGGAATAGGCTGGACGCGCCCGGGGCGGCTACTGGAACTCGATGTGCGCGGCGGCCATGAACCCGCGCAACCGTGCCAGCACGCCACCCGCCGCCTGCCGGCTCTCGCGGAAGGCGTCGAGGGCCGGCGCGCGCTCTTCCAGCGCGCCGGCGGCGGGCCGCACGCCGCGTGGGTCGTCCATGCCGTGTTGCCAGGCGATCCGCTCGGCGCGACGCAGCAGCCCGGACAGACTCTCCGGGTCGGCGTCCTCGTCGAACGCCGGTTGGATGCTGCCCGGTAGCCCCCACGCCTCCGCGAGCGCGCGCCCGAACTCGAGGTGCGAGTAGCCGAGCGTGTCTCGCTCCGCCTGCGCGACCGGGATGCTCGACTGGCGCGCGCGTTCCAGCGCCCGCTCGGTGTCGTCCGTGGCGTGGTGGAGCATGAGCAGTCGCGACGCGTTGAGCAGCAACCCGGCCGCGAATGCGTCGTCGGTGTGGCGCTGGAGGGCTTCGGCCAGCACCGTCGTGTACGCGGCCACCACGTACGTCCACTCCCAGGACGCAGCCGACTCGTGGCGCAGTAGGTCGGGGCCTACCGTGTCCGCGATCGCGTCGCGCACCGTGTACGGGCGGCGATTGCCGTAGTCCGCCACGGCGGTGGGGGCCGCGTAGCCCAGGCGGATGCGCTCGACGATCAGTGGGGCCTGGCTCACGACGCGCGCCAGCGCCTGTGGTGCGAAGGGCTCGTGCTCGCGTAGCGCGAGCAGCGCCCTGAGCGATGCCGGCGGCTCGTGTGCCGCCAGGACCCGCTTGACCAGCGGATCCACGTTCGCGGTGGTGTAGAGCAGCGTCGTCCGTGCGCTTCCTCATCCGTCGTTCGATGTGAGCATCGGTCGAGGGATGTCCTTGAACAGTGGAGAGGTGCTAAGAAATGCTCAGGTGTTTACGCATGTGCCTCATTGCTGTAAGGTCGTCCTGCGCGGTGGGCTGGTGCGGGAGCCAGGATGACCATGACCTCTCGACGTGCCGCCCGGCACGCCGCGCTGACCGTGGTGCTCTTCCTCGCACTCGTCGTTGCTGCTCTCCCCGGGACGACGAGCGCCGCCGCACCAGCCCTGCCGCCCCCGCTGGTGGTGGCGCCGGACGGACCCCGACCGATCCTGATCCAGATCGACCTCAGCTTCCTGCTGGCGCGCGCTCCGCGTCTCGCCGGTCCCGAGCCGGTGGGGCAAATGGCGGGACCCGAGCCCGTCGAAGCCGTTCCACCCCGCTCGTACTTCCAGGACGCGCTCGTCGTCTCCTTCTACGGCCACCCCGGCGTCGCGGTCATGGGCGAACTCGGCGCGCACGAGGACATCGATGACGCGGTCGCCGAGCTGCGCGCGCTGGCCGCCGAGTACGACGCGCTTAACGGCGACCAGGACGTCATCCCCGCGCTGCACCTCATCGTCGATGTCGCGCAGCGCGACCCGATGCCGGACGGACTCTACCTGGAGCGCATGCCGCCCGAGGTGATCGAGCCGTATGTGGCGGCGGCGCGAGAACACGGACTGCTGCTATTCCTCGACCTGCAGATCGGCTGGTCGACGCCCCTGACCGACGTACAGCGGCTGGAGCGGTTCCTCGAGGAGCCGTTCGTCCACCTGGCGCTCGACCCGGAGTTCGCCACCAGGTCGTACGGCGCCGCGCCCGGCGTCGTGATCGGCACGCTGGGTGCTGCGGACGTGAACGAGGTGCAGGGCTACCTCGCCGACCTCGTGCGGGAGCACGGCTTGCCGCCCAAGGTGCTGGTGCTGCACCAGTTCCGTCCGGAGATGCTGGCGGACACCGCCGACTTCGATGACGTCCCGGAGGTGGAGGTCAGCGTAGACATGGACGGCTACGGCGCGCCGTGGCCGAAGCTGGAGGGATACGAGCGCTATGCGCTGGCGGAGTATTCCGAGCGCCCGGCCATCAAGCTCTTCTACCGCTGGGACGAGCCGTTGATCCAGCCGGATGACCTCATGGCCCTCGACCGTCCGCCCGACTACATCGTCTACCAGTAGCCCCCCGGGCCATCGAGGCCCGTCCACGCATCACCGCAGCGGCGCAGCCTCCTCGGGGGACGCGGCGAAGACGTAGAGGTCGTCGGCGGGCAGTTCCACCACCCACCGGTCCTGCGAGTGGACACCGAGCACTTCGTACGGACGTGCGGCGATCTCGATCTCGATCGGCACGCCGTGACCCTCGGGCTCCAGGCGGAGCAGGTGCATGCTCCCGAACGCCAGGTTGGCAGTCACTCGTGCGACGTAGCAGTTCTCCGGTAGTTCGCTATCCGGATCGAGCCGGCGCAGGTTGCAGAGTTCAGCGCGGATCGCGATCTCGATGTCGCCCGCGATGGCGTCGGGAAGGTTGGCGCGCAGGGGCAGCCCCCCCGCCTCCAGCCGGCCGTTGAACGCCCGACCGCGAAAGATGTTCTGCGCACCCGTCAGCTCGGCGACACGCCGAGACGTGGGTGTGCGAAACACCTCCTCGCGCGGACCAAACTGCAGCACCCGCCCCTGGTCCAGCACGGCGATGCGGTCGCCCAGCAGGTGCGCCTCGCGGAGGTCGTGCGTTACGAACACCACCGGCAACGCTAGCTCCTGGCGGAGGCGCAACAGCTCGATGCGTAGATCGGCGCGCAGCGCCTCGTCCAGCGCGGAGAACGGCTCGTCGAGCAGCAACACGTCGGTCGGCCGTGCGAGGGCCCTGGCCAGCGCGACCCGCTGCTGCTGCCCGCCCGAGAGCTGCGCCGGCATTCGCCCGGCAAGGCCATCGAGCTTGAGCAGCGCCAGCAGCTCCTCGACACGTTGCCGCCTTGCCGCCCGGCTGAGCCCTCCGAGGCCGTACGCGATGTTCCTGGCGACATCGAGATGCGGGAACAGTGCGAGCTGCTGCACCACGTACCCAACGTTTCGACGCTGAGGCGGCAGGTTCAGACCGGTGGCACTGTCGAAGACAACGCGCTCACCTACCTCGATGCGACCACGCTGCGGCGTGCGAAGCCCGGCAATCGCGCCGAGCGTCATGCTCTTGCCGGAGCCCGACGGCCCGAACAGCACCAGTAGTTCGCGGTCGATCGCGAATGCGATCTCGAGGTCGAAGGAACCGACGCGGAGCGCGATGTCGACGTTTAGCACGCGCTCAGCCGCCGGCCTGCCGGCCCGGGTCGACCGTCGTGAGGCGCATGAGCAGCAGCAGGACGAACGCGACGCCCACGAGGATCACGGACAGCGCCATCGCCCCCGCGAGCCCGCTCGACGATTGGAAGGCGGTGATGATCGCGAGCGGCATCGTCTGGGTGCGGCCCTCGAAGTTCCCGGCGAAGATCAGCGTCGCCCCAAGCTCGCCCAGCGCCCGCGACCAGCAGAGCACGGAGCCGCTGATCAGAGCTGGACGCGCCAGCGGCAGGGAGATGCGCCAGAACGTGCGCAACGCGGAGATTCCGAGCGTCGCGGAGACGGCTTCGTACGCCGGGTCGACGGCCTCGAACCCGGCCTTGAGACTGCGCGCGAGGAAGGGGGCGGACACGAAGAGTTGCGCGACGATCACCGCCGCTGTCGTGAACGCCAGCTCAATCCCGCTCGCCTCGAGCGACGGGCCCAGCACGCCGCGCCGCCCGAAGGCGACCAGCAGCGCAACGCCGGCTACGGTCGGCGGCAGGACGAGCGGCAGGTCGATCAGGGTGTCGACGAGCCGCTTGCCGGGGAAGTCCGCCCGCGCCAGGAGGTAGGCGAGCGGTGTGACGAGCAGCAGCGCCAGGACAAGCGTGAGCGTGCTGGTGATCAGGGAGAGGCGCAGCGCGGCCAGCGTCTCGTCGCTCGTGAGCCTGTCGCCGATGCCGCCGCTGGTCGCCGCCTCGTAGGCCAGCGCTACCAGCGGTACGCCGAGGAAGAGGAGCGCGAGGGCCGCCGGCGCAGCGAATCCGGTGTACAGAGACCGCTGATCGGGCCGGTGCCGCGGTCCTCGGCGTCCCATCATGGCGCCGGATCGAAGCCCGCGGCGGTCAGAATGCCCTGCGCCGTCTCGCCGAGCACGAAGTCGATGAAGGCTGCGGCGGCCTCCGGGTTGTCCGTGTCCGCCGTCCCAGCGATCGGGTAGTTGGCGATCACGTTCGACGCGACCGGGAATTCGATCACCCGCACTGTGCCGGGGGTCACCGCCGCGTCGGTCTTGTAGACCACCCCCGCGTCGGCCTCGCCAAGCTCCACCTTGACGAGCACAGCGCGCACGTCCTCCTCGGAGGAGACGACGTTGTCGAGGACCTCCTCCTCGAAGCCGGCGCCGTATTCGGGCTCGCCGGCCAGGTTCGCGAACACGTCGCGCGCGTACTGGCCGGCCGGTACGTCCTCGAGCGCGAGCACCAGGCTCAGCCCGGAGTCCGCCAGGTCTGCGGCCGAGGAGACCTCGCCCGGGTTGTCGGCCGGCACCACGATCACCGGCAGGTTCTGGGCGAAGACCCGCGGATCGCTCGTGATCAGGTCGGCATCGACGAGCCGCTGCATCTGCTCCATGTTCGCGCTCGCGAAGACATCGGAGGGTGCGGCCTGCTCGACCTGCGTGGCGAGCGCGCTTGACCCGGCGAAGTTGAACTCCACCGACACGTCCGGGTGCTCCGCTTCGAAGGCGTTGCCAATCGCCCGGAACGCCTCGGACAGGGACGCCGCGGCGAACACGCTCAGCGTGCCGCCTGGGGTCGGCGCGCTAGCGGTCATGGTCGCGGTCGGGGTCTCGTTGGCGTCGTCCCCGCAGGCCCCGAGCATCGCCGCGGTGGCGGCCAGCGGCAGCAGCCACAGCCAGCGCCGCCTCGCCCCACGGCGGGCTACTACGGACATCAGACCCGACCGCGGAACGAGCGAAGCCACTCGAGCGTGCCGCGCGCGGCGACGACTCGCGACTCGGCCACGAGGTAGACCCAGCTGTCGAGGGGAAGCTCCGCCGTCCAGGCCTCCAACCGCGCTAGGTAGCGGTGGCACGCCGCGACCTGGGCGTCGACGAGTGCGCGCGCGCTGTCGGCGCCACGCCGGCGCAGGAAGTACAGCTTCAGCAGGAAGTCGAGGCGGATCTCGCGGAGCCG
This sequence comes from Dehalococcoidia bacterium, assembly GCA_009379925.1. Taxonomy (GTDB): domain Bacteria; phylum Chloroflexota; class Dehalococcoidia; order UBA2979; family UBA2979; genus WHSU01. The sequence continues at coordinate 11,045 of WHSU01000015.1, read as the reverse complement.
CTCCACGGGCGCCGTCAGCCACTCCTCGAGCGCGGTGCTCCCATCGGCGGTGAGTTCGAAGACCGTGCGTGCGGGACGGCTGCCGCGCTTGACCTCGTGACCGGCGATCAGCCCACGCGCGGCCAGCTCCTTCAGCGCGGCGTAGAGGGTCGGCGCCTCGACACGGATCACCGCGCCGAGGTCGGCGCTCTCCGAGAACGCCTGCTGCAGCACGTACCCGTGGGATGGTTGCTCGCTGAGCAACCCCAGCAGTGCGTATTCAAGCGGCTTGAGCGCCCCGATCGACTTAGGTGTCGGATCGAACGGTGGCGCAGGATGTTCGAGCATGGAGGCGAATCATACTCGGGGCGTGAGTATTGTCAACGTCGCGGCTTCTCCGTTGCGTCCACCGCGACCGCGCTCAGGATGACTGCCACCACACGACGGCGGTGAAGGCGCGTCGCGGCGGCAGCGCGAGCATCTCGCCGGGCGTGCCGTACCGCTCGATGAGCGACTCCCGCAGCCGGCGATCTCGCTCCGAGCCCTCGGCGAGGCCGTACCGCCACCGCATCTGGCGATGCCCGACATCGAGCGGCACGGGAGGGACCGGCGCCGCAGGCTCCGTGCGCATCTCGAAGCGGCGCCCGAGTGCCCCGAGCACCGCCAACAACTCGCGAAGCGCGGGCAGTGGACGGTACGCCTCGCCGAAGAGCGCTTCCCAGATCTCCGGGTCCGGCGTGCGAGGCGCCCGGTCCGAGACGACGACCACGCTGGTGTCGGCGTGCCGTTCCATCGCCTCGAGGAAGGACTCCAGCTCCGTCGCGTCGTACAGCACATTCGCCGCCAGGGCCACGTTTCCCCGCGGTCCGGCGTCGTCGCGCGGTGGCCAGCGCAGGTCGAGGATGTCGACGTTCGGGAGGTCGGATGTCGCCTCTGCCAGCGCCTCGCGCATCACCGCGGATGACTCGATGGCGATCACCCGCGCGACGCGCGCGCTCAGCGGCACCACGAACCGCCCGGCGCCGGCTCCGATGTCGAGCCAGGCGTCCTCGGGCCGCGCCAGCGCCGCGACGTGCTCCCACTCCTCGATTTCGAGGACACCCGGCCGGAAGGAGTTGACCCGCGCGCGCAAGAACTCGTCGCCCTGCTGCAGTTCCTCGGCGAGTCGACCGACCTGTTCCCGGTGCGCTTCGACCATTTCCCGGTACGCGGCGAAGGCTGCGGACGCATCAGGGCGGAGGGCGTGGGTAGGACGTGTCATCGCGGCGCCTCTTCCATCGTGGGTCGCTGACTCGTCCAGCGGCCGCGCAAACGCAGGCACTTCAACCGAACCAGTATCATACTCAGACTCTGAGTAGTCGAGAATAGGGCCGGCTGTGTCGCGGGTGGCGGCCATGTGGCCGCCGTCCGGCGACATGGGACGCACCGCCTTGCGGCGGAGCCATCCAGGCGAGGGACGCATCGAATTGTCCGCGCGACGGTGCAGCGCGGACCGCCGACTACTCCTGCGCGTCCTCCGTGTGGTGCGGGTGCCGCCAGTACCCGACCAGACTCGTCGCCGTCCGGGCGAGGCCGCACTCCTGCCGCAGGTAGCGACGCAGGTCGTTCATCGCGCGGATCTCGCCGCCGCCCCAGGCGTAGACGCCGGTGGGTGCGAGATCGAGGTCGCGCACGGCATCGAGGAGGAGGGTCGGGCCGCCGGGCTCGCGGCCATTGCGGTGCAGCCATGTCACATCGGCGTCCGTCGCGGCGAGGAGCGACTGCTCGTCGGCTGCCTCCGAGACCTCGATGAAGGCGCGCGCCGGGGTACCTGGCGCAAGCGACTCGAGGATCGACGCCAGCGCCGGGATCCCGGCCTCGTCGGCGAGGAGCAAGAGGGACGCGGTGTCCGCGGGCGGCGCGTAGGCGATCCGCGGTCCCCATAGCGCGACCGGGTCGCCCGGCTGCGCCGTCGCCGCCCAGCCGGAGGCCGGGCCGCGTTCCGCGTGCAGGAAGACATCGATGTCCAGCTCCGCAACCTCGGGGCGGTGGTGGCGCACGGTGTAATACGCGCCGACTGGCCGGTCCTGCTCGGGCATGTCGCGGTACTGGTCCCAGGTGAACCCGGCGTCGATGGTGAGTTGCCGGCGGCCGGGCGGCGGCAGGAGCAGGTAGAGAAACTGGTCCGGGCCGACGCTTTGGAAGTGCTCGAGGTCGCCGCCCGCGAACGTGATGCGGACGAACGACCGCGCGATGTGCTCGACGCGCGCCACCGTGGTGATGAAGGTGGCCGTCGCCAGCGGTTCGAGGACCGTCGTCTCCTGTTGGGTGTCAGTCATCGATGGCCCTCCGGGCGCGTTCGGGTGCCGGGACGATCGGGCACTGGCTGCCGCAGTATTCGCCGTTCATGCCGCGGAAGTTGAAGCAGCAGACCCGCCTCGTGACGAAGGCGAGCGGCGCGCCGCGTCGTTCCACCCACGAGATGCGGGGGCGCGCCCGATGGAGGACGTCCCCGTCCGCGAACAAACGGTCGAGGAACTCGACGGCCTGGACCTGTGGGATGTCCGGCGCGCCGAGCATCGAGTAGGCGATGTTCGACTCCAGTTGCGCCCACTGGGCGACCACAGGAAACCCTGTGCGCGCGTGGATCGCGGCGTAGAACGGCGCCAGGAGGCCGCGGAGGATCGCGCGCAACGCCGCGACCGAGGGGGAAGTCGTCTCCCGGGACTCGACGCGCACGGCCGTCGCGTTGCCGTACGGGGAGACCTGGAACCAGGTCGAACCCGGACGAAGGACCGGAAGCGGATCGCCCCCAAAGGTGCGCAGCACCACTTCCAATGCGGCGCCGGCGGTCAGCAATGAGAGGCCACCCCCTTGCGAATGCCCGTCCGAGTAGCCGCGGTTTGTTGCCATCTCGGCAAGCACGCAGTCGAGGATGCCGCCGGCGGGGTCGGCGAGGTCCGCGACACGGAACCAGCGCCGGCCATCGGTGGGGTCCGGGGCGCCGACCTCGATGCGCGGGCACCGGGCGCCCGCAGGCGGCGCCCAGTCATCGATTACGGTCGCTCCGGGGCCCGGCATCCGAGCGCTACGCCTCGGCCGGCGCGATCAGCAGTTCCTCGACGTCGTCGAGGATGTGCATCAGGCCAATGATGTCGATGCTGTTCCAGATGCCGGAGTTCACGAAGTGGACCCGGTTGTTCCGCACGGGCTCCAGGCTCTGCCACACCGCGTTCTCTGTGACGACCGACTGTTCGCTCGCGGCATTGTCGTCCACGTAGACGAAGACGGTGTCCGCCTCGTTCAGGAGGTTCAGGTTCTCCAGGCTCACCTCGATGCTGAAGTCGTCCGGGTTCCGCTGGCCCTCCGGCTGAGCGATTCCGAGCGCCCGAAACACGATGCTTTCGGATGACCCGATGCGGATCGAGTAATTGCCGTCCTGCGACAGGCGGATCACCGACACGGGTTTGTCCGCCAGGCCGGCGTCGGACGTCCGCTGACGGAGGCCGGCTACGCGCTCCTCGTACTGGTCGATCAGCTCCTGTGCGCGTTCGCTGCGGTTGAGCGCCCGGGCGACCTCCGTGAGGTTGAGCGTGATCTCTTCGATGTACGTGTACCCGTACTGATATCCGAACGTGGGGAGCGCCGCCTTGTAGCGGTCGTAGTTGTCCTGGTTCCACGGGTCGTCGGCGAAGCCGGCGAAGGTGATGGCGAGGTCCGGGCCCAGGGCGAGCGCCTGCTCCACATCGATCCCGCTGTCCGCGGTAAGGTCCGCGACGCCGTCCATCTGGTCGCCCAGGTAGCCGGGCAACGAGTTTCGGTTCACGCCCGCGCCGATCGGCTTCGCACCGAGCGCGAGCATGTTCCCGAGGGTGACCGAGTCCCCCGCGACCACCCGTTGGGGATCCGCCGGAATCGTGACCGGTCCGAAGTAGTCGTCGATGGTGACGGTCGCCGCTTCGTCGTCGCCGGCGTCGCTCTCGCCACAGGCGGCGAGGAACGCCGTGGCGAAGGCCAGGCCGCCGGCGCCAGCCAGGAAGCGGCGGCGCGGGAATGGGCGCGGGTGCTGGGACATGTGATCTCTCCTCGCACAGTCTGTGGCTCGGGCCGGTTAGTCCCCTCAGGCCACCACGTCCGGGCTGGCGGAATCGATGGCCGCGGCCAGGTCGTCGAGGTTCCTGGCAAAGTCTCGGTAGGACGGAATAGGTGCGGCGTGCCACTCCAGGAGTTGACCCGCCTGAGCGGCCGGCAACGAAGCCGCCAGTGGGTTCGCCTCGAAGGCGTCCCACGAGGGGCGCCCCGCTCCCGTCCCCCGCGCATCGATGAACAGGATGTCCGCGGGGTACCTGCCGATCTGTTCCGGTGAAATGGTGGCCCACGTCGGATCGGCTGTCTCCGGCACGACGAACTGGACGCCCAGCTCCTCGAAGTAGGCGATGTCCGGGTGGTCCGTGGGGACCGCGAGGTACACGTTGTCGGGTGTCAGGGACATTCCGAGGACGGTGAGACCGGGCTTCGCGGCGGCGGCCGCCCGTACCGCCTCGGATGCCGCCTCGAAATGCTCGAGGTCGGCGACCAGCTCCGGAGCGTCGGGGTTGGCGCCCAGCGCCTGTGCCAGTTCCGCGAAGCGCTCCATGCCATGCGTCGTAATTTTCAGCATGTCGATGGTGACGATCGGTGCGATTTGCTCGATCGTCGCGATCGCCTCGTCGGCGATGCCCCACACGATCGGCGGATCCGTCGAGGGGTAGAGCCGGGTGACGACCAGGTCGGGGTTGAGCGACGCCAGCTTCTCCAGGTCGATCTCAGCCCACACCTCGCCGACGGACTCCATGTCGCCCAGCCCGCGGCTCGCGAGCGAAGGCGTATCCGCCGGCAGCGCCTCCCCGAAGGTCGCGATCGGCATGATCCCGAGGTCCGCGAGCGCCGCCGCCGAGTCCGCCTGCGCGACGATTCGCGTGGGGACCGCCGGCAAGTCCACGGTGACGCCTCGGTCATCCGTGAACGTGAAGGCGCCCGCCTCGCCGGTCGGTGACGCCGATGCGGTAGGGTTGCTCCCAGACCCAGCCGGCGCCGGGCTTCCCGCCTCGGTCGGCGTCGAAGTCACGGCCGGGTCGTCGCCGTCACCGCAGGCCGCGACGAAGGCCGCGGCGAAGGCTGCTCCGCCCATGCCCGCCAAGAAGCGGCGTCGCGATACTCGGCCGCCGGCGATGACGGGCAACTGTTCAGGATTCATCGAGGGTCTTCCTTGTGAACTGCGCGGGCGCAGGAATGCCCGGCTCGGAGGTGGCTCACGCGACCAGGTCCGGGTCGGCTGCCTTCACGCCCTGGGTGATCGCCTCGATGTCCGCGGCATACGCCGCGTAGCTCCAGTTCTCGAGCTTGTCCCACGGCACGATCTGGCCCGACTGCACCGCCGGCAACGACTGCCATGTCCCGATGTTTGAGAGGTCCTCGAGGTCGAGCACGGGCTGTGTGTCGTAGAGGATCAGGTCCGCCAGGTACTTGTTTGCCTCTTCGAGGCTCACGGTCTCCCAGAAATCGTCGCCGCCGGCCGGCTCCACCACGGTGAGGCCCCAGGTCCCCATCTGGCGCAGCGCGGGGAACGCCGCGGGCTTCGCGAAGTACAGCTGGCGGTCGTAGCTCGTCACAGCGACCGCGGTGAGACCCGGCTTGGCGGCGGTGGCATCCTCGAGGTCGGCGACGGCGGTGTCGAACCGCTGGCTCGCCGCCGCATACTCGGGGCCTTCGATGTCGGCGCCCATCGCAGTCGCCAGCGCCTCGAACTGGCTGATGACCTCGGTGGGGTCTTCGATGCCGTTGATCGCGACGATTGGCGCGACGGACTCGACCTGCTCCTGCACCTGGAGGTCGGCGAATCCCCAGAGCAGATCGCCCTGCCGTGGGCTGCACGCCGTCACCACCAGGTCGGGTTCGAGGGCCACCAGCTTCTCGAGGTCGATCTCCCCGTAGACGCTGCCGACCGTGTCGATGCCGGTCACGTCGATGTCGGCCAGGTTCGCCGACTCGGACAGCGGGGAGCCGGCGAAGATTCCGACAGGCGTGACGCCCAGGTGCCAGAGCGCAGCAGCCGGCGCGGCGTACGCCACGATGCGTTCCGGCTTCCGGTCGAGCGTGACCGTCACCCCTCGTCCGTCCGTAAACGTGAAGCCGGTCGTCGGTGACGACGCCTCGGCGGTCGTCGAGGTGGTTGTGTCTATCGTCGTGCCCGGCTCGGCCGTAGTGGCCGCGGGCGCGGTGTCGCGCTCGTCGCCACAGGCCGCGAGGAACCCCGCCGCGAACGCCGCCCCACCGATCCCTGCGAGGAAGCGACGGCGGCTCGTTGCGTGAAGGAGCGCGCGAGACGGCGTGCCGTCCGGACGTGTCTCGCTTGCAGGTCTCTGTTCCAGCACCGTCCCCCCTGAGTATGGCCAGTATCTGCTGGGAGCCGCCATTGACTGTGAATGTTAGGACTGGCTAATGTCAACAGAGCGTCGAAACGCTGCGACGATGAATGGCCACAAGTCGCGCAAACTTATGTATATAACGGCGCTAATGTGGCGCATGAGCATTCGAGTCGAGTAGGGTACCGAAGCGATGTCGGCTGAAGTCGTCCAACGCCCCCTCCCGCGCTTGCGGCTCCGCTGGTCGCGAGGCGCCGGGCTCTTCCTCTGCGCCCTGGGTGCGCTGGCCGTATGCGTGCTCAGCCTGCGGATCGGCTCGCTCGACGTCTCCACCGCGGACTCGCTGGCCGCGATCTTCGACTACGACGCCGGCTCGTACGAACAGACAGTGGTGCGTTCCCTGCGGGTGCCACGCACGCTGATCGGTGTTGCGGTTGGGGCGGCGCTGGCGGTGGCGGGCGGCACGATGCAGGCGGCCACCCGCAATCCGCTCGCCGGGCCCTCGATCCTGGGGGTGAGCGCGGGCGCCAGCTTCGCGATCGTCACGGCCATCTACTTCGGGCAGCTCACCGAGCCCATGCAGTACGTCTGGTTCGCCTTTGCCGGCGGCCTGGCGACCTCCGCGCTGGTGTACGGCATCGGCACCGCGGGCGCGGGCGGCGCCTCGCCGGTCAAGCTCGCGCTCGCCGGCGTGATCGTCTCCGCACTGCTCACGTCGTGGACGTCGGCGCTGCTCCTGTTGGACCGCGAGACGCTGGATGCGGTGCGCTTCTGGTCTGCCGGGTCCCTCGCGGGGCGGGACCTCCAGGTGCTGTGGACGGCGCTGCCGTTTCTCATCGTCGGTACCACGGGCGCGCTGCTGATGTCGCACCAGCTCAACGTCCTGAGCCTCGGCGACGATGCCGCCCGCGCGCTGGGCATGCACACCGGGCGCGTCCGAGGTGTGGCGGCGGTCCTCGTCGTGCTGATGACCGGCGCCGCCGTCGCCGCGGCGGGGCCGATCGGCTTCGTTGGCCTTGCCGTCCCGCACATCGTGCGCGTGGTGGTGGGACCGGACTACCGATGGGTGCTGCCGTACTCGGTGTTCGTGGGTGTCATGCTGCTACTGGGCGCGGACATCCTCGGACGCATCCTGATGCGGCCGTCCGAGATCCAGGTGGGGATTGTCACGGCCGCGGTCGGCGCACCGTTCCTGATCTGGATCGCTCGGCAGCGACGCGTGGCGGACGTCTGATGGCCGCGAGCATCGATGCCGCCGCGCCGCGACCGCCGCGATTGCGGACCTTGCGCCTCGGCGCCGTCTCGCTGCGCATTGACCTGCGGGTGCTTCTGCTGATCGCCGTCGCGGCGGCCGGCACCTTCGCGCTCGCGTGTTGGGCAATGACCCTCGGCAGCTTCCCGATCGCGGTGGTGGACGTCGTCCGATCGGTGCTCGGACAGGGCAGCGACGAGTACGACTTCGTCGTGCGGACGCTGCGGCTACCCCGGGTGCTCAGCGCGGTGCTGGCGGGCGCGCTGCTCGCGCTCTCCGGCGCGGTGTTCCAGGGACTGGTGCGCAACGCACTCGTATCGCCCGACATCATCGGCATCAACGCCGGGGCGAGCCTCTTTGCCGTGTTCTGGATCCTGACGCTGCGGTCATCGGCGCTGTTGCCGGTCGCCGCGTTCGTGGGCGCGGTGCTGGCAGCCGTCCTCGTCTACGTCCTGACGTGGAAGGGCGGCGTCTCCGGCAACCGCCTGATCCTGGTTGGCATCGGCGTGAACGCCATGTGCGCGGCCGCCACCACCTTCCTGATCGTGCGCTTTCCCATCGACGACGTCAGCCGCGCGGTGCTCTGGACCACCGGCTCGGTCTACGCGAGCAGCTGGGGGGACGTGGCGCTGTTGGGCGCCGGCCTCGCGGTCCTCCTGCCGGCGGGCGCGGTGCTGATGTGGGCGATGCGCGTGCTCCAGCTGGGCGACCAGACGGCGCGCAGTCTCGGGCAAGCCGTCGAGCGCACCCGCCTCACCCTCATGCTCGTGGGGTGCGGGCTCTCCGCCGTGGCGATCTCCATCGTGGGTCCCATCGGTTTCGTGGCCTTCATGCTCCCCCACGTGGCCAGGATGGTGGCGGGGCCGATGTCGGGTGGTGTCTTCGTCTTCACGGCGATGCTGGGCGGGGCATACCTGCTCGCGGCGGACGTGGTGGCTCAGCACGCCCTGCCGGTCAGCCTGCCGGTCGGCGTGGTCACCTCGGCGCTCGGCGCGCCGTACTTTCTCTTCCTCCTGTGGCGCACGAACGCGAGGCTCTAACGATGACTACCACGGTCCTGGCCGCGCCCACCGAGTCGCGGCTCCAGTCGGAGGCCGTCACACTCGCATACGGCGATGCGACCGTCGCCCGCGACCTGAGCGTCCGCATCCCGGACGGCCGGGTGACCTCGATCATCGGGCCCAACGGGTGCGGCAAGTCCACGCTGCTCCGCGCGCTCGTCCGGCTGCTTCGTCCGCGAGGCGGCACGGTCTACCTGGACGGTCAGGCAATCCACCGGCTCGGCACGAAGGAGGTGGCGCGCCGGCTCGGTCTGCTGTCCCAGCAGTCGCCATTGCCCGAGGCTATCACCGTCGAGGACCTGGTGCGCCGCGGCCGCTTCCCACACCAGTCGTTCCTGCAGCCCCCCAGCGACCGAGACCACGAGGCCGTCGAGCGGGCGCTGGCGCTGGCCGGTGTCGAGGACCTACGCGACCGCCCGGTGGACGAGCTGTCCGGCGGGCAGCGGCAACGCGCCTGGATCGCCATGACCCTCGCGCAGGAGACGCCCATCCTGCTGCTTGACGAGCCGACGACGTTCCTCGATGTCGCCCACCAGCAGGAGGTGTTCGACCTGGTGCGCCGGCTCAACCGCGAGGAGGGCCGCACGGTCGTCCTCGTGCTGCACGAGGTGAACGACGCCGCCCGCGTCAGCGACCACATCGTGGCGATGCGGGACGGCGCCATCGTCGCCGAGGGTGTACCCGAGGATGTCGTCAACCCCGAGCAACTGCTGACGATCTTCGGCGTGCCCTGCGATGTGATGTGCGACCCCGCTACCGCGGCGCGTACCTGCATCCCGCGTGGCTGCCTGCTTCAGCCCCACATCACCTCGGCGCGCGCCGGCGGCGTGCTCCGCACCTCGGACCTCTCCAGTGGCTACGGGGACCGGCGAGTCGTCCAGGGCGTCAACGTGGACATCGCGCCCGGCCGCATCACCGCGATCGTGGGCGCCAACGCCTGCGGCAAGTCGACGCTACTCAAGACACTCGCCCGCCTCCTGCCGATCACGCAGGGGGAAGCACTGCTCGATGGCCGCTCCGTCCTCGAGGGGCGCCACCGCGAACTGGCCTGCCGCCTCGCGATGCTCGGGCAGGGCGCGGTCGCGCCGGCCGGCGTCACCGTTGAGGAACTGGTCGCGGCGGGCCGCTATCCGTACCAGCGCTGGTGGCGGCAGTGGTCGCCCGAGGACGAAGCGGCGGTGACGCGGTCGCTGGAGGCGACGGGCCTGGGGGCGTTGCGACACCGCCAGGTCGAGACGCTCTCCGGCGGTCAGCGCCAGCGCGTGTGGATCGCCATGACGCTCGCACAGGACACGCCGGTCATGCTGCTCGACGAGCCGACCACGTTCCTCGACATCGCCCACCAGGTGGAGGTGCTCGACCTGATCGCCGACCTCAATCGCCGCGAGGGGCGCACCATCGTGATGGTGCTGCACGACCTGGCCCAGGCAGCCCGCTACGCGGACGAGATCGTGGCCATGAAGGACGGCGAGGTCATCGCCTCCGGCCCACCGGCAGAGGTGATCACGGTGGACCTCGTGCGCACGGTTTTCGGCATCGACTGCCGCGTCACCCCGGACCCGCTTACGCAGCGGCCCGTCGTGTTGCCGGCTCTCGACTGACCCTCTCCACCGAGCAGACGATCGTCCAGCAGGCCCTCGCGCCCCTTTGGCAAGAGAGTGCCATTGCCTCGCAAGCCGGCTGCCCGCGGGCCGGACAGGGCAAGGACTATGCTCGTGGCTGGTCCGCCGGCACGAAGCGGAGCGAGACCGAGTTCACGCAGTGTCGCGTGTCCTTCGGGGTGAAGCGCTCGCCCTCGAAGACATGGCCGAGGTGGCCGCCGCAGGCCGCGCACTCGATCTCCGTGCGGTAGCCGTCCGGGTCGGGCAATCGCCGTACCGCGCCGGGGCGTTCCTGGTCGAAGCTTGGCCAGCCGCATCCCGAGTTGAACTTGGCGTCCGAGACATACAGTGGCGCGTCGCACCGCCGGCAGTGGTAGACGCCTTCGACGAAGAAGTCGTCGTACTCGCCGCTGAACGGCGGCTCGGTGCCTTTGTGGAGGATGACCAGCGCTTCCTCGGGGCTCAATTCGTTCGTCGTCATCGGGTTCTGTCCTCCTCAGTCTCAGGATACGCCGCGTCGACGTCCGGCATGGGCGGTCTTTGCCTAGCGTTCGCGTGGAGTGTCACAAACGACGCGCCACCGGTGTCTCTATGGGTGAGAGCACAAGTAGGAGGTGACATGAGCGCAACTCGAATCCCCCGGGCCGACATCACCGGCGTCTACGGGATGATGGTGAAGAGACTCAGCAAGAAGATGCTGGGGCAGGTGCCGGAGCCGCTCGGGGTGTACTGGCACAATCGCGGGGTGCTCAAGGGCTACTTCGCGATC
>WHSU01000071.1 GCA_009379925.1 Dehalococcoidia bacterium | reverse complement strand
CCTGACCGCAAGGACGGGCGCCCCTCGCACGACGGCAAGGCCGGCGATGGTGGCGGCCAGTCCGTCGCGCAGGAGCAGTCGGTTGGGACGCAGGCGAACGAGGCCGATGTCACGCAGAAGCAGGGCAACGGCAACGTCAACAGCTCGCCGGCCATCGACCTGGGGCCCGGCCTCCGTCATGACGGCAAGGGCGACTCGCCTCGCGCCGAGAAGCGGCACGACGACAAGGGTGCGTACGGCAAGGGTGATTCGAAGCGGGGTGACGACCGTCACCACGAGAAGGGCCGTGACGGCAAGGGCCACGACGGCAAAGGCCACGGTGGCAAGCACCAGGACCGGGACGGCTCGGCGCGGACTCACAACGCGCAGGGGAACGCCAATCAGGCAGAGGCGAAGGTGAAGCAGGCGAACGAGGTCGACCAGTTGCAGGTCGTGCTCCAGGGCCTGGGCGTGGGCGGCCACGACAGGAGGTGAGAGGGCGTCGAGGCGTGAGGGAGGCGGCCGCGGCTGCCTCCCTCACGCCTCGACCAATGGACAGCTCCGGACGCGCTGCCCGGCGGTCCCGCGCGGACCCGCCGCGCCGGGCGGCGCGCGGCCCATTCGGATTGGCGAACGCAATGACGATGACGCGCATCGAGGCGCACGGCACCACCCAGCGTGGCGAGGGGGTGTCGGTCGAGTTGGTCCTGGACGTGACGTGCGAACAGGGGTGCGGGGGGCGCGGGATGGTGCCCCACCCGCTGTGGGTGGAATTCAACCGCGCGGACGAGCTGATCACCAGCGAGCAGGGCATAGCCCACGCGCTGGGGGCGGAGCATCGGGCGTGGGAGCGTGCATGGTGGCGGGAGCGCGGCTACCCGGTGACGGTGGACGTGGGCTTCGACCACGGCCTACCTCCGACGGAGGTGCCGTGTGATGTCTGCGAGGGTCGGGGCCGCATCCTGACGGCCACCGGGCGTGAGCTGGCTGCCTTCATCCAGCGGACGCAGGCGCAGGGATAGCCCACCGACGAGTCCCGCGGCCGGACGATCGCGGCACGTCCTCGCACGGCGTGCCGCCGTCCGGAACACGGACAGGGGCGGCGCTGAGCGCCGCCCCTGTCCGCTCTGCTCAGGTGTTGCTACTCTGGCCGCTGCTTGAAGTCCGAGGTCCTGACCTGGAGGAGGCCTTTCAGGATCTCGCGCCCCTCGACGGCCGGCTTGCTGTACTGCATCCCAGTCCCCTTCACGCTGCGCACGGCAGCCTCCACCCGACGCCCTCGTAGGCCGGGGCACCCGAGTTCAGGGAGGCTAGCACGCCGATCGGCGAAGTCGCGATGCTGCCCGACCGTGAAGGCGATTCTGATTATTTTCCTACAAGACGGCACCTGCGCCCGCGCCTCTGACCGCAAGACATGCGGTGAGGCGCTGAACGCCCAGCACTGGTCCCGCCGGGAGGCGATGTGCCAGGGAGTGGTTGGGGGTGCAGAAAGCATCGCTGTCCGCACGGCCTCGCGTTCGACCAGCTCCTTGCCGACGAGCACGTTCAGCGTCCTCGCGTCGTCTTCCAACCAGACGGAACACGATCCCGCGCACTATCAGCGGCTGCCGGCAGACCACGAGCCCGTGAAGTCCACGCGCTGTCCGGCCCGCATCGAACGCGGGTGCTGGCTCGACACAGCGCCGTGCTGAAGTGGTCCATCGCGCTTGAGTCTGGGCTGCCGGGGCACAGTTCCGATGACACTCGTGGCGGACGCGGCCGCGCTTGGCGGCGGTGTTACGCTCGTCTGGCCGCGCACCGAGGAAGAGCAGCATCTCACGTCGTGTAGCGGCACCTCACGTCGTGTAGGGAGGTCCAGAGTCTGCAGATGCGTGTGATTGGGGTCGGGTTTGGCCGCACAGGCACTTTGTCGCTGAAGTCCGCGCTCGAGGAGCTGGGCGCCGGGCCATGCTTTCACATGATGGACTTAATCACGGGGGAACGGAGAGACCGGGACCTGCCGCACTGGGGCAGGGTCGCGAATGGTGACCTGGTCGACTGGAACGAGGTCTTCGAGGGCTGGGAGGCAACCGTCGATTGGCCGGGAGCTGCGCGCTGGGAAGAGCTAATCGAGGCCTTCCCGGACGCGAGCGTGCTGCTCAACGTCCGCGACTTCGACGGGTTCTACAAGAGCTGCGCGAACACTATCCTCGCAGCCAAGGAGGGGGCCATAGCGGGCACGCTCGCCAAGGATGCGAACCGTCCACCTCCGGCGCCGGAGCTGTTGACCGTGATCGAAAAGCTGATCTGGGAGGGCGACTTCCGCGGCCGCTTCGCCGACAAGGAGTGGGTGCGGCGGATGTACTACGACCGCATCGAGGCTATCAAAGCGACCGTCCCACCCGAACGTCTTACGCTGTGGAACCTGGGCGTCGACGGTTGGGCGCCTCTGGCGGAAATGCTAGATGTCGAAGCACCCGACAAGGAGTTCCCGCGCCTGCACGACACGAACGAGTTCCGCAACGAGTTCGGTCTGCCGCCCCTCGACGTGTAGCTATCAGTGGTGGCGGTAGGGACGAGTGGCGGGATCGTGGCAGGGTAGAGCGATCCGCATAGGGGGCGGCATCGGTGCCGCCCCCTTTCAGCGAATCACGCGCCGGACGTTAGCCGGTTTGCAGGTCGTCGGTGCCCTCTGGCGAGATTGACGGCCTGAGAAGACCGGTGATCGTCTCGCGGCTCTCGACGCGGGGCTTGTCGTACTGCATGGTCGGTCCTTCCTGGACGAAACGAAGCGCTACTAGGCCGTGGCGATGTCTGTGCCAGGCTCCGATACCGTCGTCTTGAGGAGACCGGCGATGGCCTCGCGTGTCTCAATTCGCGGCTTGTCGTACTGCATGGTCGATCCTTCCTGGACGAGACGAAGCGACGCTAGCTCGCCTCGATGGGCGGCGACACCTTCGACACGAGGAGACCGGCGATGGCCTCGCGTGTCTCAATTCGCGGCTTGTCGTACTGCATCTATCACCCCTTCGGCTGCCGTGAGCGCGGGCAGCAACATCCGCCGTGCCCATGGAGCGGGCGCCAGCATCGCCGGAGAGTAGCACCACCGCATCCAGATCAGGGCGCCGCGCGGACGATGCGAGCGATTCTGATGGTTTTCCTACGGTTTGGGCCTACGGGGAACTAACTCCTGCGCCGACACAAGGCCGGTGCGGTGCTTACAGCGCGACCGGGCGGAGGTCCGGGCTCACCTCGAGGGGTGCGCCGGTGAGGGCGGCGATCTCCTGCGGGTCGTAACCCGGCGCGTGTTCCTCCAGGACGAAGCGGCCGTCCCGCACGGCGACGACGCCGAGGTCCGTGACGATCAGCGTGACGCCTCGGGCGGCGGTGAGCGGCAGGGTGCAGCGTTCGAGGAGGCGCGGTGCGCCGTCGCGCGTGGTGTGCTCCATGGCGAGCCAGACCTGCTTCGCACTGGCGACCAGGTCCATCGCGCCTCCAATGCCGCCGAGGTGGTCGAACGGCTCGTTGCTGAGGCGCCAGTTGGCGAAGGAGCCGTCCGTGGCGGCCTCGTAGGCGCCGAGCACGGTGACGTCCAGGCGCCCGCTGCGCACGAGGGCGAAGGAGTCTGCGTGGTGCACGAAGGAGGCGCCTGGGATGAGCGTCACCTGCTGACCGCCGGCGTTGACGACGTCCGGGTCGCCCTCGCCGGCCCCGGCGAGCCGGCTGTAGCCGATGACGCCGTTCTCCGAGGTGAAGGTGATGTCGTCCTCGGGCTGGACGTGGTTCGAGGCGAGCGTGGGGATGCCGATGCCGAGGTTGACGAGCCAGCCGGGCTGGAGGCGGCGGCCGATGACGGCGGCGATTTCCGCACGGGTCAGGCGTCGTTTGGCCTCGACAGGCGCGCCGGCGGCCGGTTGGGCGGCGGGCGGGTCGGCCGGGCGGGCGCGTTCCACGCGCAGCATGCCGTCCGGCAGGATCGGCACCAGGCGCTCGACGTAGATGCCGGAGGTGTGGACCTCGTCCGGCTCGAACGTCCCGGCGGGGACGATCGGCTCTTCGACCTCGACGATGGTGTGGCGGGCGGCCATGGCGGCGATCGGGTTGTAGTTGCGGCCGGCGTGGCGGAAGACCAGGTTGCCGCCGGTGTCGGCCTTCCAGGCACGGATGAAGGCGTAGTCGGCGACGATGGCCTGCTCCAGGACGAACGTGCGGCCGTTGAACTCTCGGTGCTCTTTGCCATCCGAGAGTAGCGTGTCGACGCCCGCCGGGGTGTAGAAGGCGGGGATGCCCGCCCCACCGGCGCGGATGCGCTCCGCGAGTGTGCCCTGCGGGACCAGTTCCGCCTCGAGGACCCCGTCGCGCACCATCTGCTCGGGGACCGAGAGCCGCGAGGGGTGGGTGGCGGCGGTGAAGGAGGCGATGACCTTACGGACGCGGCCGGCCTCGACGAGGTCGGCGAGGCCCTTCGCGCGCGGGTCCGCGGACTGGATGTTGGTGCCATTGGCGACGACGGTGAGGGCCTTCGCGCCCTGGTGATAGAGCGCGGTGGTCAGGTTCCACGGCATGCCGGTGCCCCCGAAGCCGGGGAACAGGAGCGTGGCGCCATCCGGGATGTCCGCGACCGCCTCTTCCATGCTCGAGCAGATCGCCGGGCGCGCCATCGAGGTACCTCCAACATGCCGCTCGTGTTCGCCGCGGAACGGTACGCCTGGATGGTTGGGCGTGGCAATGGTCGGACCCTCTCCCCCGCCCCCTCTCCCGATTCCTGTTCAGACCGGGGAGATCCGTGACACCCGTTCGGAGACATGCGTGACACTCCAGTCGTGCGGCCGGGGGCGAGAGGGGTCGCCCGATGCCGTGGCGGGAGCAGTCGATCATGTCGGAGCGCGAAGCGTTCGTACGGCGGG
>WHSU01000029.1 GCA_009379925.1 Dehalococcoidia bacterium | reverse complement strand
GCGGCCTCGGCGGCGGTACGGGCGGCCTCCGCGAGTCGCTCCGAGGTGCGGCGGGCGGTCTGCCCCAGGTCGTCCATCGCCTCGTTGCGCGGGGGGACGCGGGCGCGGGCGCTGCCGGACTCCACCTGGTCGGGCCTCGGGATGATGAGCCACGCGGCGAGGTAGGCGGGGATGGTGATGCCACCGGTGGGGATGCTGAGGATCACGGCGCCCACGCGCAGGAGGGTGGGGTCGACGTTGAAGTGGCGTCCAAGTCCGGACAGCACGCCGCCGAGCATCGCGTTGTCCACGTCGCGGGTGAGTCGTTCGCCGGCCATCGCTTGCCTCCGCTCGCCGTCATGTCCCGCGAGGGACATGGTACCGCGATGCCCTCACCCCCGGCCCCTCTCCCGCGCTGCGGGAGAGGGGAGTAGGAAGGAGCTCGGAAGATGGGGCAGTGAGGCGAGCAGCGACTCTGCCGGCTCGCCCTGCCACGCTTGCTGCTCGCCGGGCGAAACCCTCACCCCCGGCCCCTCTCCCACGCGGTGGGAGAGGGGAGTAGGAAGGGAAAGGGAGCGGAGGACGGCGCGGGGGACTAGTTCGGGGAGGTGGCGCGGGCTAGTTCTTCGCTGCCGAGCTGGGTCCAGGTCATGCGGAAGAGGTCGGCGTAGACGCCGTCCTGCTCCAGGAGCTCCTCGTGGCTGCCGATCTCGGCGATCTGGCCGTCGCGCATGACGCAGATGCGGTCGGCGTTGCGGATGGTGGAGAGGCGGTGGGCGATGACGAAGGAGGTGCGGCCCTGGAGCATCGTCTCCAGCGCCTGCTGGATGACCTTCTCGGTGCGCGTGTCCACGTTGGCGGTGGCTTCGTCCAGGATGAGGATGCGCGGGTCCGAGATGAGCGCGCGGGCGAACGAGATCAACTGGCGCTGGCCCACGGAGAGGTTGGAACCGCGCTCGTGGAGGTTGGTCTGGTACCCGTGCTCCAGCCGCATCACGAATTCGTGCGCGCCGACGGCCTTCGCCGCCTCCACGATCTCCTCGTCGGTGGCGTCCAGGCGGCCGTAGCGAATGTTCTCGGCCACGGAGCCGGAGAAGAGGTACGGGTCCTGGAGGACCACGCTGGTCCGCCGCCGCAGCGAGTCGATGGTGATGTCCTTGACGGAGTGCCCGTCGATGAGCAACTCGCCCTTCTGGATGTCGTAGAAGCGGGTCAGCGTGGAGATCACGGAGGTCTTGCCGGCGCCGGTGTGGCCCACGAAGGCGATGGCTTCGCCGGCCTTCACGTGCAGGTCGAAGTCGCGTAGCACCCACTGTTCCGGCAGATAGGAGAACCAGACGTGGTTGAAGTCCACGCGGCCCTCGATGTCCGGGAGGGCGACGGCGTCCGGCGCATCGACGATCTCGGGTTCCACGTCCAGCAGCTCGAAGACGCGGTGGGCGCCAGCCATGGCGCGCTGGAGGACTGCGTACTGCATCACGATCAGGCGGATCGGCGTGAAGAAGCGCTGGATGTACAGGGTGAACGTCACGGCGAGACCGGCGGCCGCGGAGGCCGTGAGGTTCCCGTCGAAGAGCCGCATGCCGATGGCGAAGACCACGAGGATCATCGAGATCGTGGAGAGGATCTCGACGACGGGCATGACGATGGCCTGGAGGCGCCCGGCATCCAGGTTGGCCTCGCGGTTGCGGCGGTTCAGCTCGTCGAACTCGCGGAGGTTGGTCGCTTCGCGGCGCAGGGACTGCACGACGCGCACGCCGGAGACGTTCTGGTTGATGGTGGAGTTCACCTGCGCGATGGCCAGACGGGTGCGGATGAACGACTGCTGAGCGTGCTTCTGCCAGACCGCCATCACGCCGATCAAGACGGGCGCGGTGACGAGGGTCAGGAACGCCAGCTGGATGTCCGCGAAGAACATGAAGACGGCGATCACGACCAGCATCATGATGTCCTGGATCACCGTCACCAGGCCGGTGCTGAGCAGCGTCTGCATCTGGCCCACGTCCGAGGTGACGCGCGACATCACGCGGCCGACCTCCTCCTTGTCGTAGAACGACAGGGAGAGGCGCTGCATGTGCCCGAACAGGTCGTTGCGGAGGTGGAACAGCAGGCGGTGCGCCACCCAGGCCATCCAGAGCTGCTGGAAGGCGCGGGCGACGCCCGAGACCAGCGCGAAGGCGAGCAGGATGCCGCCGATGGTGAGCAGTTCCCGCATCTCCGCGCCGTCGAGGGCGCGTTGCACGCCGTAGCCGATGATGAAGGGCTGTGCCGCCTCGGTGATGGCGGCGAAGGTCATGGCACCGATCGCCGCGAAGACGCGCCGCCGGTACGGCGCGACGATGGGCCACATGCGCTTGATCAGGGTCCAGTCGGTGAGGCTGCCGATCTGCTCGTAGTCCCAGCCATCGGTGCCGCCAAAGCGCGCGCCACCGGGGCCGAAGCCGCCACCGCCACCCATCATTCCGCCACCGAACATCAGGAGCTCCCCGCCACGTCCATCTCGGCGCGCGCCTCTTCCTGGTCGCGCAGCTCGAGGTCGTAGATCTCCTGGTAGAGCCCGCCGCGGTCCAGCAGCTCGGCGTGCGTCCCCTGCTCGACGATCTCGCCGTCCTTCAGCACGAGGATCTGGTCGGCCATCTGCACGGTGCGGAGCCGTTGGGCGATGACGAAGGTGGTGCGGCCCTCCATCAGGTTCCGCAGCGCCTCCTGGATCAGGTACTCCGTGCGCATGTCCACGGACGACGTGGAGTCGTCGAAGACGAGCACACGCGGGTCCAGCAGGACCGTCCGCGCGATCGCGACGCGCTGGCGCTGGCCGCCGGACAGGGTGCTACCGCGCTCGCCGACGACCGTGTCGTAGCCCTCCGGCAGGGTCTCGATGAACTCGTGGATGCGCGCGGCCTTCGCCGCGTCCTCCACTTCCCCATCGGTGGCGTCGGGGCGGCCGTAGCGGATGTTCTCGCGGATGGTGGTGGGGAAGAGGAACACGTCCTGCTGGACGACGCCGATGGTGGTGCGCAGCGAGTCCGTGGTGACGTCCCGGATGTCCTGGCCGTCGATCAGGATCGCGCCCTCGGTCACGTCGTAGAACCTCGGGAGCAGGCTGACGACGGTCGACTTGCCGGAGCCGGTGGGTCCCAGGAGCGCGACGACCTCGCCGGGCTGGGCGTGCAGGCTGATGTCGCGCAGCACGGGCGCGACCGAGTTGTAGCCGAAGGCGACGTGCTCGAAGCGGACGTCCCCGGGACCGGGGCGCAGCGGCTGCGCGTCCAGCTTGTCGCTGACGGCGGACTCGGCGTCCAACAGCTCGAAGACGCGCGTGCCGGAGGAGTGGGCGCGGGCGAAGTTGTTGACGATGAAGCCCAGCATCCGCACGGGCTGCTGGAGGAACGTCAGATAGAGCTGGAAGCTGGCCATCTCACCAGCGCTCAGGTTGCCGGCGCGGATCTCGCCTGCGCCCACGATGAACGTGAGGGCCGCCGACAACAGCCAGAGGCCCAGCAGCACCGGCTCGTTGACCGCCTGGATGACGTTGGTGAGGTAGGAGCGCTTGAACAGCTCCTCCGTGCGGTCCTCGAACTTCTGCTGTTCGTAGTCCTGCCGCGCGAAGGCCTTCACCACTCGCTGCCCGGTCAGGTTCTCCTGTAGCACCGTGGAGACCTGGCCCTGCAGGTTTTGCACCGTCATCCACATCGGGCGCATCTTGACGGCGATGACGGACGCCTGGATGGCGACGAGCGGCATCAGCGCCAGCGCAGCGAAGGCGACCGTGACGTTGGTGAGGAACATCATGTAGGCCGACGCGCCGATCAGGATCCCGACGTAGACCAGGCGCACGACGCCCATGCCGATGAACATGCGCACGCCTTCGACGTCCTGTGTGGCCCGCGACATGACCTGCCCCACCTCGGCGTTGTCGTGGTAGGCGAAGGAGAGGCGCTGGAGGTGGTCGAAGATCTCGTTGCGGAGGTCGTAGGCGACCTTCTGGCCGATGGCCTCGTTCAGGTAGTTCTGGATGTACTGGAAGATGCCGCGGAGGACGCCGGTCACGAGCAGCAGTGACGCGGCGATCGCGAGGGTCCCCATGTTGCCCTCGACGACCTCGATGACGGTGCCGTCCGCCTGGGTGACATCGGAGATCGCGAAGCCGGTGTCGACGGTGAAGCGGACGATCTCGGGGGTGGCGACGAACATCGCGCTGGTCGCCACGGAGGAGGCGAGACCGAGCAGCAACAGCCCCTTGTAGGGCATCGAGCGCGCCACCAGCCGAAGGTGGACGGGCATTTTGCGACGTTGCATGCAGTCCCTCGTGTCCGCGGTCGGCGCGGGCGGTCTCCTGATCCCTGCCGCCAGGCGGCGCTCGTACCCCGACGCAAGGCTTCATCAACGGTGAAGCGCAAGTGTAATGCAAGTCTCACGTTAAGGTAAAGGTTTGCCGGACGAGTCCGGGCGAGCCCTCGAGCGGCTGGCCGCGACCGGGACGCCTGCGGCCGCACCGGCGTACGAGTCTACGGCATGCCGTGGCGGCGCTCGTTGGGCTCGAGGCCCCGCCGAATGACTGTCCTGTCGCATCGACAAAATGCGGAGAATCGCGCAGAATCAGTAGACGCCACCTGCGCGGTCGGGGGTGGTGGCGGGCGTCCGGACGCTGCTGGGCCGGAGCTGCCGGACGCCCTCCACCCCCACCGACTGCTTCCGATACCGCCGATGCAGCACGCGCTCTCTGTAGGGGCACGTCTTGCGCCCCAGGACCATCCGAGGGGCGCAAAGCCTTGCGCCCCTACGCGGACGATCCGCTGCCTCACGGTACCGATGGTCAATGGGGTACCTCAGGTGGCGCCTGTGGCGGCCGCCGGGAGCCGAAGGGCCTCCTCGGGCACGGCGCCTGGGACGAACATGCCCGGGTCGCGGGTGAAGACCGGGCCCCATTCGATGTCGGTGCGGATGCCCTCGAAGCGGGCGCCGGTGTGGTGGGCGGTCACGTCCAGGATCAGGCGGTCGCGTTCGCGCAGGGCGTCGCCGCGGATCAGGCGCTTGCGGGCGACGCGACGGAGTAGCGGGTCCAGTTCGAGCTGGAGCGCTACACCTGAGCGGTCACCTCGGCCGTCGCCGAAGGCGATCCGAGGCGTCTCCGCCAGGTCGTGCAGCGTACGGTAGACCAGGTCCACGTAGTCGACGTGCAACCTGACACCGCCGCCCTGCAGCAGGTCCAGGAGGTAGGCCCGCGCCTGCTCCGGCACCTCCCACACCGCGCCGGGCTGCACGGCGATGTCCCGCGCCTCCTCCACGTTCTCCAGCACGGCGATGGGGTTGCCGGAGAGCTCCAGGATGCGGCTCAGTTGCGTCAGCGCGCGGTTCAACTCCTCGATCGACTCGCGCAACGGCTCGATGTCGGAGACGCCCCAGAACTGCTTCGGGCGCGGCAGGTTCGGGTAGATCACGAAGGGGATTCTGCCGTACGGGTTGGGGCGCGACTCCACGAGCGCGTCCTGCACCCAGAGGTCGAAGCGCTCGACGGTCCACGCCTCGACGACATCCACCGTGCGCGGCCGCGCGCCGCCGCTCGCGCGGACGTACTCTGAGGGGAGCGCGGCGGCGTCGACGCTGTAGCGGGACGCGACCCGCCAGACGCGGCGCACATCGTCGCCGGCCCACCACACGAACAGCCCCTGCACGTCCGGCGCGGAGACGACGGCACGGTGCTGATGCTCGTCCCATGTGACCTTGAACGCGCCGTCGCCGAGCACGGCGGTGTCGATCTCGGTCTCCAGGTCGAGCCGCTCGAGGCCGTTGGCGTCCCACGCCTCGCGGAGCACGCGTTCCGCGGCGGTGGTGGCGACGCGGGCTTCGGGCGTCGCGTCCAGCGGCTCGACGACCGGGCGGTGTCCGGTGACGAGGTAGGCGGCGCCCTTCTCGACGTTCGACCGAGCGTAGGCAAAGTTCAGCACGCGCTCGCGGCCCCGGCGCGGCGGCGCTCCCCGCCGGCCTTCGTGGTAGTCCAGGTACTCGCGGTAGCCCCTCAGCCGCCCGGCATCGAGGCCGGCGATCTGGCGGGGCAGCGGCAACTCCTCGCCGCCCGGCGCGACCACGGCGGAGGGGGTCGGGTGTCCAGGGCTCGTGGTCATCGTGACTCCTCCCGACTGGCCCCTCCCGGTGCGGGGCTCAGTACGCGGAACACCGTGCGGCGCGAGACGCGGAAGGTGCGCGCGATGTCGTCGACGGACAGCCCGTCCTCGTGGCGGGCCAGACGCATGCGCCGGTTGCGGTCATCGTTGAGCAGCGCGCGCACGCCGCCGGGCACGTCGTAGCGGCAGCGCACCAGCGGGCACGCCAGGCACGAGGGGAAGAGGTCGCAGCCCTCGTCGCGGTACTCCTGATACTCGGGCAGGGCGTCCGCGCGCGGCTGCCCCGGCGCCCGTGACCGCACCTCGATGGTCATCGCTGGACCCCTTCCTCCACCTGGACTGCGTCGCCCGCCTCGATGTGCGCCGTGCGTCCTCGGGCAGTGCGCGGGCGCCCCACGTGGCGCGCCGCGGCGACCGCCAGCGCCAGGCTCAGCAGGTAGTCGTCGTCGCCTTCGGACGGGTCGACATCGAAGCGCAACGTGCGCTCGTCGCGGTACGCGCCGCGCGCGAGGGCCAGTTGACGGCGGCACTCCACCGCCTCGCGCGAGCCGTCCGCGCGGAACAGCCGCAGACGCCCGGAGTGGACCGCCGCGAGCAACCCGAAGCCGAGGCGCGACTTGCGCTCGACGCTGAAGACGACCGGCTCGACCACCCCCGCCGGGAGCCGCCTCGCGAGCAGGTCGGCGAGCGGCCCACCCAGGCCCGTGGCGTCGACGGCCACATGGCGCACGCGCCAGACGCGGCGCAGGCGGTCCGCCAGTGAGGCGAGCAGCGACTCCGCCGGCTCGCCCTGCCACGCCTGCTGCTCGACGACCTCGATCAGCGGGGCGTGCTCGCCGGGCGTGACGCGCGC
The DNA here is from genome assembly GCA_009379925.1 of Dehalococcoidia bacterium. Lineage (GTDB taxonomy): Bacteria > Chloroflexota > Dehalococcoidia > UBA2979 > UBA2979 > WHSU01. Next base: position 31,896 of record WHSU01000029.1, on the reverse strand, counting down.
GAGCGTGAGCACGGTCGAGTCGAGTTCGCCGGAGTCCGGACGGGCCGGTCCCGCGAGGTCGAGGCCGGCGACGTAGCGGGCGCCGGCGGCCGGGACACGCTGCCGGTCGCGTGAGCCCTCGACCTGTGCCAGCGCGGCGGCGTCGAGCAGCCGGCCGGCCTCGTCGACGACCTCGAGCTCGTACTGGGTGCGGAAGAGCGGGTGCCGCTCGCCGAGGCGCGCGCGCTCGCCCTCGACGTAGCGGCGGTAGGCCGGCACGTGCGCGGCGACGGCCTGCCAGTCGAAGCGGAAGTGGCGGCGGCGGCCGTCGCGCCGCTCGGCGGCGCGGTGCTCCGCCTTCGCCTGCTCCAGCAGCGAACGCGGCCCCCACGGCGTGCCGTAGAAGACGACCGGCGCATCGGTGGAGGCGGCCATCGGACGGAAGTCGCGGTCGAACTTCTCGATGTCGACATCCTGCGCCTCGTCCACCTCCAGCAGCAGGCTCGCCGTGTGGCCGACGACGTTTGCGGACGGCTCGGCGGAGAGGAAATGGACGGACGCGCCACCGCAGCGCAGCGAGGCGCCTCGACGCTCGAACGCCGCTTCGAGGCCGGCGTCGCGGACGCATCGCTCCAGGCGTGCTTGGGAGATGCGCGCCTGCGGCACGAGCGTGGGCGCGCACTTCACGGCGCTGCCGCCGCGTCCGGCGTGCAGCAGGAGCGCGGCCAGTTCCACCTGTGCGGACAGCTCGTTCTTGCCGCCCTGCCGCGCGATCTCCACGGAGATGGCGCCGCCCTCGCCGCGCACCATGCGCTCGAGGACCGCGCGCGCCACCTCGCGCTGGTAGGGGCGGAGCCGCGGCAGCCGGCGCTGCGTGTCGCCTCGCGTGTCTGCGGCCGCCTCGGCCGTGCGGTTCGGCACCAGGTCCACCATCATCCGAGCACCAACCGTCCCACCAGGTCGCCCGCCGCCGCGGTCAGCACCGCGAAGAACAGCGCGTTGATCCGCGTGCGCACCTCCTGTACGTCGCGCTCGAGCCGGTCGAGGCGGCCCGGCAGGTCATCGGCGGCCGGGCGGGGCGCCTGCGGGCGCCGCACCGCGAGCAGGCGCCGCACGGCGTCCCCGAGCCGGTCCGGGTGGTCAGGCATCCTCGCGCCCCTCCCCGGCGCCCGAGACGCCGATGGCGGGGGCCTGCCAGATGTCACCCAGCTCCTCGATGACCCGCGCCATGGCGCCGCTCAGGCCCTCCGCCTCCGGTGGCGAGAGACGGCGCTCCGCGAGCAGGGTCTGGACCAGCAAGCGCAGGCCGCCGTGGATCGCCTTCGTGTCCTCCGGCGTCTCCCGCAGCGCCCGCCGCACGAGCATCCGCAGCAGCGCCACCTCCTCCCGGATGCCCTCCAGCTCGGCGGCCTCTTGGAAGTCGCGGCGCTCCGCGGCGGTCATCCCGGCCTGGTAGTACCGGCGCGTCCGAGGGCTCATCGGTGGCGCCTCCGTGCTGTGTGCGTGCGAGGTGCGGGCGGCGGCGCCGGCTCGGCAAGCAAGGCGATCAGCTCCTCGCGCGCGGAGGGCGAGGCCTCGCGCAGCGCCTCCACTGCACCGAGCAGCAGCCGCAGCGCCGCCACCTCGTAGTCGCCGCGCTCCAGCGCGGCCGAGAACCCGCCGGCACCGCTCATGGCCGCCCGCCGATCGTGAGCCAGCCGGCCGCCGCCATCGCGAGCAACAGCGGCGTCTGCCCGAGCACCACGTCCGCGCCCGTTCCGCCGGCGCCCAGCGCGAGGTCGCCCACCGCCTCGATGGCGACCCCGCCGAAGAGGGCCGCGAGCACGGCCGCCGCCAGGCGTCGCGGGCCGTGCAGGCCTGCCGCGCGGCGCGCAAAGAACGCGGCGTTCGCGGCACCGCTCCCCGCGATCGCCGCTTCCTCGGCGACCGCGAGCCCGTGCCAGAGGCCTCCCATGTGTGCCCTCCCCTCGGTGAGTTCGGTGTGCGGCTACGATAGAACGTATGTTCCAATGAGGCCAAGGGGTGGGCGGCACTGCCCTCACCCCCCAACCCCCTCTCCCGCGCTGCGGGAGAGGGGGAGCAAGAGAGGGAATTGGAGAGGCGTTGGGAGGCGTAGGATTACGAAATGGCACGGACAAGGTTCACGGGCGCGAACATCGAAGCGGCGCGGCGGTTGCGGCGCGAACAGACTCGGTCAGAGCGCCTGCTGTGGGAGGTGGTGCGGGCGCAGCGCTTCCACGGGCTCAAGTTCCGGCGGCAGCACCCAGTCGGATCGCTGGTTCTCGACTTCTATTGCGACGACTTCAATCTCGCGGTCGAGGTGGATGCGACGTGCATGATTCAGTGGCCGCGCAAGCCCGCGATGCAGAGCGAACCGCTACCCTCTCGGAGCTTGGTATCCGCGTGCTGCGTCTCCCGGCCGCGGATGTCGAAGCAGACGCGCGTGCGGCCCTCGAGGCACACTACCCCTTCCCACCGCCCGCCCACCACCCCGCCGGCGACTAGCGCTAGCCCCAGAACTTCCGGCTCCCCTCTCCCGCAGCGTGGGAGAGGGGTTGGGGGTGAGGGCGGGCCGACCGGCCCTCACCGCCGGCGCAGGAGGGCGTTCCGGGTCAGGGTGGCCATTGGGTGGATCTGCCAGCCGGCCTCGATGGCGCGGGCGAGGGTGAGGTCGAGGTAGGCGAGTGCCGCGTCTTCGAGTGACTTCTCGGCGCGCTCGGCGACTTCGGCGAGGGCGGGCCAGCGCTCGACCTTGCGAGGGTCGACCTTGTCGGCGAGGAACATGGCCCAGGACTCCCGGGTGTAGTCGGGGTGGCCGGGGGTGTGCCAGCGGATGGCGTGCAGCACTTGCTCGTCCGTGACGCCGAAGCGTTCGCACAGCTCCTCGGCGCCCAGGGGGCCGTGGAGGAGCACCGGCTCGGCCTGTTCGACGGGGTCGATGTCCCAGCCGCGGGCCTGGGCGCGCGCGAGCCACTCTGCGTCGTCCAGACCTCGGAGCAGGTCGTGGCCCTGGGCGGCGAGGCGGGTGCGGGGGACATCGAGGCCGTGGCGGCGGGCGAGTGCGTCCGCGATCTCCACGACGCGGTCGATGTGCGCGAGCAGGCCCTCCGGCAGCTCGGGCGCCATGCGGGCGCGTAGCTCTCGGTCGTCCATGCCGGCGCGCCGCTACTTGCGGCCGGCGACCAGGTAGGCGACCGGGCCGAAGTAGTTCACGAAGAGCACCGGCAGCCAGAGCAACTTGCGACCCCGCACCTTCCTGGACGGCCGGCGCACCAGGTCTGCCAGGGCGAACGCGAGCAGCGCGAACTGCACGGCCGCGGCGACGGCGATGCCGCGCCTCTGCCCTGTCGAGAGGTCCTGCCACCGACGTTTGCGCTGCCGCCTGAAGCCCATCCCACCGCTCCCGTCCGTCGTGAACCGGTCAACACGCTGGCGTCGACGATCGTAGTGCACCGGCGCGCACGCTACGATGCGGCCTATGACCGAGGAGTCCTCCACCGACCCGACAGCGCCGTTCCTCTACTTCGCCTTTGGCTCCAACCTGGACATCGAGCGGCTGCGCATGCACTGTCCCTCGGCGCGGCTCGTGAGCATCGCGCGGTTGGCGGAGCACCGGCTGGCGTTCAGCATCGAGAGCAAACGCAACTGGCACGGCGGGGTCGCGGACATCCGGCCGAGCACGGGCGGCGAGGTGTGGGCCGCCCTCTGGCTGATCGACGCCGCCGAGGGCGGCCCGCTGGACGAGCAGGAGGGTGTCTTCCGGGAGCCGCCCGCGTACCGCCGCGTCACGGTGGAGGTCACGACGCCCGCGGGCGACGTGGTGCGCTGCCGCTCCTACCAAGTCGTCGCGCCGGACCCGAAGGGCTTCGCCCCCTCACCTGCCTACAAGCAGACCATCCTGCGGGGCGCCCGCGCCCTCGGCCTACCCGCGGGCTACGTGGCAGACCTCGAACGGCTGGTTGACAACGGTTACGAGGGCGGCGGTCCAGGGTAGACCGGCGCAAGGCAACTAACGGACACGGACGGAGCGTACATGTACGAAACCATGCTGACCCTGCACATCCTGGCGGCGATCCTGTTCGGCGGCGGGATGTTCACCGCCATCCTTACCGGGTTCGCGACCCGCGGTTGGACCTCGACGCTGGGGATCGCGCACGCGGCGGATTTGCAGAAGCGCCTCAGTCAGTGGGCGGTGATCCCCGGCGCCGTGCTGGCGCTGCTCTTCGGCAGCGGGCTGGTGACGGAAGCGGGATTCGAGTTCAGCGACGGCTGGATCATCGGGGCGTACGTGCTCTGGCTGGTCACGATGGCGATCGGCGGCTCGGTGATGGACCGGCACTACCGCCGTCTGTCCGAGCGGGCGCATGCGCTGCTGGCGGAGGGCGTGGAGGAGAGTCCAGAGTTGCAGGGGCTGCACGGGACGCCTCGGGTGATGGTGGTCGGGCTGCTGCTGGGCGTCTTCGTGGTGCTGTTCGAGTACCTAATGGTGGCGAAGCCGGGCGCGTGAGGACCGCTGTCCGGCGTCTAAGACCCCCACCCCAACCCTCCCCCGCAAGGGGGGAGGGAGCCCGATGGTGAAGACCCCGACCACGCCGCGCGCGTGACCCTCGAACCGCCGGCCCGCCGTCAGGGCTGCCACGGCGGCGGCAACTCGATGGCGCGCCCGGCCAAGAGGAGCCACGCGCGCGAGGCGCGGCGCGAGACGAGCTGGTTTACGCGGCCCAGCATGTCCCGGTAGGCACGGCCGAGCGGATACGGCGGGACGACGCCGCTCCCCACCTCGTTGCTGACGATGATTGAGGGACCGTCCCGCGTGTCCGCGAGGTCGAGGAGATCATGCACCTCGGCGGCCAGTTCCACCTCCAGCGCTTCGAGCTCGACGGGTGACGGGTCCTCGCCGAGCAGGAGCAGGCGGTTCGAGACCCAGAGCGAGAGGCAATCGAGCAGCACGCAGGCGCCGGACTCGACGCCGCGGAAGCTCGCGATGAGGTCGCGCGGGGCCTCGACAGTGCGCCACTCGGGTGGCCGCTGTTTGCGGTGCCGCTCGATGCGGGCGCGCATCTCGGCATCGAGGGGTTCGAGGGTGGCGAGGTAGACCACGGGACGGCCGGTCCCGGCGGCCAGGTGCTCGGCGAAGGAACTCTTGCCGCTGCGGGCGCCGCCGGTGACGAACCAGATGTCTGCGCTCATGTGTGACTCACGTCGGGAACACCGGTGCGATCCAGTCGCGGTTGCCCGCCGCGATGATCGCGAACCAGACGACGACCTGGGACACCTCGATGGCCGCGCCGAAGACATCGCCGGTCACGCCGTCGAGGAGGCGCGACGCGGCGCCCGCGACGAGGGCGGCCGCGACGGCGGCAGCGAGCACCAGCACGAGGCCGGGCAGGCCGAAGAGCGCCAGCGCCGTCAGCGCCGCGATGGCCGTGCCCAGCGGCGCGGCGACCGGCCGCACCGCGCCGTGCATCGTGAAGCCGAGGCCCCTCGGGCGGGCCGGGGGAAAGAGCAGCGCGACGGGGACGACGGTCCATCGCGCGAGCACCGGCGCCAGCACGAGGCCCGCCGACCGCACCGGCTCGACCATCGAGGAGAGCGCCGCCCACTCCGCGAGCAGGACGAGCACCAGCGCCATCACGCCGGCGGGGCCAGTGTTGCCCTCGCTCATCACGCCGAGGCGCTCCGCGCGGTCGCCCTGCAGCGCCATCCCGTCCGCGGTGTCGGCGACGCCGTCCAGGTGCAGCCCGCCGGAGATCAGCGCCAGCAGAGCCACCTCGACGGCCGCGGTGGGGGCGGGCGGCAGCAGTTCGCGCAGCCCTCGGTCGACGAGGAGGAGCAGGAGCCCGATGGCGAGGCCGACGAGGGGATACCAGCCGAGCGCTTCGCCGAAGGTGCGGTCGTCGTAGCGCTGGACGCGGCGCAGCCGCAGGGGCGTGAGGAACTCGAAGGCGATGAGCGAACCTGCGAGGTGGCGCTGGAGCATGCAGGCAGCCTACCGGCCGCCGGCCGCAGCATCACCGGTCGCGACATCACCGGTCGCGGCCTCACCGGACGGAGCATCGACGGACGGGGCGTCCGAGACACCGGCCTCCTCGAAGGTCGCCATCTCGTCGAGCAGGCGGCAGGCGGCGACGCAGAGGGAGATGCCGAGCGCGGCGCCGGAGCCCTCGCCGAGCCGCATCCCGAGGTCGAGCAGCGGCTCCAGGCAGAGGTGTTCCAGCGCGGCGCCGTGGCCCGGCTCGACGGAGCGGTGCGCGGCGATGAAGGCGTAGCCGGCATCGGATGCGAGCGCGTGCGCGACGAGCGCGGCGGCCGTCGAGATCACACCGTCGATCACGGCCGGGGTGCGCGTAGCGGCGGCCGCCAGGTAGACGCCCGCGAGCACGCCGATCTCGAAACCCCCGAGGGCGGCCAGCAGCCCGATGCCGTCGCCGGCCTCCGGACGGTTCACCTCGAGCGCGCGCTCGACCACCTCGACCTTGCGGGCGAGGCCCGCGTCGTCGACGCCGGTGCCGCGGCCGGTGACCTGCGCCGGGGGGCGGCCCGTGACCGCCGCGACGATGGCGGCGGCGGAGGTGGTGTTGCCGATCCCCATGTCGCCGCACGCCACGATGTCGATGCCCTCGCCGGCGCGCTCGGCCTCGAACAGCGCGATGCCCTCGGCGATGGCCCGCTCGGCTAACTTACGCGGCATCGCCGGGCCCTGCGAGATGTCATCCGTGCCCGGGCCGAGGCGCAAGCGCACGAGGTCGGGATGCGCCGCCGTCTCCGGCGTCTCGCCTCGGACGCCCGCGTCGACGACGCGGACGCGCGCGCCGGCGTGCGAGGCGAGGACGTTGATCGCGGCGCCGCCGCGGAGGAAGTTGGCGACCATCTGCGCGGTGACCTCGGACGGGTAGGCGGAGACCCCCTGCGCGCTCACGCCGTGGTCGGCGGCGGCAACCACCACGAGCCGCCGGTCGAGGCGCGGGCGTGGCTGGCCGGTGATGCCGGCAATGCGCCCCGCCAGCCCCTCGAGCCGCCCGAGCGCGCCGGCGGGCTTGGTCAGCCGTGCTTGCCGCGCGTCGGCGGCGGCCTGCGCGTCGGCGTCCGCGCCACCGAGGGCGGCGATCGCCTCGACGGTGCGGGTGATGAGGACGGCGGGGTCTTCGGTCAGCACGCGATCACTCTTTCACGTCCGTTCGCCCTTACGCCTGTCGATGGGTGCGTGTGGCCTCGATGCTCGGGCGGTGCGTGGTTCGACGGGCTCACCACGAACGGGGACAGGAGTCTCACCACGAGCGGGAATTCGCCCACCACGGACGGGACTCGCTCACCACGGACGGGGAGTCCCACGCCGCCAGGGACGGGAGAAGAAGCCCGTCCCGGCCGCTCGTCCTGAGCCCGTCGAAGCATGGGCGGCACCAGCACGGGAGTCCGCCCGCCCTTCGACGGGCTCAGGACGAGCGGAGGGGTGGGGCCGCGTCAAAAGTCGATGCCTGGCTGGGCCTTGATGCCGGACTGGTAGGGGTGTTTGACCTCCGTCATCTCCGTCACGAGGTCGGCGAACTCGACGAGGTCGGGGTGGGCATCGCGGCCCGTCAGGATGACGTCCACGTCCTTCGGGCGGTCGCGGAGCGTCTGGATGACCTCTTCGACCTCGAGCCAGCCGTAGGTGATGGGGTAGGTGATCTCGTCGAGGACGACGAGGTCGTATTCGCCGGACTCGATCTTCTCGCGCGCGAGCGCCCACGCCTCGTGGGCGAGGGCGATGTCCTTCTCGATGTCCTTCGAGAGCCAGGTGAAGCCGTCGCCGAGGGGGATCATCTCGATGCCCATGCGCTCGGCGGCGCGGGTCTCGCCGTAGTGCGATGTCTTCGACTTGATGAACTGCAGCCAGATGATGTTCCAGCCGCGTCCCCACGCGCGCATGGTGACGCCGAGCGCGGACGTGGTCTTGCCTTTGCCGTTGCCGGTGTAGAGGACGACCAGGGGGTGCTTCTTGGGGAAAAGGCCCTCCCATTTGCCCCGCCACTGCTCGACGGGAGCGGATGCGGCGGCTTCCGGGGTCTCGCTCGAGGGGTCGTCAGGCATCTCGGTCCTCCGTTCCGGCGACCGCGGGGACGACGAGCGGTGCGCCCGTCGAGGGGTGCCTGACCACGGTGACGCGGTCGCCGTAGACGCGACGGACGGTCTCGGCGGTCACCACCTCGGCCGGTGGCCCCTCCGCGACCGTGCGGCCGCGCTGCATCAGCACCAGCCGATCGCAGTATGACGCCGCGAGGGTCAGGTCGTGCACCACCACCAGGACACCGACGCCATCCGCGGCCAGGGCGCGCAGCAACTCGAAGACCTCGCCCTGAGCGCCGGCATCGAGGTTCGCGGTCGGTTCGTCCAGGAGCAACAGTCGGGGCTCCTGCGCCAAGGCGCGGGCGATGAAGGCGCGGCGGCGTTCGCCGCCGGAGAGCGTCCCCAACGCGCGCTCGGCGAAGGCGTCGCAGCCTGCCCGCCGCATGGCGTCGAGGGCGATCGCGCGATCGCGGCCGGACTCGCGGCCGAGCAGCCGCAGGTGCGGGTGGCGGCCGAGGAGCACCAGTTCCTCCACGCGCATCGTGGGCGGCGCCTCTGGCAGCTGCTGCACCACGGCGACCTCGCGGGCGAAGTCGAGCCGCGACCGCGCATCGATGGGTGTGCCGCGCAGGAGGAACGTGCCGCGCTCGGCGCGCAGGACGCGCGTGACCGCGCGCAGCAAAGTGCTCTTGCCGGCGCCGTTGGGCCCGGCGAGCCCGACCACCTCTCCCGCGCGGACGGTGACGCCGGCGCCGGCGAGCACCGGGCCGCCACCGAGGGCGACGTGCACGTCACGCACCTCGAGCAGGGGGGCGGCGAGGGCTGTCGCGGTCGCCATCACAGGTCTCCCACGCGGCGCGCCCGCAGCAACCAGAGGAAGAACGGCCCGCCCAGGAGCGCGGTCACGATGCCGACAGGGACCTCCTGCGGCGCGATCACGGTGCGGGCGAAGAGATCCGCCGCGATCAGGAACGACGCGCCGAGCAACGCCGCCAGCGGCAGCAGGCGTCGATGGTCGCCGCCCCAGAGGATGCGCACGACGTGCGGGACGATCAGCCCCACGAAGCCGATCACGCCGGCCATGGCGACGGCGGTGGCGGCCACCAGCGATGCGCCGCCGAGCACCAGCAGCTTCGTACGGGTCACATCGACGCCGAGCTGCGCCGCCTGCTCCTCGTCCAGTTGCAGCACGTTCAGCACGCGCGCGAAGACGGCGACCACGGCGCTCCCGGCGAGCAGGTAGGGCAGCGCCCACGCCACGCGCGACCAGCTGGCGGTGTTGAAGCCGCCAAAGAGGAACGACAGGACCGCCTGGGTCCGCTCGCCGGCGGTCATGAGGATGAACGAGGTGGCCGCCGCCAGCATTGCCGAGAGGGCGACCCCGGCGAGGATCAGCGTGGCGTTGCTCACGCTCCCGCCTGACCGGGAGAAGAGGTACACGAGCACCATCGCGAGCAGCCCGCCAGCGAAGGCGGCGGCTGGCACCCAACCGAAGCCATATGCGCCGCTATAGATAGGCGACACGATGGTGAGCGCGGCCCCAAGCGCCGCGCCGGAGGCGACACCGAGCAGGAACGGTTCGGCGAGCGGGTTGCGGAACACACCCTGGTAGGCCGCGCCCGAGTAGGCCAGCGCCGCCCCGACCGCTCCGGCCGCGATCACCCTCGGCAGGCGCACGTCGAAGACGATGCGCCGCCACGTCTCCGGCACGTCGAGTTCGATGGCGATGAGGGGGAGGCGGTCGACGAGCAACCCGGCGACCGTGCGCGGCGGCAGTCCCGCGGCGCCCTGCGAGAGCGAAGCGAGCGCGACGGCAACGAGCACGAGCAAGCAAACGGCGACCGGTCCGAGGTGCGCAAGGCGTCGCAGCCCTGCGCCCCTCGATGCCGGCGCCGCGACGGCGCCTGCCGGCTCGATGCGTCGTGCGTCCATCGCGCGGCCCCTATTCGAAGCGGTCCGGGTAGAGGGCGCGGGCCATCGCCGCGAGTCCCTCGACGATGCGGGGGCCGGGGCGGTTCGTCAGGTCCGGGTCCACTGGGTAGACGCGGCCCTGCTGGACGGCGGCGACGGCCTCCCAGCCGGGCCTCGCGGCGACGGTGTCCAGGCTCTCCCCGAACTCCGCGTCGGCCAGGAGGACGACGTCCGGGTTTCTATCGATGACTGCCTCACTGGAGAGCTGCGGAAAGTCGGTGGCGGCGTCCTCGGCGACGTTGCGCGCCTTCAGTAGCTCCAGCATGCCGCCGATGAAGGTGCCGGGGCCGGCCGTGTACAGCCCCGCATCAAGCTCGAAGAAGACCAGCGGGCCTTCATCGATGTCCTCAATGGCGCTCGTGACCATCTCGATGCGCTGCTCCATGTCGCCGGCGAGGGCGGCGGCCTCCGGAACCCGGCCGGTGATGTCACCGACGAGGCGGACGCTCTCGACGACGCCCTCGAGCGTCTCCGGCTCGCGGGCGAGGAAGACCGGGAGGCCCAGGTCGCGGAACTGCTGGACCTGCTGTTCCTGGTTCGTCGCCATGATCACCAGGTCCGGGTCGAGGGCCAGCGCCGCCTCCGGGTCCGGCTCGAAGTACGCCAACTTCTCTAGCGCGAGCGCGGCCTCTGGGTAGTCGGAAGCCTCGTCGGCGGCGACGACGCGGTCGCCGGCGCCGATGGCAAAGAGGATCTCCGTGACGCCGGGCGAGAGCGAGATGATGCGCTGCGGTGGCCCGTCGAGGGTCACCTCGGTGCCGGTGGAGTCGGTGAAGGCCATGGCCGCGGCTGCCGCGGTGGTGGACGCGGCCGGCGCTGAGGCGGAGGGCGACGCCTCGACGGTGGTGTCCGGCGAGGCGGCCGCTGAGGCGCTGGCGACAGGGGTCGAGGCGTCCGCGGGCGTCTCGGGTGAGTCGCCGGAGCAGCCGGCCAGCACCGCCGCAAGCGCGGCGAGGGCGGACAGGATAAGGGCGAGCGGGATGCGGGTCCCGCCCATCCGTGCGGGATGGGTGTGGTGCAACGTATTACCTCCAGGCACTTGGGAGGTCATCGTGTCCGAGACCGGGCACGAAAAACCCCCTCAGGTGCGAGGGGGCAGATGACGGTGCTACGTCCGTCCGGCGCCGGCCCGGTGGGGGCCGCTGCCTGAGGTGCAGCATGCGTCGCCTGTCCTCGCAGGTTTCGACACGCGATGCAGGCCGGTATTCTGGCTCACCTCGCACGCCCGGCGACGTTTTCGGCCGGTCGTGCGTGGCTCACAGTTGCGGGACAGCGCCGGGCTTGCACCGGCTTCCCCGAACCTGCTTCGTGAAGCGCGAAGATAGCACCGGCACGAAGCAGTGGCGAGCGAGCGGAGCGCGGGGATGGCTTACGAGGGCGAACGGGTACGGCTGCGGGCGATCGAGCCCGGCGACGCCGAGACGATGTTCCGCTGGATCAACGACCGCGAGGTGACCAGGCACCTGGACCTGCGCTACCCGACCTCCCTGGAGTGGGAGCGGCAGTGGGCCTCCGACGCGAAGCAGCGCGGGGGCTATCGCAACGTCACGTTCGCCATCGAGCGGCGCGAGGACGGGCTGCTGCTCGGCACGTGCGGCCTGCACGGCGCGACGCCGGAGGACCGGGTGGTGGAGCTGGGCCTGAACATCGGCGAGAAGTCGATGTGGGGACAGGGCTACGGCTTCGACACGCTGCGCACGCTGCTCTGCTTCGGCTTCCGAGAGATGAACCTGCGCCGCGTGTACTTGCACGTGATGGAGGACCACCCTCGCGCGCGGGCGCTGTACGAGCGAGCCGGCTTCGAGTACGAGGGCCGTCACCGCGAGTCGCGCTGGACGCGGGGGCAGGCCACGGCGCTGCTGACGATGAGCATCACACGCCCCGAGTTCGACGAGCGCTACGGGGCGGCCGAGGAGGTGGGCGATGTTCCTCGAAGGTGAGCGCACGCGCCTCCGCCCGCCCGACCTCAGCGAGGCGCCGCGTTTCCTCGAATGGATCGCCGACACCGAGGTGCGGCACCTGATCGGCGGGACGGCGTATCCGATGACACTCGCCGCCGAGGAGGAGTGGCTGCGCTCGAAGTCCGAGATCTCCTGGGACAACGGGATGTTCCTCGCGATCGACGCCACCGACGCGCCGGGCGGCGCCCCAGTGCACATCGGCAGCATCGAGCTGCGCAAGCTGCACGCCGAGGCGCGCAGCGGCGAGGTCGGGATGATGATCGGCGAGCGCGCGTACTGGGGGCGCGGGTACGGCACGGACGCGCTGCGCACGCTGTGCCGGTTCGCCTTCGAGGAGCTGGACCTGCACCGGCTGGAGCTGGGGGTGGCGGAGTACAACCCTCGGGCGCAGCGGGCGTACGAGAAGGTGGGCTTCGTGGTGGAGGGGCGGCTGCGGCAGGACTCGTACATCGCCGGCCGGTACTACGACACATTCGTCATGGGGCTGCTGCACAGTGAGTTTGCGGAGTGAGTTCGCGGAGTGAGTTTGTGGTGTAGCGCAGCCGGCCCGAACACCGAGCGACCCCCGGATACTCCGGGGGCCGCTGGGAGAGAGGACCGCGCGGGCTGTCCGCGGATGGGAGCGCCGGTGGCGCCGTCCTAGTTCCAGGGCGCTAGCGAGGCGGTGAGCGTGAGTTCGTCGCCACCTCGACGGACGGTCAGCTCGACGGTGTCGCCGACGTTGCGGCGGTCGATCTCCGCCGCCAGCTGCTCGATGCTGTTGACCGGCTCACCATCGACAGCCACGACGATGTCACCCCCGGGCCCCGGCTCGCCGCCGATGCTGACGCCGCCCGCGACGAGGCCCGCATCGTGCGCGGCCGAGCCGGGCACGACCGTGGTGATGTAGACGCCCTGCTCCACCGACAACTCGAGCTGCTCGGCGAGCAGCGTGTCCACATCGACGCCGGTGACGCCGAGCTGCGAGTGCTCCACGGAGTCACCGGCCAGCATCTGCGGCAGGAAGCGCATGGCGGTGTTGGAGGGGACGGCGAACCCGAGGCCAGCGAAGGAGCGGCCGTCCGGATTCTCGATGGATGTGTTTACGCCGATCACCTCGCCGACGGCATTGAAGAGCGGGCCGCCTGAGTTGCCGGGGTTCAGCGCGGCGTCTGTCTGCAGCACGTTGCGGATGGTGCGGCCGGTGAAGCTCGAGTTCGTGGTGCGGTCGACCGCGCTGATCACACCGGCGCTGGTGGAGAACTCCTGCGAGAACGGGTTGCCGATGGCGAAGACGGGCTCGCCGACACGCACTGCGTCCGAGTCCCCGAACGTGGCCGGCACCAGCCGCTGCGGCTGGATGGAGGCGCGGAGCACGGCCAGGTCGCTGCCGGGGTCGGCGCCCAGCACCTCGGCGGTGCCGGTGCTGCCGTCGTGCAGCTGCACGCGGATGTCCGAGACACCCTCGATGACGTGGTAGTTGGTCAGTATGTGGCCGTCCGTGTCCAGGACGATGCCCGTGCCCACGCTCTGGCCACCCTGCGGGCCGACGGACTCGATGCGCACCACCGAGTCGATCGTCTGCTCGACCAGCGCCGGGAGGTCCGGCAAGACGGCGAACTCCGTCTGTGACACGCTGGCCGACGTCGCCTCGGGTGTGGTGCTGACGATGGGTTCGGTGGCCTGTGGCAGCGGCGTCGAGGAGGGGTCGTCGTCGTCCACGATCTGCGCGGTGATCAGGCCGCCCGCCACCATGGAGAAGACCACGACGATGCCGAGAGCTCCCGCCTGGGCCAGCGTCCTGGGTGTCACTGCATTTACCTCCGACACGCGGTGAGCGCTCCTCTATCGTGGCGCGCACGGGTCAACAACATGTGGCGAAGGTGTGAAGAGCCCGCTAACCGCGGCAGGGACGCCGCGCGGGCCTTCGATCCGTGCCGCAGGCACGCCGACCGCCGCTGCGTCCCAGTGTAGCGGCGGCTGCCACACGGCTCGGCCACGGCAGGTTCAGGCGCGGTGCGGGCGCCAGTACGCCGAGCCGTCGCGCTTCCGCTCGAGCATGCCTTCGTCGACGAGGCAGCGACGGAGCAGCGGCACGTCGCGGAAGGTGTGCAGGCTGTCCAGCAACGCGCCGACCTCGCGCTCGGTCATCACCTGCCGCGGCTCGATGTGCTCGATCAGGTAGTCGAGTATGAGCTGGCGGTGCTTGTGGCGCTTGGGCCAGCGTACGACGCGGCCGCGGTCGTCGAGCAGGCGGTCGAGCTGGCGCGCCCGCTGGTGCAGCGCGGCCACCGGGTCTTCGATGTGTTCTTCGGGCCGGTTGGGTTGGGTGGTCATACATACAGGATAGGCTGGGGCGGTGCGGAATCCGTTCGGTCTGCCTTCGAAGGGCTGGGCAGGCGCCTCGGTGTCCCGACCGCGTGGTTCGACAGGCTCACCACGAAGGGGATCCACCCAATGCGGGCGACCGCGCGCCCTCAGCTGCGCTGACGCTCCTCCCGCTGCCGGACCAGCTCCTCGACCGCGCTCGGCAGGGTCGTCTCGAAGTCGATCAACTTCGCCCACGTCGGGGTTACGACGATCCGGACCATGCCGTCGCTGTAGAGCGAACGCACCTCCGCCTCCCACTCGACCCGTTGCTCGGGGGTCATCTCGTAGGTGCTGTTCGCCTGGAGATACTCGTCCGGGATGCCATCGACGAAGTCCAGCTCGGCCTGGCCGCGGATGAGCAAGATCTTGGGTGGGTGCACCTCGGTGTCGATCGTCAGGGCAACCGTCGGGTTGTTGCGTAGGGCCGGGAGCTTCGGCGCATTCTTCGTCGTGCACATGACGATCTCCGAGCCGTTCCAGGCAAACCCGATCGGGACATTGCGGGGTGTGCCGTCCTTGGCGACGTAGGCCAGGCGGGTCAGGTCGCGGGCCAGCAGTTCCTGGCTGAGCGGTCGGTTCAGGACCTCGGTGATCTCGTTCGGTTGCATGGTCATTCCTCTCGTTGTCGTTCTCGTCGGCCGCGACGGGCCGTTAGCTGAGCTGCTCGGCCAACGCGACGATGATCCCCTCGGGGCCACGGACGTAGCAGAGCCGGTAGCTGTCCTCGTACTGCACCAGCTCGCCGAGGAGTTCGGCACCGTGGGCGCGCAGGCGGGCAACGACATCCTCGATGTCATCGAAGGCGAACATGACACGATGCAGGCCCAGCGTGTTGGGCGGCGGGTTCTCCGGCTCGCCGCTGATCGCCGCGGGGCTGTGGTACTTCGTCAGCTCAAGCCGACCGTGGCCGTCCGGGATCCGCATCATCGCGATGTCGCTGCGGACGCCGTCGAGTCCGACGGTGCGGTCCGCCCAAAGGCCTTCGATCTGCGCCTTGCCCTCCACCTCCATACCGAGTTCGACGAAGAACGCAATTGCAGCCTCAAGGTCATCGACGACAATGGCGACGTTGTCCATCCGCTGAATCGTCATGGTGGTTCTCCTTCTAGGGCTGGGTGGGCGCCTCGGTGTCCCAACCGCGTGGTTCGACGGGCTCACCACGAACGGGAATGGGGCTCCTCCACGACGGACGACGGGCTCACCACCGAGAAGACAGGTCCACCACGAACGGGGGAGGGGCCGGCGAGCTCATTCGCGCTAGCGGCCCTGGAAGTTGGGCTTGCGCTTCTCGCGGAAGGCGGCCGGGCCTTCGCGGGCGTCCTCGGTGGACTGTGCGATGGTGAAGGCGGCCTGTGCGGACTCTAGCGCCTCCATGAAGTCCTGGTTCATGGCGCGGTAGACCAGGCGCTTCGCCATCTGCACGGCGACGGGCGGGCCCTCGACGAGGCGCTGGACGAAGGTGCGCGTCTCCGTCATCAGGTCGTCGTGGGGCACGACGTTGCGGACGTAGCCCAGCTCGAGGGCCTTTGCGGCATCGAACAGCTCGCCGGTCCAGATGAGCTCGAGCGCCTGCTGGACGCCGACGAGCTTCGGGAGCAGCCACGCGCCACCGTCGCCGGGGACGAGGCCAACGTTGACGTAGGACATGCCGAAGCGGGCCTGGTCGCTGGCGATGCGGATGTCGGCCATGGAGGCCATGTCCATGCCAGCGCCGACGGCGGCGCCGTTGACCGCGGCGATGTAGGGCTTGTCGAGGTACTCGAGGGCCTGTGCCACGCGGTAGACCGTGAAGCGCAGGCCGTTGCGGCGGTCGGCCGGGCCGGCGGCCTCCTGCCGGAGCACGTCGTCCTCGGCGCTCGCGCGCAGGTCGGCGCCGGCGCAGAAGGCGCGGCCAGCGCCGGTGACTATGATGGCGCGGACGCCGTCGTCCTCGGCGGAGCGGCGGAGCGCGTCCGTCCACTCGCTGAGCAGGGCGTTGCTGAAGGAGTTCATGCGCTCGGGGCGGTTGAGCGTGATGGTCGCGATGCTGTCCTGCACGTCGTAGAGGATCGCCTGGTAGTCCGCCATCGCCGTCCTCCTGCCGCGTCCGCGCCTGTCGACCGAGCGCGAGTGTACACGCGACACCCCGTCGGAGGCCCGCGAGTACGCTGTTGCTGGTCGACGGGCGAAGCCGCAGATGCGCCGTTACGTCGCACCCGGGCATCGCCACGTGCGATAGAATCCCGCCGGGCCTCGACGGCCGCCCGGGACCGGCGGCGCTACGACCCAGGAGGAGAGTCGAGATGGAGTTCAGCTGGAGCGAACAGGACCAGGCCTTTCGAGGACAGGTGCGCGCGTTCCTGGACGAGCACTGGGGGACGAGCAACGAGGACGGCGAAGGGGGCGGCGACCGCAATCGCGGGCGCGCCTTCGAGAAGAAGCTGGCGGAGCATGGCTGGCTGACGATGGCGTGGCCGCAGGAGTACGGCGGCCGCAACGCGACGCACATCGAGCAGATGATCTTCGCGGAGGAGTCCGCGCTGCGTGGCGCTCCGACGGGCGGGCAGGGCGCTCGGATGGTTGGGCCGACGCTGATCATCCACGGCACCGAGGAGCAGAAGCAGGAGCACCTGCCGAAGATCGCCGCCGGCGAGGTGATGTGGTGCCAGGGCTTCTCGGAGCCTGGTTCCGGCTCGGACCTCGCTTCGCTGCAGACGCGCGCCACGCGGGATGGCGACGAATACGTGATCAACGGGCAGAAGATCTGGACCTCCGGCGCCCAGCACGCGGACTGGATCCACGTGCTCACGCGCACGGACCCGGACGCGCCGAAGCATCGAGGGATCTCCTACTTCATGCTCGACATGAAGACGCCGGGCATCTCGATCCGTCCGATCGAGCAGATGCACGGCGCGCGGGGCTTCAACGAGACGTTCTTCGAGGATGTGCGCGTGCCGGCGAAGAACCGCTTCGGTGAGGAGAACCGCGGCTGGTACGTGTCCACCACCACGCTGGACTTCGAACGCTCGGGCGTACATCGGGCGGCGGCGGTGGAGCGCGGCTACAAGCCGTTCCTGGAGTACGCGAAGCAAGCGGACAGCGCCGGCGCGGGCAGCCGCGTCGTGGACTCCAACGTGAACCGGCTGTCCCTGGCGGACACGGCGACCGAGGTGGAGATTGGGCGCCTCTACGGCTACCGGGTGGCCTGGATGCAGTCGAAGGGCCTGGTGCCGAACTACGAAGCGTCCATGTCGAAGGCGTTCAACTCGGAACTGTCTCAGCGGAACGCGCGACGCAACATCAATATGGTGGGCCTGCACGGCGCGCTGCGCCCCGAGTCGTCGCACGCGGTGCTGGGCGGCCAGACGTGCCAGTCCTACATGAGCACCGTGTCCGCGACGATTGCCGCGGGGACCAGCGAAATCCAGCGCAACATCATCGCCACCCGCGGTCTGGGGCTCCCGCGCGGGTAGACGTTTCCGGAGGTCGTTATACGTGCGCGCCGCTGGCCTCTAGCGCCGGCGGCGCGTTACGTTGCAGTCTCTATGTCATCGAATCATCGCTTTAGCCGCGTCCTCGTGGTCGCCTTCGCCGCGCTTATGTCGCTGCTGGTGCTCACCGGCTGCGACCGCGCGGGCGAGTTCATCCCGGGGAGCGACGGCGCTTCTCCGACGCCTGACCCGTCCGTCCTTCCGACATCCGGGAGCAGCCCGGATGGCCCGATCCTGGTGACGCCCGCGCTGGAGACCCGGCCGGGAGACAACACGGGCGGCCCGGAGGGCATCCCCGACCACGAGCTGGCGCGCTCGGTGGTGCAGGTGCGCCTGCTGGAGTCCGCGGACGGTGGCGACATTGTCCGGGACGGGTCCGGCGTGGTGGTCGACCAAGAGCGCGGGCTGATCCTCACCAGTTACCCCCTGGTCTACCCGTACCAGGCGGACGGCAGCGCGGCCTACGCCGTCATCAGCATCGCCCACAGCTCGGCGCCGGGCGTCGAGCCGGAACCGCGCTTCCGCGCGCGCATCGTGGTGGCGGACGCGGCGGCGCGACTCGCGGTGCTGCGCGTCGAGGAGGATGCCGCCGGCGAGCCACTGGAGGCGGGCGCGTTCGACCTGCCGGCGGTGCGGCTGGCCGACCCCGGCTCGACCATCTCCGGCGACTCCGTGCGGCTGTTCGGGCATCCCGGCATCGCGCTGGAGGGCGTCCCCACGCAGGCGGTCGTGACCACCGAGGCGGCCGTGACCGGCTTTCGAGGCGACCCGCTGGTCAGCGGGCGGGCGTGGGTGAAGTCGGGCGCGAGGCCGCCGTATGGCACCTCCGGTGGCCCGGCGGTCGACAGTGGCGGCGAGCTGGTGGGCATCCTGCTGCAGGAGGCGTATAGCCCGGGCAGCCCAGTCGGCTCGATCCGGGCGATGGAGGTGGCGCGGCCGCTCGTGGAGCAGGCGCAGAACAACCCGGACGCGGACTACGTGGCGGCGCTGTCCTCGCGCGGCGGGGGCGCGGGCACCGGCGCGTCGGCCACGGACGACGGCATCTGGGTGGCGCAGCCGGCCTTTGCCGAGAACGCCGTCGACCAGTCAACGTCGCGGGAGCTGTTCGACTACGGCCAGCGGTTCGATGCGGGGCTCGGGACGCTGTACTACGAGTTCGTCGCGCAGGGCATCGAGAATGGCACGGTGGTCGAGGAGCGGTGGTTCCTCGATGGCGTGCAGCAGGACCGCCTGTCCTCCACGGCACCGTGGGAGGGCGGAGCGTTCGGGGTGGTCTCGGAGCGCATCATCGCGCCGAACAGCGGCGGGCTTCCGAGCGGGCGCTGGCGGCTGGAGGTGTGGGTGGACGGCTCGATGCGGGCATCGTCCACGGCGCTCGTGGGGGTGGACCCGCCGTCCCCGTCGCTGTCCGAGTTCAGCCTGGGCTCGCGGGCGACGCCGGAGCGCACCGTGCTCGCTGAGCCCTCGGCGGACGCGCGGCAGTTGCTGGCATCCTTCAAGTACGCGGGCATGGAGGGCGCCCAGACGATGCGCTGGATCGTCTTTCGCAACGGCCGGGTCGTCCACCAGTCACCGTCGATCCCGTGGACGGGCGGCACGGCGGGCAACTGGTGGGTCGGCTACTCCGCCGACGAGGCAGTGGGCGCCGGCACCTGGGAGATCGAGATCTACGTGGACGACCAGGTCATGGGCCGTACGGAGCCCCTGACGCTGGAGTAGACCCGCGTTGCCCGGCCGTCCCGGTCCCTGTCAGTCGAGTTCGCCGTCCTCGTAGAGCGCTTCGATGAAGGACGCGTCGAAGGCTGTCTCCAGCTCGACTTCGTCCTGCATGATGTCGTGCTCCAGCAGCAGGTCCTGCAGCGCTCGCCACTGGTCGAGGGACGCGCGGCCTATGCCGTCGTCGCGCGCCGCGGCGGCGAGGTCGGTCTCGAGGAGGTAGCGCTGGTGCTCGGGGTCGGCGCCCTCCGCATGCTGGAGCGTGATCTCGACCGCCTCGTCCAGGTGCTCCGCGGCGTAGTGCGCGCCGCGCATGGAGGCGCGCAGGAAGCGCTCCACGAGGTCGGGGTCGTCGTCCGCCGCCTCGGCATTCACGAGGAAAGTGAGACCGAGCGTGGGCACGCCGAAGTCGTGCGGGTCGATGACGTTGATCTCGACGCCGGCGCGACGGATGGAGTCCGGCTCGTTGTTCAGGAAGACCGGATAGACCTCCACCTGGCCCTCGATGAACACGCGGGGATCGAAGCCCACGGCCTGGAGGTCCACGTCGTCCGCGGCAAGCCCCGCCGTGGCGAGGAGCCCGTGCAGCTCGGCGGGCACGACGCCCGCCTTGAAGCCGACCGAGCGGCCGGCGAAGTCCTCCGGCGCCTCGATGCCGGAGTCAGCGCGGGTGACGTAGCCCTGGTCGCCGCGCTGCCCGAAGAGGGCGACGGCGCGCACGGGCAGGCCCTCCTCGCGGCGGCGCAGGACCTGCGCGGCGGTGCCGGTGGTGAAGTCGACGGTGCCGTCGAGGAGGAGGCGCAGGTGCTCGTCCTGGCCGGAGGAGTGCTGGATGTCGACGTCCAGACCTTCCTCCTCGAAGAAGCCCTTCGCCTCAGCGACGTAGACGGCGACGAAGGGGAGGTTGGCCTGCGGGCGGAAGCCCGCCATGAAGGTGACGGAACGTGACTCCTCGTCGCTGGCCTCGCCACCACAGGCGGGCGACAGCGCAAGTCCGAGGGCGGCGAACAGCAGCGCCACCAGGGCGACCGATCGGGAACGGGACACGGGGCATCCTCCGGCAGGTCCGGTGCGTGCATCCACGCCTATGCGCGGGCGCTACACGCCTGTCGAAGAGACGTTGGAGGCGAATATCCGCGCCTGGAGCGCGGGCACTAGACGCCCCTTGATGATTCGTGCCAGGTCAGCACGCGCCGCTCAAGATACGAGACTGCGCCGGTCAGTGTCACCCCGAGCGCGGCCAGCACCACGACCGCGCCGAAGAGTGCCGGCGTGTCGAAGTCGCCGTTCGCGATCAGGATCAGCTGCCCCATGCCCGAGGTGCCCGAGAGGAACTCCGCGACCACGGCACCGATGAGCGAGAGCGGCACCGAGATGCGCAGGGCGGCAAACACGTACGGCAGCGACGAGGGGAGGCGGAGCCGCCAGAACACCTGCCACCTCGACGCGTCGAGCGAGCGCATGAAGTCGTAGGCCTGCGGGTCCACGCTGCGCAGGCCGATCACGGCATTCACGAGCATGGGGAAGAAGGTGATGAGCGCGGCGATGAGCATCTTTGGCCAGATGCCGAAGCCGAACCAGATGGTGAACAGCGGATAGATGGCGACGATCGGCGTGACCTTCAGCATGAGCGCCGGGGGGTAGAGGGCGCGCTCGAGGGGCCTCGAGTGGGCCATCACCACGGCCAGCGCGAACGCGCCGGCGCTGGCGATCAGCAGCCCGCCCATGGCGGCAGTCAGTGAGAGCCGGGAGGCGTCGATGTAGCGCATCGGTTCGTCGGCCAGTGCCTGCGCGACGGCGCTCGGCGGCGGTAGCAGGTACTCCTGCACATCGCGCGCCCGCACCCACACCTCCCACGCGGCCAGCAGCACCACCGCGGCGAGACCGGGCGCGAAGCCGAGGCCCAGCCACCGCCCGAGGGCGCCCGTGGCGCCGCCTCGACGCGCGGGCGCTGCCTCCTGCTCGGCGGGGAGTCCCGGCAGGTCGACGACGTCGGTGGCGTCAGGCATGGCCCTCTCCCCCGGCCCCTCTCCCGATTCCCGGGGGAGGGGGGCCCTCTCCCCCGGCCCCTCCCCCGATTCCCGGGGGAGGGGAGTAGGAGGGGCCGAACGGGCGTGGGCGGGCGGTCACCACGGCTGTCCCCCCAGGCCGGCGCGCACGCGGGACACCAGCGCCGCGAAGGCGGCCGTCTCCTCGAGGGCCGGCGTGCGCGGGCGCCCGAGGTCGACCGGGACCTCGTCGACGACGCGTCCCGGCGTGCCCGACATCACGACCACCCGGTCGGAGAGGAGGACCGCCTCCCGGATCGAGTGCGTCACGAAGAGCACGGAGATGCGCTCGCGCTCCCATAGGCGCAGCAACTCGACCCGCATCGCCTCGCGGGACAACTCATCGAGGGCACCGAAGGGCTCGTCCATGAGCAGCAGGCGAGGCCCGTGCGCCAGCGCTCGCGCGAGCGCCACCCGCTGGCGCATGCCACCGGAGAGCTGCCGGGGGTAGTAGCCGGCGAAGCGCTCGATGCCGACGCGCCGGAGCAGCGCGTCCACGTCGGCGCTCGCGCCGGTGACTTCCAGCGGCAGCCGCACGTTCGCGACGACCGAGCGCCAGGGGAGCAGCCCGGGGTCCTGCGTCACCAGCCCCAGCACGCGCCGCGCCCGCGCATCGTCCGGCGTGGTACCGAGGACGCCGACGCTCCCGGTGCTCGGCTGGAGCAGCCCCGCGACGGCGCGGAGCAGCGTGGTCTTACCGCAGCCAGAGGGACCGACGAGCGAGACGAACTCGCCCTCGCCGACATCGAGGTTGACGCCGTCGAGGGCGAGCAGGGTCTCGCGCCCCGAGTCGTAGCGGTGCGTCAGTCCGCGTACCTCGACGGCTGCCGTCGTGACAGTCACCGGTGCTCGTCCGATCGTGTCTCCCCGGTTTCGCTCCGAACCGCGTACTGCGACGATAGGCGCCACGCACGACATTGTATGGTGCATCGCGCGACGAGCCCCGGCGGGCTGAGGACCGCGCCCCCACAGACACGGAGCGCCCAGCGGCGCGTCAAACGACGGATCGGACGGTCGAGATGAGCCACAACATCGCGGTGGTCGGCGGCACGGGGCCGGAGGGCCGCGGGCTGGCCACGCGCTTCGCCCTCGCGGGCCACACCGTCGCCATCGGCAGCCGCGACGCGGCCCGTGGGGACCAGGTCGCGCGGGAACTGCTCGATGGCCTGGGCGGCCGCGGACAGATCGTGGGCGGCGGCAACGAGGAGGTCGTGGCCAGCGCGAACATCGTCGTGGTGACCGTGCCCTACGATGGCCACCGCCTGACGCTCGAGGGCCTGCGCCAGCGGCTGGCCGGCAAGATCGTGGTCGACGCCGTGGTGCCGGTGCGCTTCGAGCGCGGCCCGCGGCCGGTGGACGTCGAGGCTGGTTCGGCCACCGAGGAGGCCGCGGCGATCCTCGAGGAGTCGCTCGTGGTGGGGGCCTTCCACAACCTCGGCGCGAAGGCGCTGCTCGATGCCTCGTCGCCGGTCGACTCGGACGTGCTCGTCACGGGCAACGACGCGGAGGCCAAGCAGGTGGTGATGGCGCTGGCGGACGAGATTGCGGGAGTGCGCGCGGTGGACGCCGGGCCGCTACGCTTCTCCCGCTTCGTGGAGGGACTGACCACGTTGCTCATCGGGATCAACATCCGGCACAAGGCGCACACCGCCGTGCGCATCACCGGCCTGGACGCGCACGAGTAGCCATCCGCACAGACGGGCGCCCGGGCAACGGGCGACGACAACAAGAGCGACCGACAGACAAGGCAGGAACGGAATGTCCGTCCCAGAGGGCTCGCACGTGCCAGAGTTCCGCACGATCGGCATCACCGGCATCCCGCTGGTCCAACGTGGCGATGACCTGGCCGGCCAGCTGGTCGACGCCGCCGCCGCACAGGGCACACCCTTCGAGGACGGCGACGCGCTGATCGTGACGCAGCGCGTGGTCTCGAAGGCGGAGGGGCGCGTGTTGCCGCTGGACGACTTCGAACCGAGCGCGTTCGCGCTCGACTTCGCCACGCGCTTCGAGAAGGACCCGCGGCAGGTGGAGGCGGTGCTGCGCGAATCGAAGCGCATCATCCGGCAGGTGCGCGGGGTGCTGATCACGGAGACGCACCACGGCTTCAAGTGCGCGAACGCCGGCATCGACGCCTCGAACGTGGGCGGGCTGGACCTAGTGTGCCTGCTGCCGGTGGACCCGGACGCCTCGTGCCGCGGGCTGCGCGACGCCGTCCGCGAGCGCACCGGCGCCGAGGTGGGGGTGGTGATGACGGACACCTTCGGTCGGCCCTGGCGGCACGGCCATACGAACATCGCGATCGGGGTGGCGGGGCTGTTGCCCATGCGCTCGTACGTGGGCCTGCCGGACATGGACGGCCGCGAGATGCGCGTGACCACGATCTGCGTGGCGGACGAGCTGGCCGCCGCGAGTGAGCTGGTGATGGGCAAGGTGGACGCCATCCCCGCCGCCATCATCCGCGGCTACGCCTTCGACCGGGGCGAGGGCAGCGCCGCGGAGATCGTGCGCGAACTGGAGCTGGACCTCTTCCCGTAGCACCCGAAGCGCCCGCCACGCCGTCGTAACGCCGGTCTCCAGGTGATGGAGGCCGGGGCCAGGTCAACCCGCCATGTCCGACTCACCGATCCCATCGCTCGCGCCGATGCCCGCGCCGCTGGAGGTGCCGCCTCGACCGCCGGCCGACCCGGCAATGGCGCGCAACCTGCGGCTGATGCCGTGGTGGTGGGTGCTCCGCTGGACGTGGTTCGGCGAGGCGATCTGGGTCGTCTACCTGCTCGAGGAGCGCGGGCTCACCATCGGGCAGGTCTTCCTCTTCGAGGCGAGCTTCTCCGCCGTGGTGATCGCCGCCGAGATCCCGACGGGGGTCATCGCCGACCGCTTCAGTCGACGGCTCAGCCTGCTGCTGGGGACGGGCGCCACGATCCTGGCCATGTTTGCGTTTGGGCTGAGCACGGGGCCGCTGCTCCTGCTCTTCGCCTACCTCTTGTTCGGCCTGGGCGAGGCCTTCGTCTCCGGCGCCGACGCGGCGATGCTCTTCGACAGCCTCAAGCGGCTGGGCCGCGACGCGGAGTTCCCGGGGCACATCGGGCGGTACAACGCGTTGCTGACGGCGGCGATCGCCCTGTTCACGGTCGCCGGCGCAGCGATGGTGCAGTGGACGCCGCTGGCCGCACCGATCCTGCTGAGCGGCCTGTTGAGCATGCCGGCGCTGTTCTTCGCGTGGCGCATGAGCGAGCCGCCACCCAGCGAGGAGCGCGCGCCCTTCCTGGAGACCGGCCGCGACGCCCTCCGCTTCGTCGCCTCGACGCCGGCGATCTGGTCCGTGGTGTTGCTCGTCGCCTTCGCCACGGTGGCCGTCGCCACCATGGCCGTGGCACAGCAGCCGGTGGTGCTCGATTACGGCGTGCCGCTGTGGACGCTGGGCCTGTTCGTGGGCGCGCAGATGGCGCTGGCGGCGGTGGGCTCGTGGGTCGCGGCGCCGCTCGGCCGCGTGCTCGGCCTGCGGCACGTGCTCTGGTCGATGCCGCTCGTGAGCGCACTGGCGCTACTGGCGGGCGCCTCCGGCGTCCCGTGGCTGTTCCCGCTGTTCATCCTGCCCGCGTTCGGCTGGAACGTGCTGTACGTCCACGTCACCGACTACGTCTCCCGACGCGCGCCGGAACGCGTGCGGGCGACGGCCGTCTCGGTGGGCTCGATGGTCGCGTCGGTCACCAGCGTGGTGGCCGGCCTGGGGCTGGCGTGGCTCGCCGACCGCGCCGGCCTGGGCGCGGCGCTGACCGCCGCCGCCTTCGTGCTTTGCGTGCTCACGGCGTTCGCCTACCTCGTCTGGTGGCGCGCGGGAGACCACCGCACCGAGCCACCAGCCGGCGCGCCGGACGGCGGTGCGCCCGTGCTTACCTCGACGCCCGTCGCGGCCGAGCCTACGATCGATGAGAGGGCGGGATGAGCGACGAACCTCGAGCCAAGCAGGCAGATGGCGGCCAGCAGGGCGACGCGCCGCTGGGCGCGCGCGACCTGCTGCGCCAGGCGCTGGTGGACGACGCGGACCCGCGCTTCCCCTGGTGGCTGCCGCTCCCCGGCCTGGCGATCGCCCTCACCTGGGCAGCCTACGAGGCGGTGGCCGCGGGCGGCGCCTTCCTCCCGACGCTGTTGTGGCCGGGCGCGGCGATCCTGGTGCTGGTCACGGTGGCGACGTGGTTCGGCTGGCAGCTCGAGATCGACTAGCGGGGACCCTCACCCCCGGCCCCTCTCCCCCCGCGGGGGAGAGGGGAGCAAGAGGGGAAATCGGGTCGAATCTACGGCGCCGCCACCGCGTCGGCGCGCACCGTGCGGCAGGCGGTGGAGGTAACCCGTGGCGTCGGACGTAGCACCGGTCAGCATCATCTACGGGCCGGACGAGTTCCGCGCGGCCGAGGCGCTGGCCGAGGTGAAGGCGACCCTCAACATCGACGGCATGTTGGAGACGAACACCAGCGTCCTCGCCGGACGCGGGCTCACGCCGGAACAGCTGATCCAGCACGCCGCGGCCGTCCCGTTCCTCGCTACGGCCCGGCTCGTGGTCGTCGAGGGCCTGATCACGGCGGCCGGCGGCCGCAAGGGCGCCGCCGACTCGTGGCAGGCGTTCCTTAACTTCGCGCCGCAGATGCCGGAGACGAGCCATGTGGTCTTCGTCGAACCGGCCTCGGGCGACCGTCGCGCGAGCGTCGGCGGCTCCGCGCTGTTCAAGGCGCTGGCCGCCCTGCCGGGCGCGACGGTGACGCAGTGCGCCAAGCTCAAGACGTGGGGCGGCCGGGGCGCCCCCAGCGAGGTGGAAGTGTGGCTGGCCGGCCGGGCGCGCGACCTCGGCATCCAGGTGGAGCGCGGGACGCTCGCCGCGCTGGTGGACCTCGGCGGCGCGGACCTGCGGATGCTGGCGGGCGAGCTGGTGAAGCTGCGGACGTACGCCGGTGACCGGCCGGTGACCGCGGACGACGTGGCGTTGCTGACGCCGCAGGTCCGCGAGGAGAGCGTCTTCGCGATCGTCGACGCGGCCGTCGAGGGCAAGGCGGCGCCCGCGCTGCGCCTGCTGCGCAAGGCGCTGGACGACGAGACCGAGGGGCCGGGCTACTACCAGTTCATGATCGCGAGGCAGGTGCGGCACCTGGTACGCGCCACGTCCCTGATGCAAGCGGGGGCGCCCCCGGCGGCGATCGGGGAGGCCACCGGCCTGCGCGGCGGCTTCCCGCTGGACAAACTGGTCCGGCAGGCCCGCTCGATGTCCGCCGCCACGGCGGAGGCGGCGCTCCGCGAGGTGGAGGCGACCGACCACGCCGTCAAGACGGGGGCGCTGGCGGACGAGCTGGCCCTCGAACTGCTCGTGGTGCGGCTCTCCGAGCTGGCGGCGCAGCGCCAACCGGCGCGGCGATAGGGACTCCTCGTCCCGTCGGGGCGCTTCCGTCCGGGGTGCGTCCGTCCGGGATGCTTCGCTGCGTGGTGAGGCTCGGCCCGTTCGTGGTGAGGCTGTCGAACCACGTGGTCGGGACACCGAGGCGGCACAACCAGCCCTTCGACAGGCTCAGGGCGAACGGAGAGGAGGGCTCCCCCCCGTACTTCGACGGGCTCAGGGCGAACGGAGAGGAAGGCAGGGCTCCCGGTGCGTTGGGGGCCGAGGGAGCCTCGCTCAGTCGCCTCGCAGCGACACGGCGATCGGGTTGTAGCAGGCCACCATGTGCTCGCCGTCGCTGCCCTCGACGGGCATGAGGCGGGGCGCGGGCTCCGTGCGGCACTGCGAGGTCGCCTTGTTGCACCTCGGGAGGAAGGGGCACTCCGGGGGTAGGGTGGCGAGGTCCGGCGCGTGTCCGGGCATCGTGGCCATGCGGCCCGGCCGGTGCATGTCCGGCAGGCTCTGGAGCAGGCCAAAGGTGTACGGGTGGCGGGGCCATCGGAAGATCGAGCGGACGTCGGCGGTCTCGACGATCTCGCCCGCGTACATCACCGCCACGCGGTCCGCCAGGCGCGCGACCACGCCGAAGTCGTGCGTGATCAGCAGCACGGAGACGTCTTCCTGGTCGCGCAACCCCTCGAGGGTGGAGAGCGTCTCGTGCCGCACGGCGGGGTCGAGGTTGGCGGTCGGCTCGTCGGCGATGATCACGGACGGGTCGAGCGCGGTGGCCATGCCGATCATGACGCGCTGCGCCATGCCTCCGGAGAGCTGGAATGGGTAGGCGTCGGCGACCCGTAGCGGGTCCGCGAGCAGCCCCTTCAGCACATCGACCGCCGCCTTGCGCGCGTCGTCCTCGCTGGCTCCGCGGTGGGACTCGAACAGCTCCGCCAGTTGTTCACCGACGCGCAGCGTGGGCGTGAGCGCGGACTGCGCGTCCTGGAAGATCATCGCGATCTCCTCGCCGCGCACCTGCTGTAGCTGGTTCCGCGGCATGTCCAGGAGGGACCGGCCGCGGAAGGAGACGGTACCGGCCTCGAGCTTTGCGTTCGCGGGTAGCAGGCCGAGGATGGCGTGGGCGACGCTGCTCTTGCCGGAGCCGGACTCGCCGACCACCGCGAGCACCTCGCCCGGGAACAGGTCTAGCGAGACGTCCCGCACGGCGGGGATGGTCTCCTCCTCTGTGCGGTAGCGGACGCGGAGGCCGGAGACGGCGAGTACGGGCCGGGCATCGGTGACCGACGCGGTGGGGTTTGGCGACTCGTTCATAGCGCTAGCAGGTTATCAGGGGGAGGAAGCGGGCTCTGTTATACGGCGCTACAATCCCGTGCCTTCGGCACGGTGCGCGCCGGATGTGGCGTGGCGTCCCTGATAGACCGAGAGAGACTCCGCCCACATCCGCAGTCCTACGCGCCCGCTCCCCCTTCTGCTCCCCTCTCCCGCGCTGCGGGAGAGGGGCCGGGGTGAGGGCTAGAGCGAC
Organism: Dehalococcoidia bacterium; assembly: GCA_009379925.1. Lineage (GTDB taxonomy): Bacteria > Chloroflexota > Dehalococcoidia > UBA2979 > UBA2979 > WHSU01. Next base: position 3,457 of record WHSU01000029.1, on the reverse strand, counting down.
CTGATGGCCGTGACCACGCGGCCCTGCACCTCGACGTTTGCGGCGCGCGTGTAGATCGGGCCCATAGTGGCGTTCATAGGCTGGAGGCGGATGCGTTCGCCCTCGTGGAAGAACTTCTTGAGGGTGGTCTCGTTCTCGTCCCTCAGCCACACGGCGACCATTTCGCCGTCGTCGCAGGAGTGCGTGGCCTCCAGCACGACGATATCGCCGTCATTGATCAGTGCGTCGATCATCGAGGTGCCTTCGACGCGCAGGGCGAAGATGTTGGTGCGCCCGCCGGTCTGCTCCTCTGTCAGCTCGATGGTCTCGTCGTACGCGCCGGGGGTGAGTGTGTCCGGCGGCGTGGGGATCGGGCTGCCGGCGGCGATCTTGCCCAGCAGCGGCACCGGCACGGTGCGGCGGCGGCGCTCGCCGTGCGGGGTCAGCAGCTCGATGGCGCGCGAGACCTCGCGGTCGCGGCGGATGAAGCCGCGCTCCTCCAACCGCTTGAGGTTGTAGTCCACGACCGAGGTGGAGGAGATGTCACAGCCGTGCTGGATGTCACGGATCGAGGGCGGATAGTCGTGCTCCGCGATGAAGTCCTCCAGGAACTGGAGGATCCCCTGCTGCTTTTCCGAAAGCCCGTCCGTCATGCTCGCCTGCCCCTTCGCCCCCGAACGCCGCACACTCCGCCGCACTCCGCCACCCGCTGCACCACCCACGGCACCGACCACACCATCCGCCGCCACCCACCGAGACCGGACGCCGCCGAACCGATACGCGCCGAGGCCGGCCCCGGCTTGCGTGCCCTGAGCCTGCCCGGCACATATGTTCTGTTCGAAACATACCCGTTGGGTCTGCCCGCGTCAACACCGGGCTGGCGCTACGATCGCGGCGAGGGGCTACGGTGCGGCGGCAGGCACAGGCAGACAGCGGGACAGCGGGACAGCGGGACAGCGAGGCGATATGGCGGCGGGACTGGAAGACCTGTTCGGGCGCGAGCACCCGGAGGGACCGGACGAGGCGAAGGGCGAGCTGCGCCGGGCGCTCGTCGTGGCGGCGCACCCGGACGACGCCGACTTCGGCGCGGCCGGCACCGCCGCGCTGCTGGCGCAGGCCGGCTGGGAGGTCCGCTACCTGGTGGTGACGGACGGCTCGAAGGGCTCGGACGACCCGGCCTTCACCCCGGAGCAACTCGTGACGACGCGCGAACAGGAGCAACGCGACGCCGCCGCCATCCTGGGCGTCGCGGACGTGCGTTACCTGGGCTTCACGGACGGCGAGCTGACGGCGTCGCGCGATGTGCTGGAGGCGGTCACGCGGCAGGTCCGGGAGTTCCGGCCGTTCGCCGTGTACACGCACGACCCGGAGCCGGTGATCATCCGCAACGCCTTCGTGAACCACTCGGACCATCGCGTCACGGGGCTGATGACGGTGGACGCGGTCTACCCCACCGCGCGCGACCGGCTGAACTTCCCGCAGCACATCGAGGAGGGCCTCGAACCCCACAAGGTGCGCGAGCTGTACCTCTGGGGCGCGAACGAGACCAACTTCGAGGTCGACATCTCGGCCGTGATCGAGACCAAGATGCGGGCGCTCGTCGCCCACCCGAGCCAGTTCGGCGAGGACCCCGAGTTCCTGGACCAGATGCGCACCTTCTGGCGTGACGAGCAGGGACGCTACGTGGAGGCGTTCCGCCGCATCGTGATGTTCCGGTGACGGGGGCGCTTCGATGAACCACGCGCTGCCGCAGCCCGCCCGCTTTTGCCCGCGCTGCGCCACCGAAATCCCGGCGCCACCCGAGGGCGAGCCGCCCCGCTGCCCGCGGGGCGACTTCACGTGGTGGCCCGACCCGAAGGTGGCGACGGGCGTGGTGGTGGAGCGCGAGGGGCGCATCCTGCTGGTGCGGCGCAACCACGAGCCGGCGATGGGTGAATGGTGCTTCCCCTCCGGCTACGTGGACGCCGGGGAGGTGGTGGAGGACGCCGCCGCGCGCGAGGTACGGGAGGAGACCGGCCTCGGTGTGCGCCTCGATGGCCTGCTGGGCGTCTACAGCGAGCCCGGCGACCCCGTCATCTTCGTCGCGTACGCCGGGGCGGCGGAGGCGGGCGAGCCCGTCCCCGGCCCGGAGGCCACGGAGGCGCGCTTCTTCGAGCCGGAGGCCTTGCCGCGGCTGCCCTTCCCGCACGACGATGCGATCATCGAAGCGTGGCGCGCGCATCGGGCGCGCACGGACAGCGGTTAGCGGCCAGCCGGTGGCGGGCGGCGCTGGCATGATGGCGCGGCCTTGCGGTCAGTCCCAGCGCGTACCCGGCCCTTCGCGGGCGGGCCACCGCGGGCACGGCACACCAGGGAGCGTCTGTGGAAGAGTCGGAGCACGGCAGGGGTGAGCCGGACGGGCGCGAGACCGTGCGTCCGCTGATCTCGCTGCTCCAGCGTCGGGGCATCGAGGCGGAAGTGCTGATCCCGCTGATCCGCCGCCTGGAGGCGGAACTCGGGGTGGAGCGCGCGCACGCGATCGCCGGGGAGACGATCGCGGAGGTGGCGCGCCAGCAGGGCCGCGCGGTGGCCGAGGGGCTGGGCCGCACGGACATCGAGGGCTTCACGCACGTGAAGGACTCCTGGGGGGGCGCCGGGGGCGACCTCACCATCGAGACGCTGAGGCAGGACGACGAGCGGCTGGAGTTCAACGTCGTGCGCTGCCGCTTCGCGGAGATGTACGCGCAGATGGGCGCCAGCGACCTTGGATATGTACTCTCCTGTGGGCGCGACTTCGCGCTGTCCGAGGGCTACTCGGACGAACTGCACCTGGAGCGCACACAGACGATCATGCAGGGCGCGGCGTTCTGCAACTTCCGCTACCGTCGCGCGAGCGGGCAGCAGACCGAAGCGCCGGGCGAGGCGAAGGACGGGCCGGCCGCCTGAGCCTGGGAGCGGGCACCACCACAACCACCCAGCGACGGCCCCCTGGGGCCAGCCGATTCGAGCAGAGACCGACCAGAGACCAACGCGGACCAGACGGGAACCAGAGAGGACCGACGATGGAAGTGAAGCTCATCCTGGCCGAGCGCTGCGGCCACCACGACGAAGCGCGCAGCCTGATCCAGGAAGCCTTCGGCGATGTCGGGATCACCGACGTGGAGGTGCAGGAGAAGGTGGTGCGCACCGAAGAGGACGCGCTGGAGGCGAAGTGCCTTGGCTCCCCGACGATCCGCGTGGACGGCTTCGACGTGGAGTACCAGGAGCGCGAGCCGGACGAGACGAGCGCCGGGTGCCGCTACTTCAACACCCCGGCCGGCTGGAAGCCGTTGCCTGAGAAGGGGATGCTGGTGCGCGCTCTGCAGCGGGCGAAGGAACGCGCCGCCGCCCAGTAGCGGGCACGGCCGGGCACGCCGGCGGTCCATTCCGGCGGGAGGAGGCCATCGATGCGCGAAGGTGATACGCCCGACCAGCCGGACGAGCCACCGGCCCGCGCCTC
>WHSU01000064.1 GCA_009379925.1 Dehalococcoidia bacterium | reverse complement strand
GGCGGCGGCGGCCGGCGCGACCCTGGCGGCGGCGCGAGCGGCGGCCCGGTCAGCGGCGGCGCGCCGCGCGTAGTCTTCGATGGCTTCGGCCACTGTGGAGACCACGTGCTGGCGGGTGACCGGGTGGCGGAGGCAGGCGAAGGCGTCGCGCTCGAGGGTGGGCAGGGCGTAGTCGCTCTGTTCGCTCCGCGCGGGGAGCAGGATTATGGCGCCCGCGGGTGGCGCGCCCCGCCGGGCGGCGCGGGTGATGGCTAGCCCGCCGGCCTCTGGCCCGGGCACGTCCGCCACGACGGCGGCGACCCGGCGGCGGCGCAGGACATCGCAGCCGACGGCGACACTCGCGGCCTCCTCGACGACGTGGCCGGAGGCACGCAGAGCCGAGGCCAGCGCGATGCGCCGGACCTCGTCCTCGCTGACTACTAGAACGCGCGGTCCCATCTCCGACGGCATGCGGAGCCTCCCCCGTGAATATCGGCGGGAGGAGGGTCATTCCGTATCAGGATCAGGTATGGATCAGGCGGAATCCTGAGGTCTGATCGAGGGGAACCACTACCCCTCGACGGCCCCCTCGATGATGTCTACGCCTTCGATGCGGTCGCCCGGCTCAGGGTCGCTGGCGGGGTCGCGAGGGCGAAGGGCCAGCGCGGCCTCCATGCCCTCCTCCACGCGGCCGAAGGCGGTGTAGCGCCCGTTCAGGTGCGTCGCCTCGCCGAGCATGAGGTAGAACTGCGATCCGTTGGTGTTGGGGCCGGCGTTGGCCATCCCCAGGATGCCCTGCTCGAAGGGCACCTGGCTCAGCTCGTCCTGGAAACGGTACCCGGGGCCCCCTCGGCCGCTGCCGGTGGGGTCGCCGCCCTGGGCGACGAAGCCGGGGATCACGCGGTGGAAGGTGGTGCCGTCATAGAAGCCCTCGCGGGCCAGGAAGACGAAGTTGTTCACGGTCATGGGCGCGACATCGGGCATGAGCTTGACCCGGATGTCGCCCTTCTCGGTGCGGATGACCGCGCGATACTCGGCCGAGGGTTCGATGGCCATCCCCGGCGGTGCGGCGTACTGCTTGGACGTCATGACTGGCCTCCTTCGATGATCTCGATGTCCTGGATCACGACGCCGGACTCCTCCGCGGTCTCCGGATTGCGCGCACCCAGTGCCTCCAACAATTCGAGGCCCTCGGTGACACGGCCGAAGACGGTGAAGTCGCCGTTGAGGTGCGGGGCGGGGCCAAGGGTGACGAAGAACTGCGAACCGCTGACCCCGGCGGCACTCTTGGCCATCGACAGTACGCCCGGCTCGAACGTCAGGCGGTTCGACTCCTCCTCCAGCCCGTAGCCGGGCCCGCCGAAGCCAGAGCCGGTCGGGTCGCCGCCCTGGGCGACGAAGCCGGGGACGACTCGGTGGAACGTCAGGCCATCGAAGAAGTCGTTCTGCGCCAGAAAGACAAAGTTGTTGACGTACCCGGGCGCCTCGTCCGGCAGCAGTTCGACGCGCACGTCGCCGGCATCGAGGTGGATCACCGCCTCGTACGACCGTGCGACATCGATGCTCATCTCCGGCGCGGCTTCGTAACTGCGGGTGATCGGGTCTTCGCCCTCGACGGTGCCGGTGGGAGCCGGCGTCGAGGTCTCGTCCATGTCGTCGGCGGGTGGTGTCGCGTCCAGGTTGCTGGCGAAGATGAAGGCCCCGAGGCTCAGGACGAGCACCACGATGCCACCCAGGAAGAAGAGCTTCGAGCTGCGCTGGAAGACCCCCATGACACCGGTGAACTGCACCGGACCCGCCGGCTCGTAGCCTCGTGACTGCTGCTGCCGTCTACGATCTCGGCGGGTGCGGCGCCGTCGGTCGCTCACGCGGTCCCCCTCTGCGGTCCCATCAGTGAGAGCAGCGCGGCGTGAGGCCGCTGTGGCTGCTTGTTGTGGACATAAATGTGGGAGCCTCGATGTTCAGGCGGCCGAAAAGCAGCAGCGCGCCCACCGGGATGCTGCCGCCGGTCAGACCGCCCCGCGGCGACGCCGGGTGTCAGCTGCCAGCGGGAGGTCAGGACAGACTCACGGTAGGGCATGGGCGGCGGCGCCGACTCTCCGGGGGGCGACTCACCGGGCGGTGAGAAGTCACGAGTGGTACCCCCGGCAGGATTCGAACCTGCGCACCCGGCTCCGGAGGCCGGTGCTCTATCCCCTGAGCTACGAGGGCGTACTCCAAGTGTAGGGACGCCCTCAGGCCGCGGCAAACCTGTCCGGCCTCGCCGCGCCGGTCAGGAGAAACCGGCGAAGAACGCCGCCACGTCCCGCGCGTACGGGTCCGGTTGCTCCAGCGCGGCGAAGTGGCCCCCGCGCTCCCCCTCCGTGAAGTGCACCAGGTTGTACCCGCGTTCCGCCACCTCCCGAGGCGCCCGCCAGGGTTCGGCGGGCAGACGTAGGTAGCCCGTGGGGACCTCGACGCGCGGGCCCAGCACGCGCTCGGCGGCATGCGCCGTCTCGTAGTAGACGCGCGCGGCGGAGAGGATGCTGCCGGTCAGCCAGTAGAGCGTCACGTTCGTGAGCACGCGGTCGCGGTCCAGGGTCGCCCAGAGGTCGTCGCCATGGTCTGTCCAGGCCCAGAACTTCTCCAGGATCCATGCAAGCAGCCCAACCGGCGAGTCATGCTGGGCATAGCCTAGGGTCTGCGGGCGCGTGCCCTGGATGCGGCTGTAGGCCGTCTCTTCGGCCTCGAAGCGCTGCCGGAACTCGCGATAGGCGCGCTCTTCCTCGCTCATCGCCTCGCCCTCCGCGGGCGGCCGGCCGCCGACGAAGTTGAGGTGGAGCGCCGCCACCGCCTCGGGGTGACGCAGCGCGAGCGCGGTCCCGACGATCGCGCCCCAGTCGCCGCCCTGCACGCCGTAGCGCTCATAACCCAGCGCCAGCATGAGTCCGTGCAGCCGTTCCGCCATCTGTCCGGGGTGCATCCCGGGCGCCCGCGGCGGCTCCGAGAAGGCGAAGCCCGGCAGCGAGGGGACGACGAGGTCGTAGCCGGGGCCATCGATGCCGGCGGCGAGCAGGGGCGCCGCGTCCAGGAATTCGACGAAGGAGCCAGGCCAGCCATGGACCAGCAGCAGCGGCAGGCGCTCCGCTCCGCCGGCGCCCTGGTACAGCACGGCGTGCAACTCCTCGCCCTCCACAGGGCCTCGGATGTGCGCCAGCCGGTTCAGTTGCTCTTGCTGCGCCATCCAGTCGAAATCGCGCCGCCAGTAACGCACCAGGTCGCGCAAGACGGCGTCGTCCGTGCCGGTGCTCCACCCGGTGCTGAAGCCGACATCCGGCCAGCGCGTCGCATCGATGCGGCGGTGCAGGTCATCGATGGCGCGCGCGCCGAAGTCGATGCGGAACGGGAGGAAGCCTGACATGCGGGCAGTATGGCAACGGCGGATGCACATCGCCAGTACCGTGTGCTTGTGATAACGTTCACGCATGGACGGTGGACGCTCACTTTGTGACGCCGTCGAGCGGGCACAGCGCGGCGCGGCGGGTGCTCCCCGGCGGTCCGTTGCACACCGAAGACCCGAGTGCCGACGATCCAGTGTCGGCGGGTGGCCCATTCGGGGAACCGTGCATAGATTGATACGCGCACCAGCATGGGTAGATGGGGAGCGCGATGAAGGAAGCAGCCCTGGCCGTTGGTCTGACCGCCGTGCTGGCGGCCGTGGTCGTCCTGACGGTGAACGCCGGGGGCGACGACGGAGGACCGGAGTTCGTGATGCCGACGGCGGCTCCCAGCACACCGGTCGCCACCGTCGATCCGGACGCGCCCCCGGAGGCGCTGGGTGAGCAGCTCGCGAACCAGAACGGTTGCTTCGCCTGCCACACGACCGATGGCAGCGCCAGCGCCGGGCCGACGTGGGCCGGGCTCTTCGGCTCGACCCGCCCGCTGGAAGGCGGCGGCTCCGTGACCGCGGACGCTGAGTACATCGAGCGGTCGATCCGGGACCCGCAGGCGGACGTGGCGCAGGGCTTCCAGCCCATCATGCCTACGTCCTTCGGGGAGTCCCTCAGCGACGACGAAATCAATGCGCTGGTGGCGTTCATCGAGACGCTCAACTAGCGAGACGGGTGTTACGCCGTGACTCCTCGAGTCGTGGGCGCCGGTGTCGCCGTCCTCCTGTCCTGTCTCATGGCGGTGGCCGTCACGGTTACCGCTGACGCTGAAGGACCGCCGGACGAGCCGGACACGCTGCACGACGGCACGCTGGAATACCAGATATTCGACTATCGCTGGGAGGACCGTGAGACGGTGCAGGTGTTCTACACCTGGGACACCCCTGCGCGTCTCCACCGGCCGCCGGCGCCGACATCCCCGCTGCCCCGCCGGTGTCCGACCTCGCGATGACGGAGATGCTTCGCGCCTCGCTGGCGGACATCAACGACGCGCTTCAGGGCGCGCTGGTGCTGGTGGACGCGGGGCCCGCCCAGCCGGGAGCGCAGTGCGTGGAACCGCCCTTCTTCGACGCCAATCCGTACGACATCGTCGTCGGCTGGGCGCCCCTGGAGCAGGGCGCGGGGCTTGCCTCGACGAGCATCGACCACGAGGACCGCATCATCGGCGCCCGTGTGGTGCTCGAGCCGCGGCTTCCCTGGGAATGCTCCGACGACCCGCCTCACCGCGACGCCCAGCACACGATGACCCATGAGCTGCTACATGCGCTGGGCGTGGACCACTCGCAGGATCCAGATGCGGTGATGTTCCGCAGCTTCACGGTCTGCCACGCGGAATCGCTGCTGCAGCCCGACGACCGTGACGCGCTTGCCGCCCTTTATCCGGTCAGCACCTCGAACGCGACTCAGTCGCCATCAGCGCCATCGACGACGAGCTACGTCGGGCTGGCGGTGGTCCAGATGGAGACCGCCGCGCCTCAGCTGATCGAGGAGCTGTCGACCGAAGGGTGCATGGCGCAGGTGCTGGCCGTGACCTCGGAGGGACGCTGGGTCGTCTACGTCAACGGCGCCCCTGCCTTCGCCAACGCGGGCTTCCCGGCGACGCTTGCCGCGATGAGCCCGTACTTCTACCGCTGCGCCTGACGAGGACTACCTGCTGATCGAGCCGGGCGCTGGGCCGAGGGGCGCCGCCAGCGGCGTCACACCGGCCTCAGTCGCTCCCGCGACGGCGGTACTGGATCGCCTCGGCCAGGTGTGCCGCCTCGATGCTGTCGGACCCGGCGAGGTCGGCGACTGTGCGCGCTACCTTCAGGACGCGGTGGGACGAGCGAGCTGAGAGGCCCAGGCGCTCGGTCGCTGCCGCGAGCAGCGGCTGCGACTCGGCGGACAGCGGCTCCTGGCAGTAGCGGCGCACCTCCAGCGGCCCCATCTCCGAGTTGGTGACGAACGGCGTCCCGCGCAGCCGACCCAGCTGCCGCTTGCGGGCCTCCAGCACCCGGTCGCGCACCGTCTCAGAACGCTCACCCGTCTGCTCGCCGGTGAGTTCGGCGTACTCCACGCGGGGTACGTCGACGAAGAGGTCTAGGCGGTCCATCAAGGGCCCGGAGATGCGGCGCTGGTACCGGGAGACCGCCGCTTCCGGACAGGAGCAGGCGCGCTTCGAGTCGCCATAGTAACCACACGGACAGGCGTGTGATCGGTGACTACCGCCCCGAGCCCGTCCGGCGATCGAGCTGTTCCGGGCCCAGGAGCGACCGGAGCAGCAGCACTGCGCCAATCGCCAGCAGAATGGCCGACCCACGCCCACTCGCCCCATTCCTCGACGTCGAGGAGGTTCGCCACCAGCGAGACCGCGCCGATCGCCACGAGGACGAGTCCCCAGGACATAGCACCGAGCCGCGGGCCCAGCCCGAGGGGATCCACGCGGCAGCTGTACACGTAGGTGGGTGGCTGCTGGCCCGGCGTCTCGGCGCGCTGGACGTAGTCGTGCTCAGTCATCACTCAACTCCTTGCCATCGACTCGGGTCGAGTCTCTCGCGTCGGCAGCCGCGCGCCATCGGCCGGGCGGCGGCCTCTGCGTCGACGGGGCTGATACCCGGCGCCCGACCAGTGGCCAGGCAGAACTAGCCACACGGCCGACGGATCCACGGGCGCGCCGTCGAGACTCGTGATCCTCGTGGTCCTGTTCTTCACCGCCGTCTTCGCGAACGTGATCGCCCCGTACAGTCCCCTCGGCTACAGTCCCGGGGGTCCTGCAGTCGCCCTCAGGCGAGCACCTGCCAGGCACCGACCAGTTCGGCCTTGACGTGTTCTCGCGCCTCGTGCACGACGCTCGGATCTCCCTGTACGTCGGCGTGTTCGCGACGCTGGCGGCGATGATCCCGTCGGTCGCGATGGGCATCATCTCCGCGTACTCCGGCGGCTGGGTGGACTATCTCTGGGGCCGTTTTGTCGACACGGTCCAGGCACTTCCGGGGTTGCTGCTGCTGATCGCGATCATGGTGATCCTCTGGATGAGTCTTGTGAACGTGATCCTGGCGCTCTCGTTTGGACGCGCGATCGTCGGCAGACGCGTGATGCGAAGCGCGACGCTCGGCGTGATGAACGAGGTGTACATCGAGGCTTCGCGGGCGGCGCGCGCCTCCAATGCCCGCATCATGTGGCGGCACATCCTACCGAACATCTTCCCGACCGTCATCGTCGTGAACACGCTCGCGTTCGGTGGGGTGATCCTCGCCGAAGCCTCCCTCAGCTTCCTCGGCTACGGCGTATCGCCGCCGTCGCCATCGTGGGGCGGGATGCTCGCCGTGGACGGTCGCCAGTACATGTTCTCGGCGCCATGGATGCTCTGGGCTCCGACGCTCGTTCTGGCGTTGGTCGTCTTCGGGGTGAACATGTTCGGCGATGCGCTGCGTGACGTGCTGGATCCCCCGCGCGGGGCGCGTGAGCGAGGACACGAATACGGACAGCCCACCGGAGGAGGGAAGCAGATGCCGCTGTACGAGTACGTGTGTGACGAGTGCGACCTCTTGTTCGAGAAGATCCGGCCCGTCCGCCTGGCTCGCGAGGCCCAGCCCTGTCCCGAGTGCGACGCCGACGCGCGGCGGATGGTGCCGGCGAATTTCAACCCGTACATCTTCCGCAACGGGGCGACCCGTAGGCTCCTGGACAACGGTCGGTTCTGGCACTATGGACGCGAAGTCCCACGCCCCGTCAACACCACCGTCCAGCAGGGGGACCACCCGGACTTAATCGATGCGGTGCGTGGACCGGAGCCGCTGCCAACTCCCAGGAAATCGAACGCCTTCATGAGTTGCGCAAGGCGCAACGTGAATCCCCGGAGCGCAGCGGCCGCGGCGTGAAGATCGACGCGATGAAGATGGAAGAGACATCACGGCTCGCGCGGCGCATGCAGACGACGGCGCAGCGCCGACGGCTGGACAAGCGCCGCCCGCCGAACCAACAAGCGACGCCTCGGACCAAGAGCAGAGAGCACGTCGACTCCGGTGGGGACACCGGTCCGCGGGTGACATCCTAAGATCCCGCACTGCCACCGAACGCCCGGGTGTGAGCGGCGCTGCCGTAGCCAACGATCGGGGGGCCGCCGCTGTCCGTCGTGACCCGGATGCGGGCGTTGCCGTAGAGAGCAGCAACAGCGGTTGCTCGTAGACGACACGGTCAACGCGTAGAGCCACAGCGTGCGTGTCCTTCGGCGCAGCAAGCCGCCGATCACGTCGATGCGGTGTTTGTACACGTCCTACTGGGTGAGCCAGGCGCCGAACATCGCGCAGACCACGACCACGTCGACGAGGAGCGGATCCCGACCATCTCGAGGACGATCCCGCGACCATACGGTCAAAGACGCCGAGCATGATCACGCCGACCACGGCGCTCCGAGGGCGCTGACGCGCCGTCGCCTCCTCGCCGGGAGGCGCGCCGGCGCGGTCGGGTGCGCGCGCCCTCCTCGAGCTTGTCGGCCAGCGTCTCTCGCCCGGCCTCTCGCACGTCGCTGACCGGTGCGCGCACCGCCCGCAGCGCCGCGAGCTTCTCGCGCGCGGGCGCGGAGCCCGACTCAATGGAAAGACAGCGGTCGAGGACGGCAGCGCCCCCTCGCGGTCGCCCACCTTCTCCCGATCGCAAGGCTGTAGAGGGCTCGGTGGCCCTTCGGGGCCGACTCGACCAGCGGACCGAACGCATCGAGTCCCGCCTCAAGCGACGGGCGCGGTAGGACGAGAGCACGAGGAGGTAGAGGACCTGAGGATCGTCGGACTCGGCGCGCAGCTCCGGGAAGACGCGGTACGGCGTGGTCGAACTCACCGGCCTCAATGAGCGCAGGCGCCGTGGTCACGGCGCCCGCGCCAGGTCTGGAATGACGAACCCCGCGCTGTGTCGCCTTCGGCGTCTCCTGCCGGTTGCTGGGGGCCTCCCACGGTCAGCCTACACCGCTCCACAACGTGCGCGATATGACGCGCGCCCGGTGGCGAGTGCGAGAGACGCGTCCGGCAGCGTTCGGAACCCCGTCGCAGCTTGAGAGATCTCCGGGAGCGGGACAGCTTGTTCGCCGGCCCGCCACAAACGCCACTCGGGAAACCTGGGGAGAAGGTGGGGACGTTCGTCAGGTACTCGATAGCCAACAAGACGAACACCGCCGTTCCGAGGGCGTTAGACGAGTGTGGACAGACCCTTACCAACAGCAACCAACCTCGCCGAGTGGGACGACACCGAGCTCGTGAAGCGAGCGCGAGCCGGCGAGCAAGACGCCTGGCGTGAGATTTACGAACGCTGCTACACGCCCGTGTACCGGTACGTGCGCGCTCGCATCTGGGACGAGGCAGCTGCAGAAGATGTAGCAGCCGAGGTGTTCGTCGCGGCCGTCAAAGGGATCCGGCGCTACCGACACCAGGGAAAACCAATCCTCGCCTGGCTGTTCGGCATCGCGGCGCACGCGG
>WHSU01000019.1 GCA_009379925.1 Dehalococcoidia bacterium | reverse complement strand
TGCGCACCCACCAGGCCCGCATCGACCAGCTCCGAAAGGGGATCACGCCGATGACCACGCGCTAGGATGACGCTCGATCACCCGCCCGCGAGGTGGGGAATTTCGGTGAGCGACCCTGGGGAATTCCGCCGAGCGCCGTCAACATCCTAACGCTGCGGAATAGTTGTGCCGCGGAACTGGAAGACCGGCGACCACAGTGTGCTCCGCTTCGTCGGGCACGACAACGGCGTGGTGATGGGCTACCCGCAAGTCGTCGTTGAGACGACCGCCGAACACGTTATGATCTATCAGCCTGCAGGGGTCCATGTGCGCAACGTGCCGTGTTTCGAGGACCTACGTTCACGGCTCTTGCCCGGAGAGTCCCGGCTGCCGCCCGATTACCGGCCGCCGCTGTCAATCGTGCGCATTCTCCCCCGCGGCGCCGAGCACGCCGTCGAGATCTTCCTAGCCGAGGATGACCAGCCGACGCCGGGGTATCTGCCCTGGCTCGCTGCCGACGGGCGGTTCCGCGGCTGGAAGGTCAACTTGCAAGCTCGCTTCGTTGAACACGCCCTCGGTTTCGATACTACTGATAATACGCTTGACGTTGTCGCCGGGCCCGACGGGCGATGGTCATGGAAGGACGAGGACGCGCTTGAGGCGCGTGTCGCGGTCGGCCTGACGTGGCGCCAGGAGGCCGACCGCTGGCGCATCGAGGGGGAACGAGTGGCCGCGCGCCTCGATCGCCGCGAGTGGCCGTTCGTCGCAGGCTGGGATCAGTGGCAGCCCGACGCCGCGTGGGGCGTACCCGTTCTCCCAACTGGCTGGGAGACACTTGAAGGTTTCGAAAGAGACCTGAATCGGGTGCGTCCGGACTGAGTCAGATCGCGATTCTCATCACGCGCTCGAAATCGTCGAGGAGACGGACGCCATGCCTCCAGTGCGGACCGACTACCACCCCGGGCAGGCCGCGGACTGGGAGCGGCGCCCACCGTCCGCCCTGGGCCTCGATGCCGCTGCGCTGGCGGCCGCCGAGGCGTACGCGGTGGAGCACGAGGTGGCGTGGCCGCGCGATATGCGAGGCGTAGTCGGCCGGAACGACCCGGCGCCCTACAACGTCCCGCTCGGGCCCGTGCGCGAGCGGGGTGGCCCCGCCGGTCTCGTACTGCGTCACGGCTACATCGCCCACGAGTGGGGTGACCTGGACCGCGCCGACATGACCTTCAGTGCGACCAAGAGCTACCTCGCGACGTTGGTGGGCCTCGCCGCCGAGCGCGGGCTGATCGCGGGCCTCGATGCACCGGTGGCCGAGACCTGCGACGAGCCGGGCTTCCAGACGCCACACAACGCGGCCGTCACCTGGCGGCACCTGCTCCAGCAGACCAGCGAGTGGGAGGGCACGCTCTTCGGGATTCCGGACACGGTGGACCATAACCGGACCTTCAGCGAACCCGGCGCGGCCAAGGGGACGCGGCGGAGGCTGGGCGCGCCGGGCACCTACTGGGAGTACAACGACGTACGCGTCAACGCACTGGGCCTGGCGACGCTGCATGCATGGCGCGAGCCGTTGCCCTCCGTCCTCCGTCGGGAGGTGATGGACCCCATTGGCGCTTCACCGGCGTGGCACTGGCACGGCTACCGCAACGCGTGGGTGGACATCGATGGCCGCCGCATCTGCTCGGTGCCAGGTGGCGCGCACTGGGGCGGCGGCATGTTCGTCAGTACGTACGACCACGCGCGCTTCGGGCTGTTGATGCTCCGAGGCGGCGTGTGGGACGGGGCGCGTCTGCTCTCCCAGTCCTGGCTGAAGACGGTGACCGCGCCGTGCGACCTCAACCCGCGCTACGGCGCGATGTGGTGGCTGAACACCGGCCAGCGTGCCTACCCGGCCGCCCCGGAGTCGGCCTTCGCGGCGCAAGGGGCCGGCGGCAACGTGGTCTTCGTCGACCCCGAGCACGACCTGGTCGTCGTGACCCGCTGGACCACCGACCCGCCGGGTGTCGTCGAGCGGGTGGTCGGAGCTCTGGCCTGACGCGCTGCTGACATTGAGCCCCAGCCGCGTCCTGGGCGCGGTCTTCCTGGTCCTCGCGGCCGTCAGCCTCAGCGCTGGAGACTGGTTCACGGCTGCCATCTGGGCCGCCCTCGGCGCGGGGATGATGCTGCTCGAGGGGAACGCTGGGCAGCCAGCGAGTCCGCCACGGCGGACCCAGCCGCCGGAACCGGACCGCTGCGGTGCTGCTGGCCGTCGCCGTCTTGCTGTTCGCCGCGCAGGTGGCCCTGCAACGCTGAACAGGTGGCGCCCGTTACCCTTGCGCGATGGGCTACCGAGGGGTAGCAATGACTCGGGCATCGGGCCGGGCCTCTGTTGCCCCGCGGCAAGGGTGGGGACGCCTGACCGGCCGAGGCGCCCAGGGCTGGTAAGGCGTGGAATGGACTCCCCGCAGCGGACACCGATATCCGGCGTAGATATGTCCGGCGTAGATATCTCTGGCGTAGAGATCGCCGCTCGAGTCCCCTCGGCGTGGTTCGCGGTGCTCCTTGAAGGCCTCGTGGCCCAGGCGCCCATCGGTATCGCGATCCTTGACCGCGAGTACCGCTTCATCCGCTGTAACGACTGGCTCGCAGAACTCGACGGCGTCACCGTCGCGGCTCACCTCGGCCGGACCGTCGCCGAGGTGCTGCCGCAGAGCTGGCCGTCCGTCGAGCCGTTCCTGGAGCGCGCAGCGGACGGGCACGATACCGCCTTCGAGATCCCCATGCAGCCGGAGGTCCCCCCGGGCACAGGCCGCTGGTGGCGCATCGCGATGTATCCGATCCGTGACGATGGAGGTCAGGTCCACGCGCTTGGCGTGCTCATCCTCGACATCACGGAGCGCAAGCGTGCGAGTGCGGCCCGCGACGACTTCCTGAACCTGGTGTCGCACGAGTTGCGGACGCCCCTGACCAGCATCATCGGGTTCGCCGCGCGGCTGGAGCGCCAGGCAGACGCGATCGACCGGGACGAACTGAAGACGGACCTCCACGTGCTCCTGGACGAGGCGGAGCGCCTTCGGAGCATTGTCCAGAACATGCTGGCGTACGCCTCCGGACCCTCTGGAGTGCCTGTTGAGCCGTATGACATCGCGATGATTATCAGCCGCGCTGTCTCGCGGCACAGCGTCCGTCGGTCCGGCCGCATCGATGTGGACGTCCCGGAGGACCTGCCGGAGCTGGTCGGACGGACCGTCCAGATCGAGCAGGTGCTGCTGAACCTGCTGGACAACGCCGCCAAGTACGCCCCGGGCGGGCGGGTGCTCGTGCGGGCCGAACGGAAGGGCGACACCGTGCGGGTCTACGTGCGAGACAGTGGCGATAGCCTGCAGCACGTCGACGCCATGCCGCTGTTCGAGCCTTTCGCGCGTTCACCGGGCACGCGCCGCCTCGTCCCCGGTGTGGGCCTCGGCCTGTCCGTCGCCCGCCGCACCATCGAGGCGCACGGCGGGGAGATCTGGCTGCGGCGGATGGATGAAGGCGGCACGGAGGCCGGGTTCTCGCTCCCGGTCGAGGCGCCGCCTCGGAGGAAGCCTTAGCCTGCTACTGGTAGATCACGAGGTCGGGTGGCGTAGGCAAGGCCTGCAACTCCGACGGCAACAGCAGGTCGATGTCCCAGTCGTAAAACAGCTTGATGCCGGCCCGTTCCGCGTACGGGCCGAGCGC
This sequence comes from Dehalococcoidia bacterium, assembly GCA_009379925.1. Lineage (GTDB taxonomy): Bacteria > Chloroflexota > Dehalococcoidia > UBA2979 > UBA2979 > WHSU01. The sequence goes on along the minus strand of WHSU01000019.1, from coordinate 54,157 downwards.
GAACGCCTCGTACTTGCTCAACTTCGCGTTCCGGTCGCCGAAGCCGTCCATGTCGATCACGATCTCGACCTCGGGTACGTCGTCGTAGACCGGATTGGGGAGCATGTCTTCCATGAACTGGTGCAGCACCAGCGCCTTGGGCGGCAACCCGTGCTGCCGCACCAGGCCACCGAGGTACCCCTGGACCGCGTCCACGTCGCTCTCCGCCAGCCTGCCGATGACCTGTCCCGGCGTCCGGGCGGCAGCGTCCGCCCGCGTGTCGAACTCCGGGTCGAGGGCGACGTGGACGAAGGGCTCCTGCAGCGCCCACTCGACGAGCTGGACCTCGCTGAGCGGGTCCGAGTGGCCGATCTGCACGTCCAGGAAGACCTGCATCCCCCGGTCACGCGCCAGTTCCACGTACTGCTCCAGCAGGGCGCGTGGCATGCGATAGAGGTACGTCCCGTCCGCGCCCGGCTGGGGCTGAGCGACCGCGATGATGAGGTGGAAGGCGGGGATCACCTCGCCGCCACCGGCGGCCGCGTACTCCGCCGCGGCCTGCGCCACCAGGTCGGCGGCGCGCTCCGGCGAGTGCTCGCCCAGCTCGCCCATGCTGGCGATGCCGGGGTAACCGTAGAACGAGACCACCTGCGCGCGCTCGAACATCGAGCCGCTGGGGCCGCCCAGCGCACGTCGGAGCACCACCAGGCTGGCCGGGTGCAGGCGGTCGGCGGTCAGCGTGTTCGCCCACGCCGGGGCCGACGGCCGGTACACGAGGTAGTCGCCCTCCGGGTCGATCAGGAAGACCGCCTCCACCGGGAAGCGCTGTGCCGCGGCGAGCGACGCGAGGTCGCTGGTGCCGGCCCGGCCGTACGTGAAGCCGCCCGGCTGCGGCGTCGGCAACCGCGCCGCCACCGATGCTTGCTGCTCGGGTGGTACCTGCGCCTCGGCCGGGCTCGATGCGCCGGGCGCACCGGCCGCCAGCAGCAGCATCGAGGTGAGCGCAAGGGCTAAGAACGCGGGACGGGCGCCCGGCCGTCGGACGACTGGCATCGAATGGCCTCTCTGCAGCCTGGTTGCCCGTGCTCAGACAAGTAGCGTAGCAGCGTCGGGCGCTGTGGCCGTCGGTCGGCGTGCTGACGCCTTGCTGACCGCGGTGCGCCCTCGGAGGGACTCCGGCAGAGCGCGGCGACGGCTGTCCACACGGCTGACAGACGCTCTAGAGCCTCGTGGGGACAACTTCGCCACACGCTGTGGACGCTATCGGTTGTCCGACCGTCCGGCGCCGTGCTTCACTGCCGTTCACCCCAGACGACAACGCTCCCACCAGTTTCGCGCTGTATCCCCGAGGAAGTTCGCCCAACCGATGAAGTGCCCGTACTGCGGACATGCCGCCAGCAAGGTCCTCGATTCTCGCACCGCGGAGGCAGGAATTCGCCGCCGGCGCAGATGCGAAGACTGCGGGGAGCGCTTCACCACCTACGAGCAGGTGCAGCGGGCCGTCGTCATGGTCGTGAAGAAGGACGGGCGCCGAGAAGAGTTCCAGCGCGAGAAGCTCCTGGGGGGCCTCCGCACCGCCGCCCGCAAGCGCCCGCTGCCCACGGGCGCCGTGGACGCGCTGGTGGAGGACATCGAGCAACACCTCATGGCCGGCGGGCGTAGCGAGGTCCCGAGTCGCGTGATCGGCGAGATGGCTATCACGCGCCTCAAGCAACTCGACCCGATCGCGTACATCCGCTTCGCCTCCGTCTACCACCAGTTCGTGTCGCTGGAGCAGATGCTGGAGGAGCTACACCGCATCGCCCTCTCCGGCGGGCTGCCGGCGCCGGAGCAGGCGCGCCTCTTCCGGGACGAGTTCGCGGAGATCTTCGAAGGTGGCGCGGTCGCCCTCGACGAGGACGGCGAGCTGCCCGCGGCGTTCGACATGACACGGGGTGAGGCGGCCGAGGCGCCCACGGGCGATCGCCCCGCTGCCCGCGATGACCTCGAGGACAGCGAGGCAGCGCGCGAGCCCATCTCCATCAACAGCGCGCGCGGATTCTCCTACCAACCGATCTAGCCGGCCCTCGACTACTCGCCCCGAGGACGCGCCACAGGCCGCCCGGCTCCGCCGGGCGGTCTGCGTGTCCGGGCCCCGACGCGCCCCGCGGCCATACGGTCGCGCGTCGCGCACGCATGTTGGACGAACGTCGTCGACCACGAAAGCCATCGCGAGAGTCCGGGTGCGCAAGGACGGCGGAGCATCCGAGACTCCATAGAGGAGGCGATCGTGTTCTGCCCTCAATGTGGGTCCGCCGCGTTCGACGCCGACCGGTTCTGCCGCGTGTGCGGTAGGTCGCTGGCTGCACCTGACTCCGGCGGCGCTGCGCCGGCTGTCCATGTCGCCGAGCCGCCTGTGGCCGCCTCCCTCAGCCCCGACGCCCCACGGGCCCAACTCGTGCGCCGGCAAGGCTCGGTGATCGTGACGGCATCCGGCACCCGCGAGATCGCGGGCTTCGGCGTGCGCCTCGGCGGGATCCTGATCGATGTCGTCGTCTACTACCTCGTGACGCTGGCCATCACCCTGGTCGCCTACGCCGCGGACGTTGCGGATCCCGATGAAGCGGCCGCCTACGTCTGGATGCCCGCTCTCTTCGTGGCGGTGTGGGTCTTCAACGCCGTCGGCTGGAGCCCGGGCAAACGCGCGGTCGGCCTGCGGGTCATCACGGACTCCGGCGGGCCACCCGGACCGGGAGGGGGCCTCGCGCGGGCCCTCGGCGCGATCGTCTCCGGCCTCGCCGTTGGCCTGGGGTTCCTCTGGGCTGCCTGGGACGACAGGCGCCAGACCTGGCATGACAAGATGGCCAGCACCTATGTGGTCCGAACGCAGAAAGACGGCGGAGGCGGCCCGCTTGCCCCTCAGGCCGGTGTCACGTTCCATGAGAAGTAGCCGCTGACGACCCCGTAGCCCCGGAACGCCCGTGTAGGACTCCTCGACCGCCGCACCCTCCACCGCACGCAACGCCGAGGTATCCGCATGCCGACACGCTCCGAGGAGATCGCGCGACGCCGCACGTTCGCGATCATCTCCCACCCCGACGCCGGGAAGACCACCCTGACCGAGAAGTTCCTGCTGTACGCCGGGGCGGTGGAGACCGCCGGCTCCGTGCGTGCGCGCAGGAATGCCCGCTTCGCCACCTCTGACTGGATGGCCATCGAGCGGGAGCGTGGCATCTCCGTCACGTCCACCGTGCTCGAGTTCGACTACCAGGGCGTGCGTTTCAACCTGCTCGACACGCCCGGACACCAGGACTTCTCGGAGGACACATACCGGACGCTGGTGGCCGCCGACAGCGCGATCATGGTGCTGGACGGTGCACGCGGCATCCAGCCGCAGACGCGCAAGCTGTACGAGGTCTGTCGCACCCGGCGTATCCCGGTGATCACCTTCGTGAACAAGATGGACCATGACGCACTGGATCCACTCGAACTACTCGACCAGGTGGAGAGCACGCTGGGCATCGACGCCGCCCCGCTCTCCTGGCCGATCGGCGATGGCCCGACCTTCCAGGGCGTGTACGACCTGCGCCACGAGCAGGTGTTGCGGTTCGAGCGCACGGCCGGCGGCCGTCGCGCCGCGCCGGTGGTCTCCGGCACGCTCGAGGACCCCGATGGTGCGCTCACGGCGGCCCTCGGCGCCACGGCGCTGGGACGGCTGCGCGAAGGCATCGCGCTGCTACGCGAGGCCGGGCATCCCTTCGACTGCGAGCGATTCCTCGAGGGCGCGCTCTCACCGGTCTTCTTCGGCAGCGCGTTGAGCAACTTCGGGGTGGAGACGCTGCTGCAGGCGGTCGCGGACTTCGCACCGCCGCCCGGCCCCCGCGAGGCGGGCCACGGCCCGGTCGCGCCCGACGCGGAGCCGTTCTCTGGCTTCATCTTCAAGATCCAGGCGAACATGGACCCCAACCACCGCGACTGCATGGCGTTCGTCCGCGTCTGTTCGGGCCGGTTCGAACGCGACATGGCCGTCCACCACGCCCGCAGCGGCAAGCGTGTCCGCCTCACCGGCTCGCAGCGGCTCTTCGGCCAGACGCGCGAGACGGTGGACGAGGCATACCCCGGCGACATCGTGGGCATCATCAACCCGGGCGTGCTCGGCATCGGTGACACGCTGGCCTCTGACCCCACGATTGACTTCGGCGCCATCCCGCGCTTCCAGCCCGAGTGCTTCGCCCGGCTCCGCAACCGCGATGTGATGCGTGCGAAGCAGTTCGACCGAGGGCTCGCGCAGCTCGAGCAGGAGGGCGCCGTACAGGTGCTCTGGGAGCGCGATGGGCGGCGCAGCGCGCCCGTGCTCGGCGCCGTCGGCGAGCTGCAGTTCGATGTGGTCCGCCGCCGCCTGGCCGACGAGTACGGCGCCGAGACCGTCCTCGACCGCCTACCGCACAGCGCGCTGCGCGTCGCGAGCGGCCCGCTGGATGGCGTACGGTGGCCCAGCGATGCGCTCCGCCTCGCCGATCGCGACGAGCGCACCTTCGTCCTGTTCCGCTCCGACTGGGACGCGAACGAGTTCGGCGGCCGCGTCCCCGAGATCACGCTGGGGATGCTCGGGTAGCCTGCCCGCGTCACGCTTCCGTAGCGCGATCCGGCGCTAGAATCCCGCGCAATGCTCGACGACCCGTGGTTCTACGCTGCCGCCGTCCCGGCGCTCCTCATCATCGGCATCTCGAAGGGAGGCTTCGGGGGCGGGCTGGGAATCGTCGGCGTGCCGCTGATGTCGCTGGTGATCTCGCCCGTGCAGGCCGCGGCGATCTTGCTGCCCGTCCTGTGCCTCATGGACCTGTTCGGCGTCGCGGCGTACCGATCCGTGTGGGACCGGCGCAACATGCGCATCATCGTGCCGGGCGCCACGGCCGGCATCGTCCTTGGCGCACTGACCTTCACATTGCTTTCGGACACCGTGGTGCGGCTGCTGATCGGCCTCCTGGCCATCGGCTTCACCCTCCACCACTGGCTCGCGCCGCGCCTGCGCGCCGCACCGTCAGCCGCCCGAGGGCCCCGGGTGCTTCCCGGCGTCGCGTGGTCGGGACTGTCGGGCTACACCTCGTTCATCGCCCACGCCGGAGGCCCGCCGATCTCCGTGTACCTGCTGCCGCAGCAGATGGGGAAGACGCTGTTCGTCGGCACCACGGTGGTGTTCTTTACGGCCGTGAACTATCTGAAGCTCGTCCCCTATGCCTGGCTCGGCCAGTTCGACGTCTCGAACCTCCTGACCTCGCTCGCGCTCGCACCGCTGGCCCCGGTCGGCATCGGCCTCGGCCTCGTGCTGCATCGAAGGGTCGACGAGGCGCTGTTCTACCGGCTGGTGTACGCGTTCCTCTTCGGGACAGGCCTCAAGCTCGTGTACGACGGCATCGGCGGGCTCTGACCGCCCCGTGCGAACGGTCCGCCCGAGCGCAACGGCTTCGCGAGCCGTCTGCGCTGGCGAAGCCCCCACGTTGCTTGTTATCGTCGGCGCGGGCCGAGGGGGTGCCGCATGTCGAATGCCGCGACCGACATCGAGGAGCGCCGCGCGCACGTGGTGTCGATCTGCGCCGCCATGCCGGAGGTGCACGTCCGGGACGAGCAGCACATCGCCTTCGCCGTGCGGAAGAAGAACTTCGCGTACTACCTGGACGACCACCACGGGGACGGCCGCGTCGCCATCAACTGCAAGGCGCCGGCCGGCGCGCAGGGCGAACTGTGCGCGGCCGAGCCCGAGCGCTACTACGTCCCGAAGTATCTCGGGCATCGAGGGTGGGTCGGCCTCTTTCTCGACTCCGATGACGTCGATTGGGACGAGGTCGAGGACCTGCTTCGCGACGCCTACCGGATGACCGCACCGAAGCGCCTCGCCGCGCAGGTCTAATCCCTCAGCCGGCGCCGGCCGTTATCGCGTCGAGCCACAGCGCCGCGAACGCTTCCCGGTCGACCCGCGTCACCACTCGCACCGGCCGCCCGCCATCCGTGACACGCATGCGCAGCCACCCCGCCTCGATCGTCACCGCCAGCGGGTGCGCCTCCACCGTCGCGCCGTCCCAGCCGAGGGCCACCGCGACGGCCAGCGGGTCGTGCTGGAAGTTGACCAGGTCGTCCGGTAGGCCGGGGTACACCCGGCCGAAGTGATCGTCCTTGCGTTCGTCCTCCGCACACGCCTCGGCCTGCCGCACCACGAGGCGCCCGAGCGGCCCTGATGCGCGTAGCGCGGCCAGGTGCGCGCGCCCAGCGAGGTCTGCACGGTCACCTCGATAGGGACGAGCGTGAGACGCTTCGCGTCGGCGGCATCGAGGACGTGCCGGGCCGCCTCGGCATCCGACTGCAGGTTGAAGTCCATCTCATGGTCCCAGTGCGGGAAGCCTGCCGGCGGCGGAAGGACATAACCACCCATGACGACGACGTTGGCCCGCCGCAGGATGCCCGGCGAGCGACGTTCGAGCAGCGACAGGTTCGTCACCGGCCCGATCGCGACGACGGTCGTGCCCTGCTCGATGCTCCCCTCGAGGAGGTCGAGTGCCGCTTCGACGGGCCCCGGGCGCCGGGGGTACCGGCTCACCCCAGTACCGCGCCTCTGGGAGCAGGCCATACGGTTGCTCGCGGTAGAGCCCGAGGCTGACATCCGCGCCCGCCGCCACCGGCACGTCCGGGTGTCCGGCCATCGCAAGGGCGTGCCGGACATAGCCGGCGCGCCGGCCTCCGGTCTCGCGCGCCGTGGTGACCGCCGTGACCTCGACGCCAGGCCAGCGCAGCAGCATCGCCAGCGCGCACAGGTCGTCGATGTCCCCACCGGTGTCGGTGTCGAGGTGTACCCGGACGGGCTGCGCGGATGTCACGCGGATGTCAGGCGACGCCCCGCCTACGGCTCGCGGGAGCGCAGCAGCGCCTCGACTGCGTTGACGGCGGCCTCGCTCTCCTCGTGCGCCTCGGCGCGTCCGAGGAGCATCGGAGCGATGGCCTCGATGGCGTCGGCCAGTTCAGGGTCGTGGGCGCGCAGGTGTTCGTGGGCCTCCAGGGGCGTGCGGTCGTCCGTCCAGAACGGCCGCAGCGCCTCCATCACCAGTGCGCCACCCAGCAACTGCACCCGGTCGTCCATGCGCAGCGGGGTCTCGTCCAGGATCGCGGCGATCGCTTCCGCCAGCTCGGCCGTGGAGCCGCGTCGCAGGTCCAGTCGCAGAAGCCGCCGTCGAGGAGAACCAGCCACCTTCGTGCTCCGAGCCTCACCCGCCTCGTTGCTACCGCCAAACAGGATCAACAGTTCTAATGTTCGCTGCTGGTTGACGATACTCCCGCCCGGTCGGGCCCTGCAACCCCGCCGGGTGTCCGACCCTTCGAGGCCACCTCGATATGCTGCTCCTCGCCATCGTCGGGTGGGGACCGGCCCACGGCTACGCCATCATCGAGCAGCTGCGCCAGCGCAGCGGCGCCGTCTTCGACCTGTCGGAGGGGACAGTCTACCCGGCACTGCATCGGCTCGAGGGGACGGGCTTGCTCGCCTCCGAGTGGACCGCCGGGGCCGGACGGCGGCGGCGGGTCTACTCGTTGACCGCACGTGGGAGAGAGGCCCTCCGGCAACGCGAGCAGGACTGGCAGGGCTACGCGCGGGCGGTCACGGCCGTGCTGGGAGGATCGACATGAGCGTCATCGACAGCTATCTCGCCACGCTGCGCCGGGCGCTGCGGCTCGACCGGGCCTACCGCGACCGGGTGATCGAGGAGGCGCGGGACCACCTGGAGACCGCCGCCGAGGCGCTGCAGGGTGAGGGACTGGAGCGCTATCACGCGGAGATCGTCGCCGTCGCCCGCTTCGGCGACGCCCGGAGTGTGGCGCGCCGCTACAGCGCCTCACCGCGACGCGTGGTGGCCGAGGCGTACGTCGTCGCTGCCATGCTCGTGGGAGCGGGCCTGCTGGTGATTGGCCTCTCCGGGGCGTTCTCGCTCGTCTTCGCCACGACGTTCGGGGACGAGTTCGTCTCCCGCGGCGGCGGGAGCATCGTGGAGGACGAAGTCGGCTACAGCGCTGTCGCCGGGATTGCCGGCGCCCTGATCTTCGGGCTCCACTGGGCCGCCCATCGGTGGCTTCTGGGGGCCGGCCCGCGCGACCTTCGGTGGCTGACGGTCGCGGCGGTGGCGTCGGGCGCCGCCTTCGCGCTGGTGGCGCTGCTGTTCGCTCCGCTGGCCGTCAATGCCCTGTGGGACGGCGCGCTGTTCGGGGGCGCGCTCAAGCTCCCGGGGCCACCGATTGTCTCCGGCTGGTGGAACGGCTCCGGCGTGTGGGTCGGGCGGCTGCTGGCCTGCCTCGTCGGGGCGTGGGCGGCGTTCGCCATCGCGTGGCGAGGACGGCACGAGCTGCTGCCCGAGGACTGACGCCCCACGCCGCTTGGCCGTTACCATTGCCGCGGAGGCGGGCGACCGATGGGCGCTGCGGACGGGCAGGTCACCCTCAGCGATCCGGCGCGCCCGGCCCCGCTTCGGTGACCGCGGATACGCTCCTCTACGGGCTGATCACGTCCGTCGCGCTGGTCGCCGGCGGTGTCTGTGGGGCCATGTTCCGCCTCCCGCAGCGAGTGGTCGCCGCGGCGCTGGCCTTCGCGGCCGGCGCGCTCGTCTCCGCCTTCGCCTTTGAGCTGGTACAGCGACCGTACGAGCAGTCTGGCGCCTGGGTGGTCGGCATCGCTCTGATGGGCGGTGCGGTGGTCTTCGTGGCGGCGGACGAGTGGATCGACCGGTTCGAGCGTGGGAGCGCCGGCCTGGCCATCACGGCGGGCGTGATCCTGGATGGCATCCCGGAGAACCTGGCGCTCGGCGCGACCATCGGCGAGGCGGGCAGCGTGGCAATCCTCGTCGCGGTCTTCGCCTCCAACCTCCCGGAGTCCTTCGCCGGGGCGGTTGGCATGCGCGAGGACGGCCGCAGCGCGCGGGCGACCTTCCTCACCTGGGGTGCCGCGGCCGGGCTCTTGCTGGTCGCGGTCCTTGCCGGCGACGCAGTCGCCGCTCGTCTGGACACCGACGCCACCTCCGCCCTTCGGGCGTTCGCCGGTGGCGCTGTCCTCGCCAGCCTCGCCGTGGCCATCTTCCCCGACGCGTACAAACGAGGCGGGCCCGCGGTCGCCCTCGCCACAGTCGCCGGGTTTCTGCTGACCTTTTTCCTGGCCGAGTAGCGGCCGGGCCCTGTCACACTTCGCGCGCCTGTCTCGTCTTTCTGTGTAGAGCGGGCAGAGCAGCGAACGGAGGACAGGACGATGACGACAGAGACGGGGCGGCGCCGCGTGTTCCTCACGGGCGCGACGGGCTCGATGGGATTCGCGGCTGCCAGGGCGATGATCGAGTTGGGTCACGAGGTGCACGGCGTCTCGCGGTCACCCGTGGGGGCCGAGGCGCTGCGCGCCCTCGGCGCGACGCCGCTCACAGTGGACCTCTTCGACGCGGACGCCGTGCGCGAGGCGATGCGCGGCACCGATGCCGTGGCGCACTTCGCGACGAAGATCCCGGAGGGCTTCGCGATGCTGAAGCCGGGCGCATGGAGAATGAACGACCGGCTGCGCGACGAGGGGACACGGCACCTCATCGCGGCCGCCGAGGCGAACGGGATACGGCGCTTCGTCTTTGAGTCGCTCGCCCTCGCGTACCCTGATTCTGGGGACGAGTGGATCGATGAGAGCGTCCAACTCCACGCGCACACCGGGTTCATGCGCACCGTCCTTCAGGCGGAGGACATGCTCGATGCGTTTGGCCGCCGCGGAGGCGAACCGGTGAGCCTGCGGTTCCCGCGGATCTATGGCCCCGGCCGCGCCTCGGACGGGTTCATGGCCATGGTGCAGAAGCGCCAGATGCCCATCGTCGGGCCGGGGGCGAACTTCACGTCCGCGATCCACACGGACGATGTCGGGACGGCCGTCGCGGCGGCGCTGACGGTGGCGCCCGGCGTCTACAACATCTCGGACGACGGACCGATGCGCCAGCGGGAGGCCATGCAGCACATCGCGCGCACACTCGGTGCGCCCGCCCCGCGGCGGATGGCCTATCCGGTCGCACGGATGGTCATGGGCAGGTTGGCGAACGCGGCGGTGGCGTCGCAGCGCGTCTCCAACCGGCGCTTCCGAGAGGCGACCGGCTGGCAGCCACGTTTCCCCTCGGCCATCGAGGGGTGGCCGGATGTCGTGCGACGCCAGGAGCAAGGCGTGGTGGCCGCACGGTGAGCCGCGAAGCGACCGCGACGCAGGAGGCGCGGCTCCAGGCCTTCACGGAGCATCGGACGTACCTCTTCGCCGTCGCGTACCGCCTGCTGGGGATCGCGGAGGACGCCGAGGACATCCTGCAGGACGCCTGGTTGCGCTTCGCCGGCGCGCGGGTCGGGGAGATCGAGGAGCCGCGTGCCTACCTCGTCACCATAGTGACGCGGCTCTCGCTGGACCTGCTGCGCTCCGCACGCAGACGGCGCGAGGAGTACGTGGGGACGTGGCTCCCCGAGCCAGTGCCCACCGCCGAGGTGCTCCCGGAGGACCTGGTCGAGTTGTCGGAGTCGGCCTCGTTCGCGTTCCTCCTGCTACTCGAGCGCCTGAACCCGGTTGAGCGGGCAGTGGTGGTGCTGCACGACGTCTTCGACTACTCGCACGACGAGGTCGGGCGCATGACTGGGCGGACGGCGGCGGCGAGCCGCCAGTCGCTGCGACGGGCGCGCGTCAAACTGGGCGGCGCCACGCCGCCGCGCTCCATGCCAGTCGACACGGGATACCTGGAAGACTTCCTGGAGGCTACCCGCGCCGGGGATGTGGAACGCCTGGTCGGCCTGCTGGCGCCAGACGTCGTGCTCCTGAGCGACGGTGGCGGTGTCGCGGCCGTCGCGGGCCGGCCGCTGGTCGGCAGCGAGGTGGTGGGCCGGTTCCTCGTCGCGGTCACGGCAAGCAACCAGCCTCTGCATGGACACGCCACCACCCTGAACGGGCAGCCGGCGCTCATCGGCTACGTCAACGGCGTGCTCGACACTGTGCTCCTGGTGGACGTGACCGCCGCGGGGGTGACGGCGCTGTACGTGGTGCGAAACCCGGAGAAGCTCCGGCGCCTCAAGGCACTGCTGACGTAGGCGGCCATCGAGCGGGTCGCCAGAGCCTCAGCGCGGCGCCGGATGCTCGCCGGCGCCCCCGTCCGCTACAGTCGGGGCGAGGTGGTGGTCCGCGGGAGGCTCATGGCGGGCGACGTCGAGACCGAAGGCATCGAGGCGCCTGCCCGCGGTTCGCCGTGGGAGGTGCTGCTGGTCGCCACCCGCCTCGGCCTGACGTCCTTCGGCGGGCCGGTTGCCCACCTCGGCTACTTTCGCGCCGAGTACGTGCAGCGTCGCCGCTGGCTGGACGACGCGACGTACGCCGACCTGGTGGCGCTGTGCCAGTTCCTGCCCGGCCCTGCCAGCAGCCAGGTCGGCATCGCGATTGGGATGATCCGGGCCGGCCTGCTCGGCGGCGTCCTGTCGTGGATCGGGTTCACGCTGCCCAGCGCCGCGGCGCTCGTGCTCTTTGCGCTCGGCCTCGAGGCGGCCGACGTCGGGGATGCCGGCTGGTTGCATGGCCTCAAGATCGTCGCGGTCGCCGTCGTCGCCTACGCGGTGTGGGGCATGGCGCGGACACTCGCGCCGGACCGCGCGAGGGGTTCGATCGCGGTGGCCGCGGCCATCGCAGTCCTCACGTCGCAGACTGCGCTGATGCAGGTCGCGGTGATCGTCCTCGGGGGCCTAATCGGCTGGCGCTTCCTCTCCGCCGATGCGCTGGTCAGCCGGACATCCGAGCGCAGCCGCGCCCCCGTTGGCCGCCGGGCGGCGTCGGTGGCGTGGGTGCTCTTCTTCGGCCTGCTCGTCGGGCTGCCGCTGCTCCGTCCCATCATCGAGGTGCAAGCGCTGTCCGTCTTCGACGCGTTCTTCCGTGTCGGCGCGCTGGTGTTCGGCGGCGGGCACGTGGTGTTGCCCCTGCTGCAGGCGGAGGTGGTGCCGACCGGCTGGGTCACGAACGACCAGTTCACGGCCGGCTACGGCGCCGCGCAGGCGGTCCCGGGGCCGCTCTTCTCCTTCGCGGCCTATCTTGGCGCGGTCATGGGGCCGTCGCCGAACGGCATCCCGGGCGCCGCGCTGGCGCTCGTGGCGGTCTACGTGCCGTCGTTCCTGCTGCTCATCGGCGTGCTGCCGGTCTGGGATCAGGTGCGCGGGCGTGTGCCGTTCCAGCGCGCCCTTCGAGGTGTGAACGCGGCCGTCGTCGGGATTATGCTGGCCGCGCTCTACACCCCGGTCTGGACCAGCGCGATCTTCGCCCCCGAGGACTTCGCTCTCGGCGTCGCGGCCTTTGGCCTGCTCGCGCTGTGGCGGCTGCCTCCGTGGCTCGTCGTCGTGCTCGCGGCGGCCGGCGGGCAGGCCCTCGAGTGGCTGTGACGGGCGGGCGCGCGCGCCCGTCAGAACTCGTAGACCGCGAAGTCCTGCGCGAGCATGAGCCCGGGCCGCCCGAATAGCTCGGGGACCGTCGCCGGGTCGTAGTGGGTCACGATGATCTGGGTGCTCTCGGGCAACTCTTCCCGCAGTTGCACGACATCCGACCAGTCCGTATGGACACCCGGCCACGGGCCGCCGCACTCGGTGATCAGCACCTCCGCGCCCTCGGCCAGCGCGAGCACGTGGGCGCCCGGCGCCGTGTCCCCTGTGTACGCCACGACGCGGCCGTCGATGCGTACCCGATAGCCGTTGTTCGGCGCCGAGTGCACCATCGCCACCGTCTCGACGCGCACGCCCTGCCACTCGAAGGCCGTCCCGCCGCCGTGTTCGTACCACTCGATGAAGGCGTCGTTGCGCTTTGGGAGGCGGTCGGACGGCCCGACCATCTCGCGCAGCCGGTCGTACATGCCGCGCGGGCCGGCCACCGCAAACGGTCGTCCTCGGACCTCTCGATAGCGATGGGTGGCGTCCAGCAGATAGAGGTCCATACCGCCGACGTGGTCGGTGTGTGCGTGCGAGAGCAGCATCAGGTCCACATCGGCCGGCGTCTTGCCCAGCCGGTAGAGGTGCGGCAGCGCCTGCGGCGGACAGTCGAGCAGGACGCGACCGTTCAGCAGCCAGCCGTTCCAGTAGTGCCCGGAGGAGAACGCGAAGCCAGACCCGAGGCAGTCGAGCCGCAGCTCGCCCCCCTCCATGGCTACGGAAGCCCGAAGAGCCGGCGGCCCTCGGCCAGCGCCGTGGGCGTGTTCAGGTCGAGCGCGACGACCGGCTGGTCATCCATCGGCACCCGGTACGGCTTGCGGCCCTCGAGCACGCCGTGCAGGCCCAGAGTGGCCTCGGAGGCGTTCGCCATCGCCTCCAGCAGGATCCCGTCGAGCAGCACGGGATGGGCGCCGTGCCCCTGGTAGGCCGGCTGCACCACTTCGGCGTGGGAGAGCCGGAACTCCTCGATCAGGCGGTCCACGATGTCCGCACGGGTCGGTTGGTCGACGTTCTGCACCACCACGCCCTCCGGGCGGTTGCGCCCCGGCGCCAGCAGCGCACGCGCGCCGGCGGCCAGCGAGGTCGCCCGCCCCTGCGGCCATCGAGGATTGAAGACGCAATAGCGCCCGCCGGACCCGAGCGCCCGCCGCACCTCGTCCGCCTTGCACCCGGTGACGATCACGATCTCGTCGACCCCGGAGCCGAGGAGTTGCTCGACCTCCCAGAGGATCAGCGGGCGACCGTCCCACGGCACCAGCGGTTTGGGGCAGCCCATACGGCTCGACGCGCCCGCGGCCAGCACCACTGCGGCTATGGTCATCGGAAGCGACGGTCCTCCCCGGTTCGGGCCGAACGGCTGTGCGCCGATTCTAGCGAGTGCGGTGAAGTCTCCGCCTCAACGCAGCATTACGAAGCGCGTCGAAGGCCTACGAGGGCACCTGCCGGCCGCGCCACTCGGTGATGGCGTTGCGCACGGCTGCCGCCGCGAGCACGGAGCAGTGCACCTTCGACGCCGGCAGGCCGCCGACGGCCGCCGCGTAGTCCTCGCGGCTCAGCTCCTCCGCCTCGGACAGCGTTAGGCCGGTTACCATCTCCGTCGCGACGGAGGAGGTGGCGATCGAAGCCGGGCACCCGGACGTCAGGAACGAGGCGGCGGCGACGCGGTCGTCGTCGAACCGGAGGAAGAGCCGCATGGAGTCGCCGCACACCGGATTGGTGACGAACGTCTCCACATCGGCGTCAGCCATCGCCCCGGCGTTCCGAGGCTGTTCGAAGTGGTCGATCAGCGTGGCGCTGTAGTGCTCCGGCGACAGGTGTTCGGAGGTCATGCGGTCATTGTCTCACGTCGGCCGGCCGCTATGAGGTCCCCGCGCGAGCCGTCAGCGGTTGCAGGCAGCGCAGCCCCTCGAGCGGGGTGGCTTTCGCCAGGGCCAGCACGCGGATGCGTCCGAGGCCTGCCGGGTCGACCAGCGTCTGCGCGGCACGGCGCTCCGAGGCGAAGCGGGCGGCATCGGCCGCCGCCCGCTCGGCAGCCGCCTGGAGCGCCTCGGGGAGACCGAGCGCGGTGAGGGCCTCGGCCTGCGAGACGGTGGCTGCGCGCTGCCACCCCTCCGCGGCGGCGGCCAGCGAGGTGAAGTCGACGTGGTACGTCAGGTCCAATCGCCCGGGCGAGGCGAGCGGGTCTGGCTGCGGGCTGTGATGGCGGAACGCCATCAGCGTCCCTTCGCGCCGCCAGGAAGCGTAGAGCTCGCGTGCCTCATGGCCGTAGTCCACGGTCAGGATGTACCCCCGCTCAAGGCGCGCCGACAGCCGCCGCATCACCTCGGAGGCCACTAGCGACACCTCCGCGCGACACCCCTCGCCCGGCAGGACGCCAAGGCGCTCAAAATGTGCTGCCAGCGCGGGCGTGCTCGCGGGGCCCAGCTCGAAGCCGAGGGCGCCGTCCTCCCCGGCCGCCGCGTACCACTCGAGGAGGTCGTTGCCGCGCCGCTCCACCAGGTGTGCCGGCAGGGCGTCGAAGAACTCGTTGCTGATCGCGATGCCCGTGACCGGCGCGTCGCGGGACAGCCAGTCCTCGACGAGCGTGTGTTCCGCCTCGAAGCCGCCTGCGCGCAGGGCCGCGCGCTGCGCGTCCAGGCGGTGCGGGTGGCCGTCGAGGAGCACGGGGCGGACGGCGGCGAAACAGTCGGGGGCGCGCTCCCGCAGCCATGTCAGGATGCTGGTCGCGAAGGCGCCCGAACCCGCGCCCGGCTCCACCAATGCGAACGGCGTGGGACGTCCGAGGCGCTCCCAGCACTCGAGAACCTGCCGCGCCCAGAGGTAGCCGAAGATGGGATGCACCTCGGGCGATGTCTCGTAGTCGCCGTCGCGGCCCCAGCGCAGATCCCGCCGGCTGTAGTAGCCGTGCTCCGGGTGCCCGAGGGCCAGCGCCATAAAGCGTTCGAAGGTGATCCGCCCGCCGCCGGCCCGGATCTCCTCGGTGATGATGGGCGCGAGAGGGGTGAAGGCGTCCGAGAGCGCCAGGTCGTCGCGCTCTGCTGTGGGGACGAGTGCGAAGTCGTCGGCGGGGTCGGGAGAGATGGCGCCGGTCACCGGGCGATCGTACAGGAGGGTGACGGTGGTCTCATCCGCCGTGCCGCACGGCCCGGCTAGATCGCGTTGAGCACGATCAGCCGGTTGCTCACGATCGCGTCGACGCCCCATGACACGAGGTCGAGCGCGCGGTCGATGTCGTCCACGGTCCACGCAGCGACCACGCCTGCCTGTGCTTGTAGCACCTCGACCTCCTGGGGCGAGCGGATCAGGTCGTGCCGGATGCTGACCGGCGTCTCGACGCGCAGACCTGCCCGGCGTTCGTCCAGGTAGCGTCGCAACTGGCGCTCCGACCGGATCGAGTAGCCGACGCGTACATCCGGCAGCCAGGCGCGGATGCGGTCCGCGATCGCCCACGACTCGCATGAGACGTACACATGGTCGCGCCTCGGGATCCCAAGGAGCTCCCGGACGAGGTCCGGCGCCGGGTCGCCGAACCAGGAACGAAGGTCGATGACCAGATCGGCCTTGTCGTGGACCGCTTCGAACAGCTCGCTCAAGTGCACCGGCTGCATGGGGCGCGGGCGCAGCCCGTTGCCGTCGAGGACCAGCGGCACGGGGCCCAGCGGGCGCGAGTGGTGGGCGTAGAGGTGCTCGCCGCGCACCCAAACGTCCGCCTCGATGGCGTCTACGGCCGGGTGCGCGGCGGCCGGGAGCAACTCGCGGACGTTGCCGGCGCCATGGAGGACGCGCGTGATCGCCATCAGGTGGACATCCCAGGGCGGTGAGGGCGCGGCGGCCTAGCCGGTCGCGGTCGTCCCCATCGCCTGCACGAAGACGGATCGAGGCCGGGCGTGGTCGAGTTCCACCAGGAAGATGCTCTGCCAGCGCCCGATGCGCGCTTCACCCTGATGGATGGGGATGGTCTCGCTGGTGCTCAGCAACAGGTGGCGACAGTGCGCGTGTCCGTTCGCGCACTCTTCCTCGTTCATGTTCACGGTGCGAATCGAGAAGTCGTTGTGCTCGTAGTAGTCGCCGGCCGGCGCGAGTCGCGAGAGCACCCGCGCCATGTCGTTGAGCAGCAGCGGCTCGTGCTCGTTCAGCACCACGGCCGCGGTCGTGTGGTTCGAGAACACGGCGACCTGGCCGAAGTTCACCCCGGAACGCAGCACCACGTCCTTCACGTCCGCGGTGATGTCGATGAACTCGAGGGTGTGGTCCGTGTCGTACTCGAGGGTCTCGCCGTACGCGACGAAGGTGGAGGCGGGGGCGCTCACGGCATGGAGCGTGCGCACCAGAGGGCGGACTGCATGCGCGTCCATGCTGCTCCTTGCGGTCCGGCGGAACGGTAACCCGCCGAGCGTATCAGCGATCTCGAAGTTCGCGCCAGCAGCGGGAACGCCCGCTTACGCCTCGCTGTCGGTGTGGCGGCGCAATGAGCGCACCGTCTCCGCGACGGTCTGGATGTCCCGCGCGCCGGCGCGGTACTGCACGTACTGCTCCAGGTCATCGAGCGCCAGCGGGTACTCCCCAAGCCGCTCGCGGAGCATCCCGCGGTCGCGGATCTCGTCCAGGTCCCAGGGGAACATGCCCAGCAGCAGGTCGATGGCCAGCGCCGCGCGCTCCTCGTCGCCGCGCTGCAGGTGCCCGGCCTTCAAGTTGTGCAGCAGCCGCTGCAACACCTGTCGAGGCGTGAGCCCGGCCAGGTAGTACGGCTTGAACGGCACCTTCGCGCCGAAGATGTTGCGCACCATCACCTGGCAGTCCCGCACGGTCAGCACTCGACCGCCATTGAACACGTCCAGGTACATCTCGTCGGCCTCGCCACCACCCTCCGGGCGATACAGGCAGACGATGTGGCCCGGCAGACCGACGATCCGAATGTCGAGGCCGGCGCGCTGGGCGACCTCCGCGTAGACGATCGCCAGCGTCACCGGAATGCCGGCGCGCTCGGAGAGCACGTGGCTGAGGTAGAGGTTCCGCGGGTCGTCGTAGTGTTGGTTGTCGCCGTGGAAGCCCAGCTCCCGATACAGCAGCTGGTTGATGGTCTGGACGACCCGCAGCGGGGAGGGCCGGCGCTCGGCGTCCCGCGCCAGCCGCTGCGCCAGCGTGTCGGCGATGTCCTGCAGGCGTCGCTCGTGGACGTCGACATCGAGGCCGGGGTACTCGCATCGCGAGATCAACAGTGCGGCACGGGCCAGCGGCACCTCGTCCGCGGGGCCGGACACGGCCTCGTGGAACGCCTGGATCGCCTCGTCTCGCGGGTCCAGTTCGTAGTGCTCCATGCTCACCGCCGCACGCGCGATTCGGCCGGCGTGAAGCCCTCGAAGCTCACGATCTTGATGGCGTTGACGGTCAGTAGCAGTAGCACGCCTACCAGTCTGACATCCGGGAGGCCGAAGTAGAAGGTCAGCACCGGCACCATAAGCAGGCCGACCAGGCCCGCGAAGCGCTTCGAGCGCCCGGCGACGAAGAGCAGCACCGCCACCGCCGCGGCCGGCATCGCCGCCTGCGGGACCAGCGCGAACAGCGCGCCGATGGCCGCCGCGGTCCCGTTGCCGCCGTGGAGCCGAAGGAAGATCGAGAAGTCGTGGCCCACCACCGCGATCAGTCCGGCGATGACGGCGGAGGTGTCGCCCAGCCCGGCGATGTACGCCAGGCTCACGGCGCCGGCGCCCTTGCCTACATCGCCGGCGGCCACCAGGAACGCGGGCCACAACCCCACGCTCTGCCAGACGTTCATCGTCCCAGGGTTGCCGTCGCCCAGCGTACGGATGTCGCGGCCGGTCAGGCGGTAGACGACGATGTACGAGGTCGGGACCGATCCGAGCAGATATGCGGTGACGATGACGATTGCCAGCGCCACGGAGTCACCTCCCAGGCTGAGCCGCGAGCATACGCAGCCACCATGATACGCGGCAAGCGGCGACGGTCTCCCGCCGCCGCCTGTCGCGGTCTGCCTGCCGGGTCGCTACTCGACGGTCACGGTGCCCGTCATCGTCGGATGGATGGCGCAGGCGTACTCGAACGTCCCGGCCTCCGTGAAGGTGTGGCTGAACGTCCCACCCTGGTCCAGGGACCCGGAGTCAAACGAGCCGTCATCGGCGGTCGCCGTGTGCGCGGTGTCGTCGTCGTTCTGCCACACGACGGTGGTCCCTGCCGGGAGCGTGAACGTCTCGAGGGTGAACGACGCAATGGTGGAGGTCCGCTCCTCGCCGCCCCCTCCCCCCGCGGTCGCTGTCTCGGTTGCCGTCTCCGTTGCCGTCTCCGTCGCGGTCTCGGTCGGCGTCTCCGTCGCCTCCTCCGTGGCCGTTGCGGTCGCCTCCGGCGTCGAGGTCTCCGTGGCAGCCTCCGTCGGCGTGGCAGTGACCTCCGATGTAGGCGAGGCCGTCGCCTCGGAGGTCGTGGTTGGCGTGGGGTCGGGGTCCTCGTCATCACCGCACGCCGCGAGTAGCGGCAGCGCGGCAAGCGTGAGCGCGATCAGCACAGGACGGGCACGAAGCACAAGACACTCCTCGTCTCGGTGGGAACGGGGCCGGCGGAGCCATGCAACAGTGAGAACGCGCGCCAGTTCGTCACGGATTCGTGCCGGGAGCGCCGCAGTCGAGGCGAGAGGGCGTCAGCCTGGCGACAGGTCGGTGACCGGCCGGCGCCCCGCGAAGCCCGTCGACCGAGGGTGCCACCACTCGATCTCGTCCTCGCCCGCGCGCCAGCACCAGTACGCGGGCACGCCCTCGATGGTCGTGGGGAAGTCGATCAGGCCGTCATCGATGCCCTTGATCTCGGCGCCGGCGCCCGTGATTGCCCCCACATGCGTCCGTGCCTCCTCGCCCAGCCGTCGCTGCTCCAGCCGGAGCGTCCGCGTACGGGCTTCCGCCACGACACCGTTGTTGAGGTGACGGCGGTTGAGCGCATTCACTTCGGCCTTCACCGCCCGCAACTCGCGCTGGACATCCCGTAGCGCCTCCACCGCCGAGCGGATCGAGCGGAGGGCGGTGCGTGCCTCCTCGAGCGTGAATTGGCGCTCGGCGGCCATGAGGGCGGGGTGTCCTAGTCCCGGAAGGGCGTGAAGCCGGCGGAGCCGCGCGGCTCCGCGTCCGGCCGGTCCGGCGGGGCGTCCGGCGCCGTCCAGACGGGCGCGGAGTCGCCATTCGTCGACGTGGTGACGTAGGTCTCGGCGGGCTGCCGGGTGCCGCCGTGGCCACCAAAGTCGGCGAGCCCGGACTCCTCGAACGTCGCACGGATCTTCTGCAGGTCGCCAGCCAGGGCCGCAGCGCCGAAGTTCACCGCGAATGCGGCGAGCCAGGTCGGGACGTGCAGCCACGACCAGGGCGCCTCGCCCACGCGGAACGCCGCAACCACGCCCGGCACCACGTCCTGCGGGCGCAGGCGCACGCTCTCGAGGTCGATCGCGGTCGGGTCCTCCCCGGCCTCGGCGCGCCGCCGCGCTTCGGCGAAGAGGCGCCCGGCGGCGGCGCCCGCGATGGCGGCGAGCAGGACGAACACCAGGGTGCGGAGTCGACGCATCGGGCAATCTCCTGCTTGGAATGGGGGCCGGGTGCACACTACGGGCAGCCCGGTGGCCGGGTCAACTTCGGCTAGACTGTCGGCACACCAGCGCTTCGGGCGCGGCCAGACGCCGCCCAGCGCCCGGCCGGCGCGCAGGGAAGCGAGCGCCGTCTGTCCTCGTCCAGCCCTGCACCACCAGCGTCCCCCGCACCGGAGAGCCCTCGAGGCCCGCGATTTTTCTACGGGCGCGTGATCGTGGCCACCGCGTTCGCCGCGACGTTCAGTTCGGTGGTCTTCTTCAACCCCGTGCTCGGTGTCTTTGCCTCATACCTCGAGGAAGCCTTCGGCTGGAGCCGCGCCGAGATCGCGCTGGCGCTCACCGTGGGCGGGGTCCTGGCCGCCGTCACCTCGCCCGGCATCGGTTGGGCCATCGACCGTTGGGGCGGCCGCTGGGTGATCGGAGGCTCGGCGATCGTGATGGCGGTCTGCCTGGTGGGCCTGGCGAACATGACCGCGCTGTGGCAGTTGCTCGCGTTCTACGCCGTCGGCCGCGCCCTGGCCGTCGGCGCGATGACACCGGCGGCGTTCGTCGCCGTCTCCAACTGGTACATCCGAGGGCGCGCGATGGTCGCCGGGATCGTCGCCGTCGGGTCGCGCGTGGGCATGGCGGTGTTCCCGCTGCTGGTCGCCGTCGTGATCGCCGCGACCGGCACGTGGCGCGCCGGCTGGTACGCGTTGCTGGTCGTGACCCTGGTGGTCGGTGTGGTCCCACCGCTCCTCTTCATGCGCCGGCGCCCCGAGGACCTGGGGTTACGGCCGGACGGCGACCCTCCCGAGCCCCTGGGCGCGCCGGATCCGGCGCTGGCGCCGGACTGGGACCGCCGCGAGTTCACCCTCCGCGAGGCCTTGCGCACGAGGGCGTACTGGTTCCTGGGCTTCGGTCTGTCGTTCATCCTCTTCGCCGGGGGCTCCGTGAACTTCCACCAGGTGCCTCACCTGGTGGACCAGGGACTGCCGCGCACACAGGCCGCATTCATCGTGACGGTGTTTTCGACGGTCGGCGGGCTGGGCGGGCTGCTCGGTGGTGCGATCGCGACGAGGGCGACCGTGCGCTGGACGATGGTGGTCGCGCTCGCCGGCATGGCCGGCGGGGTTCTGCTGCTGCTCGTCGCATCGAGCGTGGCGGTCGCCCTGGTGTATGCGGTGGTGTACGGCGTCTTCTTCGGCGCCATGGTGGCGCTGAACCAGGTGATCTACGCGGACTACTTCGGGCGCCGCTCCATGGGGCTGATTCGGGGCTCGCACCAGCCTGTCCAGATGGGGATGAACGCCGTCGGGCCGTTCGCCACGGGGTTGTGGGTAGACCGCACCGGCTCGTACGAGGCGCCGTTCATCCTGTTTGCGGTGTTCTTCTTGATCGCCGCCGGCGCCCTCGTGCTCTCGCCATACCCGCAGCGGACGGTCGGGGAGGGCTAGCGGCACAGCGTGCTGATCGAGTGCTCCGGGTTCGCGTAGCCATAGTCCCAGGCGTCCAGGTACTGGGAGCGGAACTGGTCGAGGAACCGCTCGACCGCGGAGCAGGCCGCCGGATTCGCGTCGCCGCGTTCCAGTTGCCGCAGGTACAACGCCGCCGCGGTGCCGTGCATCGAGTCGTCGTGTTCGGCCGCCAGCTCCAGCAGCTCACGGGTCGTCGCGCCGTCCCCCTGGCCGCGCGCCGCCAGGGCCGCGCGGAAGTAGGCGTACGGGACCAACTCGCTGCGGCCGCTGCGAGCGCCGCCCTGCTCGGCTTTCCAGTCGCGCAGGATGCCGTCCGCGGCCACGGCCTGGTAGAGGTCGCGTGCGGCGCTATAGTCGCCGCTTCGGTACGCCGCGTCGGCGTCCTCGACCAGGTGGATCAGGAACTCCGGAGGGTCCTGCGTGTCGCGCCAGGTGAAGCGCACGCCGTTCCACGAGATCGTGCGCGCGAAGCCGCGCTGAGGCCCCGCCGCCGGGTCTTCCACCCGCTCCGACCGCGCCACGATGTCGACCAGCCCGTCGCCATCCAAGTCCGAGACCTCGATCGACCCGGGCGTCCCCAGGTCGACGCCATCCGGGGCGAGATCTTCGAGAAAGCCGTGGTGGACGCTCGCGATCACGAGGCCTGTCTGACAGCGTGTGCCCTCGCATGCTCGGGAGGAGATGACGGCCTCGGGCCGGCCGTCGCCGGTGAGGTCTACGGGCGACCCGACGAACGAGACGCCGGTCAGCACCGCGTTCGCCATCGCACGGGCGGATGACATGAAGCGATGCGCTGCCGCGGCGTCGTCGAAGAACCACACCTCACCCGGCGATTCCGGCTCGCCCGGCACCGAGATGAGAAAGAGCAGTTCCTGCTCGCCGTCACCATCGATGTCGGCGTGGACGCAACGTTCTCCCTCGACGTCTGGTAGTCCCCACACCTGGACCAGTTCGGGCAGGCACGCCGGCACGTTTGCACGGCCGCCGGCCAGATAGGCGCGCACCGAGACTCCACCCGCGAAGGGGTTGTCCGGGCGTGGCGGTACGCCCACCGCCTCGGGCGTCGGCGTCGACGCGGCCGTCGAACCGCCCCCACCGCTGCCGGAGGCCGCCGTCGACGTGACGGTGACGATACGGATGCCTTCGGAGCTATCGCACGCGATGAGGATGAGGGGTACGGCAAGCGCCAGCATCGAGACAGAGGCGGCTATGAACCGCTTCGGCCACCCCGTGCGGGGAAAGGGCGCCGCCGTCATCGAGTGCATGCGGCCGGGAGCGTACCACCCTGGTCGCGGCTTGACGCGGAGACTTATCCACCGGCCTGGCAGCTGTGGAGGGAAAGAAATGTGAAAGCGTATTGACTTGTTAGCGCATGCATGGTTTCATCCCTCCGTGGCACCCGACGCAACCACCTGCGGCCGGGACAGCCAGATGGGGTGAGGCGATGAACGACACACTCGACCCCCGAAAGCTCGTCGCGGAGGTGATCGGCACGTTCACGCTGATCTTCGCCGGGGCCGGCGCCATCGTGGTCACGGGCGGCACGGACCTGGTCGCGATCGCGCTGGCGCACGGACTGGCGATCGCGATCATGGTCTCGGTGTTCGGCCATGTCTCGGGCGGCCTCTTCAACCCGGCGCTCACGGTGGGCCTGTGGGTGACCCAGCGGCTCGACGCGGTCAACACGATCGCCTACATCCTCGCGCAGTGTGTGGGTGGCATCCTCGGGGCGCTCGCGCTCGTGCTGATGTTCCCGGAGCCGTTCCGCGACGCGACGAACCTGGGCACGCCGGTGCTCAACCCCGGCGTGGACTTCATCCAGGGTGTCGGCATCGAGATCATCCTGACGTTCTTCCTGATGCTCGCGGTCTTCGGCACGGCGCTCGACCCTCGAGGTCCGAAGCTGGGTGGCTTCGCCATCGGCCTGATTTTCACCATGGACATCCTCGCGGGGTTTGCGCTGACCGGCGCCGCCATGAATCCGGCCCGGGCCCTGGGGCCGGCTCTACTGAGTGGCACGTGGGACGACCACCTGGTGTGGTGGATCGGTCCCGTCATCGGCGCGGTGCTCGCCGCGCTTCTCTATCATTACGTGTTCCTCTTCGGGGCGGACGAGCTGCCCCCGGAAGACATGGTGCAAATCGAGACATAACCCGGAGCGGGGGCCGGTCCTACCAGCGGTGTGACCTGCATCTGTCGAAATCAATACCCCCGCCGCACGGCAGATGTTGGTAAAGGGAGCGGGCCTTACGGCCCGCTCCCAATTTCTTCTCCCCACCAACCGGTCGAGGAGTCGTCGTAGGCGCAGCGCGCATGCCTGGCGCCGCTCGTGGCCCGTCCGCGCATCAGGCCGGCACGCGCGTCACACGCCCGTCGAGCCCCAGCCGCTTACGCCGCGCTCCGTGTCATCGAGCGACGCGACCTCTTGCCACACCACCGGCGCCAGACGGCTCACCACGACCTGCGCGATGCGGTCGCCGTCCCGCACCTCGAAGCTGCCCGTCGAGGGCAGGCAGTACATCGTGACGTGCAACTCGCCGCGGAAGTCGGCGTCGACCGTGCCGAAGGCGGTGATCACGCCCCGCGCCGTGAGCCCGGAGCGCGGCCGCACCTGCACATCGATGCCCGCCGGGGCCGCGATGGCGATCCCGGTCGGCACCCGTACAGGCGCCTCTCCGACGAGCAACGGGCCATCCTCCAGGCAGGCGTGGACGTCGAAGCCGCTGGCAAGGTCGCTCTGGCGTTCGGGCGTCCGTGCCCCCGGGCGTAGCCGCCGGACCCGCAGGGGTATCGCGCCGTCCATCGCATACCCTCCGTGACCGCTCGTGACGCAACGAAGCCCCGCCAGTGCGGGGCCTCGCGTCGTGCGCTCGTGATGCGCCGCCTAAGCCTCGGCGGCGGCCTCCTGGGCCCGCTTGAGCCCCTTCCCCTTCTTCGGGGTCAGGATCTCCACGGGGTAGACCTTCTTCTTGAGCAGCTCACGGGGCGGGTCGATGTAGACCGCGCTCCAGCCGCAGGCCTGCTCGCAGAGGCGGCAGCCCACGCACTTCTTCGCGTCCACGGTCGCCATGCCGTAGTAGTCGTGGTGATTCGGCGCGTCCCGCAAGGACAGCGCGTCGAACGGGCAGATGTTGATGCACAGCTCGCAGCCCGAGCCGATGCAGTTCTCCTCGACGACCTTCGCCAGCGGGAGTTCGCGCCGCGGGAAGGTGCGACAGATGTCGCCGACCTCGTCCAGGATGGATTCGGGCGGGCAGACGGCGCCGCACGCGCCGCAGTCGATGCACAGCTCCGCGTCGATCACGTGGAGTTCGTTGCGAAGGCCCGTGATCGCCTCCACAGGGCACTTCTTCACGCACGCCGTGCAGCCGATGCAAGTCTCGATGATCGTGTAGGCCAAGGACGAATCCTCCCTGGGTGATACCCCCGACCTGACCATAGCATTGGGCCAGATCGTCATCAAGGAGAATGTGCGCCGCCGCACAAATCGAGGTGCACCCGCCGCACAACGAGACGGGGCCCGGCCGAAGCCGGGCCCCGCGACTCCCATCGATATTCGGGCATCGATGCTCGGGCGTGCGCCTAGCGGCCTCCTAGCGGCGGCGTACCGCCACTCGGCCGGCGCCGACCAGCAGCGCCGCGCCCAGAAGCAGGCCGGCCGTCACCAGCAGCGTCGCGCCGCCCCCGCCGCCGCCAATCCCGCCGCCTCCGGTGCCGCCCGGCGCGGGTGAGGTAGGCGTGCTCGTGCCCGCGGGCGTGCCCGTGGCGGCCGCCGTCGCGGTGGCCGTGGCAGCCGCCGTCGGGGTCGCCGTCGGAGTCGCCGTGGCCTGCATCGCCGCGGCCTCAACGACGAACCAGACACCGCCGACGCCCTGCCCTGTGGCGTCGCCTTCAGCCTCGTCGTTGATCCAGTAGTACAGCGGCTGGCTGTCCAGCGTGACCTGCGTCGTGCCGTCGTCCCGCTCGATCGTCGCGAGCGTGCCCTCTACGCCGTCACCGGCCGTGGGCTCGCCTGTAGCGGTGAGGGGTGGCCAGTTGACCGCGCAGTCGCCGGTACAATTGCTCACACCTGCGGTGTCGTTCGAGAAGACGTAGAGCGTCATCCCGTCCGGACCGACGAGGAATCCTCCCAGGTCGTCGTTGCCGCCGACCTGGACGGTACCGCCCTCCTGGGCGCTCAGGCTGGATGACAGCGCAACCAACAAACCGACGATGGCTCCGGCCGTCAGGCCGAAGCGAAGAGCGGGACGCATGCAGTCCTCCTCTGTGCCTCGATGGGAGCGGGGCCGATCGACGATAGCATGTGTGGTCGAGTGGGAGCGTCCGCCGGCGTATGCCGGAGGTACGTTGCCCGGCGCGTGGTTAGGGGCAGCGCGTAAGAGACAGCGTGCGTAGCATAGGAAGCCCACGTGCGTCCCTGTCTTACTCGGGAGGCCGTGGGTCTGTGCGCGCGGCGGCGAAAGGGAGTTGCGATCGCGATGGCCACCTCGAACAAGCCCCGCGACGAGTTCATCGAGGCCAATGGCCTCCGCTTCCACTATCGCGAGTGGGGTGACACGCGCACGAAGCACGCGGTCGTCCTGCTGCATGGCTACGCCGAGACCTCCGAAATGTGGACCGAGTCCGCCCAAGACCTGGCGCGCGAGTTCCGCGTGATCGCCGTCGACCAGCGCGGGTACGGACAGAGCGACCGCGCCGGCGACCAGGACTACACCCGCGCCACGCAGGTCGAGGACCTGGAGGCGGTGCTCGACCAGCTCGGCCTGCGCTCGGTGACGCTGGTGGGACACTCGATGGGTGGCGCGAACGCCATCTGCTACGCCGCCGAACACCCGGAGGTCGTCTCCGCGCTCATCGTCATCGAGGCCGCGCCGGAGGTGCTGCGGTCCGGCGTGGAGGGGCTGCGCCGCATGATGGCCAGCGCCGAGGAGTTCACCTCCATGGAGGAGGCGACGGACGCGTTCCGTCCGTTCTTCCCCTACGCGACCACGGAGCAACTGGACCGCCGTGCGCGCGCCGCGCTGACCGAGGGCGCGGGCGGCGCGCTGACGTGGGACTTCGACCCGATCTTCCGTGACCCGATGGCGCGCCCGCCGGAGCCGGACCCCGGCCAGCGCCGCCTGGCCGACCTATGGGACTGCGTGGACCGCGTCCAGTGCCCCACGATGATCGTCCGAGGCGCCGAGACGGACATGCTGACCCCGGAGGCCATCCAGCGGCTGCACCGCCGCATTCCGGGCTCGCGCGTCTCCCTCATCGAGGACGCCGGGCACCCGGTGCCCACGGACCAGCCGTCGTCGCTGAGCCTCAACGTCCGCGAATTCCTGCAGAGCCTGGCCAACCTCCCGGCTTAGCGCCCGCGAGCCCTCGGCGGGGCTAGTCCGGCGGGGCGCCGAAGGCGCCGCGGCCGCGCAGCGTGTCGATCTCTTCCCACGAGTAGCCGGCCTCCAGCAGCACCTCCTCGGTGTGCTGGCCGAACTCCGGCGCCATGCGCTCGATCTTCGCGGGCGTCTTCGAGAGGTGGACTGGCGAGCCGACCATCGGCCACTCTTGGCCCTCAGCGTCCGGCACCCTCACCAGGTAGTCGTTGGCCCACGCCTGCTCGTCCTGGCTGATCTCCGTGTAGTCCAGGATGGGCTCCACCAGCAGGTCGCGCGCCTGGAAGGCCTCCACCCACTCGTCGCGAGTCTTCGTCTGGAACACGGCGTCCAGCTTCGCGATGACCTCCGGGTTGCGTTCCATGCGCGCGGCCGCGGTGCGGTACGGGTCCTGCGCCAGCTCGGGCAGCCCCATCACCTCGCAGAACTGCGGCCACCACTTGTCCGGCGGCAGCGCGCCGATCATGAACCACTTGCCGTCGCCCGCCCGGTAGTGGTTCCACGTCGCCGGCCGCGTCTCGTGCGTCGAGCGTCCCCGAGGTGCCCCGGACCACATCGCCCCCGTGATGTTGAACGACTGGATCACCAGCTGCGAGCCGTACAGCGAGGTGTCCACCTGCTGCGCCTCCCCGGTGCGCTCACGGTGCAGCAGCGCCAGCACCATGCTGTAGCCGCTGACGAGCGCGCCCACGTGGTCGGCCTGCGGGAACCCGGCCGGTGTCGGGCCGCCCTCGGCGTCGCCGGTCACCGACATGAACCCGCCGCGCGCCTGCGCGGGCAGGTCCATCGAGCCCGCACGGTAGCGCGGGCCGGTGTGCCCCCACGCCGTGGCGTTCGAGTAGATGATCCGCGGATTGGCCGCGCACAACCGCTCGTAAGTGACGCCCAGGCGCTCCATCACGCCGCCGCGCATGTTGTTGTGGAAGACGTCCGCCGACTCCACGAGCTTGTACAGCACTTCCTGCCCGGCCTCGGTCTTGAGGTCGAGCAAGATCGAGCGCTTCCCACGGTTCAGGGAATGGAAGTACGGGCTGGGGGTGCCCGGGGCGAACCCCAGACCGCGCCCGGGGTCCGGGTTGGCGTACGACTCGATCTTGATCACGTCGGCGCCCATGTCCGCGAGCATGGTCGTCGCGTACGTCCCCTGCTGCCAGATCGAGAGGTCCAGTACGCGGTATCCCTCGAGCGGCTGAGACATGGCGACCTCCTGTGGCCCGACTGCACCCGGCGCCCACGCCGGAGCGGCCATTCTGCCACGTACGCCGCGTCGAGGGGGGATGTGTCCGAGGGGGATGCGTGGCCCCGCGTCCTCGGGCGCCAGGGGGTGGAGGTTAGCCCCCGGCGACTACGTCGCCACAGGCGACCGACTGCTCGCCGTCCAGCACGGCCACGTGATGGTCCGTGGCCACCTGTTCCGGCTCCCGCGGCACGTAGGCGCTCGCGCCGCCAGTGCCGTCCTCACCGGCAAGCACCGGTCCGATCACCTCGGCGGACTCGCCTGGCTCGTCGCAGGTCCCTTGGCGCAGGACCGCGTCGTACTTGCCGGCCGGAAGCCCGCTCACCTCGAAGTCCACGCGCGCACCGGGCGTCTCCTCCAGGACGCGCCCACCCCCGGAGAGCGGCTGTCCACTCGCGTCGCGGAACTGGAGTTCGTATAGCGCGTCCAGTGCCGGCTCGTCGCCGCTCCCCGTGCAGGCGGTGGCGAACACGACCGCCAGAGCCAGCAGCGCACCGCCTGTGGCGACGATACGGAGGAGCGGCCGCCGGTAGGGCGGCGGGGATAGCGCGGGTGGGGGCGTAGCAGCGGCGGTCAATTGACTGATCGGGGTTCCGTACCTTCCCGCACGGCCTCGGGGGCCTCCCACAGGGTATGAGAGGCGTCGAGTCGCGCCTCGTGGCCAGCCTCGCGCGCCCCGTCCGCCGCGCTCTCCCGGTGATCGTGCCGGTTACGGAATTCGGAGACCGTCTCCTCGACGGAGGCGATGTCCAGTCCGAAGCGCCGGAGGGCGTAACGGCTCATCTCGATGGCGAGTTCCAGTTCGCCGAGCACCGCTTCCGACACGCCTTGCGCTTCCAGCGCGTCCCGCTCGGAGGCGCTGTGCGTCCGCGCCACGATGCCCAGGTCCGGGTTCTGCCTGAGGGCGAAGTCCACGATGCGACGCGTCGCCAGGCTCTCCGGGATCGCGACGACCAGCAGCCGCGCCTCGTCCAGATGGGTCTCCCTGAGCAGTGTCACGTTGTCGGCGCTCCCCAGCAGGGCCGGCACCCCAGCCTCGCGCAGTTCACGCACCCGGTAACGGTCGTGGTCGATCACGATGAAGGGGACGCCCTGGCGCGCGAGCGCAGCGCCGATCACCCGGCCGACGCGGCCGTAGCCGCAGATGACGGCGTGGTTGCGAAACGTCGCACGCCGTTCCATGGAGCCGACTGGGCCGCCATCGATGCGTGCGGGGAACTGCGCCTCCAGCCAGCGGCCTGGCGCTCGTGCCAGGTCTTGCAGTGCCGGGGCGAACACAACGCTGATCACCGTCCCCGCCAGGATCGTGGAGAAGGTGTCCGCGCCCAGGGCGCCAATGTCCGCGCCCACACGGGCCATCAGGAAGGAGAACTCGGCGCTCTGGGCCAGCGTCACTCCCGTCAGGAGCGCCGTGCGTGCCGGGTAGCGGAAGATCCAGGTGATCACCATGCTCATCAGGCCCTTGGCCGGGATAACCATGAACACTGTCATCAGCACCGGGATCGGGTTCGTGACCACGAATTCTAGGTCAACGAGCATGCCGACCGACACGAAGAAGAGGCCAGCGAACAGGTCACGCAGCGGTAGCAGCTCGCGCAGCACCTCGTGGCGCACGTCGGACTCGCTGAGCACGATGCCGGCCACGAAGGCGCCGAGGGCCGGCGAGAGCCCGAAGAGCGTAGCGACGTACGCGGTGCCCAGGGCCATCGTGGCCGCCGAGAAGACGAATACCTCGCGGTTGTCGAGCGCGCTGATGCGGTCGAACACGTGGGGCAGCAAGCGGGAGCCCACCGGGATCAGCAGCGCGAGGAAGAGGACGGCGCGGCCACCCTCGATCAGCAGGTCGGCCCAGAGGTTGCCATCGCCGCTGTGCAACGTCGTGAGGATGACCACGAGGAAGATGGTGCTGACGTCCTGTACGGACGACCAGGCTAGTCCGATCTGGCCATGCACCGAGCCGGCTTCGCCTCGGTCCCCCAGCACCTTGGATAGCACTGTGCTGGACGAGTTGGAGACCACCGCGCCAAAGAACAGGGCTTCGATCTCGCCCCAGCCCGCCAACAACGCGAGACCCGCGCCGAGCGCGATGCTGACGATCACCTGCGAGAGCCCGCCGAAGACCGCGATCCGGCCCACCCGGGCGAGGTCGCGTAGCGAGAGCTGGATGCCGACCGAGAACAGCAGGAGGATGATGCCGACCTCGGCGAGCGCGTCGACCGTCCCGGAGTCCGCCACGTACCCCGGTGTGTACGGGCCCAGCAAGACACCCGCGACGATGTACCCGAGGATGACTGACTGGCGCAGGAGCGCCGCGATGGCCGCACCGGTCCCGGCCACGGCGAAGGCAAAAACGAGGTTGACGAGCAACGTCGTGTTGTCCACGATCCTCCGCTCTACGGTCCGAGGTCGCTGTGGTGTGGCCTCTTCGCCGTCGTGCGGAGGCGAGGAGTCCCAACGATAGCAGATGGGGCGGGGCCCGCGGCGTGGCCCGCGCGGGGGCGCTCGCATACCATGGACGCGCCCCATCTCGCCCTCGATCGGAGTCTTTGATGTCGGGACCCACGCGCCAGTTGCACCGTGTGCTCATCACGGGCCTGGGGGCCGTCACGCCCATCGGCAACACCGTCGAAGACTACTGGGCCGGGCTGCAGGCGGGCCGCAACGGCATCGGACGGCCCACGCTGATCGACCCCACGGACCTCGTCGTGCAGGTGGCCGGCGAGGTCAAGGACTTCGACATCGAGCAGTACCTGGACCGTAAGGTGGCGCGTCGTACGGGCCGCTTCGCGCAGTTCGCCGCCGCCGCCTCCCTGCAGGCGATGGCCGATTCCGGCATGGAGGTCAACGAGGAGACCCGGGACGACATCGGCGTGGTGATGGCCACCTCCGGTGACGCCTTCAATATGGGTCAAGAGTGGGAGGTCTACCTGGAACGCGGCTCCGCGAAGGTGGACCCGTTCATCATCACCCGCATGGGACAGCACATGGCCGCCGCCCGCGTTGGACGCCAGATTGGCGTGCGCGGCCCCAACACCACCATCAACACCGCCTGCGCCTCCGGGACGGACGCCCTGGGACACGCGCTCAGCCTGATCCGTTTGGGACACGCGCGCGCCGTGCTCGCCGGTGGCGCCGAGGCGATGAACACCCCGCTCTCGCTCTCCTCCATGGGCCGGCTGGGCGCGCTCTCCAAGCGCAACGACGACCCCGAGCACGCCTCGCGGCCCTTCGATGCGGACCGCGACGGCTTCGTGCTTGGTGAAGGCGCCGGCGTGTTGATGCTGGAGGCGGAGGAGTCAGCCCTGGCCCGCGGGGCGCGCATCTACGGCGAACTGGCCGGCGTCGGCTGGTCCTTCGACGCGGCGGACGACACCGCGCCGGACGCCGGCGGACAGGCGCTGGCCATGACCCGCGCCCTGCGCGACGCGGGCATCGAGGCTTCCGACATCGACTACATCAACGCCCACGGCACCAGCACGCCGTACAACGACAGGACGGAGACCGAGGCGATCAAGATCGCCCTCGGAAGCGAGGAGGCCTACCGCGTCCCGATCTCCTCGACGAAGTCGATGACCGGGCACCTCGCGGCCGGGGCGGGCGGGATCGAGGCGGTCGCCTCGGTGCTGGCGATGCACTACGGCTGCATCCCGCCGACCATCAACTACGAGAAGCCCGACCCGGACTGCGACCTGGACGTCACCCCCAACGAGGCGCGTGCCGTCGACATTGGCGTCGTCCTCAGCAACTCGTTTGGGCTCGGCGGCCAGAACGCCGCCGCCGTCTTCCGCCGCTACGAGGGGTAGCCCGGCTTACGGCGCTACGGCCGAGCTTCCATCGCCATCCGCGCCTGCTGGTAACTCAGGATCACCAGCAGCATGGCGTTCATCGGGTGCAGCGCGCGCACCCATCCCAGCCCGTCGCTCGTCGAGGCGAAGGTGAGGAACGGCTGCGTGTGTACGGCGACGAAGAGCACCGCGTATGAGAGCCAGAACGCCCGAGGCATCCGCGCGACCGCGGCGACGATCAGGGTGATGAACGGGTAGTAGGTGAGGCTCCACCCCAGGCCTTCGTGCGCGGGCAGCGTGTCGACGCCTCCCATCAGGAACAGCCCCGCGAGGTAAACCTGCGCCAGCAGCAGCGCGATGAACACCCAGATCACGCCGGCCAGCCCCCGCCTCGGACCCCGGACCCGCGAGGCGGCCGGTGTGGCCTCCGCCGGCGGCGCCACGACGCCCCCCGCCCCGCTGTCCCCGACGGCGCTCGCCGTGCCGGTCGAGGGCATCGCGACGCGGCATCACGAGCCACGCCACCAGGTACACGATGACGCCCAGGCCGGACGTGAACACGGTCGCGACGAGCCAGGACGCTCGCACGACCGTCACGTCGTATCCGTAGCGGAGGGCAATGCCGGCGCAGACGCCGCCGAGCAGCGACCGTCGTGAGTCTCGAGTCAGTCGTTCGGTCATCGTGTACCTCTGTGTACCTCTGTGGCCCCGTCGCTACCGCCCGCGGACCATCCGCGGTTGCGAGTACGCGAGGGCGATCAGGACGGCCGCGGCGAGCGGATGGCCGCACGGCCGCCTCAGTCCGCCGCCACGATCACGCGGCCCGTCATGCTGCCGTGCAGCGTGCACCGGTAGTCGTACGTGCCGGGATCAGCGAACGCATGGGCGAAGGTGCCGTCCTGCTGGGCATCGGACTGGAAGCCGTCGCCCACCACGTTGTGGTCGTTGTTGGCATCCCACGTCCACGTCACCTCGGTGCCCGGCGGCACCTGGATGACCCGGGCCGAGAACTCGTTGTCCTCGACCGTCACTTGGGTGGCGCCCACCTCGGGCTCCGCATCGTCCAGCGACTCACCACAGCCCACGAGCGCGACCAGCGCCAGCACGGCCAGCGGCGCGACCAACCATCTCCGCATGCGGTCCTCCTTCCGCCGGGTGGGGGTTGCTGCTCGCTGGCAGCTGGCCCGGCGACCATCAGTGTTCCGCGCGGGGCGGGTGAGGGCATCAGACCAGGGGAGTATTTTGGCCGACGCCGCCAGGAGGACAGGACGTGGGGGCTACGGGTGGGGATGCTCCGTCACAAGGCCCGTCTCATAGGCGAAGACCACGAGCTGGGCGCGGTCGCGCGCCCCGACCTTGCTCATGGCACGGCCGATGTGCGTCTTCACGGTGGCCGGGCTCAGCGTGAAGCGCTCGGCGATCTCCTGGTTGGTGAGGCCCTCCGCCACCAGCCCCACGACTTCACGCTCGCGGTCGGTCAGCGGGTCCGCGCCGGCCGCCTCGAAGCGACGCGGCGGTCGTGCGGCGAACGCCGCGATCACCCTGCGGGTCACCGCCGGCGAGAGGAGCGCGTCGCCGTTCGCCACCACCCGCACGCCCTCCCGCAGGGCGTCCGGCTCCACGTCTTTCAGCAGGAACCCGCTGGCGCCGGCGCGCAACGCCTCGAACACGTACTCGTCCAGGTCGAACGTCGTCAGGATGACCACGCGCACCGAGGTGAGCCCGGGGTCCGCGAGGATCTCGCGGGTAGCGTCTAGGCCGTCCATACCCGGCATGCGGATGTCCATCAGCACCACGTCCGGCGTCAGTTCGCGCACCAGGCGCACCGCCTCGGCGCCATCCTGGGCCTCGGCGACGACCTCCATGTCCGGCGCGCGCTCTAGAAGCGCCGAGAAGCCCGCGCGCACGAGCCGCTGGTCATCCGCCAGCAGCACGCGGATCACGCGTCGACCGGCGCCGGGAGCCACGCCCGTACGACGAACCCCGAGGGCGAGGCCGCCACCGCCTCGAACCGTCCGCCCAGAGCGTCGATGCGTTCCCGCATGCCGGTCATGCCGAAGCCCTCCCCCGCGCCGGGAGGCGTCCCCCGGCCGTCGTCCGCGACCTGGAGGGAGACGCCGTCCGCCTCGTAGCCGACCGTCACCTGCGCCGAGTGCGCCCTGGAGTGCTTCACGACGTTCGTCAGCGCCTCCTGGAGCACCCGGAACGCCGTGACCTCAACCGGCACCGGCAGGTCCCGCGGCTCGCCCGCCACCACCGTGGCCACGTCCGATGCCGGCCTGGCGCGCCGCGTCCGTGACGCGCGCGAGGTCGCGCAGCCCGGGGACCGGCCCGCGAGGGGCGGGTGAGCTGTCGCGCAGCAGGCCAACGGTCGCCCGCAGTTCCGTCATGGCCTCGCGGCTGGCCTTACGGATCTCGGACAGCGCGGCGCGCGTCGCCGTCGGGTCGTCGTCCAGCAGGTCGCTGGCGACACCGGCCTGGACGTTGACCACGGCGATCGTGTGAGCGAGCACATCGTGCAGTTCGTGGGCGATGCGAAGCCGCTCCTGGTCGACGCGCCGCCGCGCTTCCTCCTCGCGCTCTTCCTCGGCGCGGTCCAGCCGCTCCTGCACCTCGGCCATCCAGCGCCGCCGCGAATGGATGGCGTCGCCAAGCATGACGGCGGCGATCACCAGTGCCGGTTCGGCGATCATCGACATCTCGAGGAAGCTGTGACCCTCCGCGATCGAGCGGTAGGCGAGGGCGATCCCGGCGGAAATGCCTCCGACCAGGAGTGCGATGTTCCGATGGCCCGCCTCGGCAGCGATATAAAGCGCGGCGCCCATCGCGAACATCGGGGCGCCTCCCGGGTAGTTCAGCGCGTGGTACGTCCCACCGGCCACGACCACGATCACCGGCACCGCTACCGGCGACCGCCAACGCAGGAGGAGTGCCGCACCGAGTATCGGTGCGAACGCGTAGCCAAGGAGGTCAGGGTCGCGCGCGTCGGACTCGGTGCCGGTGCGGATGGCGAGCAGCGTCAGCGCCGTCACGACTGCCGGCAGGGCGAGCGGCGGCCAGCCACCCACCCATCGAGGTACGGGCAACCCCCTCGGGCGCGCCTGAGATGCGGACTCGGACATGTCCCCATCTTAGGCTGCCCTTGCGGACCGCCGCCTCCGCCTGCTGACGTACCCGGCCCTACGCCCGGCGGAGTACGGCGGAGTAGCGCGGAGGGGACTAGTACGCGCTCATCGGTCCGCGCAGCGGGTCGAAGATGCCTTTCAACATCGCCGCCACCTGCTCGACGTGCAGGCAGTCGTGGTACGCCGCGTGCTGGAGCAGCTCCGACGCGCTCAGGATCCCCACCTCCGAGTGCTCCCCGGTCCGCGCGAAGTGCTCGGCAGGTACCTCCCGCAACCAGGCGACATCGGCCGCCCGGCGCGTCGCAAACGTCACCAGGAGCTCGCCGAGCCGCTCCGTACGCAGTCCGGAACGCTGCAACTCCGCGTCCTCGTCGTACGCGGGGAGCGCGGGCCGCTCCTCCTCCAGCACCCGGCGGATGCGGCCGATCGCGCCGTGCTCGCTTGCGACGAGCAGGTGCGCCACGACATCGCGAGGTGACCACCCACCATCGAGCGGTGCTTCGGCGGTCTCGGCCGGCAGGCCGGCCATCAGTTGTTGGAGGACGCCAGGCGTTGCGGCCAGCACCTCGACCGCTCGACTGACGTCGGACGCTCTGTCGCTCACGGCACGCCTCCTCGCAAAAGCGGGGAGTATACCGTGGTCGCGAGGACGAGGGGCGCGTCAGTCGCCGGCCACGACGAGGATCTCGCCGCGCCAGGTGTCCACGCCGACATCGAGTTCGCACGTCAGCTGGTCGCCCGGCGTACCCAGCTCGCCGCTGACGGCGTCGACGGTGAAGGTGGCGCGCACGGCGGCGGCGCCCGTATCCGGGTCCGCGACGGCGACCCCTTCGAGCAGGACCGCGGCGATCTCGCGGCCGTCCGCCTCGAGCGTCAGGTCGCCCTCGCTGAGCGAGACCTCCCCGGACCGGCCCAGGCGCCACGACAGGGAGCAGGCGCAGAGCCAGGCGTCGTTGCCCGCCTGCGCGTCGCCGTCGAGCACCAGTTGCAGAGTGCCGTTGAGCAGCTCCGCGCGCTCGCTGACCTCGCCCTGCGCCTCGAACCGCGTCCCGATACCAGTCATGCCGCCATGCTATCGAGGTCGGGCGTCAGGGACGACGCCGCGCCGTGGTTAGCGTGCGCTGACCAGTTCGGTCCGCCCGTCCGGGCGGGCAAGGCCCGGCTGCTGATAGCTGACGTGACCGCACTGCACGCAGGAGTAGTAGGGGTCGCCGATGTCCTCGACGCGCGCGACATCACCGCGGCAGCGGGGGCAAGCCTTCGAGTGCAGCCGCATGGTCGTTCTCCCGTCCCTGATCCGGGTGCCAGACGAGCATCCGATACGCCGATCGTAGAGACGGGGCGGTTTCGGATCGGTTGCCGGTCTGTTGCCGGAGTGTGAAACCTCGTACGGGAGGCATTGGTCGTGCGTCGGCGAGTGCGTATAGTGCGGCGTTGTGACAGAGTTCCCCGTCCCGATCCCCGCGAACCTTGGTCGGCGCCAGGCAGTCGATTGCATCTGGCTGCGCCGCACCATTGACTCCTCGCGTCCGAATGACCCGTTCGTCACGATCTGCACCCACATCGTGCGCGACGGGCGCGACTGTATCGGCCCGTTCCTGGACGGTATGGAGACCGACTGCAAGCTGTGGGAGCCGAACCGTCAGCTCGCCGAGCGGCTGCGCGTGGCGCTCGAGGAGCGCCCGGACTGACGGTCGCCCTCGCGGCGCGCCATGGCCCGCGCGCCGCTTCTCTCGTATCGTGGCGGCACCCCAGCCAATTTGAGCCCGGACCGAGACGCGAGTACGCTTGTGTCCGTACTCGAACGCATGTTCGCGGCGATTCAGTCTCGACCCGAGTCAGTCTCGATGCAAGGCAGGGAGCACCCGATGACCCTCTCACCACCCCGCCGCATTAGTGTGGACGCTGCTATGGGCGACTCTCCCGACCCGCGGCTCACCGCCTCGCAGCGCGCTGACATCGATGCGTTGCGCGCCGAGCAGGCGACGACGACGCGCCGTCCAACCGTCGAGGCGATCGAGGAGATCCTGTACGAGCCGCTCCCCGTGCTCGACCACGGCTTCGTGCGCGTGATCGACTACATGGGTGACGACGGGGCCATCGTGCAGGCGGCGCGCGTCTCGTACGGCCGCGGGACGAAGCGCACGCGCGACGACGCGAGCCTCATCAACTACCTGATGCGCAACTGGCACACCTCGCCCTTCGAGATGTGCGAGATCAAGCTGCACGTGAAGCTGCCGATCTTCGTGGCGCGCCAGTGGATCCGCCACCGCACCGCGAACGTCAACGAGTACTCCGCGCGCTACTCGATCCTCGACCGCGAGTTCTACCTCCCGGCCGCGGAACACCTCGCCGCGCAGTCCACGACGAACCGGCAGGGCCGCGGCGAGGCGCTGACTGGCCCCGAGGCGGAACACGTGCTCGACCTGCTGCGCGAGGACGCCGAGCGCTCGTACGAGCACTACCAGGAGATGCTCAACGAGACCGCGGAGGGGGAGGCGCTGGACCCGGACCGGCAGGGGCTGGCACGGGAGCTCGCGCGGATGAACCTGAGCCTCAACTTCTACACGCAGTGGTACTGGAAGACCGACCTCCACAACCTGATGCACTTCCTGCGCCTGCGCGCGGACGCCCATGCTCAGTACGAGATCCGCGCCTACGCCGACGTGCTCGGCGACGTCCTCGACCGCTGGGTGCCCCTGGCGGCCGTGGCCTTCCGCAACTACCGGCTCGGTGGCGCGCAGCTCAGCGAACAAGCCCTCGAGGTCGTACGGCGGCTCGTCGCCGGCGAGGAGGTCGAGCGCAAGGGCACCGGGATCTCGCCCGGCGAGTGGCGCGAGCTGATGGCGCTCCTCGGCCGCGACACCTAGCGGCCTCGCTACTCGCGCAGGAGGAAGATCGCCTCGATCTCGACCGGGATGCCGTTCGGAAGGCCGGCCATGCCGACCGCCGAGCGGGCGTGGCGGCCTGACTCGCCGAACACCTCGACGAGCAGGTCCGAGCAGCCGTTGGCCACCTGCGGGTGCTCCCCGAAGTCCGGCGTGCAGTTCACCATGCAGAGCAGCTTCACCACGCGCTCCACGCGGTCCAGGTCGCCGACCTCCGCCTTGAGCGAAGACAACAACTGCACGCCCACGCTGCGGGCCGTCTCGTAGCCCTCGTCCACGTCCATGTCGCGGCCGAGCTTGCCCTGCACGCGGACCGTGCCGCCACCCCTGGGGCCGTGGCCGGCGAGGTAGACCAGGCGCCCGGCCGTGACCGCTCGCACGTAGTTCGCCGTCGGCGCCGGCGCCGCCGACAGGTCCAGTCCCAGCTCCCGCACCTTCGCCTCGGCGCTGCCCGTCACGGCCACGGCTACTCGACCATCGCCGGGCGGACGGCGCCGCTCGGGTAATAGAGCGACTGCAGCGCCTGCCGCAGTTCACCTCGATGGTCCGGGTGCGCGATCGCGATCAGCTCCTCGGCACGCTGGCGCTGGCTCTTACCGGCGAGGCGGGCGATGCCGTGCTCAGTCACGACATAATCGGCGAAGGAGCGAGGCACGGTGACGAACGAGCCGTCCTCCAGCCTCGGGATGATGCGCGTGAGCGCGCCGCCGGCCGCCGCCGAGGGCAGGACGGTGATCGCCTTGCCGCCGCGCGCCAGCACCGCGCCAATGTGGAACTCGGGCTGTCCGCCGGTGCCGTTGTAGACGCGGGTGCCTAGCGACTCGGAGCAGATCTGCCCCGTGAGGTCCACCGTGAAGGCGTTGTTGATCGCAGTCATCCGCTCCTGCTGCGAGATGATCGGGATCGCGTTCACCTCGCGGACAGCCCGCGTCTCCAACGGAGGCGCGTGCGTCAGCCACTCCTCCTCCTCGGGCGTCTTGGGGACGACCGTGGTGGTGATGTGGACGCCGCGGTCGAGCGTCTTGCGGGACGAGTTGATCGTCCCGTCCATCATCAGCGGGACGATGCCCGCCGGCGTGATCTCCGAGTGCCAGCCCAGGTCGTGCTTGCCATCGAACGCGCCGGAGCGCCCGAGTGGGGTCGCGCTGCGGCCAGCGCCGATCTGGATGGTGTCGCCGTCCTGGACGATCTCGTTGACGAAGCCCGCGATCACGACCGACTCCGCGGTCGGTTCGGAACCCGCGACCGGCGGCCGTTCCGTCAGCGCCGAGGGGATGAACGCGGTCACCTCCGACACGTGCAACCGCTCCGTGGTAGGGATCTCCGGGAGCCACGGGCACACCTCGAGGATCGAGGTGCGGGCGCGGCGTACGAAGTCACCCTTGTGCCAGGGCATACCGCCGAAGTGGACGTAGCCGTCCTCGTCCGGCGGTGTCACCGCCGTCGCGAACACGTCGATCTCCTCGCGGTCGTCCGGCCGGTGGTCGTAGACGTTGAACTGGTTGGAGAAGAGGTTCGGGAAGTAGTCCGCGCGCTGCTGCATGAGCGTGGGACGGCCGGTGGAGCCGCCAAAGATCTGGACGCTCAGGTCGAAACCCAGCGACTCAAATTCGTCGTGAAACCACTCCTGGGCGGGCGTGGGTGAGCAGGCCCGGATCTTCACCTGCATCCCGAGTTCGATGACGCGCGCGAAGAGCGCCGGCATCAGTGAGCGGGCGTCCCCGCCGATGGGCGTGTACACCGCATCGCCGGGTTGGACGAGCCGGGCCGCCTCCTCCGCGGACATCAGCTTCGCCTGGTAGTCGGTCTGCCAGCTCACGGCCCCCTCCTCCACCCGCCGGTCGCTCGACGAACGCCATAGTAATCACGGGGCGAATCGGCTCACAAGGTACGAGTCTGCGAGGCGCATGCGAAATCCGGCGCAGGGGCGACGGCGCCGCGTCGCGCGGTCCATCAGTGGCCGGCCGAGCGCCCGTTCCGCGAGACACGCGCCGGTTCGGCGACGACCGGCTGGTCGAGGGGGATCGCGCCGGACACTTCGGGACGCGCCGCCACCGTCGTCGGGGCGGTCGAGGAGACGGGAGCCGACCCTCGACTACCCGACGGCGTGGCGCGCTCGGGTCCGGCAGCGGGCGTGGCGGGCTCGTCGTCCCAGCGGCGCGGCTCGTCCCGGCCGAAGATGTACTTCGGGTTCAGCAGCGCGGCCAGCAGCATCATCACCACCACGAGGCCGCCCTGGATCATGAAGAGGTTCGTGGCGCCAATGG
Organism: Dehalococcoidia bacterium; assembly: GCA_009379925.1. Classification (GTDB taxonomy): domain Bacteria; phylum Chloroflexota; class Dehalococcoidia; order UBA2979; family UBA2979; genus WHSU01. The sequence continues at coordinate 13,997 of WHSU01000019.1, read as the reverse complement.
CGTCCGCGGCGAGACCCAGCGGCCAGGACATGAGCGGCATCACGCTGAACGTAAGCATGTTGATGCTCATCACACGGCCGTAGTACTCGGGTTCGGCCGCCTCCATGATCATGGTCTGGTTGAGCGTCTGATACGAGGTCAACGTGAGCCCCAGGAAGGCGACCGCGACGATCGCGCCGGTATAGCCGAAGGACATCGAACCGACGCCCAGCAGCACGAGCGCCACGCCCCCCAGCAAACCGCCGATCAGTTGCAACAGCGGCTTGCGCGGGAATTCGGTCATGGAGGCGACTCCGAGCGAGCCGATCAGCGCGCCGATCCCGGTGATGGACTGGAGGAAGCCGAACGCCTCCTCGCCCTGCCCCAGGTCCTCCTGGACGAAACCTGCCAACAGCATGATGTACGGCATGGCGAAGAGGGACGGGATGAACGCCATCAGGAATAGCACGCGCAAGCGGCGGTCGTGCGCCGCGTAGGAGAGTCCGTTCGCGATCTCCCGGAACATCCCCGAGCGTGGGCGCATCTCGAAGCCCTGCCCCAGGCCAGTCGGCACCATCAGCAGCAGCGCCACACTGATGGCGTACATCGTCGACTGCACGAAGTAGGCGGACTCGATGCCGCCCCAGGCGACGAGCACGCCGGCGAGCGCCGGCCCGAAGAGCCGCGTCCCGTTCATCGCCGCTTGCGAGAGCGCCATCGCGCTCATCAGCTGCTGCGGGTTGACCACCAGCGCCATCAGCGGCGAGCGCGCCGGCATGCCGAACGCGAAGAACGTCCCCTGTACCAGCCCGATGAAGAACAGGAACTCGATGGTGATCGTGTCGGTCACGATCATAACCGCGGTGATGAGCGCCAGGATGCCCGTGGCGGCCTGCGTCATCAGCGTGAGGTTGCGCTTCTCGACTCGGTCGGCCACGGCGCCGCCGATGAGGGAGAACAGCAGCATCGGCAGACCGAACGACAGCGCGATGATCCCCATGGCGCCGTAAGAGCCGGTCAGTTCCCACGCGAGCAGCGCGCGCGCCACCTGCTGCATCTGCATACCGGTGAATGACGCCGTCGAGGAGAACCAGAGGTAGCGGTAGTTGCGGTTCTGGAAGACGACCAGCGCCTTGCGCAGCGATGGCCTCGAGCCGCCTCGCATGCCGGGGCCCATGCCCATGCCCGGACCCATCCCCGGCGGGCCGCCCATTCCGGGCGCGCCACCGGGCCGAGGACCCGGCGGGGGAACCGATGCGCCGTCTGCCACGTGTGCACTCGCAATCGGCGACGTCACTGTCGCGGGTCCCGCGCAGACGCGCGATGAGCCCCTTCAGGGTAGGGGCATGCAAACCCTTCCGTCAACGTGAGGGTACAGGCCGTACGCTTCGTTGACAGGCCTCGGTACCACAAAGACAATCGCGCCCACCCCGCCGGACGCCGAGCCGGACCGAGCCGAATCCGACGCGAGCGACGTGAGGAGGCGCAACGTGACCACCTCGACGCCTGTGCTGCGCACCCGCATCTGCGAGTTGCTCGGCATCGAGCACCCCATCGTTCTCGCCGGCATGTCGCCCGTGTCCCGTGCCGAGCTGACCGCGGCCGTCTCGGAGGCGGGCGGGCTCGGCGTGCTGGGCGCCGCGGCCATGGGGCCGGACGAGCTGCGGCAGCAGATCCGCGCGGTCCGCGAGCGCACCTCGAAGCCGTTTGGCGTCGACATCCTGCTCCCGAACGCCACCGCCAGCGTCGAAGACCTGCGCCAGCCGGCGACAGACGGCCGCCCGGCGGGCGGGCTGCCCGAGGAGTACCTGGCGTTCCAGCGCGAGGCCGCGACGACCTTCGGACTCCCCGAGGCGGCATCGCCGGCCCGCCCCCGGGGCGGCGGACCGGGTGGTGAGACCGCGAAGCGCCAGGTCGAGGTGATCCTGGAGGAGCGCGTCCCGGTCTTCGCCTCGGTCCTCGGCAACCCCGCGCCCTTCGTCCCGGCGCTGCACGCCGCCGGGATCATGGTGATGGCGCTGGTGGGCAACGTGAAGAACGCCCGGCGCGTCGTGGAGGGCGGCTGCGACATCGTGGTCGCGCAGGGCACCGAGGCGGGCGGCCACACGGGCCGCGTTGGCACCATGGCGCTGGTCCCGCAGGTGGTGGACGCGGTCGCGCCCGTGCCGGTCGTCGCCGCCGGCGGCGTGGCCGACGGCCGCGGCCTTGCGGCTGCCATCGCGCTCGGCGCGGAGGGCGTGTGGTGCGGCACCGCTTTCCTCGCGACGCCGGAGGCGGCGCTCGACGACGAGCTGAAGGAGCGCGTCGTGGCCGCGGGCGAAGAGGACACACGGATCACGCGCCTCTACAGCGGCAAGACCATGCGCAACATCAACAACCCGCTGATCGACCTCTGGGAGTCCAGCGGACTAGGCGCGCTGCCGATGGGCGCGCAGGGCGCCATCGTCGAACCGATCCAGCGCGCGGCGCGCGAAGCAGGGCGCATCGACCTCATCCGCAACGCCGGCGGCCAGGCCGCGGGCATGGTCACCTCCCGGCGCTCGGCCGCCGAGGTCGTGCGCGCGATGGTAGACGAGGCCTCCGAGGCCCTCGCGCGCCTGTGGGACCTCACGGGCGAGCCGGTGCGGCCATGACGTCCGCGGCCACCCGCACGGACGGACACGCTCCCGGTGTCCTCTCGGACATCCGCGTGCTCGACGTCAGTGGGCCGATTGGCCACTACGCGGGGCGGCTCCTCGCGGACCTCGGCGCCGACGTGATCAAGGTCGAACCGCCCGAAGGCGACCCCTCGCGCCGCTGGGGGCCGTTCCTGCCCGGTGTCGATGCTCCCGAGGACGCGCTCGGCTTCCTGCTGCTCAACGCCAACAAGCGAGGCGTCACGCTCGACCTCCAGGACGCCGCCGGCCGTGATGCCTTCCTCCGGCTCATGGCCACCGCGGACGTCCTCATCGAGTCGTGGCGGCCCTCCGAAGCGGCGGCGTTCGGCCTGACCCCGGAGGTACTGCTCGAGGCGCGTCCGGACCTGATCCACGCCTCCGTCACCGGGTGGGGCCTCACCGGGCCGCGTGCTGAGTGGGCCTTCGCCGACATCGTCGCCCTGGCGATGTCCGGGGTCATGGCGCTCGCGGGCTTTCCGGACGGGCCGCCAGAGCAGCTCCCGGACCACCAGGGCTACCATGCCGCCTCGATCGACGCGGCGGCCGGCATCATGGCGGCCGTGCTCCACCGCGATGCGTCCGGCGAGGGCCAGCACGTGGAGGTCTCCATGCAGGAGGCGCTCTCGATGGCGCAGGAGACCGCGATGCAGAGCGCGGACATCCTGGGCGTTGACCGCGAGCGCACCGGCGGTGCCGCGCGCGCCCTGCCGGGCCTCGGCGTGTACCCGACGGCGGACGGCTACATCTACGCCATGTGTACCGGCAACGCGGGCTCCGGGTTTCCCGGCCTGGTCGGACTGATGCGCGACCTCGGCGGCGTCGAGGATCTGGACGAGGAGCCGTACGCGTCGTTCATCGCGACCTCGATGAACGCGAACTTCGTCCTGGCCGCGATGCAGGATCCGAAGAAGGCTGAGCCACTGCAAGAGATCCTCGGCCACATGCAGGAAGTCGTCACGCGCTTCTTCGCGGCGCACCGGAGGCAGCTCCTCTACGAGCAGGGACAGGAACGGCGCGTGCTCCTCGGCATGGTGAGCACGCCCGCGGACATCTCCGCCAGCCCGCAGCTCAACGCGCGCGACTGGTACGTCGAGGTCGACGACCCCGGCCGCGGCCGTCGCTTCCGCTATCCGGGCCCGCCGTGGCAGCTCCACGGCACCCCGGCGACCGTGAGGCGCCCGGCGCCACTCCTCGGCGAACATAACGGCGAGGTGCTGGGCGGCCTCGATGGGGCCTCGGTGGCGGGGGGTACGCAACGAGGGGAGACCGCCCAATGACCTCGAACAACGGGCGGACCATGGACGGCGCGCGCCCGCGGCCCCTGGATGGGGTGAAGCTGCTCGACCTGACGTGGTTCGGCGCGGGGCCGATCGCGACGCGCGCCATCGCGAACCTGGGCGCCGACGTGATCCGGGTGGAGACCGAGAAGCGCCCGGACGGCCTCCGCATCACCGGTCCGAGGCCCGTCGGAAGCACCTCGCTGAACGTCTCCGGCTACTACAACAACTTCAACTCGGAGAAGCGCTCGATCACCCTCGACCTGACGACGGAGCGTGGACACGAACTCGGCCTGGAACTGGTGCGCTGGGCCGACCTGTTCATGACGAACATGACCAACCGCGCCGTGCGCCAGATCGGCATGACGTGGGACATCGTCCAAAAGGCGAACCCGCGCATCGTGGCGATGTATCAGCCGATGCAGGGGCTGACCGGCCCGCACACGGAGTTCGTGGGGTTCGGCGCCGTGCTCTCCGCCGTGTGTGGCGTGAATTACCTCTCCGGCTACGCCGAGAACCGGCCGATCGGCGTCGGCTCGAATTACCCGGACTACGTCGTGAACCCGATCCACGCCTCGATCGCATTGATGGCCGCGCTCCGTCACCAGCGGCGCACGGGCGAGGGACAGCTCATCGACATGTCGCAGCTGGAGTCCTCGGTCGCGGCGCTCGGCGGGCCGATCTTCGCCTGGGACAACGGGCGCATCGAGTACCAGCGGCGGGGCAATCGCTCCGCCTATGCGGCGCCGCACGGCGCCTATCGCGTCCAGGACACTCCCGAGCGCAGCGACCGCTGGCTCGTGCTCGCCTGCCTCGAAGAGGCGCAGTGGTCCGCCTTCGCCTCGGCCGCCGGTCACCCGGAGTGGGCCGGCGACGAGCGCTTCCGCTCGTTGGAAGCCCGGCAGGCCAACGAGGACGCGCTGGACGCGCTGATCGCGGAGTGGGCCGCGATGCAGGACGGCGCCGCCGCCATGGAGCGCCTGCAGGCCGCTGGCGTCCCCGCCGGCCTCGTGCAGCGGGCGTCCGAGGTGCTCGCCGACCCGCACATGGCGGAGCGCGGCTACTTTGCCTACCCGGAGCACGCCGAGGCGGGCCGTCGCGCCTACGACGGCCCCGGATTCCGCCTCTCGAAGACCCCGCACGAGGTGCGCGGCCCGGCGCCGCTCCTCGGCGAGCACACCCTCGAGATCGCGACCGAGGTGCTGCACCTGACGCCAGATGAGATCGGCACTCTGGTCGCGGAGCAGGTGCTGTACTAGCGCCTGTCATCCCGACATACGTTGTCCGAGCCCCGTTGCTCCTCTAGCATCGAGTGCGCTGGAGGGAAGCACCGCGTATGTCCATGGACAAGCGAATCGCCGAGGAAGGCGCCGACTGGATCGCCGAGATGGTCAGCGAAGACCTCGGCGGATTCGTCCCCGCCGAGCTGGTCGACCTTGTGATGGAGTTCGAGCACCGGGTCCGCCAGGAGACCGGCGACGAGCAGATGGGCCACCACGCGATGACGGAACGCCTGGTGCTGATGCTTGAAGAAGATGGAGTCCCCGTGAAGGAAGGCGCCGTCACCCCCACCGTGATCGAGGAGATCCTCCACTGGGAGGACGAGTTCCTCGCGATGGCCGGGCAACCCCGGACGGTCCGCCCGAGCTAGTCCCATGGCGAGCCGAGGTGTGCGCGCCTCATTTCTGCTGGGTGCGTGCTTTGCAGCCCTGTTCCTCGCTGCATGCGACGCGGATGGGGACCCCTCCGGGGCGACCGCCGATCCCGGAGTCTTCGTCGAACTGCTACGCCTGATGCCCGACCGCCCCGACGTGCGCGCCGCCGTGGAGATGGGCGATGTCGAGGCCATGCGTGGCCAGCTCGGAATTCAGGTACCTCAGGCTGAGGTGGACGGAGAGTTCAACCTGGGAGGGTTCGTCGAGTACGCGGTCGCGCTCGCACCGGGCGACGGCAGCCCGTCGGTCGAGCCACGGTTCCTCCTCGCTGGCCCGGACAGTGCCTATCTCGGAGTGTTCGCGCCCGTGGTGTACCAGTCGCTGGGGATCAGCCCGCTTGACGTCGATGACTGGATCTCCGGCGGCCTTGCGCCGACACTACTCAGTGCTGCTCACGGCTCCTTCGATCCCGACGAACTGCAGGCGCACCTCGATGTGTGTGCCGAGTGCCCGGCGGCTGACATCGAGGACCGCGGCGGCTGGCGCATCTACGCGTGGGGTGAGGACGGAGCGGAGGACGTCTCGATGCGGCTACACCCGCCGATGTTCGACCAGCTAGGTCGTGGCGGCCGGCTGGCCGTGTCCGATGGCGCGCTGATGCGAGCGCTTTCGACGGGCGACGTCCAGTCGATGGTCGATGCCGCCGAGGGCGACGGCTCGCTGGCTGACAACGAGGACTTCCGGATCGCCGCGGAGCAGCTCGAGGACCTCGGCGTCCTGAAGGCCTGGGTCACCGACCAGACGCCCGACCTGTCGGGCGAAGAATTCGGCGGTGAGTTGCTGCTGCCGTACATCGTCATGGCGTTCGGCCCTGGCTATGACGGCGAGACCCCATTCATGGCTGCCGTCGTGGTGAATGAGACGCCAGAAGATGCCGCGGAGAACGCCCGCCGTATCGCTTCGCGCGTGACGGCGGCGCAACAGGCGGTCGAGGAGCGTGCGCGGCGTGCCGGTCTGACGGCGGGTGGCCTGACCGAGGAGGTCGAAGTCGATGTGGACGGGCGTGCGGTGCTCGTAACGCTACGCGGGGACGCACTCTTCGACTACCCGGCCATCACGGGTGCAAATTGGTTCGTCTACGTACTGCTCGGACACGAGTAGCATCGAGGGCTCGCACCGCTCGGCGGGCTTCGGACAAGGGTTGGGCCTACCCCAGAGCCTCGTCCCGTAACCGCTTGAGGCGGCGCACGTTCTCCAGGTCGGGGCCGTCGCCCTTCGGGTGGGCCTCCGTCGGGATCCCCGGGACCTCGAGCAGGAACGACTTCCCGCGGAAGGCGGGGTGCGCGAGCACCGTGCGGAAGCCATCGTCGCCGATGTGGCCGTCGCCGATGTTCTCGTGCCGGTCGCGCAGGCCACCCAGCTCCATCTTCGAGTCGTTGGCGTGGACGACGGCCAGGTTCTCCAGGCCGATGGCCTCGTCGAACTCGGTGAGGGCGATCTCCAGACCCTCTGGCTCTCGGATGTTGTAGCCGGCGGCGAAAGCGTGGCAGGTGTCGAGGCAGACCTGCAGCCTCGGGTTCCCCACCGTCTTGAGGAGCGCGCCCAGCTCCGCGAACTCCTTGCCGATCACGCCGCCGTGCCCCGCCGCGTTCTCGAGGGCCAGGATGGCCGTGCCCGGCGCCGCCTCGAGGATGCGCTCCAGCGCGTCACACACTTGGGGCTGGCAGGCATCGAGGCCCTTGCCCTTGTGCGAGCCGGTGTGCAGCACCAGCCCGCTCGCGCCGATGGCCTCGGCAACGGTCAGTCCGTTGACGACCGAGTCGACCGACTTCTCGAGTTGCTCCGCGTCATCGTTCGCCAGGTTCGCCAGGTAGATGTTGTGCAGCCAGACATCGCCGATGTCGGAGCCGGCGCGGAGGTCGTGGAACTTCGCGATGGCCTCCGGGGTGTGGTTGGTCTTGCGCCACTGTTGAGGCGCGCTGGGAAATATCTGGATCGCCTCCGCTTCGATGGCCTGCGCGCGCTCGATGGCGGTGAAGATGCCACCAGATGAGGAGACGTGCGCGCCGATCCGAATGCCCTCCACGAGTCCCGCCCTTCGCACCCATGCCCGGCGGCCGCGATGACCTCCACGGCTTCCGGGGCATGGTACCAGCGGCCCTGGACAGCGGCCTGACTGCGGACGGCGCGCTGCGGCAGAGGGACCGATCTGCCGATGACTATCGGGAGGAGGTCCAGCTGGCTACGAGACGTGTCCCCGGTCTTGCCCGTCGCGGGAGCGCCCTGGTGCTCGCCGGCGATGAGCGCACGACGCGAGCCTGCCGGCTGATCCTCGAGGAGCTGGAACTGGCCGTGGACGTGGTCCGGGAGACTGCGACGGCGCTTCGCTGGCTCGCCCGGGCCCGGTACGACCTCGTGGTCTGCGCGCCACCCCCTGCCGCTCCGGCTACCCTTGCGTTTAGGTTGCGCCGAGTGGCGCCCGCCACCCGCATCGTGATGCTGACCGCTGCGGAACCCGCGTTGGTCCAGGACCTCGCCGACCTCGGCGTCGAGGTGTCCCCGCCGTTACTTGACGTAAATGCGCTGATGGAACGCTTGTTGCGCACGCGGGCGTGAGAGCACGGAGGGCTACCGGCCATCCTGAGCACGTCTCATGGCGTCTCAACTCCGTTATCAGGACGTTGCACAGCATCCCGGATTACCCTCACGGATCTGTAACAATCGCCCCGAGACCCGCGCGATCACCCCTCGGTTAGGGGGACCGATGCTACGACTGAGTGGCCTCGGATCCACGGCAGAACGAAGGAGTGAACACGTGATCAGAGCCTTTGGATTGAGCCGCGCAGCCACGGCGCTCGCCGCCGCGGCAGGTGTGGCGCTGGCGGCTGCGATGCTGGTGGCCGCACTCGCACCCGCGGAAGCGGCCCGCGAGCCGGCCACGCCGGACAACGAGAACCTGGTGCAGCAGGCGACGCCGACCGCCACCGGCACGGCGACCGCCACCGAAACTGAGGCGGCAAGCCCGACGGCAACCGGCACCGCCCCGTCACCGGGTGGCACTGGTACCGGCGGAATCGTCGGCGGCACCAGCGGCACGGCGATCTCCCTGATCGCACTGCTCGTCCTGGGGACTGCTGGACTCGTGTTCGCTGGCCGGCACTACGTGGCGGCCAGGCGCTAGCGACTCATAGCGCAGGGACCATGCGAGAAGGCCCGGCGAAAGCCGGGCCTTCTCCATGTTCTGCCGGGGTGGGCCGGCCGTCGAGGCCGCTCGGATGCCGCGCGGGCGGCCTAGAGCGCGCCGGCGATCGCGGACGCGACGGGTAGGCCCTCCGCAAGCGGCATCCAGTTGCGCCCGCCGTCGTGGGAGCCCCAGACCTTGTCGCCGGCGGCGGCGAACAGCGTGTCCTCGCTGTCCCATAGCCGTGTGACCACCGGGATGCGCTCCCACTCGTCGTCTTCGTCCAGCATGATGCGCGCCCACGTGACGCCACCGTTCGGCGACCGGAACAGCGCGCCGTCCTGCCCGGGCGCGTGCCGGGCTACCGCGAAGATCATCGAGTCCGGCGTGCCCGGCACGATGGCGAACGTGCCGCCCCAGGAGCGGTCGAGTCCGCCCAGGGACTGCACCCAGGAGAACCCGCCGTCGTCCGAGCGGTAGAAGCCGCTGGCGCTGGTCGCGAACACCCGGTCGCGTTGCTCCGGGTGTTCACCCAGCGCGTGCAGCTGGGCGTCCAACCCGTCCGACCGGCGCAGCCAGCTCGCGCCCTCGTCGCGCGTGTGCCAGCAGCCGCCCCCCGCAATGCCGATGAGCACACCCTCCTTCGGGAAGGCGACCCCGGCCGTGTACGGCGCCTTATGGCCGGGCGGGGAGGGGAAGTTGTTGTGCTTCGTCACGTTCCGCAACCCGGCCCACTCGTTCCACGTCGCGCCCCGGTCCTCCGAGACGAAGAGGCCCGCGGGCGCCGTACCGACGAACAGCCGGCCGTCCGGCGCTACCCGCACCGAGGACGGTTGGCCCTCCCAGCACTGCTCCCAGCGCTTGCCCGCGTGTACCCACACGCCCGCGTCGTCCGCGGCGATGCCCAGGCCGTCGCGGTAGTCCACCGCCGTGATGCGAGGTCCCTGGATGCCGCGCTCCGGGTCGGTCCCGGGGATGAGGTGGAGCAGTCCGTCGTCCATGCCCAGGAGGATACCCAGCACTAGGATCGCCCTTCGCGGCGCGCCCGTACGGCCTCCACCAGCCGCGGGAGCGCGTCGCCCGAAGGCGCTCGCAGCACCACCGTCGCCAGCGGCGTCAGCGGGGTGTCCTCCGGGTTCACCTCGATCAGCGGGACCCCTCGCTGCGCCGCATCGATGGGGTAGCCGGCGGCCGGGTAGACCACCGCCGAGGTGCCCAGCGTCAGGAAGCAGTCGGCCTGCGCCGTCTCCAGCGCCGAACGGTGCAGCGCCTCCGCCGGGATCGGCTCGCCGAACATCACCGTGTCGCTCTTCACAATGCCGCCACAGCGCTCGTCCGCACAGGTGGGCGGCAGGTGGTCGGGGTCGACGATGAACTCCTCCCGAGGCCAGCGCGCGCCGCAGCCAGTGCAACGCATCCAGTAACGGTTGCCGTGGATCTCGGTGATCGAGCGCTGCCCGGCCCGCCGGTGCAGGTCATCGATGTTTTGCGTGATCAGGTGCGCCAGGATGCCCATCTCCTCTAGCTCGGCCAGCGCGCGATGTCCGTCGTTCGGCTGCGCCGCCTCCAGCGCCAGCGCGAACTCGCTTTGCGCGCTCTGCTGGCCTTCCTCGATGCGTCGCTCCCACCACCGCGCCGGATCGGAGGCGAACGTCTGGTACTGGTTCAGCGGCGGTTCGCCCAGCCGCGTCCACAGCCCGCCCTCACCGCGGAACGTCGGGATGCCCGACTCTTTCGACATCCCCGCGCCGGCCAGGGCCACGGCGTAGCGCGACCCTGTGAGGATGTCCGCAGCACGGTCGAGGGCCTCGGGTTCGAGGGCGTCCGGGTCGAGGGGACTCATCGACCACACATGCTACCGAGGTGGCGTGGTGCGGGGTAGGGCCAAAGCGTTGCCGGCGGAGTGAACGCGAGGGGTCTGCGGGATACGCTGGTTGCATGATGCCGTCCCGCACTGGATCCCCCGTCCACGACCGCCTGGTGCGTTACGCGGTCGTCGCGGCCATCGTCCTGGTCGTCGGTGGCCTCTTCGTGCAGCGGGAGTTCCTCTCCGGCGACGCCGCCGAGCTGGGGATGGTCGACGGCCACCGTCCCGTGGTGGGCGAGCCCGCTCCGGACTTCGCCCTGGAGGACCCGGACGGTGACGTCAGGCGCCTCTCCGACTTCCGAGGCCAGACGGTGGTGCTCAACTTCTGGGCCACATGGTGTGGCCCCTGCCGGCAGGAGATGCCGGAGTTCCAGGCGCTCTACCAGGAGCGGGAGGCCGCGGGCGACCTCGTGATCCTCGCGGTCAACGAGGAGGAGCCGCCGGGCCACGCCCGCGGGTTCTTCGAGGAGTTCGACCTGACGTTCCCGATGCTGCTTGACCGCCAGGGCGAGGTAGGACGCCACTACCAACTGCCGGGGCTCCCCGCCACCTACTTCATCGACGCGGAGGGCATCATCCGCCAACGGACGCTAGGCCCCGTCTTCGGTGGCCTGCTCGAGGAGGGCGTCGCCGCCGCTGAGGCCGAGCCGGCCTCCGCGAGGCCGTAGCGTCCGGTCATCGAGCCGGTCCGCGTGTCTCCTCGTTGCTTCCAGCGGTCGCTGCGGGCGCCGTGCTGGCGCCGTTCGAGCCACCCCGGAGGACGTGCAGCGTCTGGGTGGGGAAGGCGAATTCGATGCCGCGCGCCCGGAACTCGCGGAGGATGTGCAGGTTGATGGCCTGCTGTGTGTCCATGAACAGGTAGTAGTCCGGGTCGAGCATGTAGTAGACGCCCTCGAACTCGAGCCAGGCGTCCGCGTACCGCGCGAAGTGCGCTCGGTCGAACCGCGTGGTCTCCTGGTTCTCGATGGCTTCGCGCATGATGTCCGGGATCGCCTCCACCAACTCGATCGGCGTGTCGTATTCGACGCCAAGGGTGAACAACCCGCGACGCTCGTACATCCGGCCGTAGTTGCGGATACGGCTCTGCAGTAGGTCGTTGTTGGAGAAGACCAGCTGCTCCCCGGTCAGACTGCGCACACGCGTGGTCTTCAGCCCGACCCGCTCGACCGTGCCTGTTTCCGTCCCCAGCGCCACGAAGTCGCCGACGACCACGGGCTTGTCGAGGACGATCGAAAGCGATGCGAATAGGTCGCCGAGGATGTTCTGGGCCGCGAGCGCAATCGCGATGCCGCCGATGCCGAGGCCGGCGACCAGCGCGGTCACCTCGATGCCCATGTTGTCGAGCGCGATCAGCAGCAGCACAGACCACAGCGCCGCCTTCGCCATTAGGCCGACCGCGCCAATCGAAGTCAGCGCCGCTGGGTCGTCCGCGTGCTCCTCGCGGTAGTCCTCGACCCAGAACGTGATCCCCTCGATGCCCCAGAACAAGACCTGGAGCAGGAACGCGAACACGGCGAGCACGCGCAGCAGGTCGTTGACCGGCTCTCGTAACTCAAGGACGAGCGAGCCCGCATAGGTGGCGATGAAGAACAGGAAGACGAGCTTGGCGTGCTGCGTGAGCCGCGGCACCAGGCGGCCGGCGTCCCCCGGCAACCGGCGCCCGACACGGCCGACGATGAACGGCAGCACGATGCCCAGCAGGACGAAGGTGACGAGGCCAACGGCGAGACCCGCCACCCAGTCGCCCAGGGGGTTCCCGAACAGCATCCGATCGAGGGTCTCCGGTGTATCCAAACCATGACCTTCCGCTGTGCGCGCATCGTACCCCTCGATCCCCGCCGCGCGTCGAGCCGCGTTGCCGCATGGTCATCACGATTGGTGGTAGTCGCGGGCACACCGAGGGAAAACCCGCTTACGGGGGTCTGAGGATGCGCGGTGTAATCAGCGAGTCACCTGCGCGCGTCCGCCTGGAGGCGGTCATGGCCCGCATCACCGCTGAAGACCTCCTTGACCTCGGGCGCTGGGCGTCGATCCAGTTCCGGGACCAGAGCACGGCCGACGCCGCCATGGACCGCTACCATCGGTACCTCGCGCGTCAGCAGCGTGCGGACACCCCGCCACCGGCCGAGGACACAGACGGACGCCCGCCAGGAAAGGCTGCCTAGCGTCGTCGCCGCCCCTCACGGCGACGTGCTCCCGCGACGCCCGCGCCGGACCGCTCACCGGCCGCGGGCGTCGGCTCATTCACACCGGCGGCCCTCCCCGCTTGACGCGCCCTTCCGGCCGCGTGAGATTGACCCGGCGTACAGAGGCGAGGGAGGCAGGCGATGACGTGGGACCCGGAGATCGAGGAACTCGAGAGCCGCAAGCAGCTCGCCTATCAACTCGGCGGTGAGGAGCGGGTCAAGCGGCACCACGACAACGGTCGTCTGACTATCCGCGAGCGCCTCGAGCGCTTCGTGGACCCACAGTCGTTCCGCGAACGCGGCGTCCTGGCGGGCCGTGCCGAGTATGACGGCCCCCAGCTGAAGTCGTTCACGCCTTCCAACTACGTGATGGGCTTCGCCACCATCGGTGGGCGGCGCGTTGTGGTCGGCGGGGACGACTTCACCGTGCGGGGCGGTGCCGCCGATGGCGCCGTGGGTGGCAAGTCCGGCCACGCCGAGCGCATGGCGCGCGAGATGAAGGTGCCGATGGTCCGCCTGGTGGACGGCACGGGCGGCGGCGGCAGCGTCCGCACCATCGAGAACATCGGGCGTACGTACGTGCCGGCGAACGGCGGCTGGGATGTCATCGTGGGCCTGCTGGCGGAGGTGCCGGTGGTGGCCGCCGCCATGGGCTCGGTGGCCGGCATCGGGGCGGCGCGCGTCGCGGCGGCGCACTTTGCGGTGATGGTGAAGGGGACATCCCAGATCTTCGTCGCCGGGCCGCCGGTCGTCGCGCGTGGCCTCGGCCGCGAGATCGACCGCGAAGAGCTGGGAGGCTCACACATCCACGCGCGCAAGAGCGGCGTCGTCGACAACGAGGCGACCGACGAGGAAGACGCCTTCCGCCAGATCCGCGCTTTCCTCTCCTACCTGCCGGACAACGCCTGGAAGCTGCCGCCCGTCTGCACGCCGGAGGACCCGCCCGAGCGCCGCGACGAGGAGTTGCTATCGATCATCCCGCGGGACCGGCGCCGCCCGTACGACGTGCGGCGGATGCTCGCGCACGTGCTGGATCGCGACTCCTTCTTCGAGCTGGGGCGGTACTTCGGAGGCGCCCAGGTGACGGGCTTCGGCCGGCTCGGTGGGCGGCCCGCGGGCATCCTGGCCAACGACCCGATGCGGATGGGTGGCTCGCTGGACGGCGACGGCTCGGACAAACTGGCGAAGTTCGTGG
>WHSU01000025.1 GCA_009379925.1 Dehalococcoidia bacterium | reverse complement strand
CGCAAACGGAAGCGAAACAGGACATCATCGGTCGTCAACGGCGGTGCTCCTCTCTCCGTGGTGTGGAAGTCACGAAGGAGGATGCACCGCCGTCCTCGTTCAGCGGTACAGAAGTGTCGCGTCTACTCGGGGATAGGACAGACTAGCCGGCGCGCCAGCTCGGTGCAGTCCCACAGCGCGAGCGGCACGCCGCGCTCGGCCGGCAACTCGCACGCCAGCTTCGTGATGTAGAACGCGACCTCAGGGGGAAAAGACCCGCTTGCGTCCCGGGCGGTCCCGGTCTGCCAACCCAGGCAGGCGCTCGGCGATGAAGCGCCGCGCCCACTTGCGCACGATCTTGGGGGTCATGCCGCAGCGCACGACCACGTCCTTGAGGGGCAGGCCGTCGGCGAGCAACAGGATCGCTCGCGGGCGACGCACGGGGCCGGTCGGCATCGTCGTCGCGCGCTGCCAGCGCTCCAGCTCTGCCCGCTCCTCGCTCGACAACCACTCGAAAGCTCATCTTGCGGCCGCGCATCGGTGGGGAGACCTCCACTGGTCCCGCGCCGCTCTCCCACTATGCCCTATCGATCACCCGGTCAGCAATTCCGCTACCCTTCTCTGTGGAGCGGTACTAAGAGGGCGCCGTGGCAGCCCGAGACCGCGTCGAAGCGATCCCCGCGGAGAAGTACCCGTGCCAGGTCCCTGCCTCGCGGAGCGCTTGCAGAGGATCGAGACCGGCACCTACGCGCCCTCCTTGACAGCGCTCCCGCAGGGAGTAACCTCCCCAGGACTAGACCGCTCGGTCTAGTCGAGTCGATGATGCACGAGGAGGAAAGATATGCGGCTCGCGAAAGAGGAAGTGGAGGTCAAGATGGAGATTCCAGGCGCCGTCATCCGTCAGAGGACGGATTTTGGCGACGGGAGCGGATTCGGCAAGATCAGCGGCGAGTATTTCAGTCTCTCGGCGGGCGTCGATACCACACCGCTGTTCCAGGGACTGGAAGGCGACCTCTGCCAGTGCCCCCACTGGGGCTTCGTGTTGCGTGGCCAGCTCACCACGACTGATGCGAGGGGCGTGCGTGAGACGGTCGATGCGAATGACCTGTTCTACTGGCCGCCCGGGCACAACGTGAAGGTCGACGCCGACGCGGAGATCGTCATGTTCAGCCCCGAGCGCGAACACAGCCAGGTCATCGACCACATGATCGAAAAGGTGAGAGCCTAAGCAGAGTCCTCCCCTTGAATTGCAACCGAGAACGTCGATGAGGGATTCCACCAAGCAGCGCCTGCTCGATGCCGGCCTGCCGATGCTCCTGCAGCATGGCTACAACGATGTCGGCATCCAGGCGCTGCTTACGGCCACGGGAAGCACGAAGGGCTCTTTCTATCATCACTTCAAAGACAAGGAGGACTTCGCGCTTCAGGTCGTCGATCAATACATGCAGGCCGTGCATGCGGGCCTGGACGCCTGTCTTGGAGATGAAAGGCGTCCGCCGCTTGAGCGGGTACGTGGGTTCTTCCATCTGATACAGGAGAACTATCGAGAGGAGGGGTACATGGGCTGCCTCCTCGGGGGCCTGGGACAGGAGCTGTCCGGCGTGAGCGAGGTGTTCCGGCGCAAGATCGACGAGTGCTTTTCCGGAATCGCCGAACGCTTGGAGGCCTGCCTCGAGGAAGCTCGGCAGCGAGGCGAGATCCCAACCGGTTCCGACCCGCGGGAGATGGCAGGCTTGTTGATTGACTGCTGGGAGGGAGCAGCGCTTCGCAGCCGGTTGCGGCGGGACGCAGCACCGCTGAACGCGATGCTTGACTTCTATTTCCGTTCGGCGGTCGCTCACTGACGCGTTGCTTACGCAGTGCGGAGCCAACTGGCTCGGCCAGGCGCGTAGGGCAAAGACATCAGCAAGCGTTTCAGCGCAGCAAGGGCGAGCCTCCTGGCTACGAGCCCTATTCACGCGGCTCCCAGGAACCGTCGGGTCGGTCTGCCGATGGTGCTCATTGAATCGCCCCGGGAATGTTGGAGGCTTCAGCCTTTGAGAGGGATGGAGCGATGACACGAGGCAGGTATCCAGCGGAGATCCGAGAGCGGGCAGTGCGCATGGTGTTCGAGCACCAGGCAGAGCACCCCTCGCAGTGGGCGACGATCACGTCGATCGCCGCGAAGTTCGGGATGACGGCCGAGACGCTGCGCCACTGGGTGGTGCGGGCGGCTGAAGTCGATGCGGGCTCGCGCCCTTGAGGCGCTCCCGCTCGTCGGTGCTCGAGCGCGAGAACCGCGAGCTGCGGCGCGCCAACGAGATTCTCCGCGCTGCTTCAGCTTTTATGCCGAATGCGCGGTTATGCCGATCGCGGCCGGGTGCCATGAGTGGCTCTCGATGATCTGATCGGCATACTCGCGGACCTCTGACCGATGCTCCTCGCTCCCAGTGGTGGAGGCGAGGAGGCATGAGATGTCGCCAAAGAGGTCGGCTGCGAGCGTGCGTGGGCCGCTCGCTGAGTACGTACCGGGGTTCGTTCAAGAGCTGTCGCGTCTGGGCTACTCGAAGTCAGCCGCGAAGAGGCAGCGGCAGCTCGTTACGCAGTTGAGCGCGTGGCTCGAGGACGAGCACCTCGGGCTGCGTGAGCTGACGGCGGCTGGCACCGAAGCGTTCTTCCAGCGGCGACGGGATGCCGGCCGCGCCAACCTGCGGACGCCATGCGCGCTCGACCCGCTCCTCGCCTTCCTTCGTCGGTCGGGGGTTCCGGAGCCGGAGCCACCGCCCACCACCGATCCCGCCCTGCTGTTCCTCGAACGCTACCGAGGCTACCTGCGGCGCGAGCGTGGACTGGTCGAGGGCACCGTCCGCTTCTATGCGCACATCGCGGGCCTGTTCGAGTCGAGCGTCGCTGGTAGTGACGGACCGGACTTCACGCACGTCACTGCGGGGCAGGTCGCGCAGTTCGCCGAAGCGGTCTGTGTCGGGCGCGGGCTTTCCTCGGCGCGCCAGGCGATCTCAGCCCTGCGCTCGCTGCTCCGCTACCTGCGCTGGGAGGGCGGCACCGTGGAGGCGCTCGACCAGGCGGTGCTGTCGGTCGCTGGCTGGCATACGGGCGGGCCCCGCCCGGTCGACCCCGAGCAGGTCGGGCGTCTGCTCTCCAGTTGCGATCGTCGTCGCCCGCTCGAGCTCCGCGACTACGCCGTGCTCGTGCTGCTGGCCCGCCTCGGGCTCCGGGGCGGCGAGGTCGTCGCGCTTGAGCTGGGTGATATCGACTGGAGAGCCGGCGACTTCGTGGTCCGCGGCAAGGGTCGCCATCATGAGCGGCTGCCGCTGCCCGCGGAGGTCGGCGCGGCGGTCGCTGCCTACCTGCGCGACGGGCGGCCCCCGAGCGACAGCCGGCGCGTCTTCCTGCGCCACTACGCGCCGGTCCACGGCCTGGCCGGGACCGGTGCCATCCGCTCGGTGCTGCAGCGCGCGTGTGCCCGCGCCGGGATCGCCTACATCTCACCTCACCGCCTCCGCCACACGGCTGCCACCGAGATGCTGCGAGCCGGTGCACCCCTGGCGGCCATCACCCAGGTGCTGCGGCACCACAGCATGACGACGACCTCCGCGTACGCCGCCGTCGATCCCGATCGGCTGCGCACGCTCGCGCGCCCCTGGCCAGGGGCTGCGGCGTGACCGCACTGCACGTTGCCCTCGATGACTACCTGAGGTTGCGGCGCTCGCTCGGCTACAAGCTCGATCGGCCCGCCCAGCTGCTCGGCGACTTCGTCGCCTTTCTGGACGCGGCCGGAGCCCCGACGGTCACCACCCAGCTCGCGCTCGTCTGGGCGACGCAGCCCGTCAACGCCGAGTCGCGGTGGCGCGCCGCCCGACTCGGCGTCGTGCGCGGCTTCGCGCGCTACCTACAGACCCGTGTTCCCGAGACGGAGGTCCCCTCACCCGGTTTGCTCCCGGGCCGCTCGCAGCGGCCCGCGCCGTATCTGTACTCCGACGCCGACCTCGCGGCGCTCATGACGGCGGCCCGGAGCGTCGGCTTGCCGCTGCGCGGCGTCACACTCGAGGCCGTCATCGGTTTGCTGGCCGCGACCGGGCTTCGCGTGAGCGAAGCCGTCCGGCTGGGACGGGGCGACGTCGACCTCACGCGCGGACTGCTGACGGTGCGCAACTCGAAGCGGGGCAAGTCCCGCTCGCTGCCCCTGCATTCGAGCACGGTCGCGGCGCTCGAGACCTATGCCGCCCGGCGCGACGAGCTGTGCACCCACGCCCAGGACACATTCTTCATCTCCCGGAAGGGCACCCGCCTGGACACGGGGAGCCTCGACGCCGTCTTCGCCATCGCGCGGCGCCAAGCCGGGCTCGTTTGGCGTGCGGAGCAGCGCGCACCGCGCCTGAGCGACCTGCGCCACATGTTTGCGGTGCGCACGCTGCTCGGATGGTACCAGCGGGGCGACGCCGTCGGTCCGCGGCTCCCGATGCTCTCGACGTTCCTGGGTCACGTCAGCCCGGCATCGACGTACTGGTACCTCTCCGCCTCGCCGGAGCTGCTGGCCGCGGCGGCCACCCGCCTCGCGCCGATGTTGGACGTCTCGTCATGACCGCGCTGGCACCGACCCTCCAGGCTTTCTTCACCGACCGCTTGATGGCGCAGCGCCGCGCCAGTCCGCATACCATCGCCGCGTACCGCGACACCCTGCGGCTCCTGCTGCAGTTCGCGCAGGCCACGAGGGGTGCGGCGCCCGCCGCCATTACCATCGAGCAGTTGGACGCCCCCCTCGTCGGGGCGTTCCTCGATCACCTCGAGCGCGAGCGCGGCGTCGCCATCGCCACTCGCAACGCGCGGCTGGCGGCGATCCACTCGCTCTTTCGCTTCGCGGCGCTTCGTCACCCGGAGCACGCGGCGGTGATCCAGCGCGTGCTCGCGATCCCCGCCAAGCGCGCCGACCGGGCCCTTGTCACCTTCCTCACGCGGCCTGAGATCGATGCACTCCTCGCGGCTCCGGACCTCACCACCCGCTCCGGCCGGCGCGATCGCGCCATGTTGCTCCTCGCCATCCAGACCGGCCTGCGGGTCTCCGAGCTCACCGGGCTGCGGTGCGACGACGTGGTGCTGGGCGCCGGGGCGCACGTGCGCTGCCAGGGGAAGGGGCGGAAGGAACGAGCCACGCCGCTCCTCCCCGAGATCGTGGCCGTCCTGCGCGACTGGCTACGGGAGCGCGGCGGCGCTCCGGGCGAGCCTCTCTTCCCCGGTCCACGCGGCCGCCCACTGACGCGCGACGCGGTCAGCCGCGTGGTCGCCCGTCATGCCGCCACCGCCGCCGAACGCTGTCCCTCGCTCGCGCACAAGCGGGTCACGCCGCACGCCCTGCGGCACAGCGCGGCGATGCAGCTGCTCCATGCCGGGGTGGACGTCTCCGTGATCGCGCTCTGGCTCGGACACGAATCGATCCGCACCACCGACATCTATCAGCACGCGGACCTGCGGTTGAAGGAAGAGGCGCTCGCGCGCATCACGTCGCCGCGCGCCCCGCGCGGCCGCTACCGGCCCTCCGACCGGCTGCTCGCCTTCCTCGAGGCGCTGTGATTATGCCGACTCGCCCGCCGGTCCCTGCCGCATCCGTACCCGTTGGCCGCTCGCCGCCGCGGCCGGATCGGCATAACCGCGCATTCGGCATAAAAACCGTCGCTCGCTTGAGCACGTCGCGCTCCTCGCGCAACACGCGGACCTCCTTACGCAGCCGGGAGAGTTCCTCGCGTTCCGCCGTCGTGAGCCCATCCCGCTGGCCGGCGTCGATCTCAGCCTGGGCCACCCAGCGCCGTACCGCCGTCTCGGTCAGGCCCAAGTCCCGCGCCACCGTTGCGATCGTCCGGCCGCTCGTGCGGCACAGCTCAACGACCTCCGCCTTGTACTCCCGCGTGAACGACCGCCGGCGCCGTCCCTCGCTCCCTGTCTCCATCTGGGCATCCTCTCCGGGGAGTTACCCCCCTCATCTTGGATGTCCGTCAGATCGGATCAAGCCCACTCGATCAGTGGCGACTCTGGAGGCGGTCGAGGTCGTGAAGGTGCATGTACGCGCGGACGAACTCGCGCATCCGGGCTCTCGACGCGCTCCCTCGGCGCTACCGGACGGGCCAGCTGAGCCCCGAGTAAGCCTGGTCCCAGAACATCCACTCGTAGCGGAGGCTGCGCCGGAACCAGCGGCGCATGCGCTGCCGGCCCGCCTCGGTGCTCGCCGCCGCGAGTCGGTCGAGCAGCGCGATCTGGCGGTCGGTCGCCTCCGCGAACTCCTTCGAGTCGTACGTCAGGATCCAGTCGCGATAGAGAGGGTGGTCCGGCGGCTTCGCCGCCAGCCGCTCGCCCACGCGCCGGTAGACCCAGTAACAGGGCAGCACGGCGGCGATCGCGTCGCCCAGCGGTCCCGCCTCCACGACGCGCAGCATGTGATCGATGTACGCGACCGTGACCGGGCCGGGCTCGCGCTCCTGCAGCCTCGCGACGTCGATGCGCATGATCCGAGCGCGCTCCGTGTGGGGCCCCACCTCCTCGCGGAGGATCCCGGTGGCGCGCTGGAGCAGGAACTGACGCGTCGCTGCGTCCTCCGCCCAGCCGGCGGCGCGTGTCAGCGCACGCGAGAAGGCGTCGAGGTAGAGGATGTCCTCCTCGACGAAGTAGCGGAACCGCGCCTCGTCGAGTCCCCCGGTCGCAATCTCCCGAATGAACGGGAGATCGAAGATCACCGACCAGAGGCGCTCGTTCTCGCGATCGAGCTCCTCGTGGAACGCGTGGGCGGCTCCTGTCGCCGTCGCGCTCGGCCTGTGCACATCATCAACCATGGCGTGCATCCTCTCCGGGCCCATCCCCTGCGGAGACCGGCTCCCACTCGTCAGCATCACGATCGTTCTCCCGAGGCCCTACTGCCCCCTGATCGAGGAGCGCGCGCACCTGTCGCTCGATCTCGAGGAACGGCGGCGTCGCCATGACGGCGAGCGCGCGTGGTCGCGGAATGGGCACCTCGAGCCATGCGCGTACGTGAGCGGGCCGCGGGCTGAGCACGTAGACACGGTCCGACAGGAAGATTGCCTCCCGAACGTCGTGGGTGATCAGCAACGCGGTCCACCGGAAGCGCTCCCAGAGCTGCTCGAGCCAGCGCTGCATGGTTGTGCGGGTGAGCGAGTCGAGCGCTCCGAAGGGCTCGTCGAGCAGCAGCACCGGGCGCTCCTGCACGACGGTGCGCAGCAGCGCCGCGCGCTGGCGCATCCCGCCCGACAGCTCGAAGGGATAGGCGTGCTCGAAGCCCTCCAAGCCGAAGGTGGGGAGCAGCGGCCTCACTCGCTCACGGGCCCGCCGGCGCGACATCCCCTGCACCTCGAGGCCGAGCGTGATGTTGTCGATCACCCGCCTCCACGGGAAGAGCAGGTCCTGCTGCGGCATGTACGCGAAGAGCTCTCGCTTCCCGGGGGCGGCCTCTCCGTTCAGCCGCACCTCGCCCGCATCCAGCGGCTCCAGCCCGACAAGCACGTTGAACAGGGTGCTCTTGCCGCAGCCGCTCGGCCCGATCAGCGAGACGAACTCGCCCCGTCCGGCCGCGAGGTCGACGCCCGCGAGGACTGGCAGGGGCTCCGCGCCGACCCGGAAGCTCTTGCGCAGCCCCCGCACCTCGATCACTCGCATGATCGTCGCCCGCTCATCGGTCGGTGAGCCGCCGGGCCGCGAAGTGCCAGGGGATGACGAGGCGCTCCACCAGGTAGGTGGAGAGGAAGAGCACGATGCTGATCGTTGCCGTCACGAACATCGCCGCCAGCACCAGGTCGGTGCGGAAGGAGTTCTTCTGCAGCTGCATGAAGATCCCAAGCCCGTACCGGGCGCCGACGTATTCGGCGAAGATCGCGCCGACCACGGCGTAGACAATCGCGATGCGCAGGCCCGAGAAGAAGCTCGGCAGCGCGCTGGGCAGCCGCACCTTGCAGAACACCTGCCAGGATCCCGCGCCCATCGAGCGCAGCAGCTGCACGGCACCGGCCTCTGTCGACTTGAAGCCGTCCACCCAGCCGACGGTGATCGGGAAGAACGTTACGAGCGCCACCACCGCCACCTTCGGCCCCAGCCCGAAGCCGAACCAGATCACCATCAGCGGCGCGAGCGCGATGATCGGGATCGTCTGGGAGGCGACCAGGGCCGGGTAGAGTGCCGCACGGACCCGGCGGGAGAAGTCCATGACGACGGCGAGGACGGTGGCGACGACCATCGAGAGGGTGAATCCCAGGAAGCTTGCCTGGAGCGTGGGTACGGCGTGGGTCCCGATCAGCTCGCGAAACGCCCAGCCCTCCCGCAGCACGCGGCTCGGTGCCGGCAGCACCTGCGGCGCGATCCCGCTGGTGCGCGCGTACGCCTCCCATATAGCGAGCGCGCAGAGGGCGAACGTCGCCACCGGCATCACCGCCGCCGCTCCCCGCGCGCCGCGCCACGCAGCTGCCGCCTGTATGCGGGCAAGCACTCGAGTCACGCGATCAGCCCGTTCGTGAAGTAGTCCGCCCAGTCCGGCTCCTCGGTCACCGGCCGGCCGTCGCCATCCGTGAGGATGCCGGCCTCGAAGAGGAACCGGGAGTAGGGCGCCCACCGCTCGAGGCTCTGCATGCCGAAGCGGCCGTCGGCGTCGCCGTAGTAGTCGCTGGCCAGCAGGCGCGCGCTGCGGACGACGAGCTCCGGCAGCGTGAAGACTTCCTCATTGGCATCGATCAGGATCTGGGCCGCCTCATCCGGCTCCCGCATGGCGTACTCGAAGCCCCGCCGCGAGGCCCGGACGAAGCGGCGCGCGAGGTCGGCGTCGCGCTCGAGCATCTCCTCGCTGGCGGCCAACACGACCTGATAGAAGTCCGGGAAATCGTAGTCCTGGTAACGCATCAGTTTCACTGGCTGATTGCGCAGCTCGGCCTCGATGCCCTCCCACGTCGCGAACATGATGGTGAAGTCCACGTCCCCCGCGTAGAGCGCCTCGTAGGCAGCGGTCTGCAGCGTCACCACGTCGAAGTCGCCGCGCCCGCCGGCGCGTCGGATCACCTCGGTGAGGATCGGCACCTCGGTCGGCGTCCCGAAACCGGCGTAGACCTTGCCGTCGAGGTCGGCCGGCGAGCGGATGTCGTCGCGATCGGCGTGCACGGCGATCGCCGAGCTTGCATGCTGGAGGATCGCCATCACCGATATGTTGGGGAGCCCGGAAGCGCGGGCGAAGGTTAGCGCATGCTGAAAGGAGATGCCAAAATTGGCGCGGCCGCCCGCGACCAGCGTGTCGGCCGTGGTGCCGGAGTAGGGGAGCACCTCCAGGCGGATGCCTTCGTCCGCGTACCAGCCCCGCTGCTCGGCGACGAAGAAGCCCGTGTGGTTGGTGTTCGGCACCCAGTCCAGCGCGAGGCTCACCGCCGTAAGCTCGCCCCGCCTCGCCGGCGTGCTGGTGGCGTCGGGCGATGACCGGACTGCCTCGCCACAGCCGATGATGGGGAAGGCCGCCAGCCCCGCGGCGAGGCGCGCGCCGGTACCGAGGAGGGCGCGACGGCTCAGATCGCTCGTGTTCACGTGCGCTGGCTCCCTGCCGTCCCGTCCGTCCTGACCTCCGGAGGGACTCGCGACGGCGGGGGGCCAAGTCGTAGACAGCGGCGCGCGCGTCAACACATCCGACGCTGGTGCAGCCCGCGGTGAACGCTTGGTGAATGTGGAGGGCGCGGCGCAACCCGCTCGATGGCACATTCCTCCGCCGGCGTTACCCGGATCAGGTTCAACGGGTTTCATCTCAGGCTCGGGCAGCGGCCCAAACCACCCCGTGTGCGGGGTCGAGTCTACCAGCCGGGGGAGCCGCTGTCACGCGGACCCGGACCATGACGGCCCCAGATCCGTGGGTGGCGGCCGGAGGGCAGTGCTTCGACGCGGATCACGTGGTGCTGGCGACCGGGGCCTATCAGGAAACCATCATGCAGTTGCACTCCAACACGACGCCTGAGGCGCGGAAGCTCGTGCGCGGGACAACCGCCAGCGCCTCGCGGTAGCGGCAGGAACGTCTAGCCGTGGCAGCTTCGGCCGGATCGCCAGCCCCTCCTCGCGGTAGAGGCGGTAGATGCGCTTGTGGTCCACGGAATAACCCTCCCGCCGGAGCAGCATGCTGCCATGACGCTCAGGATCGTAGGGCGCGCGATCCTGCCAGCAACGCCAGAGGACGCGTGCCCAGCGCGCGGCGAGCCCGCGCAGGGCACGGTAGTAGTGCTGACCGGCAGTACGGCCGCTGGTGTACGCGTCGCGCGCCCAACTCGAGAGCTTGATCGAGTTGAAGGCCCACCAGTGGAAGCCCTCGCGCAGCGCGTGGTTCGCGGCGTAGCGGAACCGGACCTGGCGGGAGCGACCCGAGGCGCGCGTGACCGGGGCGAGGCCGGCCTCCGCGAGCAGCATCCCCGGCTTCGGAAAGCGCGCGCGGTCCTCGCCGATCTCCGCGAGCAACGTGGCGCCGAGCACCGTCGCTACGCCCGGGAAACTCGTAAACAGCGCCGCGTCCGGGCGCGCATGGAAGGCGGCCGCCATCGCCCGGTCGCACTCGTCCAGCTGGCGGTTCAGGAGCGCGAGCTGGTCGGCCTGTGCGAGCGCAAACCACCGCCGTGCCGCGGTGGTCCCTGGTGAGGTGCCAAGTAGCTGCTCACGGAGACGACCCACGAGCACGTCGGGAGCGACGCGGCCGCGGTAGCGGTGGCGCCGCAAGAACTGACCCATGCGGACCACGCCGACGCGCGCAGCCCGCTCCGGCGTTGGATACTCACGCAGGAAGGCGAGCGTGATGTCACGGTCGACCGATGAGAAGAGCCGAGCGACGGCTGGGTGGTAGGTCTCCAGGGTCGCGCGGAGCTGGGACTCGACCGTCCGCTGCAGCACCGCCAAGCGCCGGCGATCCCGGACCAACGCCTGCAACCCCGCCAGTTCCGGGCTCGGCCGGGCCAGCGGCCGCCAGTGGTCATGTTTGTGTCGCAGCGTGTCCGCGAGGACGAAAGCGTCGAAGGTGTCGTCCTTGGACGCGGCAACCCTGTAGCGCTCGCGCGCACGAGCGCTGATGCGAGGACTGACCGGGTAGACTGCGTTGCCCCAGGCGAGGAGGCTTTCCACGAGCAGTCCTGCGCGCGTCCCACGGCGATCGGGATGCGATCGAAGCGTGCGAGCTCACGCAGGCACGCCAGTCCTGCGCGATCGTGTCCGAGCCGCCGTTCGAGCACCCGCTACCCGAGACCGTCGACCACACACAAGTGGTGCTGATAACCGCCCCAATCGATGCCAGCGAAACACTCGACCACGACACCCTCCTCCCAGGATGCTCGCGTCACGCACGGCGCACTCAGCCCGGTCGCTCATCTCGGCGCTCGCAGCAGGACTCCCACTGGTCGGTGCCGAGCCGCCATCCCGACGGGAGGGACAGGTCTGCCGCTGAACCTTCGCGGTCACGCTGCCAAGGTCCTCTCCCGTCGGGCGGTGACAGGCGGGACCTTCCCGCCCGCCCTGATTTGAACAGATGAGCGTTGCCAGGAGGCCCCGCTGAAGACCGTCGCGATCGCGTCCTTCAGCCCCTCGTGGGCGTCCGAGGTCACCAGCTCTACGCCCGACAGTCCGCGCGCCACCAGGCCGCGCAAGAAGGCGAGCCAGCAGGCGCCGTCTTCGCTCGTGCCGACGTCGATGCCCAGCACCTCGCGCTGGTCCTCGGCGTTGACCGCGGTGGCGACGACCACGCTCACCTGCGCGATGCGGCCGTCCTCACGCACCTTCTGGGTGAGCGCGTCCAGCCAGAGGTAGCGGTAGGGGCCGCCGTCGAGCGGGCGCCCGAGGAAGCTCGCGACCACGCGGTCGAGCTTGGCGCAGATGCGCGAGACCTGGCTCTTCGAGATGCCTTCGCAGCCGAGCGCCTGCACCAGGTCGTCGACGCGGCTCGAGCAGCGCCGGGAAGTAGCTCCCCTCGCGCAGCTTCGGAATCGCCAGCTCCACCGTGCCCACCCGCGTGTCCCAGCGCCGCGGCCGATAGCCGTTGCGCTGGGTCGTGCGCGCCGGCGTGCGCTCGCCGTACGCAGCGCCGATCTGCATCGAGACCCCGGCCTCCATCAGCGCCTCAGCGAGCACCGCCACCGCTTCCCGCAGGAAGTCCAGATCCGCGTCGGCCGCCCGCTTGCGGAGCAGCCCCCAACAGGTCCACGCTCTCCTTGACCACCGTCGTCCTCCTCACGCTCTTGACCTTCGTGAGGATGGCGCGGTGGTCGCCTACCTCCACCCGCCTCTTACACCACGTCCCGGGAGTGCGCCCTGAAGTCGAAGGAGGGCGAAGGATGACCTGAGCCATCTGAGACATGCTCGTCGTCGCCAGGCGGTGGAAGTCCGGTCCGGGTAGCTGCCAGGAGGCCCGGTAGCAGGTCGGCGGCTCGGTCTGGAAGCGGGTCGGGTCGGAGCCCGATGACAAAAGCCCCTCGGGGGGAGCGACCACGCGGTCCGCAGCATAAAGCGAAGTCTGCCGCGCCGATATGGTGCCCGCTTCGGCAGGAAGCAGGAGGAGCCGAGCCCGGTCCCTCGGGGCGAAGGCCATGGAAGGGGTGAAGAGCCTGGAGCGCAACCCCGAAGAACCTCCCGGCGTAGAGGGCGTGGAACGTGTGGAAGGTGACAACGGGAACAGGGGAGGCCCTCCCCGGCCCGGCACCTGCGGAAGTGTCGGAGTGTTGGTGTCCTACAACCGGCAAGCCCGGGAAGTGGAGGCCAGTCGGGAGGGCGTCGGAGGCGGCCGTAGTACTGGTTGAGCCGAGCGGACAACACAACCGCCGGTGAGGGAAGGGCCGCTACTTCGTCTACGCGTGTTGCTTGGGGAAGGACCGGCGAGTGCCCGTCGTGGCTAGGTCCGCCGAGGAAACGGTCCGAGAACTACAGCGAACGCTTTACCGGGCGGCCAAGGCTGAGCCCGGACGACGATTTCATGCGCTCTATGACAAGGTCCACCGCAGGGACGTGCTTGAGCGCGCGTGGGGGCAGGTGTGCCGCAATCGCGGTGCAGCCGGCATCGACCGCATCACCATCGATGACGTGGAACGCTACGGCGTGGAACGTCTGCTTGATGAACTGGCCGCGGACGTGCGGACGGAGCGCTATCGACCGCTGCCGAGTCGGCGGGTCTGGATACCCAAGCCCGGGACATCGGAGCGGCGACCGCTTTCCATCCCGACGGTGCGCGACCGCATCGTGCAAGCAGCGCTGAAGCTGGTGGTGGAGCCGGTCTTTGAGGCCGACTTCTTACCGTGCGGCTTCGGCTTCCGGCCAAAACGTACGACGCAAGGTGCCTTGCAGGTGCTCGTCGACGAGGCGTGGCAAGGTAGACGGTGGGTGGTGGAGACGGACATCGCCTCGTGTTTCGAGTCGATTCCGCATGATCGGTTGATGGCGGCTGCGGAGGAGCGTGTCCATGACCGCCGTCTCCTGAAGCTGGTGCGAGCGCTGCTACGTGCCGGTGTGATGGAGGATGGGGCGATCAGGCATGGCGTGACCGGAACGCCGCAGGGCGGGGTGGTGACTCCTCCAACGCAATGGGCAACTTCTCCTTCGAGGTGTCGCTGAGCTACCGCCGGCTGGAGCGTCTGCCGCGTGTTGGGCGCGACAGGTGACATTACCGGTAGTATGCTCATGACATGTCGCGCGAAGGTCAGCCTCATGGTCGCGCCGGTGGTGCGGAGTACGCCGCGCGGATCAACGCGGCGGTCGCGCTGCTGGCCGCCGGCTCGCCGGTGGTGGACGCCGCACGTGCGCTGGCCGGTCGCTTCGGGCTGTCGGAGCGCCAGGCCCGCCGCTATGTGGAGCGCGCTGCGGCCGGTGGCCCGGTGGAGGCGCCGCAGACGACCACGGTGTTCACCGTCAAGCTGCCGGTGCCACTGGTGGGGCGCGTGCGGGAGCACGCCGCCGCATCGGGACGGACGATCTCCGCGGTCGTGGCCCAGGCGCTGGAGGAGTTTCTGCCGAGGGGCCAGCGAGAGCGCCCGCGCCGGTGAGCGGGCGGGCGGTGGAGACGCAGTTCGTCTTCGACCGCCACGGGGCAGCGGAACGGGCGGTCGCCTACCGTGTGCTGGTTCCCGAACGACGCGTGCGCATCGGCGAAGCCGCCGAGGAAGTGAGTGGTCCCGATGAGCAGTGTGGCGATCTATGCCCGGGTGTCGTCGGCCCGGCAGAAGGAGCAGGAGACGGTCGGCTCGCAGACCGCGGCGTTGCACGCCCACGCCGAACAGCTGGGGCTTGAGGTGCCCGAGCAATGGGTGTTCTGCGATGACGGCCACTCCGGCGCCACCCTGGTGCGGCCCGCCCTGGAGCGGCTGCGGGACCTCGTGGCCCAGGTGCCGGTGGACGTAGTGCTCGTCTACTCCCCGGACCGCCTCGCCCGCAAGTACGCCTACCTAGCGCTGCTGATCGAAGAGTTCGCCCGCTCCGGCAGCAGCGTGATGTTCGTCAAGGGGCCGAGCTCGGACAGCCCGGAGGATGCCCTGCTGGTGCAGTTCCAGGGCATGATCGCCGAGTATGAGCGGGCGCAGATCATCGAGCGGACCAGGCGCGGCAAGGCCCACCGCGCCCGCCAGGGGACGGTGAACGTGCTCTCCGGCGCGCCGTTCGGCTATCGCTACGTGCGCAAGAGCGACCACGCCGCCGCCCGCTACGAGATGCTGGCGCACGAGGCGGCCCTCGTCGCCGAGCTCTTCCGCCGCTACGTCGAGGAGGGGGCTTCGATCGCTGACTTGACGCGCTGGCTGACCAGCACCGGGGTGCCCACCCGCACCGGCAAGTCCCGCTGGGATCGCTCCGTGATCTGGGGGATGCTGCGCAACCTCGCCTATGCCGGCCGCGCCTGCTTCGGCAAGACCTCGCGCACCGCCGACTCGCCGGGGCTCAATCGCACCGCCCGCCTCACCGGCCGGTCCACGCCGCGGTCCTACTCCGTCAGGGAGCGACCCCGGGGGGACTGGCTGGAGGTTCCCGTCCCGGCGCTCGTGCCCGACGATACCTGGCAGCGAGCGCAACGGCGGCTGGAAGACAACAAGCGCTACGCGGCCCGCAACGCCAAGGTCCCTTCCCTCTTGCAGGGTCTGGCCGCCTGCGCCAGCTGCGGATACGCCTACTATCGCACCACCACCACCACGGCGGGCAACAAGATCTACTACTACCGCTGCCTGGGCTCGGACCACTACCGCTACGAGCAGGGCCGCATCTGCGCCAACAGGCCGGTCCGCAGCGACTACCTCGACACCGTCGTGTGGGAGCACATCAGTGGGCTGCTCGCCGACCCTACGCTGATCCGCGCCGAGATCGATCGGCGGCTCGCGCAGCTGCGCACCGCCGACCCGGCCACCGCTCAGCAGCGGCGCCTCGAGCAGGCCTCGACCAGGGCGCGTGGCGCGATCACCCGCATGATCCAAGCCTACCAGGAAGAGCTGATCTCGCTGGACGAGCTGCGCGAACGGATGCCCGAGTTGCGTGCTCGTGAGACCAGCCTGCGCAGCCAGCTCGACGCGCTGGCCGCCCAGCTCGTCGACCGCGAGGTCTATCTCAAGCTCGCCGAGCATCTCGAGGGCTTCCTCGCGCGCCTCCGCGACAGCACTGCCACCGCCACCACCTCGGAGCGGCAACGCGTCCTACGCTTGCTCGTCAAAGACATCCTCATCAGCCCTGACCGCATCCTCATCCGCCACTCGATCCCCAGCGGTGGCACCGCAACGAATCAACTCACAGAGTCCGGCGTCGATGACACCGACGAGGAGCCTGCCTCAAGTTCGCTATTGCGTTGGAGGAGTCGTCTCTCCGCTGCTGGCCAACGTGTACCTGCACCGGCTGGACCGGGCATGGGGCACGCGTGGTCAGGGCGTATTGGTGCGCTATGCCGATGACATTGTGGTGATGTGCGTGAGCGAGCAGGAGGCGGTGCGCGCGCTTGAGGCGCTCACGGCGCTGCTCGGCGAGCTTGGGCTCGAGCCCAAGCTCGAGAAGACCCGCATCGTGCACTTGAAGGAGGGCGGCGAGGGGTTCGACTTCCTCGGCTTCCACCATCGTTGGGTGCGCGCGCAGCGGGCTCGGCATGTCCAGTTCCTCATGCGCTCTCCCTCGCGACGAGCGATGCAGCATGTGCGCGACCGCCTCCGTGAGCTCACGGCGCGGTCACGACTGCTGGTGAGCGTCGAGCAAGTTGTGCAGGAGCTCAACCGGTTCCTGCGTGGCTGGGCGGGATACTTCCGCTATGGGAACTCGGCGCGTCACTTCCGTACCGTCGAGGCGTATGCATCGATGCGACTGCAGCTCTTCGTGTCGAAGCGCCGTCGTTGGGCGCGACGTCATTTGGGACGCGGTGTGCATGGATTCGCAGATCGCCTCGGCCTATTGACGCTCGATGGATGGGTCGTTGCTCCTCGGCCGAACCGGCCGTGGCGGGCGCCGCCGAATACCGTCCGGTGAAGGACGTCGGTAAGCCGTGTGCGGGAAAACCGCATGCACGGTTCGATGGGGGGCGCTGGAAACGGGGCGAGCGGATAGCAGCCTACGGTGACGGACTGAGCCCTCGGTGGGAAACCCCGAGATACATGGCAGCCGGGCCTACGGGACCATCCTTACTCACCACCGCGCCAGCGCCCTACCCGACCCCTACTCTGCCCTGTCGCGAAACGACCTCCACCGGGCCCGGCCCGTCGGCGGCTCCCGGCGCGACGGAGTGTCCATCCCGCTACCAGGTAAGGGTGAACACGCGTCGGAAGCGCAGCCCAGCCGCAGCGTCCTCGTTACGCAGGAATGAACGAACATTCCGATGACGACGTGGACTGAACGCGCGGTACGAAACGGGGCCAGTAGGGAGAGAGCAGGACAAGGGGTTACAGGACGGGACGCCCGTCCACGCCCGCGACTCGTGAACCTCTCGCGAAAACAAGACTGACCGTCTCGCCGCGCTCTCCCTTGGGCGGATCGCCATCCAGCGCACCCGAGCAGCAACTGGAGCCCCCGTTGGAGCCACCACAGCTCAGCCCGGACATCGCCTGTCCGTAGAAGGTCCTAGGTGACGTCTGTTCGCCGCCAAGCGCTCTTGGGCGACCCTCGGTTGCCCTCCCGCCGATCCTTCCCAGATTCCCTCCCGGATTCCCCGGGGCTGACCAAGCGTACCCCGTCGATGGCGGGCGCACTGTGCGTTTCCCCAGAGGCGGTCGGTGGGTCACCTGACGCCTAGGCGCGCCTTGAGATGGATCGGTACTGTCTCCCCGTCGAACCGAGCCTGGATCTCCAGATGCCCGCCTAGCGCCTCGATGTACTCCTTCAGAGTTGAGAGTCGCATATCCTCGGCGTTCTCGAGCTTCGAGACTGCTGGCTGGGTAACCTCGAGACGGGCGGCGAGCTCCACCTGTGAGACTTCCTGTGCTCGCCTAAGCTCATGTAGACCGAGTTCAGCTAGCGCTTCCTCGCGGTGCTTGGCTACACGCTCCTCGGCACCGGGTCGAGCAAGTACTCGTTCGCGCAGAAGCCGGTAGTTCTTAGTCTTCGGCATCGGTCAGGCCCTCCCGCCGCAATTCGGCCAGATGCTCTTCGAACAGGTCATCCGCGATGGGAACCGCTGTTCGGTACCACTCGTCCCACTCTCCACTCTTGTTGCCACCGATCAGGAGGATCGCCGTGCGCCGAGGATCGAAGGCGAACAGGACACGCAGCGCCCCATCGCGCGAGGCCCGTAGCTCTTTCATGTTCGCATGGCGCGACGATTCCACGTGGTCGACTGTCGGACGACCCAAAGCCGGACCTGCATCGGCCAGCAGCGAAACCCGCGCATCGAGTGCCTCCTGCTGTTCCTGGGTGAGGGAGTCCCACCACTCCTCGAACTGGTCGGTGAACTCCACTTCCCACGCCACAGGATATTACTCTTCCCTCATAGTCGTCAATGGTTATCCTATCGCGCAGCCCGTTGCCGCGACCCGTTCCGGAACGCTAGCGTCCGGACTGCCGTCGGGACTCCCGACACTAGAGAGCTTGAGCGCGGGCGAGAACCGGAGGCAGCTCGCCCTGCGAAGGCGGCGATGCAGACCGTTGCCCGAGTGTCCCCGCAGGTCAAGTGGGAGCAGCGTGGACAGATCCTCACACACCTCTGCGCAGAGTTCGGTTTGGACCAAGTACCTCAACCGCTGGCATCTCCGCACACGGTCGCTTGGATCTGCGGGCTCGGGCTCGGGCGGGGTAGGCCGCCCAGCGTCAAGCACCACCCAGGACTCTTCCGGCTCGGCGTGGACACTCGTGAACGCATGTTCTAGGATTGTGCTCTCCCCTCGATGGGCGTCTTGGTGGAGCTGAAAATCCTGGTCGCCAACTCGTCGTCGCAGCTCCCGCCCGCACCGCCTGGAGGCAGGTGATGGCGCGCATCATCGGTCACGGGATCCGTGAGCGAGAGTACGAGCGCGCCGGGCGCAAATGGCAGCGCTGGGTGGCGTGGATCAGCATCGACCAAGGCGGCAGCCGGCGCTCGCGCCCGGAGAAGGCGTTCGAGAAGCACCGTGACGCGTTGCGCTGGGTTACCGCGCAGATCGCGCGCCACAACGAGGGCGCCGACATCACCAGCCGCGCTCCGACGGTCGGCGCGATCGTCGACGAGTGGCTCGACCGCGGGACCACGCGGAAGCGGAAGCCGTGGGCGCCGATCACGAAGCATGGCTACGAGAGCATGGCCCGCATCTGGATCAAGCCGCACCTCGGCGCGATCCCCGTCGACGCGCTGACCGTCGACGATGTCGACGCGATGCTCGAGAAAGTCCCCGGCGGCAAGCACGCCCAGAATATCCGTGGCGCCCTCTCCTCGGCGCTGGAGCTTGCGGTCCGCAAGCGCATCGTCCCCTACAACGTGGCGAAGCAGTCTGCGAAACCCGAGGGCGAGGAGCGCGAGGTCGAGCCGCTGAGCCCGGCGCAGTGCAAGACGTTCCTCAAAGCGATCCGCAGGCACCGCCTCGAGGCTCTCTACATCACGATCATGGCGCTCGGCCTGCGTCCCTCGGAGGCGGTGGGGCTGCGCTGGGGCGCCGTCGACCTGGACGCCGCGACGCTGCGCGTGCAGGAGAAGATCTACTATCTGAAGAGCAAGGGGCAGCCGGGCGAGTACCACCAGGGCCCGCCGAAGTCGCAGCGCAGCCGGCGCACGATCGAGCTCCCGGACGTCGTCGTCGAGCTGCTCCGCGCCCACCGGAAGCGCATGCTCGAGGAGCAGGTCGCCTCGAAGCGCTGGACGAAGGAGAAGCGCTGGACCGCGGACCCGCTCGTCTTCCCAAACACTACCGGCGGACCGCTGTACGGTTCCTACGTGACGCGGGAGATGCAGGACATCATGGAGAAGGCGGGGTTGCCGAGGAAGCGGCTCTACGAGCTGCGCCACACGGCCGGCTCGATGCTGCATGCGCTCGGCGTGGACACGCGCACCATCCAGGGCGTGCTCGGGCACAGCGACATCAGCATCACGGCGAACACCTACGTGCACCCCGACCGCAGCGTCTACGCGGACGCCGCTGCTAAGATGAGCGCGTTCCTCCGCTCGTCGTCCCCCGATTTTGGCGGGACTAATGGCGGGACTAAGAAGGCTCGGGCGGCGGCGGGGGAGCATTTCCAGTTTGGGGGCCCGTAGCTCAGCGGCCTAGAGCAGTCGGCTCATAACCGATCGGTCCCAGGTTCGAATCCTGGCGGGCCCACCACGCCGAATCCCAGCCGTAGATGGGGACGCGATGATGACGACGCCTGTCGACCTGCGCGAGCGTGTACGTCGCGCGTTCGACGGGTCGAGTGCCCTCGAGAGCCCTCTCGCAGGCCGCCGGCCCTCGGCGGTCGTGCTGCTGTTGCACGAGTCCGGCGGCGTCGAGCACGTCTTCTTCCAGGTCCGCACGCATCTCGTCGCGCACCACAAGGGCGAGATCAGCCTTCCCGGAGGCGCTCGCGACCCGGGGGACACGTCGTTGCTGCACACTGCGCTTCGTGAGACGCACGAGGAGATCGGCATCCCGCCAGAGGCCATCGAGGTGCTGGGCGCGTTGGACGACGACGAGGCGTTCGTCTCCAACTACCGCATCACCCCCTTCGTCGGTGCGGTCTTACCAGGCGTGGAGCCGGCCGCGACCGCGCCTCGCGAGGTGCACGCGCTGCTGACCGTGCCGCTGTTCCATCTGCTGTCCGAGCAAGCACGGGCGTGGAAGGTGGTCGACCAGCAGGGCCGCATGGCGGCGACGCCGGCCTATCGCCACGGCGAGCACCTGATCTGGGGAGCGACGGCGCGCATCGTAACCAGCTTCCTCGGGCGCCTCGACCCGGCGCTTACTGCGTGGACGCGGGAGTCGCCGTGACGCTGGTCTTCGTGCGCCACGGCCAGTCAGAGGGCAATGCCGGCCGGTTCGTGCAGGGGTGGATGGACTTCGCCCTGACCGAACGTGGCCGGGCCGAGGCCGCCGCCGTCGGCCACCGCCTTGCCTCGGAACCGCTGTCCGCCATCTACAGCAGCACGCTCTCTCGCGCGCACGACACCGCGCGGGCCATCGCGTCGCACCATGCGCTCGAGATCGTTGCGCTCGAGGGCCTGCGGGAGCAGGGCTTCGGCGAGGCGGAGGGCATGGTGTGGGACGAGATCCAGGACCGCTGGTCGCTGGGGCCCGGCGACTGGGGTACCGGGAAGGTGCCGGGCGAAGAGGGCACCGAGGCGGCGCGAAGACGCATCGCGGCCCAGTTCGATGAACTGGCGGCCCGCCACCGGGACGACCTGGCGGTCTGCGTGAGCCACGGCGGCACCATCGGCCAGGTGAGCGCGCACGTGCTCGGACTGCCGGTGGAGGCCTTGCCCAGCGTCCGCGTCTCGAACTGCGCCATCACCGTGATCGACACCCACGAGGCGTCGCCGGTGATCCGGCAGTTCAACGACATCTGCCACCTGGACGAGGCGTCGACCGTGAGCGACATCGCGGCCCCGCGCCTCATGCCGCGCCGGTAGCGCCGGGCTTCCCTTACCCGGAGAGCAGCGCCGGCATCGCGGCTGCGACGGCGACCGCGCTGGTCGCGGCGAGCAGGAGCATCGAGAGCGGGCTGAACCAGGGCTCGGGCAACCTGGGCCGGACCCAGTGCGCGGCGAACATGCCGAGGGCCACCGTGATCAGGCCCGCCGCGGACAACCCCAGCACACGAGGTGTGATCACACCGGCGAGCGCGGCCAGAGGCACGCCCGGCGTCCCGTAGAGCAGGAAGAACGCGAACATCCGGGAGCGGATGCGCGCGGCTCCTCCGCCCACCCAGTGCTGGTACAGCACGGCTGGTGGGCCGCCCATGCTTGTGGCGCCTCGAAGTATGCCGGCCACCACGCCCGCCGCCACCTGTAGACGCGGGCGGTCGTCGCGTGGCGCATGGTGGTGGCTGCGCGTCCAGAGGTTCACCGCCGCCCCGAGCAGCACCCCGCCGCCCACGAGCACTCGCAGCAGTGATTCGTCCGACCTCGTCAGCAGCAGCAGTCCCAGGGGCGTCGCGAGGATGCCGGCGGCCGCCATCGGCGCGACGGAGCGCAGCGGCGCGCGCGGCTGCGACTCGCCGTACAGCGCGACGGACACCACGGTACCCACGACGATCGAGGTCGCGACGGCGTCGCGCGGACCGATCGCGAGCGTCGCCAGCGGCGTGAAGACCATCGCGAAGCCGAACCCGATGCTACCCTGGCTCAGGGTCGCGACGAGCACCAGCATGGCGACGACGAGGGCATCCGCGAGCGGGGCGTCCACGAGCGAAGCGTACGGCCCGGCCGCCTATGTGCGACCGACGCGCAATCTAACGGACGCTCGCCAGGTAGACGACCGTCACACCGTCCCCGCCCTCCTGCGGCACGCCCGCCTCGTACGAGGTCACCAGGGGGTGCCGTGCCAGCAGCTCGCGCACGGCGCGCCGCAGGGTGCCGGTGCCCTTGCCGTGGATCAGACGCACGCGGGCACGCCCGCTGCGCGCCGCCCGGTCCAGGAAGTCCTCGATCTCCGGGAGCGCCTCGTCCAGCCGCCGCCCGCGGACCTCGATCTCCTCGGGCGCGAGGGGAGGCGGGGCGGGCAGATGCTGCCCCGAGCCGCCCGCGGCGGGAAGCTCTTCGCGTGAGCCGGTGCGCTCGACCTGCTCCAGGCGCACACGCGTGTGGAGGGCGCCGAGTTGCACGTCGAACTCGCCGTGGTCGTCGATGTCGCTCAGTACCTCGCCGGGCATCGAAATGCCGCGCAGCCACACCACGCTTCCGGCGGCGACCGGCTCATCGACCAGCGCCGCCGGCGCGGAGCGCCGGGACGGCTCCCAGGCCCGCTCCTCCGGCGTGGGAGGCTCCGGCTCCAGCACCTTCGCGGCGGTGCGCGCGCGCTGGAGGTCGGCACGGGCCTGATCCAGGCGCGCCGCCTCCACTTCGCGTCGGGTCTTCTCCAGATACCGCTCGACGTCGCGCAGCTCGGTACGGACACGCGCGCGGGCCTCGTCGCGCATGCGGGTCGTCTCGGCGGCCAGTTCGTCCAGCCGCCGTTCCAGGTCCGCACGCAGTGTCTCGGCATGCGCGGCGTCGATGGCCGCGCGTTGTGCTCGCTCCTCGGCGGCGGCCAGTTGCGAGCGCAGGTCGGCCAGCAGTCCCTCCATGTCGCGCTGCTCGCTCGACAGCCCCTCGCGGGCGGCGTCGATAACGCCGGCCGGCATCCCGAGGTTGGAGGCGATGGCGAGCGCGTTGGACTGGCCCGGCAGACCGATCGTGAGCCGGTACGTCGGTGACAGCGTCTCGAGGTCGAACTCGACCGACGCGTTCGTCACCGCCGGTGTGCGGTGGGCGTATAGCTTCAACTCGCTGTGGTGCGTCGTTGCGATCAGGGAGGCGCCGGCCTCCACGAGCCGGTCGACTAGGGCGACGCCCAGGGCTGCGCCCTCCGTGGGGTCGGTGCCCGCGCCCAGCTCATCCAGGAGCACGAGCGATCCGGCGCCGGCGCGCTCGATGATGTCGATGATCGCCGTCATGTGGCCGGAAAAGGTCGAGAGGGACTGTTCGATGGACTGCTCGTCACCGATGTCCGCGAAGACCGCGTCGTAGACCGGGATCCGGGTGCCCTCGCGGGCCGGGACGGGCAGACCGGCAAGGGCCATCAGGCAAAGCAGCCCGGCCGTCTTCAGGGCCACGGTCTTGCCACCGGTGTTCGGACCCGTGATCAGCAGCGCGCGGTCCTCACCGCCCACGTGCAGCGAGATCGGCACCACGTCGCCCTCGAGCAGCGGGTGGCGCGCCTCGACGAGCCGCAGCTGCGCGGGGGTCTCCAGCAGCCAGCGGCCCTCCGCCGCCCCCTCCGCGAGATCGCGCGCGTCGAGCTCGGCCGCCAGCCGCGCCTTCGCGAGCGCCACGTCCACGCGCGCGAGCCGGTCGATGGCGTCGACCACATCCTCGGCCGCCTGTCCCACCGCCTCCGAGATCTCGCGCAGGATGCGCTCCACCTCGTGGCGCTCCTGCACACGCAACTCGCGCCAGCGGTTTCCGAGTTCGACCACGGGAAGCGGCTCCACGTAGACGGTCGCGCCGGACGCCGACGTGTCATGCACGACACCTCGGACGGCGCTCCGGGACTCCGCCTTGACCGGGAAGACGTAGCGGCCGTCGCGCTGGGTGATGATGGATTCCTGCAGGGCGCCGCGGATGGCCGGTGATCCGAGTAGCGTCTGCATGCGCTGCTGCAGCCGGTCGTGCGCCTCGGTCACCTCCCGGCGGATCTGTCGCAACTCCGGGCTCGCGTCGTCCCGCACCTCGCCCCGGTCGTCGAGGGCGCCCTCGATGAGCTGGCGCAGCGGCCCGAGGTCGGCGATGCCGGCGCCGATGACCGCCAGCAGAGGGGCGTTGCCGGTCACCCGCGCGAGCACACGCGCCACGCGGCCGGCGGCGTGCGCCGTACTCGCGATGTCCAGCAGGTCGTTCGCCGGCAGCACCATGCCGCGCGCGGCCGCGCGCGCCCGCTCTCGCACATCGTGCGCGCCGCCCAACGGCACATCGATGCCCAGCCGTTCGAGGCGCACCGCCTCGCCGGTCTCGCGCTGACGGCGGACCACGATATCGCGGTCCGTCACGGGCAACAGCGCGAGCGCGGCCTCCCGGCCGGCCGAGAAGGACGTGCGGCGCGCCAGTCGCTCGATGACGGCCGGGTACTCGAGTACTTCCAGCGTACGTGCGTCCAGCGTCTACTCCCCGCCGGCGAGCCCTGTGCCGGCTGCGCCCGCGCCGCAGAGGGCTCGAAGGGTGGCCTCCACGTGCATGTCCTCGCGCGGATCTACGGTACGAGGATCGAGCAGCACGCGGCCATCCTGAATGCGGGCGACGATCGGCGGGTTCGCGGCGCGCAAGGAGGCGGCAAAGGCGTCGGCGTCACCGCCGGGCGGGTCCACCGAGCAGACGACGCTGTCCAGCTCCTCACCGGGGAGCGACCCGCCCCCCACCGTAGAGCGCGCCTCGGACGCCAGGCCGAAGGCGCCACACGCTCGCGACCAGCGCCGCGCGCGGCGCCCGATGGCCTCGCCGGTCTCCGCGATCATGCGCCAGACGGGTACCTCGGTCTCCGCTTCCCCACGGGCGTAGTGCTCGAGGGTGGCGGCGAGCCCGGCGATCGAAGCCTTGTCCATGCGCAGCGCCCGCGAGAGCGGATGCCGGCGCATCTCCTCGATCGGCCCGCGCCGCCCCGCGGCGATGCCGGCCTGGGGGCCGCCGAGGAGCTTGTCGCCGGAGAAGAGCACGATGTCCGCGCCGGCGCGGACGGAGTCCTGCACGATCGGTTCGCCGTGCAGGCCGAAGCGTGCGGCGTCGAGTAATGCGCCGCTGCCGAGGTCGTCCAGGAGCAGCGCACCCCGTGCCCGGGCGAGCGCCGCCAACTCGGACAGGGACGGCTGTTCGGTAAAGCCAATGACTCGGAAGTTCGAGGCGTGCACACGGAGGATGGCGGCCGTCTGGTCGGTCATGGCCGCGGCGTAGTCGCGTGTGTAGGTGCGGTTGGTCGTACCCACTTCCACCAGTGTGGCGCCCGACTGGCGCAGCACGTCCGGGATGCGGAAGCCGCCGCCGATCTCCACCAGCTGTCCACGCGAAATGATCACCTCGCGCCCGGCGCACAGGGCGCCGAGCGCGAGCAGCAGTGCGGAGGCGTTGTTGTTGACGGCGATGCCCGCCTCGGCGCCCGTGATGCGACATAAGAGCGACTCGAGGTGCGAGAAGCGGGAGCCACGCCGCCCGCCCTCCAGGTCGAACTCCAGGTTAGAGTAGGAGACGCTCACCCGTTGCATCGCCTCGATCGTGGCGCGCGAGAGGGGCGCGCGGCCCAGGTTCGTGTGGATGATGACGCCGGTTGCGTTCACCACCCGTCGCAGGGAGGGGCGCAGCTGCTCGGCGCGCGTCAGCAACACGTCCACGACCGCCACAGGTGGAGCGCTCCCGGACTGCTCGATGCTCGCCCGGTATTCCTCCAGGATCTCGCGCGCCAGCTGGACCACGGCTTCGTGTCCATGCCGCTCGCGCAGCGGCGCGACGCGTTCGTCCGCGAGCAGGCGGTCGACCGAGGGGAGGTCACGATACGGGCTGTTCACCGGCGTCTCCGCGCTTTCGCCTGCACTGACGATCCGCTGACAGGCTGCGATTCTAGGTGGCTCTGCGCCAGTTGTGGGCCTTCCAGCGGCTTTCTGGGGCATCGGTGGCGCTACGCAGCGAGTCCAATCAGGCGATAGTGAAGGCGTTGGCATACAGCGTGTGGGGAGCCGGTTGTGGCGACTCGTAAGGTCACGGAGCTGAGACGGGCGTCCTCGCCCGCCGCCGGCGTGCCCGTGTTTGTCGCCCGGCAACCGATCTACGACCGCGACCTCAACGTCCGCGCCTACGAACTGCTGTCGCGCCCGGCCGGCCAGACGGCCTTCGATGGCAGCGACGGCACCCGCGCCACGGCGCGTCTGCTGGTCGAGGGCCTCCTGGCACAGGGCCTCCAGGTGCTCACCGCCGGCAAGCTGGCCTACGTCAACTGTACACGCGACGTGATCCTGGGTGGCTACGCCGAGTTGCTGCCGCCCCAGGATGTCGCGGTCGAGGTGCTGGAGGAGGTGCCCGCCGCTCGTGAAGTCCTGGAGGCCTGCGCTCGGCTCCGAACGGCGGGATACCGGGTCTCGCTCGACGACGTCGCCTCGCTGGACCGCGCGAAGAAGTTCGCGGGCGTGCTGGACGTGGTGAAGCTGGACGTGCGTGACACGCCGCCGGACATGCTGCCCTCCCTGGTGCGGGGCGTCCGTGCTGCGCTCCCCGGCATCGAGCTGGTCGCGGAGAAGGTGGAGACGCACGAGGAACTGGGGGCGATGCGCGCCCTCGGCTTCGACTCGTTCCAGGGGTTCTTCCTCAGCCGTCCCACCCTGCTCGAACGGCGGGCGGTGCCCGGCTTCAAGCCTCACTACATGCAACTGCTGGAAGCGGTGGGACGGCCCGAGCTGGACCTGCGCGACCTGGAGTCGCTGATCAAGACCGACCTGTCGCTCACCCACAAGCTGATCCGGCAGGCCAACTCCGCCGCGGCGGCGCAGGCCCGCCGCATCAGCTCGTTGCGCGAAGCGCTCGTGCTGCTAGGGGCCAACGAGGTGCGGCGCGTGGCGGCGCTGATCGTGCTCGCAGGGCTGGGCGCCGATCGGCCACAGCAACTGGCGATCGACTCGGCGGTGCGCGCCCGCTTCTGCGAGGGGATCCGCCTCCCCGAGGCGCACCGCGTCCCCTCCTTCGAGCGCTTCCTGGGCGGCATGTTCTCCATGCTCGACGCCATCCTCGGCGTCCCCATGGAGGAGGCTGTGGGCACGCTGCCCCTCCCCGACGACGTGACCCGCGCCCTGGTCGCGCGGGAGGGGCCGCTGGGACAGCTGCTGTCGCTGGCGGAGTCCTACGGCCGCGGCGAGTGGGACGAAGCCAGTGCCCACGCGACGGCCCTGGCCATCGAGGACGCGACGCTTCCGGCACGCTACCTGGAGGCTGTCGGGTGGAGCCGCGAAGTCTTCGACCTGGGCGACCTCGCAGCCTGACGGAACCCCGCCGACAGAGCCGCGCCGCGCTACGCTGGGAGACGCCGGTTTGCGTTGATCGTTAGCGCCTCAATCGAGACGATGAGGCCCCGGCGACCGACCGAGATCCTCCAGAGGAGTCCTAAGTGAATTTGCGTATTCCCGGTCCTACCCCCGTACCCGCGGAGGTGGCACAGGCCGGGGCTGCTGAGATGATCAATCACCGCGGACCAGAGTTCGCGGCGCTCATCAAGCGGACCACGGAGGGCGTGAAGACCGTCTTCCAGACGCAGAACGACGTCCTCACCCTGACGACCTCCGGCAGCGGCGGCATGGAATCGGCCTTGGTCAACCACGTCTCCGCGGGCGACCCGGTGCTGATTGTGACGGTCGGGGTCTTCGGTAAGCGCTTCGTGGACCTGGGCAACGTCTACGGCGCCAGGGTCACGGAACTCGCCTTCGACTTCGGGAGCGCGGCGGACCCGGCCCGCATCGATGAGGCGCTCAGGGCGGACCCGAGCATCAAGACGGTGTTCGTCACACACAACGAGACCTCCACGGGCGTCACGAACGTCGACCTCCCTGAGATCGCCCGCATTGCACACAGCCACGATTGCCTGCTGATCGTGGACGCGATCTCCTCCCTGTCCTCCATCCCATGCCCCGTCGACGAATGGGACCTGGATGTCGTGGTCTCCGGTTCGCAGAAGGGCTGGATGGTCGCGCCCGGCCTCGCCTTCGTCTCTGTGAACGAGCGGGCATGGGAGCGGCAGCGCCAGAACCAGCAGCCGCGCTTCTACTTCGACCTGCAGCGCGCGAAGGCGGCCCTGGAGAGCGGCCAGACGCCGTGGACGCCAGCGGTCTCGCTCTACTTCCAGCTCGACCACGCACTCGGCCTGATGCTCGCGGAGGGCCTCGACTCGATCCACGCGCGCCACAAGCGTATGGCGCGCATGACCCGTGACGGCATCCGCTCGCTTGGCCTCGAACTGTTCGCCTCGGAGGGCGTGGAGTCCGACACCGTCACCGCGGTGAAGGTCCCGGAGGGCATCGACGGCGGCCAGCTGACGAAGGTGGCGCGCGAGGAGTTCGGCACCGTCTTCGCAGGCGGTCAGGGCGAGCTTCGCGGCAAGATCTTCCGCTTCGGCCACCTGGGCTGGGTGCGGGAGGACGATGTCCAGCAGGGCCTGCAGGCGCTCGAGGGCACCCTGGACCGCCTGGGGTACCGCGTCGCGGGGCGCGCCTAGTTCCTCCCAAAAGGCCGTAGTCGAAGGGCAGTCATGGCGCGCATCCTTGTCGCGGACAGCATCGCGCAGCAGGGCGTGGACCTGCTGTCCGCGAAGCACGATGTCGTCGTGAAGACCGGCCTCACCGAAGACGAGCTGATCGAGGCGCTGGCGGACTGCCAGGCGCTCGTCGTGCGCAGCGCCACGCAGGTGACGGCCCGCGTCATCGAGCACGCGAACGGCCTGGAGGTGATCGCGCGCGCCGGCACCGGCGTCGACAACGTCGACATCGAGGCGGCGACACAGCGCGGCGTCATCGTGGTGAACGCACCCCTGGCGAACACGATCTCCACCGCGGAGCACGCGTTCGCGCTCATGATGGCGATGGCACGGCATATCCCGCAGGCGGATGCCGCGCTGCGGGCGGGCGAGTGGGCACGCAACAAGTACATGGGCGTGGAGCTGGCCGGGAAGACGCTCGGCATCGTCGGCCTCGGTCGCATCGGCTCGGAGGTCGCGCGGCGCGCGCGGGCCTTCGAGATGCGCGTGATCGCGTACGACCCCTACGTGACGCGCGAGCGCTACAGCGCGCTGGGCGTAGAGCAGGTGGAGTTCGACGACCTGCTGGCGCAGGCCGACTTCGTGACGCTGCACACGGCGCTCTACGAGGGCACGCGGGGCCAGCTGGGCGCGGAGCAGTTCGCGAACGCCAAGCGCGGCATCCGCATCATCAACGCTGCCCGTGGCGCACTGATCGAAGAGCAGGCGCTCTACGATGCCGTCGCTTCCGGCCAGGTCGGTGGCGCCGCCATCGATGTGTTCAGCTCCGAACCGGCCGTCGGCAACATCCTCACGACGCACGAGCGCATCGTGGTGACGCCGCACCTCGCAGCCTCCACCAGCGACGCGCAGGACCGCGCCGCGGTGCAGGTCGCCGAACAGATCATCGACGTGCTGGACGGCCGCTCGGCGCGCTACGCGGTGAATGCGCCCATGGTCGACGAAGAGACCATGGGCGTGCTCGGCCCGTACATCGAGGCGGCGAAGCGCGCCGGCTCCGTAGCGATGCAACTCGCCGGCGGTGGCGTCCAGAAGGTGCGCATCGAGTACCTCGGGGAGATCGGGACGTACGACACCGCACCGCTCCGCGCCGGCGTGATCGTCGGGCTGCTGGAGCGCGTCCGCACGGAGAAGGTCACCATCGTCAACGCGGAGCAGCTCGCGCAGGAGCACGGGCTCCGCATCGAGGAGGACACGGCGCCTCCGCGGGAGCCGTATGCGAACCTAGTGGTGGCACGCGTGGCGACCAACGACGGCGAAGAGACGGTTGCCGTGACGCACACGACCAGCGGTCTGCGCATCGTCGGCATCGGGGAGTACGAGGTCGAGGTGCTCTCGGCGACCCCGTACGTGCTCGCCATCGAGAACATCGACCGGCCGGGCATGATCGGGCGCGTCGGCGGGATCCTCGGGGAGTGGGGCGTGAACGTCTCGGCGATGTCGGTGGCTGCCGGCTCGCTCGATCTGGCGCTCATGGTGCTCTGTATCGCGCGTCCGCTGACCCCCGATGAGGTCCGCCAGCTCGAAGCGTTGGACGACATCTACTCGGTGCGGCAGATCGTCCTGGACTGACGCGCCCTCCGCCGACCTCGGCGGCCGGCCACTGGTCAAGGTCCGTACGATCTTGTCCTACGCGGCCCGCGCATGTTCGAAGGACTGGACGTGCTCTACCTCGTCGCCGTGCTCTTGCCGCCGTTGGCCGTCTTGCTCTGCGGGAAGCCCTTTCAGGCGCTACTGAACATCCTGTTGACCATGCTGGCGTACTTCCCCGGCCTGATCCACGCGCTCTTCGCCGTGCACAACCACTACGAGGATCAGCGTACGAGCCGGGTCATCGCGGCGATGCGACGCGAATAGCGGGGCATGCTTCGGGCCGTTCAGTCGGCCAGTGGGTTGAACACCATACCGGTGGCTAGCTTGGGGTAGAAGAACGTCGTCTTTTGCGGCATCAGCTCGCCCGCATCCGCTACGGCGCGGATCTGTTCGGGCCGCGTCGGGTTCAGGAGGAACGCGAGGCGGAACTCGCCGCGCTCGGCTTCCGCGACGGCGGCGTCCACCTTCGGCGTGAAGTCTACCCGTCCGCCGTGCGCCAGCGCGTCCGGGTCGATGCCCAGCAGCGGGTGCAGGATCGTCTCCGTGAGCACCAGCGCATCGAGGCGCTTCGAAGCCTCCGAGAGCTGCGACGGCATCGCCGCGTCGATGGCGTCCTGCGACCGCGCCGTCGCCAGGTACATCTGGCGCTGCGCGAGGTCGAGCACGCCGAAGGTGGACGGTCCGTGGGCGTTCGCCTGCACCCCCTGCCACAGTCTGAGTGCCGCCTCGACGCCGAACGTGGCATCGACGGCCTG
The DNA here is from genome assembly GCA_009379925.1 of Dehalococcoidia bacterium. Classification (GTDB taxonomy): domain Bacteria; phylum Chloroflexota; class Dehalococcoidia; order UBA2979; family UBA2979; genus WHSU01. Next base: position 15,188 of record WHSU01000025.1, on the reverse strand, counting down.
CACGTCGTACAACTGGCCGAGGCGTTCGAAGAAGTCGCCGGGGAGGCCATCGGCGCGCACGAGCCGGTGGTTGGGCAGCACCACGAGACCGGGCTCGTCCTCCTCGATCAGCCCGCAGAGGACGTAGCGCTCGGGTGCGTCGTCCGACACGCTGCCCTCGGCGAGCCGCTCGTCGAGGTAGGCCAGCGCCGTCGCATAACGGTGGTGCCCGTCCGCGATCGTGACGTTCGAGGCACCGACGGCCTCCACCAGCACCTGCTGCTGCGCCCCGTCATCGATGCGCCAGAGGCGGTGCCGGTCACCGAGCGCATCGTCCGCCTCGAACAACGGGGTTGACTCCGCGATGGCGCCCAGGACGCCGCGCGAGCGGTGCTGGCCGTCGACGTAGGTGGCGAAGATCGGGCTGATGTTCGTGCGCGTGGCCCGCTGCAACCTCAGTCGCATCTCGCGCGGGCCGGACATCGTTGCCTCGTGCGGGCGCACGATGCCCTCCTCGGTCCGGTGCAGACGCAGCGCCGCGAAGAAGCAGCGCCGGGTGTGTGTTTCGCCCAGAATGTCCGCGCGCTGCTCGTAGGCGTAGAACGCCGGCTGCTCGTCGCGCACCAGCACGCCGTCGCGCCGCCACGCATCGAGGGCTTCGGCGGCGGCTTCGAAGCGCGCCGCCTCATCGCCGGGAGCCAGCTCGAGGTGCGCCGCGTTGTGGGGTGAACGGGCGAGCAGCGCGGCTTCGTCGTCGGCGCCGACCACGTCGTAGGGGGGCGCGATCACATCGTCGGGGCGGACCGCAGCGGGGTCGTAGCGGAGGCCGCGGAAGGGTCGGATCTCGGTGATCGGGGGCTCCTCGAGGACTGCGGCCGGGATCGGCGCTTTGACGCTCGCGCGCGGCCGTTTCTAGACTGACAGCATTCCTGGCTGATGGGACCGGCGCCGCCCCTCGGGGCCTCGAGCGCGCCCGTGCGGGCGAGTCGTCCGCACCTGTGCGGAAGGTAGTCGCTCGACCCGTGAGACGCCACCGATGACCGGCTACTGCGTGTTCTGCGAGATCGCGGCACATCGCGAGCCCGCCGACATCCTCTACGAGACCGACGACGTCATGGTCTTTCGCAACCGGCTCCGCTGGGTGCCGATCATGCTGCTCGCGATCCCCAAGAAGCACATGACGCAGGCGGAGCTGTGGGGTGACATGGGCGCCGTGGGCGAAGCCGCCGTCAAGGTCGCCCGCGAGCAGTGCCCCGGCGGCTTCCGCTTCGTCTCCAACTCCGGCTACGACGGCATGCAATCACAGGACCACGCGCACGTGCACATCCTGGGCGGCATCTTCCTCGGCGAGTACGCCTGAGGGCGACGGGGGCTATGCCAGTGTCTGCTGCGAGCGCTCCATCGCGCTCTTGAGGAAGCGCTGGCCGTACCGCTCGTGCTTGAGAGACGTCCATACCGCCGGCACCACATCGAGGGGGAAGACCAGCGCCAGGTCCTCGGGCGCCAGTGCCTGCTGGACGGCGTCGCGCACCACGGAGGCCGGCTCCTCGGACTCCACGAGCCATGTCTCATCCGAGAGGTGCCACGAGGCGACGCTGACGGACTGCACCGCGCCGAAGAGCGTGGGGTATTCGGCGGCAGGTCGCCCGAGGCGGCAGAGGAGTCCGTACAGCATGGACGCTCCAGACGGCGGCCGCGCTGGGGAGCGTCGTCCGCCTGGCTCGCGTATAGTTATTGCGAGGACACTAGATCAGATCACGGTAATACGTCAAGCGCCTCGCCGCTGCGCGATCCAGATCTGGGAGGGAGAGTCCTCCGTCAGGCGGGAACCGTCGAAATCACCATAGACATCCCGGACCTCGAACCCGCTTCGCACGAGCAGGTGTTCCATCTCGTGGCGATACACCCAGCGGAGTGTGAACTCTGCGTACTCGGCCCGGCCTCCCGGCGTTTCCCGTCGATATCGGGTCGTCGTCAGCTGCTGCATCGGCCAGTAGCGGGACTGGTACGCGGACCATGGATGCGACATCGGGTGCCACTCACCGTCCTGGTTCAGCCCCTCTGCGATGAGGGCCAAGTCAGGGTTGAAAAGGTGAATGGCCGCCAGTCCGCCGGGAAGGAGAGCCTCGTAGCAGCAGCGGAGCGTGGCGAGTTGGGCGTCCGTCGTGAGGTTGTAGAGAAAGGTGCATGCAGTGAGGAGCACACCGACGCCGGGCCGGCGTAGCCCGAAACGCGCCATCTCGCATTGAACCAGTCCGAGCCGGTTGGTCACGCCGGCCTCGATGGCCTTCCCTCTAGCGAGGGTGAGCATCTCGTGCGACGCGTCGAGCCCAACGACTTGCTTTCCCTGGAGCGCGAGTGGGATCGCGATACGGCCCGTGCCGACCCCGACCTCGACGATTAGACCGTCGATGTCTTCGACGAGCTCCTGGTAGAAGGCCAGGTCACCTTGTGGGCCGGAGTAGAACCGGTCGTACAGGTGCGCGTAGGTCGTGTAGTAGTCGATGCGCGCCATGACGTTCTCACCGGGTGGGCGCGTGACCGCAGCGCGCCTACACGCTCTCGCGCCAGCGCTTCATCGTCTTGCGCTGCACCTCGAACAGCCGCTCGATCCCCGAAGCGCCGAGGTCCACGATCTCCCGCATTTGCTCGCGGGTGAACGGCTCGCCCTCGGCCGTCCCCTGCACCTCCACGAGCTGGCCGGTGCCGAGCATCACGACGTTGAAGTCGACGCCGCAGGCCACGTCCTCGCGGTAGTCGAGGTCGAGCAGCGGCGTGCCCTCCAGCATCCCGACGGAGACGGCGCCCACCTGCGTGTGTAGCGGCGAGGCGGGGAGCCCGCTGGCCTTCTGCATCCACTCGATGGCGATGGCGAGCGCGACCCAGGCGCCGGTCACGGAGGCCGTGCGCGTGCCGCCATCTGCCTGGATCACGTCGCAGTCCAGGGTGATCGTCTGCTCGCCGAGCTTGTTGAGGTCGACCGCCGCCCGGAGCGAGCGGCCGATCAGCCGCTGGATCTCCTGTGAACGGCCGCTCTGGCGGCCGCGGGCCGCCTCGCGGTCGGTGCGCGTGTTGGTGGAACGAGGGAGCATGCCGTACTCGGCGGTCACCCACCCTGACCCGCTGCCGCGCAGCCATCGAGGCACGCCGGGCTCGACCGAGGCGGTGCATAGGACGCGGGTGTCGCCAAAGGAGATGAGCGCGGAACCCTCGGGGTGCTTGAGGTACGCCGGCTCGATCGTGACCGGCCGCATATCGCGCGGGGTCCGGCCGTAGGAGCGCTCGAACGTCTGCATCCGCCCTCACTCCCGGCGCGCGCGGGATCCCACGCCTCGCAGCGGCGAGCGTAGCACGCTATCGTTCGAGGGCCGAATCCGCCCGACGCAGTTGCCGACCGGGGCCCGTGTGTCCGCCTACCGCCTCTACGCCGATGAGCAGGGGGAGACCCACCTCGAGCCGCTCGACCTGCTCGACCGGCCGTGGGAGAACGGCCCCGGCGAGTTCAAGGGCGTAGGCGGCAGCGTGCTGGGCGACGCGACGCGCGTGATGCTGATGCGCTTCGAGACCGGCTCCCGCCCGGGCCTCCATCGCGCAGCCCCGTGCCTGGCGGTGCTGCTGCAGGGCTCAATCGTCGTCAATGCCGCCGACGGCGAGGAGGTCACGCTGGCGCGCGGCGACGCCGTGCGCGTCGAGACCACGGGCCGGGGCGGCTGGCGCCTCGGAAACCCCGCCGAGGGCTACGCGCTGCTCGCGCTGGTGCAGATGCCGCCGCCGGGCTAGCGCTCCGTCGCCACCCACAGCCGCTCCCCGTCCGTGCACAGTGTGACCGTGCCGTGCTCGTCCGTCCGGAACAGTTCCGCGTCGCCGTAGCGCTCGAGGACCTCCGGGGCCGGGTGGCCGTAGGAGTTGCCCTCGCCGGCCGACACCACGGCCACCGCCGGGTCGACAGCGTCGAGGAACGCGGCGGTCGACGAAGTCTTCGAGCCGTGGTGCGGCACGACGACCGCGTCCGCGCGCAGCGGCTGGCCGCTGGCGACCAACCACCCCTCGCCCGCCGCCTCGATGTCCGCGGGCAGCAAGATGCGCCGCTCGCCGACCGTGACCAGCAGCACCAGCGATGCGTCGTTGTCCGACGCTGCCACGAGTCCGCCCGAAGCCACCGGCGGCCCCAGCACCTCGATGGTCGTGCGGCCGCCGAGGTAGACGCGGTCGCCGATGTCGAGGACACGCCCCTCGATCCCGAGTTCGTCGAGCACCTCCTTTGACGCGAGTACGCCGCCGATGTCCTCCCTCTCCGCCAGCAGGCCCAGCGCGCCAGTGTGGTCGATGTCGCCGTGAGTCAGGATGATGGCATCCAGGCCGCGGCCGGCGGCGGCGCCCGGGAGCGCCCGCAGCGCCGCTCCGTCCGGCGGTCCGGTGTCGATGAGCACCCGGCTGTCGCCATCCTCGATCAATACGGCGAGCCCCTGGCCGACGTCGAGCACGGCGATCTCGGCGGTGGCTGCCGGTGGGACGAGCAGGCCGAGCCACAGGCCGCCTGCCATGACCACGAGGGCCACCGCGCGTCCGGGCAGCGCGCGCGCCGATGGCTCAAGCGCCGGGACGGCGTCGCTCTGCGCGTTCCGGCGGGCCAGCATCGAGGCGCCCGCCGCGAGCGCGAGATAGTACGCGCCGCCGGCAGCTAGCGGCGCCCGGAGGCCCAGCTCGGCGCCGGGCACTTCGGCCAGCGCGCGCACCAGCAGCAGGAAGCACGCCGGGATCAGGCGGCCAATAGCGCCGACAACGGCCGCGACCGGCTCCAGCCAGCCGAGCAGTGCCGCGATCAGGGCGACCGCGACCGTCGCCTCGTACAGCGGCGCCACGACGATGTTCGCGGGGATCGCCAGCAGCGAAACTTGTTCGAATGCGGCGGCCTGCACCGGCAGCACCGCGAGCGTCGCCCCGGTTGCGGTCGCCGCCACCTCGACGAGCGCCGCGCGCCCGCCCTCCTCGGCCCACGGCACGCGCGACAGCACGAGGTCGCGGAGCGCCGGTGCGACGAGCATGACACCGGCCGTAGCGGTGGCGCTGAGCTGGAACGCCACGTCGCGCGCCAGCAGCGGGTCGTGTGCGAGCATCGCCGCGACGGCGTACGCGAGGTACACCCAGCCCGGTGTGCGCCGCCCCGCCACTGAGGCGAACGCGATGCCCACGGCCATGATGGCCGCGCGCACGACCGGTGGGTCGCCCCCCACGAGCACGAGGTACGGCGCCAGCAGCAAGAGCGCCGCGATGGCCGAGCGCCGCCTGGACAGGAGCGGTGTCAGGAGCGCGATCGCCGTTCCGAGCAGCAGCGCGACATTCTGGCCGGAGACGACGACGAGGTGGGTGGTGCCGGTGACGCGCAGGTCTCGCGTCAGCGCGTCCGAGAAGCCCTGCCGTTCGCCCGTGAGCACGCCGCCCGCGAGCGATGACTCGGGCTCGGGCAGCGACCGCTCGATGTTCGCCGCCGCCCAGTCTCCGAGCCCCTCGATCAGGCCCCGCCAGCCGCGGTCGACGGCGCCCAGGCGCTCGATACGGTCCGGGAAGGCGGCCACCACGTGGATGTCGCGGCGACGCAGGAATTCGGCGTAGTCGAACGACTCCACCTCGGGTGGGGGTTCGAGCACGGCGACGAAGCGCACGCGCTCGCCGGCCGCGACCGGCTCGCGAGGCGCCCGCAGCGTCAGGCGCAGGCCGCCCTCGATGGGCTCGCCGTCGAGTGACTCGACATCGAGGTCGACGCGGGCGAACGAGCCGCGCGTGCTGGCGTCCTCCCGGGCGACGCCGACCACCTCATGCACGCCCTCAGCAGCCGCCAATGGCGATGGTGGCCGCGCGTCGGCGTCCGCGAAGCGTGCGTGGCCGGCGACGGCGGCGGCGAGCACCACGAGGATGAGCAACCAGCGCTCGCGGGTCCGTGGAGTGTCCAGGACCGCCCACGTGGCGGCGAGCAGGGCGCCCGCGACCGCGGTCAGCCACCAGGACCCGCCCAGCAGCAGTCCGGCCAGCGTCCCGGCAATGAAGGCCGCCGCCAGCAGCGGCACAGCAGGCGTCCGGCGCTCGCTCACGGTGTCGCCACCAGGTCGCGGATCGCCTCGTAGACCTGTGGCGGCACGACACCACGCAGCAGGAGGTCGTCCGACGAGGTAAACGGCTGGGTACCCCGCGCCTCGACGATGCGATCGGCGTAGGCGCTGCCGATCCCGGGAAGGAGCGTCAACTGCTGGGGTGTGGCGCGGTTCAGGTCGATCAGCGTGGCGTGGGCCTGTCCCACACGCGGCACAACGATGCGGTCCTCGTCGAGTACCCGCCTCGCGAGGTTCAGCGCGTCCGTGTCCGCATCCGCCGCAAAGCCACCAGCGAGCGCGACCGCGTCGGAGACGCGGCTACCCGGCGGGACAGTGACGACGCCGGGCGCCTCCACCGCGCCGGAGACGTGGACGACGATGACGTCCACGCCTCGAGGCGGGTCGCGTACCTCGATCTCCACGCCGCGGGCGCCGGTATCGCCCAGCACGAGCAACGCGAGGGCAAGCAGGGACGCGCCGAGGAACACGACCTCGATCCATCTCGCACGGGCCACCGGTGGCACGCCGCCCGTAGCACGGGAAAGCTCCTCCGTCCGCGCGCGGATAGTACGGGTTCGAGGCCGTTCGGGGCATCCCTCGTGAGGACGTGCGGGCTGCGTAGATGCGGCGGCTCGCAGACAGGGGGCCACGGGGAGTTCCCTATACCGAGCCGCCGCTGGCTCGGTATAGTGGTGTCGTACGGCCCCCCAGCGCCGTCGCGCCCGGGTCGGATAGCCGCGCCTAGCCGCGCGTCTCCAGCACGCCACGTAGCACCCGGAGCAGCAGGTGTCGCCCCGCGACCTCACGTCGATCCTGGACCTCACGCCCGACAGCCTGGCGCGGCTGCTCGATGTCTCGCTGGGCATGAAGCGCGACGGTTCAGGGCCGCTACTACGGGGACAGACGCTGGCGCTGATCTTCGAGAAGCCATCGCTCCGCACGCGCGTCTCGTTCGAAATGGCCATGCACCGCCTCGGTGGACACTCCATCTACATGGGCGGCCACGAGGTGCTCATGGGCGACCGCGAGCCGGTCAGGGACGTCGCGCGGGTGCTTTCGCGCATGGTGCAGGCTGTAGCGGCCCGCACCTACCAGCACTCGACGCTCATCGAGTTGGCCGAGTATGCCGACGTACCGGTGGTGAACGCCCTGACTGAGGACGAGCACCCGTGCCAGGCCCTCGCGGACCTCCTGACGCTTCGGGAGCGGTTCGGTTCGTTGACCGGCCTGCGACTGACCTACCTGGGCGAAGGCAACAACGTCGCCCGCTCGCTCGCCTACGCCTCGGTGCTGGCCGGCGTGCATTTCACCTGTGCTTCGCCGGAAGGCTTCGCGCTGCCGGACGACGTGCTCGAACGCGCGCGCGCCCTCCCCGGCGGCGGCAGCGTCACGCAGGTGCACGACGCGCACGAGGCGGTGCGCGATGCGGCCGTGGTCTACACGGACGTGTGGGCCTCGATGGGCTTCGAGGCGGAGCTGGACAGCCGCAAGGAGCACTTCCGGCCGTACCAGATGAACGCTGATCTCATGGCCTCCGCCCCGGCGGACGCGCTGGTCATGCACGACCTCCCCGCGCACCGCGGTGAGGAGATCACGGACGAGGTGATCGAGTCGTCCCGCTCAGTCGTCTTCGAGCAGGCGGAGAACCGGATGCACGTGCAGCAGGCAGTGCTGGCGACGTTGCTGGGCGGTTCGCCGGGCTAGCCCCGGGAGCGGGGAGGCGGACTGGTGCCCGATATCCCGGACGGGGTCGTCGACGTCTTCTCGCGGCTCGACCTCTCGGCGTTCATCGACATCCTGATCGTGTCCGTCTCGATCTACTGGCTGTTGCTGCTGCTACGCGGCACCACCGCGATGACGGTGCTCCGAGGCGTCGGTGTGCTGTTGATCGGGGCGTTCCTGCTCAGTCGCGTGCTGGAGCTGCGGATGCTGAACTGGGTGCTCCGCAACTCCGTGACCGGCTTCGTGATAGTGTTGCCAATCATCTTCCAGCCGGAGATCCGCCGGGCGCTCGAACGGCTGGGCCGCACCGGCCTTCGTTCTGTCCTGGGGCGCCCTGAGAACCGGGATGTCATCGAACTGGTCGTTCGCGCGGCCAGCCAGCTCGCGCGGCAAAGTACGGGTGCGCTCATCGTGCTGGAGCGCGAGACCGGGCTCCAGGAGGTGACGGACACCGGCGTGCCGGTGAACGCAGCGCTTTCCGTAGAACTGCTGCACAGCATCTTCTTCAAGGACTCGCCATTGCACGACGGCGCCGTGGTGATCCGAGGCGAGATGATCATCGCGGCTGGGTGCACCCTCCCCCTGTCCGAGGCGCCGCTGCCGGCCGAGTACGGGATGCGGCATCGCGCCGCGCTCGGCATCACCGAGCGCACGGACGCCGTCGTGCTCGTGTCGTCCGAGGAACGCGGCGAGGTGTCGCTGGCATCGAACGGCCGCATGGTGCCGTCGCTTGATGAGACGCGGTTGAGCCGCCAGCTGCACCGCCTCTTCGGCCTGGAGATCGAGTCCCCTCCGCTGGAGCCGGCGCCCCCGGCGACCGGGGCGGCGGAGCGACGCGTCTCTTGAGCGCCCGCACCCCCGGTCGCCGCAGCGGAGAGGCGCTGGCGATCGCCCGCGACGCCTGGTGGCGCTCGGTGGGCGCCGTCCGGCGGACGCCGGGGTTGCTGCTGCTGTCGTTCCTGCTCGGTGTCTCGCTCTGGGTCTTCGTGACCGACACGGAGAACCCGACGCGCGTGGACCTCTTCCCCTCGCCGATCCCGGTGCAGGCGGTGAACGTCGGTGACGCCCTGGCGGTCGCGAACCAGCTCCCCCCGGTCGATATCCGCGTCGCGGCGCCCGAGGACCGCTGGGCGGAACTGACCGTCGAGAACTTCCGCGCGACCGTCGACCTGCAGGGCCTGGATGCGCGGGCGCAGGAGGTGCGCGTGCAGGTGGACGTGGAGGGCATCGGCGGTGTTCGGGTCGCCGAGGTGGTTCCGCGCACCGTGAACGTGAACCTGGAGGACTTCGTCACGAAGCAGGTGCCTGTTGTCGCGCGCGTCGCGGGCACGCTGCCCATCGGCTACGAGCTGGACGACGTGATACCGGCCACGCAGACCGTGAACGTCTCCGGCCCGGAGACGCTTGTCGAACTGGTGCGCGAGGCGGTTGCGGAATTCAACGTCACGGGGCTCACCGTGGGTGTCGAGCAGACCCTGAACCTGGTGCCGCAAGGGGCCGGCGGAGGCGACATCCGCGGGGTCCGGCTCGACCCGATCGTCGCGCGCGTCGAGGTCCGCATCGCGCAGGCGACGTTGCCGCGCGCGATGCCGCTGCGCGTGCAGGTGACCGGTGAGCCGGCGCCGGGCTACCGCGTCACCAGCGTCGTCGCCTCCCCGGCGACCGTGCAGGTGCAGGGGACCATCGACGCGTTGCAGCAGGTGGATGCCCTGGCCCTTCCCTCCGTCGACATCAGCGGGGCGCGCTCGGATGTCGCGAGGGTCGTGCGGGTCCCGGCGCCCGACGGGCTGACGCTGACACAGGACACGGCGACGACCGTGTTCGTCTCGATCGCGCCGACGCAGGGGAGCACCCGGATGCAGGTGACGCCGCGCGTGTCGAACGTGGAGGGCGGCCTGATCGCGCGCATCGAGCAACCGTCCATCGAGGTCGTCGTGGAGGGGCCGCTCCCGGTGCTGAACACCATGCCCCTCACCGACCTGCAGGCGACTGTGGACCTGGAGGGCCTCGCGATCGGGACTTACGAGCGCGAGGTGCAGGTGACGGCGCCGGAGGGCATCCGGGTGACCGCGGTGCAGCCCGCCACCGTGACGGTTACGCTGAGTCAAGAATGAACGAGACCGCTCCCCTCGTCGCGATCGTTGGCCGCCCCAACGTCGGTAAGTCGGCGCTGTTCAACCGCCTCACACGTACCAGCAAGGCCCTCGTCGAGGACCTGCCTGGCACCACACGCGACCGCAACTACGGCTTCTTCGACTGGCGCGGCCGCTACGTGCGGGTGGTCGATACCGGCGGCCTGGCGGACGACGCGGAGGATCCGTTCTCCCCACTGGTGCTCGAGGGCATCGAGGTCGCGCTGCGCGAGGCGGACGCCGTGCTCTTCGTGGTCGACGCCGTCACAGGCCCCACGGGCCCGGATTACGAGGTCGCCGACCGGCTGCGGCGCTCCGGGCTCCCGGTGCTGCTGGTGGCTAGCAAGAGCGACGTCTCGCGCTCGAGGGACACACTGCCGGAGTTGTACGGCCTGGGCCTGGGGGAACCGATCGCAGTGTCCGCGTTGCACGGCCGGGGCATCGGCGACCTCATGGACCGTGTGCTCGACGTGGTGGGCGGGACGCGCGAGATGGAGCGCGGCGAGCGGATCCGTGTCGCCATCATCGGCCGTCCCAATGTGGGGAAGTCGTCGCTGACGAACGCGATCCTCGGGGAACGGCGAGCCGTCGTCTCGGATGTCCCAGGCACGACGCGAGACGCGATCGACACCCCGTTTATCTTCGAGGGCCACGACATGCTGCTGGTGGATACCGCCGGCATCCGCCGCCGCGGCAAGATCACCCCGGGCGTCGAACGGCACTCCGTGCAGCGTGCCGAGCGCGCGGTGGACCGCTGCGACGTGGCCGTGCTGGTGATCGACCAGACCGAGCCGCTGACCGCGCAGGACACCCACATTGCCGGGTACGTGCGGGAGCAGGGCAAGGGGCTGGTGCTGGTGGTCAACAAGTGGGACCTGGCCGAGGACCGCAGCGAGCGGGACTCCTACGCGGCCCGCATCGACCAGCGGTACAAGTTCGTGCCGTGGGCGCCCGTCATGTTCACCTCGGCCGTCACGCGCGAGGGCGTGCGCGACCTGCTGGAGCTGACCGTCCACGTCCACGACGTGCGGCAGCGGCGCGTGCAGACCTCCGAGTTGAACCGCGTGGTCCAGCGCGCGGTCGCCGACCACGGTCCGCCGACGGTGCGCCACAAGCGCCTGAAGGTGATGTACGCGACACAGGCGGAGATCGAGCCGCCCACGTTCATCCTGTTCGTGAACGACCCCAACATCGTCCACTTCTCGTACGAGCGGTTCCTGGAGAATAGAATCCGCGAGGCCTTCGACTTTGAGGGCACGGCGATTAGGATTGTCTTCCGGCGGCGGTCCGAGGATCGATTCGAGGCATCCGCATGATGGCACTACTCGGCGCGCTCGCCGGCTACCTGCTGGGTTCCATCCCGGTCGGTCTGATCGTCGGACGGCTCGCCGGCGTCGATGACGTGCGCAGGCATGGCTCCGGCAAGACCGGGTTCACCAACTCTCTCCGCGTCCTCGGTATCCGCTGGGCCATCGCGGTGGTGGCGCTGGACATTGCGAAGGGCGCGGCGCCGGTGCTCCTCGGGCGCCTGATCTTCGAGGACACGTGGGCGGCGGCCCTCGGCGGGCTGTTCGCCGTCGTGGGCCACACGTGGCCGCTGTTCGCCGGCTTCCGCGGCGGCCGAGGCGTGGCGACGGCCTTCGGCGCTTTCCTGGCGGTATCGCCACCCGCCGCGCTGGCTGTGCTGGTCGTCTCGCTGGTCATCCTCGCGGTCTGGCGGTACGCCTCGCTCATGTCGGTCGTCGGTGTCTTCGTGGGCTGCATCGTGCTGGCCGTGCTGGTGTTCGGTGGCTGGACCGCCCGCGAGTACCTGCTCTTCGGCGTCCTGACGACGCTTGCGGTCGAATTCAATCACGCCGGCAACATCCGCCGGCTGCTCGCCGGCACAGAGCCGAAACTCGGGCAGGGAGGCGACCGGCACGCCTCCAGGGCATGATCCGACGCCCGCGCCCCCATGTGACGCCTCCATGACCACACCACACGCCGTGATCGACGGGGCCGCGGTCGTCGGCACGACCGCCTGGGGCACGATGCTCGCCGTCCACCTCGCGCGTACGGGGCTCCCCGTCACGCTCGTCGCCCGCTCCGCCGAGGAGGCGCAGGCGCTGGAGGCTGGGCGGTGCCACGTGGGACGCCTGCCCGGTGTCCCGTTTCCGGAGGCTCTGCACGTCGATGTCGGGCCGCCGGCCGTCGCCGCCACACCGCTCGTGTGCTTCGCCGTCCCTTCGCGCACGGTCACCGCGAACGCCGAGGCGCTCGCTGCGGGTATCGATGCTGGCGCGACCGTACTGAGCGCTACCAAGGGCATCGAGCCGGAGAGCGGGCGGCGTATGTCCCAACTGCTGGAGACGGCGCTACCAGGGCGCTCCCTGGCAGTGCTCTCCGGCCCCAACCTGGCTAAGGAGATCGCCGCCGGTCTGCCCTCGACGACCGTGATCGCGTCGCGGGACGGGCCGCTGGAGGCGTTGCGCCGGGCGTTTCACACGGACGCCTTCCGCGTCTACACGACCGATGACGTGCCCGGTGTGGAGCTGGGCGGGGCGCTGAAGAACGTGATCGCGATTGCCGGTGGGATGGTGGACACCTTCGGCTATGGACATAACGCCAAGGCGGCGATCCTCACCCGCGGTCTGGCCGAGATGACCCGCCTGGGCGTCGCCGCCGGCGCCGCCCCGATCACCTTCCAGGGGCTGGCTGGCGTCGGTGACCTGATGGCCACGGCGTACAGCCCGCTCTCGCGCAACCGGCGCCTGGGCGAGCTGGTGGCCGGCGGCGTCACGCTGGCGCGGGCGCTCGATTCGCTTGGCGAGACCGCGGAGGGCGCCACCACGGTGCCGGCGGCCCTGGTGCTTGCCCGCTCACTGCGGGTCGAGATGCCCATCACGGAGGGCCTGCACGGCATCCTCTACGGCGGCCTATCGCCGGCCGACGCGGTGCGGTCGCTGATGCTGCGGGAGCCCAAGCCGGAGTTCGCGGCAGGCGCTCCGAGCGCAGCGGAACCACCGCCCGCCGGTTGATAGGATAGACACGAGGGGGCCACTGTGGTCGACGGCAACGGCTCGGCCTCGGACGACGCGTTCGAGGACGGAGACGACGGCGAGCAGCAGCTTCCGTCTCCTGACCAGGTACTGGACGAAGTCGCGGCGGGACGCCCGCTGGCGTACGAGCGGCTGCGCGCGCTCTCGGAGCCGCCCCAGCCAGTGCTGTCGCGGCTGCTCGCGCTCTGGCCGCAGTTGCCGCCGGAGCGGCGACGTGAGCTGCTGGCCACGCTCCTCCAGCTCGCGGATGACGATGCGACGCTGGACTTCCACCGCGTCCACCTGACCGCGCTGCGGGACGCGGATGCGGCCACACGGATGCTCGCCGTCCGCGGCATCCGCGAGCAGGAGCGCACCGAGTATCTCCGGCTGCTCACCGCGCAGCTCCGCCAGGACGGCGAGGCCAGCGTCCGCGCGGAGATCGCGGACGCCCTCGGCCACTGGGTGATCAGCATGGAGTTCGGCCTGCTGGGCGAGGACGACGCAGAGGAGCTGAACTCGGCGTTGCGCGAGGCCGTGGAGGACATCGAGGAGCAGGACGAGGTGCGCGCGCGGTCACTGGAGGCGCTCGGCGCGTCCTCCGAGGAATCCGTGCGCGAGCTGATCAGCGAGACCTACGAGATCGGCAACGAGCGGCTCCGCATCGCCGCGCTCCGCGCGATGGGCCGCAACGCCTCCGAGAGCTGGTTGCCGATCCTGGTCTACCACTTCGACGACGAGGACCCGGACATTCGTGTCGCGGCCGCCACGGCCGCTGGGGACCTGCTGGTGGACGAGGCCGTCGAGCCGCTCGTCATGTTGCTCGATGACCGCGAGGACGAGGTGCAGATCGCGGCGGTGCGCGCGCTGGGGGAGATCGCCAACGAGGAGTCGGAGCGCGTGCTCACGCGCATGCTCCGCGACCAGAACCGGCCGCATCTGAGCGAGGTGGTCCGCGAAGCGCTGGCTGGGGTGAAGCTGCTCAACATGGAGATGGTGGACGACGAGGATGACGAGCCCGACTTTGCCGGGGAGGACGGCGACTCGCGGTGAGCGGAGGCGGCGGCAACGGCTCGTCGGGTACACCTGCGAGCCGGGAGGCGATGTCGGCGGGCGGGGTCGTGTACCGGCGCAACGGCCACGGGGTAGAGATCGTGCTGGTCGCGCGTCCTTCGCAACGGCTCTGGGCCCTGCCCAAGGGCACGCCCGATCCCGGGGAGACCATCGAGCAGACCGCCGTCCGCGAGGTCTGCGAAGAGACCGGCTTGCAGGTCCAGATCGTCGACCACCTGGGCGATGTCCGCTACTGGTACACGGATGGCCAGGGCGTGCGCATCAACAAGGTCGTCCACCACTATCTGATGGAGGCGGTGGGCGGTGACGTCTCCGGCCACGACCACGAGCACGACCTGGTGGACTGGTTTGACATCCACGAAGCTGAGAAGCGGCTGACCCACCGCAATCAGCTCCACATCCTTGCACGCGCCTCCGATCTGATCGCTAAGATGCCGTTATGACCGTCGCCGGGCCTCGGGTGGTTGCCACCGGACGTCTCGTCCGGCTCCGCGAGAAACACCTCGACGATGCCGAACACGACTTCTCCTGGCGCAGGGACCCCGAACTCGCGTCTTACGACGCCGCCCGGCCGATCACGATGTCGTACCGCAGCTTCGTCGCCTCGCTGCGCGAGGAGCTGGAGTACCCGGCCGACCATCGGCGCACCTTTGCCATCGATGACCGAGCGACGGGGACGCACATCGGCAACGTGATGTACTACGGCTACGACCGGCGTACCCGGCAGGCCGAGCTGGGCATCACCATCGGCGACCGGGACTACTGGTCGCGCGGCTTCGGCACGGACACCGTCCGCACGATGCTCGATTATCTCTTCACGGAGTTGGGGCTCGACCGCGTGATCCTGCACACGCTGACGTGGAACTACCGCGCCCAGGCCTGCTTCGAACAGTCCGGCTTCGAGCGGGTGAAGCAGGTCCGCCGCGGGGGCTACGACTTCATCTTCATGGAGGCCTGGGCCGAGCACGTCGACCGCCCCGCCGCCGACTAGCTGTACTGACCACAGAGGTGTGAGACACGGCTGACAGGTGGGCGGCCACCAAGCGAGCCGTGGGGGCGACGCCTGTTGTACCACCGCAGCCACCTGGAGAGGGCGCGGGCGCGGTGGACGCTGGACGGGTAGACGTAGCGGTACGCCCACTGGCGCAGCATGGTCTGGATGAAGCGTTCGGCCT
>WHSU01000066.1 GCA_009379925.1 Dehalococcoidia bacterium | reverse complement strand
GTAGGAGAAGGCGAAGATGGCCAAGGCGAAGTTCGAGCGGACGAAGCCGCACGCCAACATCGGGACGATCGGTCACGTGGACCACGGGAAGACGTCGTTGACGGCGGCGATCACGAAGGTGCTGGCGCTGTCCGGCGGCGCGGACTTCCGGCCGTTCGATTCGATCGACAACGCCCCGGAGGAGCGCGCGCGCGGGATCACGATCGCGATCCAGCACGTGGAGTACCAGACGGATGCGCGGCACTACGCGCACGTGGACTGCCCCGGGCACGCGGACTACATCAAGAACATGATCACCGGCGCCGCCCAGATGGACGGCGCGATCCTGGTGGTGGCGGCGCCGGACGGGCCGATGCCGCAGACCCGCGAGCACCTGCTGTTGGCGCGCCAGGTGGAGGTGCCCTCGATCGTGGTCTTCCTGAACAAGGTGGACATGATGGAGGACGAAGAGCTGCTGGAGCTGGTGGAGCTGGAGCTGCGCGAGCTGCTCACGACCCAGGGCTTCCCCGGCGACGACACGCCGATCATCCGCGGCTCGGCGCTCAAGGCGCTGGAGTCGACCGCGACGGACCCGGAGGCGCCGGAGTACGCGCCGATCCGGGAGCTGATGGCGGCGGTGGACAGCTACATCCCGCAGCCGGCGCGGCCCACGGACCAGCCGTTCCTGATGCCGGTGGAGGACGTGTTCGGCATCAAGGGGCGGGGCACGGTGGTGACCGGGCGCATCGAGCGCGGGGTGGTGAAGGTGGGCGACGAGATCGAGATCGTCGGCATCAAGGCGACGCGCAAGACCACGGTCACGGGCGTGGAGATGTTCAAGAAGATGCTGGACCGCGGGGAGGCCGGCGACAACGTCGGGGCGCTGCTGCGGGGCATCGAGCGGGAGGACGTGGAGCGCGGCCAGGTGCTGGCGGCGCCGGGCAGCATCACGCCGCACACGCGGTTCATGGGCGAGGTGTACGTGCTGTCCAAGGACGAGGGGGGGCGGCACACGCCGTTCTTCCAGGGCTACCGCCCGCAGTTCTACGTGCGCACCACGGACGTGACCGGGGTGGTGACGTTGCCGGAGGGCACCGAGATGGTGATGCCCGGCGACAACATCAACCTGCAGATCGAACTGATCACCCCGATCGCCATCGAGCAAGGCCTGCGTTTCGCTATCCGCGAGGGCGGCCGCACCGTCGGCGCCGGCGTCGTCACCCAGATCCTCGAGTAGCGAGGACAGGCGCGCTCGCCGGAGCGAAGCGAAGGCAGACCGTAGCGCCGAAGAGGGAGCCTCATGGCAAAGGGAGATCGGGACGTCATCACCCTCGCGTGCACGGAGTGCCGCGACCGGACGTACCATACGGAGAAGAACAAGCGAAACGACCCGGACCGGGTAGAACTGCGGAAGTACTGCCCGCGGTGTCGTTGCCACCGGGTGTATCGCGAGACGCGCTAGCCGCGAGTCGCCACTCGGCCCGCGCACGAGGCGCGGGCGGGGGTCAGGAGTACCACATGGGCCGTGAGGCCCGGCGGGCGCAAGCCCGCGCGGAACGTCGACAACAGCGGCAGCGCCAGGCGGCGCCTCGCACGTCGCCGGGCGTCAGCGCCCCGCCGACGCCACAGGAGGCGCAGCGGCGCGGCTCGCTGCTCAAACCTCGCTGGGCGATGGAGATCATCAGCGAGCTGCGGAAGGTGACGTGGCCTTCCCGCCAGGAAGTCGGCAACCTCACCTTCGTGGTGATCGTGGTCGCGCTCCTGATCGGGTTCGTGCTCGGCGCGGCCGACCTTGCGTTCGGCTGGCTCGTCGAGCAGACCATCCTGCGGTAGGGGGCAACATGACTAACTACTCAGCGGCGCAGACCGCCGAAGAACGAGCGTCCGAGGCCGAAGCCGCAGAGGCGACCGTCGATGGCGGCAGCGCCCCGGAGCAGGCCGACGACCGCGCCTGGTACATCGTCCAGACCTACTCGGGCTACGAGAACAAGGTCAAGACGAACCTGGAGCAGCGCGTCAAGGCCATGGACAAGGGCGGGGAGATCTTCCAGGTCATCATCCCCACCGAGGACGAAATCGAGATCCGGGACGGCCAGCGCCGCACCGTCTCTAAGAAGCTCTTCCCCGGCTACGTCTTCGTCCAGATGCTGATGACGGACGACGCTTGGCACGTGGTGCGCAACACGCCTGGTGTGACCGGGTTCGCCGGCGCGCAGATGGACGACCGCATCAAGCCGTCTCCACTGGCGGACGCCGAGGTGGACAAGATCCTCCGCCAGATGGACGCCGCGCAGCCGCGCATCAACATCGGCTTCCAGATTGGCGAATCCGTGCTGGTCACGGATGGCCCGTTCAGCGACATGATCGGCGTCGTCGACACCATCGACCTGGACAAGGGCCGCGTGCGCGTCATGGTCTCCATGTTCGGACGCGAGACGCCCGTGGAACTGGACTTCCTGCAGGTCGAGAAGCAGTAGCGCGCCTCCGGCGCACACCCACCACGCGCGCGAGACTGGCCGCCGGCCGTCGCGCGCGGGAAACATCGCGAAGCACGCGGGAGGCATCGAGGCTCGGCAGACGCCGGGCCCGGCCGTCAGGACCGCACGAGGTGATCAATGGCGAAGAAGGTCAGGGCCGTGGTGACGTTGCAGATCAAGGCCGGGCAGGCCAACCCCGCCCCGCCGGTCGGCACCGCGCTGGGCCCGCACGGCATCAACATCATGGACTTCTGCAAGGCGTACAACGAGCAGACGAAGGACAAGCCCGGGCAGGTCATCCCCGCGAAGATCACCATCTTCGAAGACCGCTCCTTCAACTTCGTGCTCAAGACGCCGCCCGCATCCGACCTGCTGCGCAAGGCGGCCGGCGTGGAGAAGGGTTCGCAGAGCCAGCTCACCACCAAGGTCGGCTCCGTCACCCGCGCCCAGGTCAAGCAGATCGCGGAGACGAAGCTCCCGGACCTGAACACGGCCGACCTGGACCAGGCGATGCGGATCGTGGAGGGCACCGCCCGCTCCATGGGGATTGAGGTCAAGTAATGCCCGTCGCGAAGCGCATCACCGCCGTCCGCGAGAAGGTGGACCGCAACACCCTGTATGAGCCCCGCGCCGCCCTGGACCTGGTCAAGGAGTGCGCCACCGCCAAGTTCGACGAGACGGTGGAACTGCACCTCCGCACCGGCCTGGACGGCCGCCATGCCGACCAGCAGCTGCGCGGCTCCGTGGTGCTCCCCAACGGGCTGGGCCGCGAGATGAAAGTCGTGGTCTTCGCCGAGGGCGAAGCCGCCACCAACGCGATCCAGGCCGGCGCCGACGAGGTCGGCGGTGACGACCTGATCGCCAGGGTGCAGGGGGGCTACGTCGACTTCGATGTCGCGCTCGCCCAGCGCGAGCTGATGGGGAAGGTGGGCGCCCTCGGCCGCGTGCTCGGCCCTCGAGGCCTGATGCCCAACCCGCGCAACAACACCGTGCTCCCCACGGAAGACCTGGCGCGCGGCGTGCAGGAGGCGAAGGCCGGGCGCGTCGACTTCCGGCTGGACCGTACCAACCTCATCCACGTCCCCATCGGCAAGGCGTCCTTCTCCGTCGAGAAGCTGGAGGAGAACCTGTCGGCCCTGGTGCGGGAGATCGTGAACAACCGCCCGAGCGGGGCGAAGGGATCGATGCTTCGCGCGGCCACGCTTACCTCCACCATGGGCCCCGGCGTCCCGGTGGACGTGAACCAGCTACAGTCGTCGGCCACATCGACGGCGGCGTAGTCAGACTCGCGCCCGTTGCCCCGCGGGCGAGCGGGCACCAATGGAACGACGGGCGGCGCGTAGACAGTAGTTGCACGCCGCCTGACACTGATTGACGCGCGCCCCTCGGGGTGTCCTAACACAGGCCAAACAGCCGGGCACGGCCCGGTACCGCCGAAGACTACGGGCCCCACAGGGACAATGGCCGGACCGGCCGCCCGTACAGGTGGGGACACGGACGCACCTCGCGGCGCCTGCGCGCCGTGTCGCGCCCTCCCCGCATCGGCGGCGGAGGGCGTCTTCGTTCCGGCGAGTGCCGGGCGGACGCATCGGGAGACAGGAGGCGCCGTGGCGACAGAACGCAAGGTCGCGCAGGTCGAGGAGCTGAAGGCACTGATCGCGGACGCCGAGATCGCGATCTCCACCGCCTACCAGGGCACGTCGGTCGCGGACCAGGTGGAACTGCGTGCGGCCCTCAGCCAGGCCGGCGCGCAGATGCGGGTCGTGAAGAACACCCTGCTCCGCCTGGCCGCGCAGCAGGCCGGCCTGGAGCACTTCGCCGAACTAGCGGAGGGCCCGACGGCCATCGTGGTGGGGCGAGACGAACCGCTCTCGGCGGCGAAGGCGCTCACCGAGTACATGCGCGCCCACCCCAACCTGCCGGTGCAGATCCGGCGAGCGGTGGTGGGCGGCCAGGTCGTGGACGAAGCGTACGTGCGCGACCTGGCGTCCGTGCCACCGCGCGACGAACTGCTCTCCCGCATCGCGGGCGGCCTGGTGGGCCAACTCACGCAGCTCATGCTGCTGCTGCAGGCCACTACGCGCGAGTTCGCGGGCCTGGTGGAGGCTCGTGCCGCACAACTGGATGCCGAAGGGTCGGCGGGCTAGCCGGCGACGATCCAAGATCGAACACCGAGGAGACCGGCCAACCGCCCAGCGGTGGCCACGAGGAGGACGTGACGATGAGCAAAGTTGAGGACGCGCTCGAGATCATCAAGGGGATGACCATCCTCGAGCTTCGTGACCTGAACAAGGCGATCGAGGACGAGTTCGGCGTGACGGCGGCGGCCCCGGTGGCCGTGGCAGCGGCCGCGCCCGGCGGCAACGGCGCGAGCGCCGCGGCTGAGGAGGAGAAGGACGAGTTCACGGTGGTCCTGAAGGACTTCGGCGCGAACAAGATCAACGTGATCAAGGTCGTGCGGGAACTCACCGCGCTGGGTCTGAAGGACGCGAAGGACCTGGTAGAGGCCGCTCCCAAGCCGGTCAAGGAAGGCGTCAACAAGGCCGACGCCGACGACGCGAAGGCGAAGCTGGAAGAGGCCGGCGCCACCGTCGAGCTGACCTAGCAGCCTCACGCTCACCTCTGAAACAGGCGGGCGGCCGAGACATTCCCGGTCGCCCGCCTCGTCCATCCCCTCGACCGGTGTCCGAGCCGCCGGGCTCGTGGTAGGCTCACGCCCGTGCAGTGCTTCCAGTGCGATCAGGAGGCCGTGGCGGAATGTCCGCGCTGCGGTGCGGTCTACTGTGACCAGCACGGCGATGCCCTGTGCGCGCAGTGCATGGACCCCGCCCTGGCCCTCCCGTCCTATCGCGTCTACCGAGGCTCGCTCGTCGCGCTGTTGATCGGCTCCGTCTTCGCCGTGTGGTTGCTGGTGCTGCCGCCGGCCGGAGCAGATCAGGACGCGCCGCCGGGCGCCTTCGCCGGCGGCGGACCGGTGGAGACACCGGAGGCCACGGGGACCGCCACCGGGACGCCCGCCGCGCCCTCCAGCGCCACACCGGAAGCCAGCGGGACTCCCGAGGCGACCGAGACACCGACGCCAACACCCACCCCGGAGCCCCAGGAGGTCACCTACACCGTGGTGCCCGGCGACACGCTCCTGGCCATCGCGGCGCAGTATCTTCCGTCTGGGCGGCTGGTCGACGAGTTCGCTAACGAGATCGCGTCCATCAACGGGATCACCGACCCCACCCAGATCGCCGTGGGTGACGTACTCACCATCCCCCAGTAGGCAGCCCAAGCCCGACCGATCCGCGAGGCCGAGATGCCCGACACCGACGAGACCCTCCAGTCGCAGTACAACCATCGCTTCCTGCTGATCCGCAAAGCGGTGATCTATACGCCCGCCGCCCTGATCGCGACCGTGCTCTTCGCCATCGCGCTCAGCAGCCTGCTCGGCGGCAACGCGGGCGCCATCATCGGCACGGTCATCCTCGGCATCATCGCCTTCGCCGTGGACTTCGAGGCGGTCGCCGCGCTGCGCGACCTGAGTTCGGATCCGAAAGTGACCGTAGGGCGCGTCGGCCGTGTGTGGTCGAAGGCGCGCATCCTCTTCTTCGGCAAGGCGCACTACCTGATGTTGAACCGGCAGGTGTATGAGGTGGACGCCGTGGCCGCCACCGAACTGCGCGACGGCGACCCTGTCCAGATCGAACACTGGCCGCACACGAACATCATCATCACCCTGCGCCGCGCGCCAGAAAGCGCCGTCGCGGACGCCGTCGAGGGCTAGGCACGTCGTGTCGACGCAGCGCGCGCCGGGCGAGCCTCAATCCGCCCACGAGCCGGCACGCCGCATCGCCGACGACCTGGAGGGCGACGCCTCCCGCCCCGCCGCCGAGCCTCCGGTCTACCGCGCCCGTGTCGTCGACCTGCCGGCGTCCGAGCGCCCACGCGAACGGCTGGGGCACCTGGGGCCGAGCGCCCTGACCACCGCCGAACTGCTAGCGATCCTGCTCGGGACCGGCAGCGCACAGGAGGACGTGCTGCAACTGGCGACGCGACTGGTCGCGGAGCACCAGGGCCTCCGTGGCATCGCGAGCGCCGACCTTCCGACGTTGACGTCCTCTCGCGGGCTCGGGCCTGCGAAGGCCACGACGATCGCCGCGGCCTTCGAACTGGGGCGCCGCCTGGCCCTCGAGAGCGACGACTTCCGACCGATGGTGCGCAACCCCGTGGACATCGCCCGCCTGTTGCAGCCCGAGATGGAGGTGCTGCAGCAGGAGGAACTGCGCCTGCTGGTGCTGGACACCAAGCACCGGGTGCTCGCCCGGCCGCTGCTCTATCGCGGGTCGGTCAACTCGGCGCCGGGCCGGGTCGCGGAGATCTTCCGTGACGCGGTGCGCAACAACGCCGTGGCGATCGCCGTCACACACAACCACCCCAGCGGCGACCCGACCCCCAGCCGCGACGACATCGCCTTCACCCGCGCCATCATCGAGGCCGGGGCGCTGCTCGATATATCCGTGCTCGACCACGTGGTCTTCGGCCGCGGACGCTACGTGTCGATGCGAGAGCGCAAGCTGGGGTTCGAATAGCGAAGTCCCGCACCCCGCGGTCACCTCACCCCCTTGTGGGGTAAGCCCGTTCGAGGATCGCGTGCTACGATTCTGCGCGGCGGGGTTGAGCGGGAACGGTGCATGCACTGGCTCGACCTCTTGATCGTCGGGATCGTGGCGTGGTCCACGTTCGCCGCGTTCACCAACGGTCTCATCCGCGAGGTGGTGCAGTTCGCCGCCGTCGTGGTGGGGCTGCTGCTGGCCGGGCTCTTCTACAACGACCTTTCGCGCGACATCGAGTTCCTGGTGGAGCACGCCACGACTCGTAACCTCGTGTCGTTCGTCGCCATCTTCGCGGGCATCGTGGTGCTGGGTCAGGTGGCGGCGGCGGTGCTGCGCCGCTTCGCGTCGCTGCTGATGCTGGGGCCGGTGGACCACCTGGGCGGCGCAGCCTTTGGCTTCGTGAAGGCCGTCCTGCTCGTGCAGGTCGTGCTGATCGCCGTGGCCGTCTTCCCACCGGGCGAAGCCCTCGCGAAGGCGGTCGACGACTCGACCCTGGCGCCGATGTTCCTCCAGGATCTGCCGGTGGCGCAGGCCGCGCTGCCGGTTGAGTTCGGCGACGCCCTGGAGCAACTCCAGCAGTGGCGCGCGGGCATCGCTATGCCCCACGCGAACGCAGGCGACACCGCGGCGACGACCTCACCGTAGCGGACGTCCGCCCCCACCCACATCGAGGGGCGGCCGGCGGCTGGTGCCGATCCCATTTCGAATCCGCTACACTGCTCCTCGTCGGGAACGGAACCAGGGCGATCAGGAGAAGCGGTGGTGATCCAGCGGCGGGCGCTGGTCCTGAATCAGAACTATGAGCCTCTGAACGTCTGCTCCGTGAAGCGGGCCTTCGTGCTCGTCTTCCGCGGCAAGGCCGAGGTGCTGGAGGCGGATGCCCTGCCGATCATCAGCGTCGGGGCCTCATTCGTCACGCCCTCCGTGATCCGGCTGAACCATTTCGTCCACCGCCCGCAACCTCGGCCGCGCCTCACGCGGCGCGAGATTTTCACGCGCGACCGCGACAAGTGCCAGTACTGCGGCAAGGTGGGCGGCGACCTGACCCTGGACCACGTGCTGCCGAAGCATCGCGGTGGTGAGCACGACTGGGAAAACCTGGTCGCCGCATGTAGAGCATGCAATCATCGCAAGGGCGGCCGCACGCCCGTCGAGGCGCGGATGCACCTCCTGCGGCAGCCAGCGCGGCCTTCGGGGGGCCCGGGCGAGATGTTCGCCCAATACCTGGAACGTTACTCCGAGTGGAGCCCATTCCTCCTCGGCTGGATGTCAGAGCGCCGTGCGAACAGCACGGCGTTCGTCGCTTCTTAGGCCTCTTCATGCGTCGTCCTTCGCGACACCTCGGTACGCCGGGCCGTTGAGTTCCTAACGACTGTCAAGCGGTCGCAACGGCAGTAGGCTCGACGGTGGGCGGGCTCGGCGTCGGAGCGCGCGGCGACTCCTCACTGCGCCGGCCCGTCCGCTGTCGACGGCGCTGCCCTTCGCCCGCGCGGCG
>WHSU01000053.1 GCA_009379925.1 Dehalococcoidia bacterium | reverse complement strand
TCGCGCTCGCGCTGCTGCTCACGGTGGCCTACCGGCGATGGCTGCGGCGTCAGGTCGACGAGCGCCGGCGGCGACGCGAGTCCGGCCGCTAGCCCACCGCGCCGGCGCGCGAGCCTCGGCGGAACCATGTCACGTCGTCCGCGTCGTGGCCGGCCTCGGGGGGCACGGGCACGAACCCGGCGCGCAGCATGAAGTACAACCCGCGCCCGTTGGTCCGAGGCACGCGGGTGAACAGCTCACACCCCTCGCCGGCCAGGCGGCGCTCCGCGCCCAGCAGCGCCTGCACGCCGTACGAGTGCCCTCGATGCGCGGGGTCGATCGCCACGGCGTAGGCGGTTGCCTTGCTCGAGCCCGGCACACCGCGTACGAGGGTGAACACGCCGACGGTCTCGCCATCGACGCGCAAGAGAAAGCACTTGGCGCCCGCCGGTGCCGCCGGGACCTCGCCGCTGTAGCCGCGCTCGATGCCGTCCGCCAGCGCGCGGCGCAGCCCCGGTGCCGCCCCGAGGTCGACGCCCGCCGTGCTGACGAGGGCGACCGGACCGAAGCGCGCCCAGACGCGGCCACCGGCGGTCATCGCGCGAGCCACGCCGTGACCACATCCGGGATGCCGTCCGCGCGCACACGGCGCACTTCGCAGTCCGGGAGGGCGTCCAGGAAGATCTCCCCGTACGAGCGGCGCACGATACGACTGTCGAGCACGAGGAAGACACCGCGGTCCCGCATGCCGCGGATCAGACGGCCGAACCCCTGGCGGAAGCGCAGCACCGCCTGTGGTACCGCGAACTCCGCGAACGGGTCTTCGTACTGCTCGGCGCGGCCGGCGTAGATGGGGTCGTTGGGGACGGGGAACGGCAGGCGCGCGACCGCGATCTGTGACAGCGCGTCTCCTGGCACGTCCACGCCCTCCCAGAACGCCGATGTGCCGAGCACAAGCGACCGCGGGCGCTCCATCAGCAGCCGCACGAGCCGTCCCGGCGAGCCATCCAGCCCCTGCGCGAAGACCGCGATGTCGTCCTCCAGCAGCGGCTCGCGGAGCGCGCCGGCCGCCGCGCGCAACGAGGCATGCGAGGTGTAGAGCGCCAGCGTGCGCCCTCCGGCGGCGCGGGCCGCGAACTCGAGCGCCTCCTGAGTCCCGTTGTCGTAGCCCGGCATGCCCGGCTCCGGAAGGTCGTCGACCAGCAGCACCAGCGCCGCCCGCCGGTAGTCGAAGGGCGACGGCACCTCCAGGGTGGTCGGGTCATCGAGGCCGAGGTGGCGCGTGCTGTAGTCGAACGAGCCGCCGGCGGTCAGGGTCGCGCTCGTCGCGAGCACGGAGTGCCGCCCGGCGTAGAGGTCAGCATCGAGGCGGTCCGCCACCTCCAGCGGGGCGCGCTGGAGGCGCACGTCACCCTCTCCGATCGTGAGCCACGCGATGTCCTCGCGGCCGGGCCGCAGCACGACCGCGCGCAGCGTCTCCCGCGCGGCCGCGAGCGTGTCGATCTGCCGTGCGGCCTCGGTGCGCAGTTGCTCCAGGTCGGGCAGCGTGCCCGGCGGGACCACCTGCAAGTGCTCGCGCGCGCGGCCGAGGCGGTCGCCCACGACCTGCAACGCCAGGTCGACCTGCACGGCCGCGTCCTCCACGTCCTCCCAACCCGGCTGGGCGCGCCGTGCGGCGGCCAGCGCCACCGTCGACGGTCCGCCGCCGTTCTCCTCGGCGAACTCGCGCCCGAAGTGCCGCAAGGCGTCCGTGAGCGGCGGCAGCGCCTCGCGTGCGCGCCGCACCACGCGGCCGAGGTCCTCCGCGATCCCGTCGAGGCCGGCAGCGAAGGAGAGGGCGCCGCCATCCAGCGGGGCGGCATGCAGCCGTCGCGCCAGGCCCGGGTGTCCGTGGCGCTCCGCGTCCCCGCTGGACTCCAGCAACTCTCGCAGATCGCGCATCGAGAGCGTCGCGCCGTAGTGGGTGGTCGCGACATCCTCCAGCCGGTGCGCCTCGTCGATGACGAGGTGACGGAAGGGCGGCAGCACCTGGTCGTCGCGCGCCGCGTTCGCCAGCAGCAGGGCATGGTTCACGACCACGGCGTGCGCCGCTGCGGCCCGCTGCCGCGCCCGCAGCACGAAGCACGAACCGTCGCGCACGAACGGACAGCGGCGCGAGAGACAGTCCGTGCCCTCGGCGGAGAGTTGGCTCCACGCCGGTTCCTCGGCGGACGTCATGTACAGCTCGCCACGGTCGCCGGTCTCCGTCTGGGGCAGCCAGGTGGCCACGCGCCCGAAGAGCCGCGCCTCCGCCTCGGTCCGCGGGCGCGTGTCCGCTCGGACCTCAGCCCAGCGCTCCAGGCAGAGGTAGTTGCCGCGCCCCTTGAGCACCGTGGTGCGCAGGGCACCCGGCGCCCCCGTGCGCGCCTCGACGAGCGCGATCGCCAGGGGGATGTCGCGCGTCGCCAGTTGCTCTTGCAGGTTCAGCGTGTGCGTGGAGATGACCACGCGGTCGTCGTTGCGCACCGCATGCAGCAGCGTGGGTAGCAGGTACGCCAGCGACTTCCCCGTGCCCGTGCCGGCCTCGACGGCCAGGTGGCCACCGAGCGCCAGGTGCTCCGCCACGGCCTGCGCCATCGCGCGCTGCCCCTCCCGTGGCTCAAAGCCCGGGAAGAGGTCCGTCCGCCGCCCCGCCTCCACGAAGAGCGCATCGATGTCGGCGCGCGTGACCGGTTCCGCGGGCTCGCGCGGCGTCAGCGTGATGCGCGCCGGCGGTGGCGGGGGCAGCGCGAGCGCCGCCATCATGGCCGCGGCCGCCTCGACGCTCAACTCGTCGCGCGGTTCATCCGAGGCACGGCCCAGCGCGTCGTCGACCAGGTCGACCACGGCCCAGCCGGCCCGTCCCGCGAACGCGCGCAGCTCCAGCAGCAGCGAGCGCGGTTGCGCGTCCAGGCGGTCGAGCAGCGCGCGAAAGATGTCTCGGGTCGCCTCGGCGTCCGCCAGTGCACGGTGCGCGACCGGCATCTCCACGCCGACGAGCCCCGCCAGCGAGGCGAGGTTGAGGCGATTCGCCGTGGGCAGCAGCACGGAGGCCAGCTCCCACGTGTCGTACCAGCGGCCCGGCAGGTACACGCCCTCGGTGGCCAGGAACGAGAGGTCGAACTGGACGTTCTGACCGACCAGCGGCCGGTCGCCGACGAATTCCGCGAGGTGTCCCGCGACCGCGGAGAAGGCCGGCGCGGAGGCGACGTCCGCGTCCGTGATCGCCGTCAACTCCTGGATCTCGCGCGGGATCGGCTGGCCCGGGTTGACCAGCGTCGAGAACTGCTCAGACCAGCCGGAGCGGTCGAAGCGGGTGGCGCCGACCTCCGTGATGCGGTCGGTCTCCAGGTTGAGGCCGGTCGTCTCGAGGTCGATGGCGACGAATTCGTCGGGCATGCGCCCGCCCTCTAGGGTGGACCGCGCGGTGGCCCACCGGGCGCGATTCTATCCGCACTCAGTGGCTATGGGGCCAGGAGGCTACGAGGCGGCGGCGTTCTCCTGCTGCACGGCCTCCGTGCTGCCGGCTTCGAAACGCACCCAGCGGCCGGCGCGCGTCCGATGCACGGCCTCGAAGCGCCCCGCGTGCAGTTCCTCCAGGAACCCCTCCGGTGTCGTCACCGGGCGTTCGAAGCCGGTGGCGAAGTGGCCGATGCCCGAGTTGGAGTGGGCGTCGCTGCCGCCGGTACCGGGGATCCCGAGGATGTCGGCGACTTCCGCGGCGAACTCGTTCTCCTTGGGCGTGTTGGCGCCGTTCGCGACCTCGATGGCGTGGACGAGCTTGAAGACCGGCAGGGTCTCGGCCGCCTGCTCCGGGGTGAGGTCGAACTTCACCCCCGTGCGCATGGCAGTCACCGGGTCGAAGAGGCGCCGAAAGGGGTGCGCGACGATCAAGAAACCGCCGACCTTGTCCAGCTCTTCGCGCAGCTTCTCCGCGCGGCGGATGCCGGGCAGATAGGTCGTGAGCCCCACGGCGAGCATGTGGCCCAGGTCGGTGGAGACCTCCATGCCGAAGTTCACGAAGAAGCCCGGGTGGGCCTCCCAGAACGCCGCCCGCTGGTGGGGCTCGAGCACCTGGTCGTGCTCGGTCATGTTCACCCCGGAGAGGCCGTTTTCGCCCGCGATGCGGACGAGGTCGTGCGGGTCGAGCATGCTGTCGGAGGAAGCCGCCAGCGTGTGGACGTGCATTTCGACCACGCTCGCGGTCAATCCGTCTTGCAGTTCCAGGGGGGCCTCCACCGTCGTCGCCGGCATCACAGGCAGCGCGGATACGCCTGGGACGTCGCCGCCCGCTACCAGTCCAGAATACGGGTCGCCTCCGGCAGCGTCACCCCGCGAGCAGCGGCAGCAGGCCAGCGAACGCGAGCAGCGCCACCCCGGCTGTCGCGCCCATCGGCCAGGTGAGGCGGCCCCGCACGACCCAGGCGATCACGAGTGCTCCGCCCACCGCCGCGGCCACGCCGGCGCGAAACACGGACGGCCCCGCCGCCAGATAGAGCGCGCCGAGCAGCAGCCCCAGCAGCGTCCAGGCGAACATCATCACGTTGACCACGATGATCCCGATGATCGGCGGGCTGAGGTGCCCCACCCGTGCACGTCCCCACCACGCCGGCCCGCGGATCACCACGACCATCGCCACCGCCGTGACGGCGAGCCCGGCCGCCGCGCCCGCGATCCACCCCGCCAGGAGCGTGCGGGCAGCCTCGTGCTCCATCGCTCAGGTCGCGTGGCCGGCCGCGGCGCCACGCACCATGCGCGCCTCCGCCCGTGGCCACGTCCGAGCCTCGAAGACGGTGGCGCCGAGACGCGCGAAGTCGCGCCGCAGCTCGGAGGACTTCGCGTTCTCGCTGACCAGCAGGAAGACGGCCGGGCCGGCGCCACAGAGGTGCAGCCGGGGCGCCCAGCTCCCGGTGTAGCGCGCGTAGTGGGCGACCAGCTCCGGCTCGGTACGCTCGATCACCGCTTCGAAGACGTTCACCAGGTCGCTGGTGGGTGGCGGGGCGTTGCGCGCGATGCGCTGGGCGAGGAGCTGCGAGCGGTGTCCGTCCGAGAAGTCGTGCTGGTGCAGCGCGGCGTAGCGGCGGGCGGTCTTCGCCGGGCCGCCGGGCACGGGCGGGAGCAGCACCAGGAGCCGCAGCGGACGCAGGTCCTTCAGCGGCTCCACCACCTCGCCGCGGCCCGTGCAGCGCGCCGTCCCGCCATACACGAAGAACGGCACGTCCGAACCGACGCCCGCGCCCACCTCCGCCAGCCGCTCCGCCGGCCAGTCGAGCGCCCACAGCACGTTGAGCCCGCGCAGCACGGCCGCTGCGTCCGAGGCGCCCCCACCGAGCCCTGCTGGCGACGGGATGCGCTTCTCCACCTCGATGCGCAGGTCCGGCTCGCGGCCGGCCGCCTCCGCGAGGGCGCGCGCGCCACGGCCGCTCAGGTCGTCCGCGGCGTCGATGCCCGCCGCGTAATCGCCGCTCAGCATCACCTCGAGGCCCGCGCCCGGATCGCGAACCGAGAGGGTGACGCGGTCCGCGAGGTCCAGCGTGGTCATGACCGTATCGATGTCGTGGTAGCCGTCCGGACGCCGCCCGATGACCTCCAGTGCCAGGTTGATCTTGGCCGGCGCCAGGACGCGGACGGGCTCAGGCGTGGACATCGAGCGCCTCCGGGTGGCGTTCGCGGGCGACGCGGTAGAGGCGTTCCCAGTCGGCGAGGACCAGGTGCTGCGCGCGGGCCGCCGGGTCGAGCCCCGCGGCCCCGAGCATCTCAGTCACTGCGTCGTTCGGCAGCCCCAGTTCTACGGGGAGCGCGTTGTGGAGCTGCTTGCGAGGGCTCGCGAAGCCCGCGCGCACGAGGTGCAGGAACACCTCGAGTTCCGCGCGCGGCAGGTCCACGGCCGGCGCAGCGCGGCGGTCGATGGCGACCACGGCCGACTGCACCTTCGGCGGCGGCCAGAACGCGCTCGCCGGCACGTCGAAGAGGGCGCGTGGTGTGCCGTGGAGCTTGATCGACATCGACAGCATCGACTCGTGTCCGTCGCGACCGACCATGCGCCGCGCGACCTCGCGCTGCACCATCACGATCAGGCGCTCCGGCGCGGGGTCCGCGCTCAGCAGACGGCGGACGATGGGCTGTGTGATGTAGAAGGGCAGGTTGCCGACGGCGACGTACGGTGGCGCCGATCCCGCCTCTTCCAACAACTCGATGGGCTCGAAGTGCAGCACATCCGCCGCGAGCACGGTGAGGTTGTCGTGAGCGGAGAGCCGTCCGCGCGTGAGCGCCGACAGTTCCTCGTCCAGCTCGATGGCGACAACGCAGTCGGCGCGCGTGACCAGCTCCTCCGTGAGGCCGCCGGGGCCCGCGCCGATCTCGAACGCGGTCTCACCGGGCTGGAATGCGCACGCATCTGCGATGTCGCCCAGCACGAACTCGTCGATGAGGAAATGCTGGCCGAGCGCCTTGCGCGGCGGCAGTCCGAGGCGCCGGAGGTACTCCGGCGGTTCCGGCAGATCCCGCCGAGGGGCGGGACGCACCGCGCCACGTCGACGCGGTCGCGGGCTCATGAGCCGCGCGCCGCCTCGGCGTGGCCGGCGGTCGGAATGAGTGGTCGTGCCCCGTCGTCGAATCGTGCCACAGGCTTGCTCCCGCTGGCCGGCTCAAACCCGGCTACCCTGCGGCACCCGATGACACCGACGTACCGCTGCTTCCTTCCGGACCTGACGGGGTTGGCCGGGCATCGCCGCGCAGGACCAGGTTCTCAACGCCGCCTGGCGGGCGCAGTCCCCATGGGGCCAATCCTCGGACGGGCATTCAGCCCCGCTAAAGCGGATTGCGGGTACAGGGCACCGCTAGTTCCCCGCCTAGCACGACCACGGTGATCGTAGCAGTGAACGTGAACCCGGGCCAACTCGATGTAGCGGCAGCGCCGCGCCGTCAGAGGGCCACGGCGACGCGTACGTCCTCGCCCGTCACCACCACCTCGCTCACGACCTGCAGCAGCAGCGCGCGGCGCTCCGAGGCCGGCAGGCGCTCCCACTCCCGCCCGAGGCGTCGACGAGCCTCCTCGGCCGGCGCGCCGCTGCCCCCGTCCGCACCGGCGCTGGCGCGCTCCTCGGCGGCCAGTTGCGCGAGCACCAGCGGTCCGGCATGCGTGCCCAATTGCTCGGGTGTCCACTGGCCCAGCACACGCCGCTCCAGCATGCGGTCCAGGTCGCGCTGCATCGCCTGGCGGCGCGTCTCGTCGACATCGCCACCGGCCGGCGCTCCCGTCAGCAGCGGACGGCGGGAAACCCGGTCTTCGAGCAGCGCCGCGTGCACGGCGGCCTCCAGTTCGGCCGCGCGACGCGTGTGGTAGCCGCAACGGCTCTGGTTCGTCATCGACTGGCACTGGTAGTAGCGGTGCTCGCCGCCCTCCTCGGCCGTCCGGCGGCGCGTCATGCCCACCAGGTGGTTGCCGCAATGCCCGCAGAAGGCGAGACCCGCGAGCAGGTACTCGCGGCGTTCCTGCGGGCCGCCACTGGTGCGACGTGAGGCCATCTTGCGCTGCACCAGCTCGAAATCGTCGCGGGTGACCAGCGGGTCGTGCGCCTTAGGGATCGTCACGCCCAGGCGGCGGTAGGTGCCGGTGTACACGGGGTTCCGCAACAGGTCACGCACCGTGACCATGCTCCACGGGCCACCGCGACGCGTGCGCAGGCCGTCCGCGTTCAGCCGCCCGGCGATACGCCGCACGCCCTCCCCGTCCTCGAGGTAGAGGCGGAAGATGCGCCGCACGACGGGCGCCTCGGCGTCGTCCGGCTCGAGGCGTCGCCCGGCGATGCGGTAGCCGTAGGGCGAGCGCCCGAGGACTTCGCCACGCAACGCACGGCGGCGCATCCCTTCGATCGCCCGTTCGCGGCGGCGCTCTTTGGGCGCGCGGCCCGCCCACTCGTCCAGCAGGGCGCGGTCGAGGGGAGTCCCGTCGGCGAAGCACAGCGGCACGCCAAGCGCCGCGAACTGCAGCATGCGCCGGATACGCGGCCGCGCGCTGCCGCCCAGAACCCGAGGCGAGGCCGCGACGACCGTGGTGAAGCGGTGCTGCCCGTCCAACATCAGCCGGCGCAACATGCGGCGAAGTTCCGGGTCGGGCGCCTCGTTATCCCCCTCGGCGGTGCGGACGTCCACGTCGGTGAAGGTCGCGCCGATGGAGAGCCCGAGGCGATCGCAGGCATCCAGGTAGGCGCGGTGTTGCGCCTCCAGGGTGAGCCCCAGTCCCGGGTCCGGTAGTTCGCGCAAGTAGCCGACGGCGTTCATGTGCGGTGCTGAGTATAGGTGGCGGCGGCCACCTCCGGTGGCGATGACCCTCGAAGCGCGGTGATACGATGAGAGCACCTTCCCCGAGAGGTCCCGTCGTGCTGATCAACGTCTCGACCCTGCTGCAGGAGCCGGTTGGAAGCGCACGCGACTACCAGGTCGTGGACGAGCCGGTTTCCGTGCTTGAGGCCGGCTACCGGCAGTCCGTGAGCGGCCGCGTGCACCTGCTGCGGACGGAGCGCGGCGTGCTCGTCTCTGCCGACTTCGCGCTGGCCAGCCGCCTTGAATGCGCGCGCTGCCTGCTGGAGTTCGAGGAGCCCGTCCGGGTCCGCTTCGACGAGGAGTACGTGGCCGCCGAGACGATCACGGGTGAACCGACGGAGCCCGAGGCGGACGAGTTCCGCATCGACGAGTGGCGGCATCTCGACCTCAGCGAGGCGGTACGGCAATATGAGCAGTCGGCCCTGCCCTTGCTCCCGCTCCACCGCGAGGACTGCGCGGGGCTGTGCCCGATCTGCGGGCAGGACTGGAACGAACGACGGTGCTCGTGCGAGGCGGCCGCGACCGATAGTCGCTGGGGCGCCCTGTCCGGGCTGGCCGAACAGCTGCGGACGGAGGAGAGCCATGGCGCTCCCGAAGCGTAGGACGCCGAAGTCGAAGCAAGGCACGCGGCGCAGTCACCACCACGTAAAGACGCCGCAACTGGTGCGCTGCCCCACGTGCCGCTCGATGCACATCAACCACCAGCCGTGCCGGGTCTGTGGGACCTACCACGGCCGGCAGGCGCTCGAGCGCGACGACCAGCTGGCACGCTAGCCACGCCTGCCATGGTCCACCTCCCGATCGACGCCCTGCCGGACGCGCCGGACACCGCCTGGGTCTTTCCCGGGCAGGGCGCCCAGCACGTCGGCATGGGTGCGGATCTTGCCGCCCGCTCGCCCGAGGCCAGCGCGGTCTTCGAGGCGGCGGACACCGCCCTGGGGTTCCCGCTCTCCCGCCTCTGCTTCGACGGGCCGGAAGAGGAACTCGTCCGCACCGTCAACACGCAGCCGGCGCTCGTCGCTCACGGCCTCGCGGCACTGGCGGCTGCCCTGGCCTCCGGCGCGGTGACCGGCCGTCCGGCCTTCGTGGCGGGGCACTCCCTGGGTGAATATGCGGCGCTGATCGTGGCCGGCGCCGTCTCCTTTGAGGACGGCATGCGGCTGGTGCGCGAGCGCGGGCGGCTGATGCAGGAAGCCTGTGACGCCGAGCCGGGCACCATGGCCGCCGTGCTTGGGCTGGAGCCGGACGTGCTGCGCGCGATCTGCGAGGCCCACGGCGCCTCCCTCTGCAATGTGAATGCTCCCGGCAACATCACCATCGGTGGACGCACCTCGGCGGTGGAAGCGGCCGGTGAGGCCGCCCAGCAGGCAGGCGCCACGCGCGTGGTGCCGCTGGCGGTGTCGGGCGCCTTCCACACGCCGCTCATGCAGAGCGCCGCGGACGGGATGCGCGAGGTGCTCGCGGGTGTGCCGTTCGCCGACCCAACGATCCCGGTCGTCTCGAACGTGACCGCGGCGCCGCTCACGCGCGGCTCCGGGCTGGCCGCCGAACTGGCGGACCAGGTCACCAGCCCCGTGCTGTGGGCGGACTCTGTCCGCACGATCCTCGACGCGGGCGTCACAACGGTCGTCGAGTTCGGTCCCGGGCGCGTGCTCACCGGGCTCATCCGCCGCATCGACCGCTCGGCGACCACGCGCAACATCGGGACGGCGGACGACGTGACCGAGCCGCAACCCAGCACGAGCACGGAGGCGACGTCATGACCGGTGCCGGCACGGCGGGGGACCGCCTGTCGCTGGAGGGTAAGACGGCGGTCGTCACCGGCGGCGCGCGGGGCATCGGCCGTGCGGTCGCGATCGAGCTGGCGCGGGCCGGCGCGAACCTGATGATCACCTATCGCGAGAACAAGTCGCTGGCGGACGCCGTCTCGCGCGATCTACGGGCGCAGGGCGTGGGCGTGGCCACTTCGCAGGTCGACGTGCGCAAGGGCTCCGACCTGGAGCGCATGGTGGAGGAGTGCCGGCAGACCTTCGGCGGGCTGCACATCCTGGTGAACAACGCCGGGATGACGGCCGACAACCTCGTGATGCGCCTCACCGAGGAGGCCTGGGACGACGTAATCGAGACGAACCTGCGCGGCACCTTCCTGGCGACCAAGGCCGTGCTGCGGCCCATGGTGCGGGCGCGCTGGGGCCGCATCATCAACATGGCCTCGGTGGTGGGCATCGCGGGGAACGCCGGGCAGGCAAACTACGCCGCCGCCAAGGCCGGCTTGCTGGGCCTCACCCGCTCGGTCGCCCTGGAGGTCGCCTCCCGCAACATCACGGTCAACGCGGTGGCGCCAGGCTTCGTGCTGACGGACATGACCTCCAAGCTCTCCGAGGAACAGAAGGAAGCGATCCTGGGGCGCATCCCGATGGGCCGCTATGCGCAGCCTGAGGAGATCGCGCCGCTGGTCGCCTTCCTCGCCTCGGACGCGGCCGCCTATATTACGGGCCAGACGTTCAACGTCGATGGCGGCCTGGTGATGGCGTAACAGGCCACGGAAGCAGGACGCGCCGCATGACGAACCGGTCACCCGCGAACGGCGAGCAAGGCAGCATGGCCACGAATTCGCGCCGCCGTTCGCGCATCGCGGCGTTCCAGGTGCTCTTCGAGGCGGACGTCTCCGGCCGCGAGCCGGATGCCGTCGTGCATCGGGCGCTCGACGATGCCCGTCTCAGCCCGGACGGGCGGGAATTCGCGCGCTCGCTGGTGGATGGCGTCGAGGCGCATCGGTCGGAGATCGACCGCGTGATCGAGGAGCAGGCGCCCGCCTATCCGCTGGCGGACATGGCGCCCGTAGACCGTAACGTGCTTCGCCTTGCAATCTACGAAGTGCTCTTCGATAATCGCCGCGCTCCGCTCCGCGTCGCGATCAACGAGGCGGTTGAGATCGCCAAGGGCTACGGGTCGGAGTCGTCCGGCCGCTTTGTGAACGGTGTGCTGGGAGCGGTCGCGCTCCGCGCCGCGGAACGCGCCGACGGAGAGTCATTGAGCAACCAGTGAGTTCACAAACCTGGCAGCGCCGGGCGCAAGCGAAGGAGGATCGCGGGTGGCTTCAGTCTACGAACGCGTGCGCGGGCTGATCGTTGAGCAGCTAGGCGTGAGCGACGAGGAGGTCACGCCAAACGCCTCGTTCGTCGATGACCTGAACGCCGACTCCCTCGACCTTGTCGAGTTGATCATGTCGATCGAGGAGGAATTCTCGGGCGACGGCGTCACGCTGGAGATCTCGGACGAGGACGCCGAGAAGATCCAGACCGTGCAGGACGCGATCGACTACCTGAAGGACGCGGGCATCGACGACGCCTAGTCCGGCTCACAATCCGACTAAGGAGTTCGCGCCCCGGCAGCCCGAGTGGCTGTCCGGGGCGTACTATTTATCAAGATGAATGTCTTTGGCGTTGGCGCCTTCGAAGCCCTGCTCGTGCTGGTGGTCGCCCTCATCGTGGTGGGCCCCGAGCGATTCCCGGAGGTCGCCCGCCAGGGCGGACGCTGGTATCGCGTCGCGCGCCGCTATACCGCTGAGGTGATGAAGGACGTCCGGTCCGCCGTCGACGAGATCGAGGCCGAGGTCAAGACCGAGGTCGACGACTTCCGGCAGATCCGTGACCTGGGCGACGACCTCTCGAAGGACATGAAGGACACCGCGCGCGAGGTAGACGAGGTCGGCCGGGAGGCGAGCGCCGCCGCGGACGAACCGGCCACCTCGGCGGCCCCTCTGGCCAAACCGCCCAGCAGCACCAAGGGGCCGGTCCCCGCACCGACGAAGCGGCCCGCGAGCGACGAGACGGCGGCGGCGAAGAAGCCACCGGCAAAGAAGGCGTCCGACGGCACCCCGCCCAGGCGCCCGACCTCGATCCGGCCGTCGAAGCGCCCCAGCGGGCGCCGCTCGGGCCCCGGCGCCAACGGCACATAGGCCGCCCGGATGACCGCGGTGCGCGAACCCGAGCCACTCCCCGCGGACGAGCAGGAGCTCGAAGGCGGCTCGATGACGCTGCTCGAGCACCTGCTCGAGCTGCGCAGCCGGGTCATGTGGTGCGCGGTCGCGGTGGTCCTGGGCATGAGCGTCTTCTTCATCCCCGCAGTGGGGTTCCGGGCCATCGAGTTCCTGCTGGAGCCCGCGCTGGCGCAGAACCCGGACTTCCGCGCCCAGGCGATCACGCCGATGGAGAACATCGTCACGTACTTCCGCGTCGCGCTGCTCGGTGGCCTCACGCTGGGCATGCCGATGCTCATCTATCAGACGCTTGCCTTCATCACGCCGGCGCTGACTCCCACCGAGAAGAAGTGGGTGCTGCCGGTGGTCGCGGGCGCCTCGGTTTCCTTCGTGCTCGGACTGTTGTTCGGCTACTTCGTGGTGCTGCGGGCAGCCTACGGCTTCCTGTTCGCCTTCGGTACCGAGTTCGCCGACGTCACCCCGACGATCAGCAGTTACATGGACCTGACGACGCGTCTCCTGCTGGTGCTCGGCGTGGTGTTCGAGGTGCCCATTGTGGTGATGGGCCTCGCGCGCTTCGGTGTCGTCACCGCCGCGAAGCTGTGGGGCTGGTGGCGATTCGCGGTGGTAGGGGCGTTCGCCTTCTCCGCGGTCGCGACTCCCACGCCGGACCCGGTTACGCAGGCGCTGGTCGCCGGGCCGATGGCCGTGCTGTACTTCCTGGGCATCGGCCTCGCCTGGTTCGTGCGACGGCGGTAGGCGCCTCCGCTACCGCTCATCCGATCACTCCCGCGCGCAGTTCGTTGCCCGAGGCGAATGGAGCAGTGTACGCTGACCGCAATGACCACCGTTTCCTCCCCACCGCGCGCCGGCGCGCAGCACCGGCGGCTATCGGTGTCTGCCGTGATGGAACCACCTGCCGCTGCACCTCCACGCCTCGTGCCGCTGTACGAGGTGCATCGCGCTCTCCAGCCGCTGTACGAGCAGATCGCGGACTGCCCCAACTGCACCCTTGCCCGCACTCGGTCGCGCACGGTCCCGGGCTCCGGGCCGCTGGAGGCGGACCTGATGTTCATCGGTGAGGCGCCGGGGCAGCGTGAGGATGAGCTGGGGTTGCCCTTCGTCGGGCGCGCCGGCCAATTCCTGGATGAGCTGCTCGCCGGCATCGGACTGTCGCGCGCGACGGTGTACGTCACCAACGTCGTGAAGTGCCGCCCCGTGCAGAACCGCGACCCGCTGCCCGAGGAGATCGAGGCGTGCGGCGCCTTCCTCGAGCGCCAGATCCAGATGGTGAACCCGAGCGTGGTCGCCACGCTCGGTCGCTTCTCTATGGCGCGCTGGTTCCCGGATGCGCGCATCAGCAGCATCCACGGGCGGGCCGCGGAGGTAGAGGGCCGCATGATCGTGCCGATGTATCATCCCGCCGCGGCGCTGCGGAACGGTAGCCTGCGCGCCGTGATGCACGAGGACTTCGCCCAGCTCCCCGCGCTCATCGAGCGCGTGCGCGCGACCCGCGAGGCGCCCGCGTCATCCGAGACGGAGCCACTGCTGTGACCGCCCCACCTCGACGCCGCGACACGCTGCGGGTGATCCCGCTGGGCGGGCTTGGCGAGATCGGCCGCAACATGATGCTCTACGAGTACGGCGACGACATCATCGCCGTGGACGTGGGCCTCATGTTCCCCGACGCCGAGCACCTGGGTGTGGACCTGATCATCCCCGAGATCAGTTATGTCATGGAAGACCCTTCGCGCCTGAAGGCCATCTTCCTTACCCACGGCCACGAGGACCACATCGGCGCGATCCCCTTCTTGCTGCGCGAGCTGAACGTGCCGATCTTCTGCACCAAGCTGACGCGCGGGCTGGTGCAGGTGAAGCTGCGCGAGCACCGACTGCTGGAGGAGACGCACATCCAGACGGTCGAGCCCGGCCAGGTCGTCAACGTCGGCGCCTTCTCCGTCGAGTTCTTCTCGGTGTCGCACTCGATCCCGGACTCGGCCGGTCTGATCATCAACACGCCGCTCGGGCCGATCGTCCACACGGGCGACTTCAAGATCGACCACACCCCGGTCATGGGGCAGCACACCGACCTGACGAGGCTCTCCCAGCTGGGCGACGAGGGCGCGCTGCTGCTCTGCGCGGACTCGACCTACGTCGAGATGGAGGGC
>WHSU01000003.1 GCA_009379925.1 Dehalococcoidia bacterium | reverse complement strand
GATCGACTGCTCCCGCCACGGCATCGGGCGACCCCTCTCGCCCCCGGCCGCACGACTGGAGTGTCACGCATGTCTCCGAACGGGTGTCACGGATCTCCCCGGTCTGAACACCCAGCGGGGGAGAGGGGCCGGGGGTGAGGCAGCTACATCAAGCCCCGCGCGCGGTCGTATTCGTCCCAGGCCCACTGGTTCACCAGCAGCAGCACGCCCGACACCAGCGTGTGCCCGCCCAGCACCACCGGCACCGGCGAGGCGGCCGCCGCCTCCACCAGCTCGCGCAGGCCGGGGTCTTCGATGTCCCCCGTCAGCCCGAGGTCGGCGGCGAAGCGGTCGTGGCGCTCGGCGTGCAGGCCGAGGTGCACCATCGCCGGGCGGAGGTCGATGAACGCCGCGTCGCACAGCTCCGGCAGCCGTTCGGCGAAGAAGCGTCGAGGCCCCTCGGCGGCGATCAGCTGGCCGAGCAGGGAGCGCGCCTCGCCGTGTTGCCGCCCGGCCGCCTGCATGCCGCGTTCCTCGGCCAGCAGGCGCACCCGGCACGCCGTCTCGCGCTCCAGGTACTGCCAGACGCGCGAGCCGCCCACGCGGCCCGCCACCAGCACCTCGGCGTCCCGGTCCGTGAACTTCGCGGCCGCCGCCGCGAGCTTCGAGGTGTCCGGCCCCCACTCGCCGATCACGCGCTCCAGTCGAGGCCCCGCCCGGCCGCAGACACCGAGCGCCAGCAGGTCCACCGGCGAGTCGATGTTCAGCTGCGTCTCCAGCGTCCGAGGCAGCTCCGTGACCTCGACGTCCAGGTCCTCGCGCAGCCGTCGCGGCACGCCATTATCGGTCGCCGGCGGCGGGTCGATGCGCGCGAACATCGAGGCGGGCGAGAGCGCGAAGAGATCGGCGGAGTAGAAGTTGTTGGTGACGCACACCGGGACATCGCCGCCGGCGCCACCCTCGATGCCGTCCGCCAGCGCCTCGAAGGCGGCCGCGTCGAGCAGCGGCGCGCTGCCCCCGCCGAGATAAACCAGCCGCTCGATGCCGTGCGTCGCGACCGCCTCGGCGAGGCGGTCGCCGTACTGGAACGCCGGCCCGCCGGCGCCGTCGACCTCCACGGTCACGCCGTCGGGCACGGGCGACGCGGGCGCCTCGTCGGCCAGCAGCAGCGCGCGCGCGAAGCGCCCGGTGGCCAGCGCCACCTCGAGCGTGTCGAGCGCGCTCGCCTCCAAGGCGCGGCGCATGAGCCGCTCCAGCGGCCCGCCGGACATGCCGCCCAACATGACGACGAGGGTGGGGCGATCCGCCTGGGTCATTCGCGCCTCCCTCACCCCCGGCCCCTCTCCCACGCGGTGGGCGAGGGGAGTCAGAAGGTTTGGCCGTGATCTCGTCCGATTGTATGCCGCCACCCGAGGACCGCCGCCGCTACACGAATCCTCCTGCTCCCCTCTCCACGTGATGTGGAGAGGGGTTGGGGGTGAGGCAACGCGCTCGCCCTCAGTCCTCTCGGGCCAGGGCGAGCGCCCAGACTTGTTCGGCGCCGGCGGCGCGCAGCGTGGCGGCTACGGCGCCGAGGGTGGCGCCGGTGGTTGTGACGTCGTCGACGAGGAGCAGGCGCGGCGGGACGGGGCCGTGGGCGGCGAAGGCGTCGCCAAGGTTGCGCTCGCGTCGGACGGCGTCGAGGGTGGCCTGCGGCGGGGTCTCGCGCACGCGGCGCACGAGGTCGGTGCGCTCAGGCAGCGCCAGCACCTCGGCGACCGTGCGCGCGATGTGCTCCGCCTGGTTGAAGCCGCGACGCCGCTCGCGGGCGGGGTGGAGGGGAACCGGGACGACCGCCTCGGGAGTCCACTCGGCGGGGACGGACGCGGCGGCCTCGCGGGCCAGCGGCGGCAGCAGCGCGGTTACGCGCCGGAACTTCGCCTCCAGCACCGCGCGACGCGCCAGACCCTCGAAGCGGAAAGGGGCGCGCAGGCCATCGAAGGCCGGCGCCTGCGTGCCGCCCGCCGCGCAGCGTTCGCACCATGTACCGGCGCCGGGCCGCCAGCAGCGCGTACATCGAGTGCCGCCGGCCGCCGTGAGCAGCCCCACGCAGCCGTCGTGAAGCGCGGCGCCGAAGCGCGAGCAGGCGATGCAGCGCTGCGGCAGCAGCAGCTCGCCCAGCTCGCGCCGCAGCCGGGCGCCGAGCCGGCTTGCGGCTGACTCACCCGCCTCGATGCTCACGTCCCGCCCCCAACCGCTCGTGCTGCCGCAGGCGAACCTACCGCACGGCGACGGGTGGTGTCGCCTCGCGCATCGGCCGCCGGCGGCGGGCGGCTCCTATACTGGAGGCACTGGAACGCAGCCGGCGCCTTAGCTGTGCCACATAGCGGGAGTCCGTCCGTGCAGGTCACCGTCCGCCTCTTCGCCCGCCTCCGCGACATCGCCGGCAGCGAGATCGTCGAGCGGTTCGAGGGGGACGCGGTCACGGTCCAGGCCCTGCGTGCGCGCGTGGCGGCGTCGCACCCGGCCCTGACGCCATTCCTCCCCGGCGTCGCAGTAGCGGTGAACGAGGAGTACGTCATGGACGATGGCCTCCCCCTGAGCGACGGCGACGTGGTAGCGCTTATCCCCCCGATCTCCGGTGGCGCCAACGAGACGCCTCGATTCCTCGTGACGGCCGAGGTCCTGCGCCCGCAGGCGCTCCGCGACGCGGTGATGACGCCCGCCAGCGGCGCCGCCGTGGTCTTCGAGGGCGTGGTGCGCGACCACCACGAGGGCCACGATGTGCTGCGCCTGGAGTACGAAGCCTACCCGGAGATGGCCGAGCGCCAGCTCCGCTCGGTGGCGGCGGAGGTGCTGGAAGAGTACCGCGAGCGCGAGGTCCACGACATCGCCGTCCACCACCGCATTGGCACACTGGAGGTCGGGGAGACCTCGTTGCTCGTCGCCGTCTCGGCGGCGCACCGCCGCGACGCCTTCGAGGCCGCGCTGCGCACGGTCGACCGCGTGAAGGAGACCGTGCCGGTGTGGAAGAAGGAGTGGGGCCCGGACGGGGCGCAGTGGCAGGAGGGCGTGCGGCCCATCCCGACGCCCGGCTCGACGCCCCCGCCCACCTCGCCGCCCCGTCAACCCTAGGTGCCCCGCCTGAGGGTCCCGGGAGCGGGGCTCGTCCGGCTCGGCTACTGCCACGCCTGCGGCGCGTCGCTGGGCACCGAGGCCATCGCCGTCGGGCACGCTTCGTGCCTCGAGTGCCGGGCCATCACCTACCGCAACCCGATCCCCGCCGCCGGCATCCTGCTCGTGCGCGAGGGCCGTGTCCTGCTGGTGCGGCGCGACGCCTCGATGCACCGCGGGCCGGGCGGCTGGACGTTCCCCGGCGGGTTCGTCGACCCCGGCGAGAGCGCGGAGGAGGCGGCGGTCCGCGAGACATTCGAAGAGACCGGGCTGCGCGCCACGATCACGGGCATCGTCGGCCGCCCGTTCACCCTCCCCGAGCCGCACCACCTCGTGATCGCCTACCGCGGCGAGGCCGAGGGCGACCCGGTGGCCGGCGACGAGGTCGCGGAGGTGCGCTGGTACACGCCCGACGAGATCCCCTGGGACGAGATCGCCTTCGCCACCACCACGCGGGCGCTCGAGGCGCTGATCGCGGACGGGCTGGAGTAGCGCGGGGGGCCCCTTGACGGGCCGTCCGTCGCGCGTGTAGAACCCATTCGTTCTAGAACTCGTCAGTTATTGACTCGGGGGCGTGTCAGGCGCCCATCCCCATCGGAGTCAGAGCGACAGGAGGTGCGCGCTATGGACTGGACGCTCGAGGTCGTGGTGGTGCCGGTGACGGACATCGACCGCTCGAAGGCTTTCTACGCCGAGCAGCTCGGCTTCAACGTCGACCACGACACGCGAGTCAGCGACGAGGTGCGCTTCGTTCAGCTGACGCCGCCCGGCTCGGGCTGCTCGATCGTCCTCGGGCCACAGGAGATGGAGCCCGGCTCGTTGAAGGGCCTGCAACTGGTAGTGGCGGACATCAACGCGGCCCGCGCCCAGCTCGTCGAGCGCGGCGTGGCGGCCAGCGAAGTCCAGGTGTTCGCGCCGGAGGGTCCCCGCCTCGCGCGAGACGGCGACGACCTCAACAACGTGGGGTTCGCCTACTTCGACGACCCGGACGGCAACAGCTGGGCGGTCCAGCAGATCACGTCGCGCGCCACTGAGCGGCTGGTCACAGACGCCTACCGGTGAACGGTGACAGGGCCCGCGCAAGGAGAGCACTGAGTCGCTAGAGTCGCATCCGTCGCCCTGCGGGCGACCCTTCGACGGGCTCAGGGCGAGCGGATGCTCCCGTTGGCGCGTCATCTTCCGCCTACTACCCGCCTCCGGTGCGGTAGTCCGGCGCATTGATCGCGTACGGCGTCGAGGTCTTCACATCGGCCAGCCTCGAGGCGATGCGGGGCTCCATGTCCTTCAGATCGCGGTTCGTCGTCACCACCGTGCGCATCCGCGCCAGGTGCCGATGGTTCAGCAGCTGGTACAGCTTCTCCTCCGCCCAGGGGCTCGACTGGTGCGCGCCCAGGTCGTCGAGGACCAGCACCGGCACCTCCTGCAGGCGCCGGAAGAGCGCGTCGAAGCGCTTCGGTGAGTCGGGGGCGAACGAGGCGCGCAGCTGGTCCAGCAGGTCCGGCACGTTCGCGAAGCCCACGGCGTCGCCCTGCTCCAGGCGATAAGCGGCGATCGCCGCCGAGAGGTGCGTCTTGCCGCATCCGTTCTTGCCGAGGAAGACCAGCCAGCCCTCGGGCTCCCCGGCCCAGTGGCGCGCCAGCTTGAACGCGCCCTCCAGGTTGCGTCGCTGCTCGCCGCGCAGCGCCTGTCCGCCCGGCCGGAACGTCTCGAAGGTGTACTCGGCGAGCCGGTCGCGCGTCATGGCGCCGACGTGGAAGTATCGCGGCTGGGCCTCCAGGCCCAGCTCGAGCACCTGCGCGATCGCCGGGTCCGTCAGGCGCGACCCCAGCCGCGGGTCAACCTCGGTGGGCGGGCGCACGCCGGTAAAGACCGTGGGCAAGACCGCGTTGAAACGATGCGAGATCACCTGGAAGAACTTCTCGCGCGCCCACGGCGTCTCGGCGTAGGTGTCCAGGTCGTCCAGCACCAGCAGCGGCGCGCTGCGCACCTGCTCCAGTAGCTCGTCGTAGTCCACCTCCGCGTCCGGCTGGTAGGCCGAACGCAGGTGGTCCAGCAGGTCCGCGACGGTCAGGAAGAGCGCCGGGTGGCCCCGCTCGATCGAGCGGTTCGCGATCGCCGCCGCCAGGTGGGTCTTGCCGCAGCCGTGCACGCCGGTCAGCACCAGCCACCCCACGGGCGCCTCGGCGAACCGCTCCGCTGCCTCCACCGCGTGCGCGAAACGTTCCTGCGCGGCCGGCTCCGCGGAGCGCCCGCGCCGCACGAGCGTGTCGAAGGTCAGGCGCTGCAACGAGCCGAGGCGGGAGTAGCGCAGCAGCCGCCGGCGACGCTCGTCGCGGTCCTCGCGGCGCGCGCAGACGCAGGGCACGGGGCGGCCGAACTGCGGGCTGTCCGGGTCGTCCGTGACCCGCACGAAGCGCGCCCCACCGCAGTGCGGACACGCCCCGGCGTCGCGCGCCTCGGGCTCGCCGCCCGCGCCATCAGTCGAAGGTGCGCCGAACGAGGTGCCCGTATGGGTCGCGGAGCGCGGCGCGCCCAGGATCTCCCCCAGTGGCTTCATCGTCCTGTCTTTCCGCTTCCCAGCGTCGCAGGATGGCCTCGGCGTAGCGCAATGAGCGCGCGTTG
Source organism: Dehalococcoidia bacterium (assembly GCA_009379925.1). Lineage (GTDB taxonomy): Bacteria > Chloroflexota > Dehalococcoidia > UBA2979 > UBA2979 > WHSU01. Next base: position 166,365 of record WHSU01000003.1, on the reverse strand, counting down.
CGCGCCGCCGCCTCCCGCAGCGCGTCGACGATCCACCCCGCCGGGTACCGCTCCTCCGCCTCGCGAAGCGCCGAGGCGACGGCGGGGCTGAGCATGCCGATCTCGGCCTCGTACACCTCGGCCGGCCGCGTCGGCCGGGGAGGCAGTTCCGCGGGCGCGGGGCGGGCCCCGCCCGGCACGGCCAGGGCGCCGGACAGCACGCGAGTGTGCTGCCGCCGGCCGCCGTCGTTGTTGACGAAGTACAGCGCGTCGCCATCGGACAGCGGACACGCCAGCAGCACGCCACGCCGCGCCGCCGCCTCGAGCGCCGGCCCGACGGCCTCGTCGCCCCCGCACCGCTCGAGGCTCCGGCGCAGCGGCGTCTCCGCGGCCAGCCGGGATGCGCGCACCCCGCGCAGTTCGCCACGCTCGCGGGCCACGGCGTAGAGCGCGTACAGCGTCACGCGCAGCTCGGCCTCGTCCTCGATGGCGGGGAGCACCTCGACGAAGAGTTGCGCGGGGAGCGTGACCGGGAGCCCGCCGGTGCGGAAGCCCTCGAACGCCCCGTCCGACCGGCCGGCCGCGGATGGAGGTGGTGGCGCGCCCGCGCCGGCCTGTCCGCCGGGTCCGCCAACCAACTCAGTTCCACCCGTCGTCGTAGCCGGGCTCGAAGCCGGGCTCCGAGCGCAGGAGCAGGTCCTGGAAGGAGGCGGTGCGGTCGCGGAAGCGTACGGTGATCGTCCCCGTGGGTCCATTGCGGTGCTTCGCCACGATGATCTGCGCGAGCCCGCTGGGGTGGGCGTTGCCCGGCTCGTCCGGGTGCTGCGCCTGCCACTCCTCGGGCTTCATGTAGACGTCCTCGCGGTAGATGAACATCACGATGTCCGCGTCCTGCTCGATCGATCCGGACTCGCGGAGGTCGGAAAGCATCGGGATGTGGGGCTGGCGCGTCTCGACGGCACGCGAGAGCTGCGCGGCGGCGATCACGGGCACGTTCAGCTCGCGCGCGAGTTCCTTCAGGGCGCGCGAGATCTGGCTGATCTCGTTCGTCCGCGTGTCGGCGCGTCCCGCGCCGTGCAACAACTGGAGGTAGTCCACGATGATCAGGTCGAGCCCGTGCTCGGCTTGCAGGCGGCGGCACTTCGCGCGGATCTCGGGCACGGTCAGCACCGCCGAGTCGTCGATGAAGACGTTCGCCCCGCTGAGCACGCCGTGGGCGTGCATCACGCGGTGCTCCTCCTGCTCGTTGTGCCGTCCGAGGCGCAGGCGCGCCATCTCCACGTCCGCCTCGGCGGCCAGCAGGCGCATCGCGAGCTGCTCGCCCGACATCTCCAGCGAGAAAAGCGCGACGGAGCCGTGCTGCCCGACGCCGCCGTTGCGTGCGAAGTTGAGCATCAGCGACGTCTTTCCGACACCGGTGCGCGCGGCCAGGATGATCAAGTCGCCACGCTTGAACCCGCCCAGCAGCGCGTCCAGGTCCATGAAGCCTGAGCGCACCGCGACCGACAGTTCGCCGTCTTCGTCCTCCGCGGGATGCTCCAGGAACTCGTCCAGCAGGTCGCGCAGCCGCTTGAAGTCGCCGGCGGCCTCCGCGGTGCGGATCCCGAGCAGGAGCCCTTCTGCGCCGGAGAGCACGCGCTGCACGTCCGGCCCGCCCGCGTACGCGAGCTGGGCGATCTGCTGTGCGGCGCTGATCAGCTTTCGGTACAGGGAGTCGCGCGCCACGATGCGCGCGTGCGCCTCCACGCCCATGGCGGTGAAGTACTTGCCCGCCAGCTCGACGAGGAAGGGCTCGCCACCGGCGGCATCCAGGCGCCCGGCGCGCTCGAGTTCGTGGGCGACGGTCTGGATCGTGATCGACTCACTACGGTCGCCCAGCGTGATGCAGGCGTCGTAGGCCCAGGCGTTCTGTTCGCGGTAGAAGTCGTCGGGCCGGACGATGGGCAGGACGCGGGCGTAGGCGTCCTCGTCCAGCAGGAGCGCGGCGACGACCGCTTCTTCGGCGCCGACATCGTGGGGTGGGAGTCCGCTCGGGGGGCGGGGCTCGGGTCGCAGTTGGGCCGGCCGTCCATCAATGACCACGCCGGCCCGTCCTCACTGCTGCGTCCGTGCACCCGCTACTGGCGCGTGCCTTCCTCGGACTCGTCTGTGGACTCCGCGTCGGCGGAATCCGAGTCGGCGGAATCCGAGTCGGCGGAAGAGGTGCCCGGCTCCGACACACCCTCAGGATCCGCGTCCCTGGAGGATGCCTCCTCCAGGTCGGCGGCGTCGGCGTCTTCCGTGTCCAGTGCGGCGGCAGGAGCCTCGACCTCTGGTGGAGCAAGCTCCTCCGGAGGGTTCAACAGCGCCTCGGCAGCCGCTTCCACGCCTTCCGGCGCTTCGGCGTCTACCACCACCACCGGCACTTCCGGCACCACGTGACGTGAGAGCCGGATGGGCACGGGATAGACCCCAACGCTTCGGATCGCCTCGGGCAGCAGGATGACTCGTCTGTCCAGTTCTTCGCCGAGAATCTCCCCAGCCTTCTCGGCGATGTCCGCATTGGTGACCGAACCGTACAGACGACCCTGCTCTCCTACACGAACGCCGATGACGAGCGCCTTGCCTTCGAGCTTGCCGAGCAGCTCTCGTGCGTGCTCGTCCTGGGACCGCTGCCGCTCCTCCTCAATTTCGCGGAGCCTTTCGGCCCGCTTGAGGACGTGCGGTGTTGCCGGCGCGGCCAGGCCGCGAGGCAACAGATAGTTCCGGGCATATCCAGGGGCGACGGTTTTCACCTCGCCCATGTCGCCCGAACCTTCAACGGTCTCCAGGAACACGACCTTCATGTCGGAATCGACCCTCTCGGCGTGTCGGAGCCGGGACTGCCGCAACTATCAGGCAGGGCCAGGACACGCACGCGCGACTTACCCACAGCCTTGTCCGAAACGCATGGGCGGAAGTCCAGAAGACACCCGCCACGCCGCTCGAACCCCGTGGACACCCTGTGGAACGGAACCCCAAGGATGCCACGATGGCCTGGCTACTCGCAATGCACTCCGCCCCCGACGTCCTCCAGTTGTGGCCGCCTCTCGCCAGCGACGATAGAACACGCGTTCCATTGATGTCAAACAAATGTTCTTGAACATGCTGATCGTGTAGGCTGCCCCTCCGATGCCGGACAGCGAAGCAGATTGGATCTTCTCGACCGCCGACATCGAGGGCCGCCCCGTCCGATGCAGCCGCGATCTCTGGTCGACGAAGATTGCTGCCGATCACCCCGAACTCGTCGGCTGCGAGATGGATGTCCGGGCAGCCATCGAAGATCCAGACCTCATGCTTCAGGACCGCCATATCCCTGAGCGCCGGCACTACCTTGTGCGACGTGGGACGACGTGGTTAAAGGTCGTAGTAGCGTTTCCGCCCGCCTCTGCGCTGGAGGTCCGCGCGGGCGTGGTCGTCACCGCGTACATACAGGCTCGCCTCCGACGCGGTGATATCCTGCTCTATGCCCGACCGACCGGCGGAGGTGAGAGATGACTGAACGCCCTGCACCTCAGTTCAACCCCGGCGGGTTCTCTCGCGCAACGCTCTCGTACGACGCGAACCATGACAATTTCGTCGTCCACCTCGATGGGCCGAGGCCGGCGCTCAGCCACGAGGTTGCCGACAACTGGTTGCTCCGTGTGGACGACCGTGGTCGGGTGGCGGGCATCGAGATCCATGGCCTGAGGCGGCTGCTTGACGACAAGCACTGGCGGCAGGCGTTCGAGCCGGCACTGCGGGAACTCGCTGAGCGCGACACATCCCTGCGCGAGGACTTCCACCTCGACGAGTCGGTCGGGCAGCTCCCTTTGACGGCCCGGCTGCTGTGCTACCTCGGCGGATATGCCGTCGCGAAGTACGAGTCCGCCGAATGGGAAGATGTCCCGCTGAGTCTGCGACGTTCCTCGGCCTGAGGGGTGGCTGGCGGAGTTGAGTCGCCCTGGGGGCTACCGCGCACGCCCCTCGATCAGCTCGAGGTAGGCGCCGGGCACCGCGGCTGCCGGGTCGATCTCCAGGCGTTCCATCACCTCGCGCGCCTCGGCCTCCGCGGCCTCGTTGCTCAGGCCGCCCGAGACCACCGTCTCCAACTCGACGAACGGGCCGAGGCCTTCCACCTCGTCGAGGTGGATACGGGTGTGGCGCCACTGGAAGCAGCGACGCTGCTTCTCCACCACGCCCCGCACGCCGAAGCGCCCGCGCAGTAGCGCCGCGACCTGTAGCGGCTCGTCCACCTTCGCCACCTCGTAGTCGGAGGGTCGAGGCTCGGAGGCGGGCTCGCGACGGTACGCGATCAGCTCCGCGCCGCCCTCCATCTCGCGGAGCTTCAGGTAGCCGTCCGGCACCGCGAAGAAGGTGTCGCGCTGATGGCGCTCCCAGGCGAGCGTGGCGCCCAGCTCCAGCACGCGGCCAACCAGCCGCGCCGGATCCTCCACCCGTGCCTTCACCTCGATGTTCCGCATAACGAACAGGCTACCGCGTCGCGGCGAGGCTCTGCCATGCCTGCCCGGCACCGATGTCCCTCGCGCGCGGCTGCCGACGTTGGGCTACGGTCGCCCGGCGACGTGCGCCGGCGCCTCCCCGGTGAGGGAGCGCTCCAGGCCGTGCTCGTAGGCGTCGCGCGCCACGTCCACCGCGAGGTCGACGGGCCCGAGGCGGATGCGGTCGCCGGTCAGTTCGCCGAGCGCGACCACGGGCACGCCCTGACCCGTCGCCAGCGCCAGCAGGCGCGTCGCGGCCTCGGAGTCCGCCACGGCGACGACGAAGCGCGAGGGCGCCTCGCCGAAGAGCGCGGCGTCCAGCCGCGCGCCGAGGTCGACGACCGGGGCATCGAGGCCCGTCCCGGCGGCCAGACACATCTCCGTCGCCGTCACCGCGAGGCCGCCGTCCGCGCAGTCGTGCACCGCGGTGAGCAGGCCCTCGGTGTGCGCCTCCAGCACCAGACGCTGCACGGCGGCCTCGAAGTCCAGGTCGATCGCGGGCAGCCCGGCGACCCGGCCGAGGGTGCGCACCTGGTACTCGGAGCCCGCGAGCGTCGAAGCAGGCTGCTCCGCCGTCGCCCCCAGCAGCAGCAGCAGGTCGCCCGGTCGGGGCACCGCCGTCAGGTGGCGCTCGACGTCGTCGATTACGCCGAGCATGCCGATGGTCGGCGTGGGCAGGATCTGGCCGCGCGGCGTCTCGTTGTAGAGCGAGGCGTTGCCGGAGACGACGGGCGTCGCGAATACGCGGCACGCCTCGGACAGCCCGATGATCGCCTGCTCCAGCTGGTAGGCGACCTCCGGTTTCTCGGGGTTGCCGAAGTTGAGGCAGTCCGTGACCGCGGCCGGACGCGCGCCGGTGGCGACGACGTTGCGCGCCGCCTCGGCGACCGCCAGTTGCGCGCCGATGCGCGGGTCGAGCGCGAGGAAGCGCGCGTTGCAGTCCGTCGCGACGGCCAGGCCTCGACGGCTGCCCTTGAGGCGCAGCACGGCCGCGTCGCCGCCGGGCCGCACCACGGTGTTGTTCTGCACCTGGTGGTCGTACTGCCGGAAGATCCAGCGCCGGCCGGAGACGTTCTCGCTGCCCAGCAGGTCCAGCAGCGCCGCCGTCGGGTCCTGCACGTCCGGATGCCACGAGAGGTCCTCCGCCTGCAGCCGGTCGAGGCCCTCCGGGCGCACCCCCTCGGGCGGGTACATCGGCGCCTCGGTCAGCACGTCCACCGAGATGCGCGCCACCACGCGGTCGCCGTCGCGGATCGTCGCCATGTGGTCGTCCGTGACGTGGCCGATGACGTCGGCGTGCAGCTCCCACTTGCGGAAGTGCGCCAGCACCTCGTCCAGGTGTTCTCGCTTGGGGATCACGAGCATGCGTTCCTGTGACTCGCTGAGCATCACCTCGTATGCGGTCATCCCGTGCTCGCGGCGTGGCACCGCTGCGATGTCCAGGTCGATGCCCGTGCCAGCGCGCCGCGCGGCCTCCACGGCGCTCGAGGTGAGGCCCGCGGCCCCGAGGTCCTGCAGGCCCTCGATCCAGTCGCGGTGCTGCTCGGCCAGCTCGACGCAGGCCTCCATCAGCAGCTTCTCCATGAAGGGGTTGCCCACCTGCACGGCCGGGCGGCGGTCGTCACCCTCCTCCAGCTCCACCGAGGCGAACGTGGCGCCGTGGATGCCGTCGCGCCCGGTGTCTGCGCCCACCAGCACCAGCGGGTTGCCCGGCCCGGCCGCCGAGGCGGAGAGCAGGTGTTCGCGCCGGCCGACGCCCACGCACATCGCGTTCACCAGCGGGTTCCCGCTGTACGACGGGTCGAACTGCACCTCGCCGCCCACCGTGGGGACGCCGATGCAGTTGCCGTAGCCACCGATGCCGGCGACGACGCCGGCGAACAGGTGACGGTTGTGGGGGTCCGCCAGTGGCCCGAAGCGTAGCGAGTCGAGCAGCGCCACCGGTCGCATGCCCATGGCGAAGATGTCACGGAGGATGCCGCCGACGCCGGTCGCGGCGCCTTCGTAGGGTTCGAGCGCGCTCGGGTGGTTGTGCGACTCCATCTTGAAGACGGCGCACCACCCGTCCCCCAGGTCGATCGCGCCCGCGTTCTCCTCGCCGACCTTCGTCAGCACGAACTCGCCGGTCGTGGGGAAATGGTGGAACAGCGGCCTCGAGTGCTTGTAGCCGCAGTGCTCGGACCACAGCGCCCCGGTCATCCCCAGCTCGACATCGGTCGGCTCGCGGTCGAGCAGGTCGAGCAGCCGCTCGTACTCCGCGCGCGACATCGCCACCTGCTGGAGCACGTCGTCAGTCGGGGTGGTCATAGAGGCGAGGGCTCCTTCTACGCGCGATCGAGCAACTCGACGAACTCGACATCTTCCTCAGGCACCGGTTCGCCATGGGCCTCGAGCGTCTCGATGTAGCCCTTGATTGCCTCACGTGCGCGATCGAGCGCCTCAGCGCGCGTGGGGCCTTGTGTCACACACCCTCGCAATGCAGGCACGTGGGCGACGATGTAGCCATCTTCGCCCTGCTCAAGGACCACCCGAAAACGACGCACGAGCGGCATTAGTCCTCCAACACCCTCATCGAGCCCAATCAACCGCGCAGCAGTCGCAGGAACTCTTCGCGCGAGATGCCCGCCTGACGAAGGATGTCACGCAGCAAGCCGCGGTCGATCGTCTCGCGTGCGTGGAACGGTACGACTGTGAGTCGCCCATCAGGATGTGCCAGTCGGACGTGACTCCCACGCTGACGCACAACTTCGAATCCAGCCCGCTCCAGCGCCGCGATGACCTGCCTCCCACGTACCGCTGGCAGTCGAGTCACACCGCGATCCGGTGGAGCCCGACGAAGTGACCGGCTTCGCCAGCCTGCTCATCGTCGTCCTCAAGACACAGCAGGATGACCTCACGTGCCCGTTCGAGCAATTCATCCACAGTCCGGGCCTGCGTATGGCATCCGCGGAGCTCCGGGACGGTCCCGATCAGGTAGCCATCCTCGCCCTCACGGACGATTACCGTGAACTCGCGACTCATATCGGCCTCCTTCGACCTACACGCGCGCAGCGGCGACTGCATCGAGGACGGACTGCCAGATGACGTTGCCGTCCTCGTTGCCGAGCAGTGGCTCGCAGGCGCGTTCCGGGTGGGGCATCATCCCGAGGACGTTGCCGCGGTCGTTGAGGATGCCGGCGACGCCGCGCTCGGACCCGTTGGGGTTCGCTTCGGGGGTCACCCGGCCCTCGGCGTCGCAGTAGCGGAAGGCGACGCGGTCCGTGTCCTCCAGCCGGTCGAGCGTGGCGGTGTCCGCGAAGTAGCGGCCCTCGCCATGCGAGATCGGGACGTTGAGGGCGCGGCCCGCCTCGATGCCCTGCGTGAACGGGGAGGTGCGGTCGCCCACGACGAGGTAGTTCTCCTGGCAGCGGAACTGCAACGAGTCGTTGCGCATCAGCACACCGGGCAACAGGCCCGCCTCGCACAGGATCTGGAAGCCGTTACAGATGCCGATGACCAGCCCGCCGCCCTCGGCATGCTCGGTCACGGCGCCCATCACGGGGGAGAAGCGGGCGATCGCGCCGCAGCGCAGGTAGTCGCCGTAGGAGAAGCCACCGGGCAACACCACCAGTTCGTCCCGGTGGATCTCCGTCTCGCGGTGCCAGACGCGGCGCGTCTCGATGCCCAGGCGTTCGAGGGCCCACGTACAGTCGCCATCGCTCCAGGTGCCGGGAAAGACCACGACCGCCGCCCGCACGCGCCGCTCCTTCACGTCGAACTCAGAGGCCTCCAGTGTATCGGGAATCCGTCGTGTGCTCGCCCGGCTCGGACGCGCGTGCCGCGCCTAGGTGTCGTCTTCGCTGAGTTCGCGCTGGCCGCTGCGCGGGGCGGACGGTGCGGGCCGTTCGCGGCTCGGCGGGATCAGGCTGTCGTCGCCGTCATCCTCATCGGCAACTGGACGCTGAGGCAGCTCGGACGGCCTGGGCGCCAGTGAGCGGCGCGCGGCCTCCCGCAGCTCGCCGGCCCGCTCGGGCAGGGGCACGGTGCGGCGCGCCGCCAGCTCGCGCTGGCTGGGCTCCGGGTACTCGACCCGCGGATGGAACACGGCCGTCAGCGTCGAGGTGTACGAGTCGGCCACGATGGCCAGGTCACGCAGGGAGAGGTCGCACTCGTCGAACTGGCCCTCTTCGATGCGCTCTTTGATCGTGGCGTCGATGATCTCGCGGATGCGGCCGGCCGAGCGGTCGGCGCTGGCGCGCACGGTGGCCTCGCAGGAGTCCGCCAGCATGACCAGCGCGGTCTCCCGCGACTGCGGCTTCGGACCGGGGTATCGGAACAGGTCTTCCTCGATGTCCGGGTCGCTCTGCGCCGCCCGGCGGTAGAAGTACGCGACGAGGCGCGTGCCGTGGTGCTGCGGGATGAACTGCACCACCGCCTCGGGCAGCCGTTCGCGCCGGGCGATCTCCACGCCGCCGGTGACATGCTGCTGGATGACGCGCGTGCTCTGGAGGGGGTCCAGACCGTCGTGCGGGTTGGGCGCGCCCGCCGGCGTGTTCTCCACGAAGAACTCCGGCGCCACCAGCTTGCCGGCATCGTGGTAGTAGGCGCCGACACGTACGAGCAGCGGGTCCGCGCCGATGCGGTCGGCGGCGCGTTCCGCCAGGTTGCCCACCAGGATCGAGTGCTGGAAGGTGCCCGGCGCCTCGTCCTGGAGCCGCCGCAACAGCGGATGCGTGAGCTGCGCCAGCTCCATCAATTCCACCCGCGTGATGATGCCGAAGGGGCGGCTGAGCAGGACGAACGAGCCCACCGCCACCAGCGCCGCCAGTACGCCGCCCACCAGCGAGGCGGCGCCGATCCACAGGAAATCCGCGAGCCGCCGGTCGGCGTCCATGAACCAGGTGGCCAGGAGGACCAGCGCGGTCGCGCCAGCGGCCACCATGCCCGCCACCAGGTAGCGCTGGAGCCGGTCTGCCCGTGCCGTGAAGGTGATGCCTGCAATCGAGGCTGCGATCACGACCAGTCCCAGCCGGACGGTCTCCAGTTGCGCCGCCTCGCCGACCGAGTCCACCGCCGGCAGGTAGGCGGTCACGAACACGACGACGGCCGCGAGCAGCACGGTCAGCGCGATGGCGCTGCCGACCTCCAGCAGCACCGCCGCCGCCATCGGCCCGGCCGCCAACGGCAGCGCCGCCGCCAGGAAGTGGCGGTCGAGGTCGGGCAGCAACAGGGGCAGCGAGAACTTGGCGACCGCGGCCGGGACGATGAGGAAGAGCGCGAAGAGGAGCAACCTTCGAGTCCCGCGCAAAGCGGGCGGCCGCGCCACCGCCAGGTAGGCGGCCATCCCAGCACCGACCAGCGCGGAGAGCACCGCGGTGGCGGCGATGGCGCTGGGGCTGATGCCCGACTCGCGGATCCCGAACTCCTGCAACGCCTCGATGTTCGCGGCGCTCAGCGGCTGTCCGGGGGGCACCACGACCTCGCCGCGCTGGTAGGTGACGCGTACGGGCAGCGTGTTCGCCCGCGCCTCATCGCGCAGCAGGTTGGTGCGCTCCTGGTCGACCACCAGGGTGGGGACGATCAGCGGGTCGACCAGCTCCGTGACCGTCAGGTGCTGGTCGGAGGTGAGCAGCGCCGAGAGGAGGCCGGCGGCGCGCTGCCGTGCGGCGTCCACGTCGTCCGCGCGGATCGTGCCGGTAAGGGCGCGGCCCAGCGATGTCCGCGCTTCGTCCGTGAGCGCGGACCACGTGGGGCCGCTGGTCGCGATGGCCGTGGCGGCGCCACGCTCGGAGAGGTTGGAGCCGGGGACCGCTCGGACCTGGCTCTCCTTCGCCGAGGTGGACAGCGTGTCGGTCCCGCGGACCGCCTCGATCTCCGCGATCAACCGGTCCAGCTCTCGCAGCTGCTGCTCGCGGATGTCCGTGTCGAGCACGAACACGTCGTCCACGGCCTCGGCGGCGTCTTCCCGGACCTGCTCGGTGAGCACCTCCGACTCGTATGAGCGCTCACGAGGCGAGAGGATCGCGCGGTCGACGCTCGAGCCCTCCGCGAACTGGATGCCGCCGGGGAACCAGGGGAAGAGCGTGGCGAAGAGGGCGGCGGCGACGAGCACGGCGAACGCCACCATGGCGTTCCGGCCAAGCGCCGGTTGCTGTCCTGGTGCTGCGGGCTGGACTGGTCGGACGGCCGTTCGGCGGCTCATGAGGGGACTCTAAGGCATCGCGTGGCGCGACGGCGCGCGCTCGCTCACCCGGAAAGGATCTCGCGGACGATCTCGTTGGCGCGACGTCCATCGGCACGTCCGGCGAGGCGTTTCATCAGCGGCGACATGACCTTACCGAGGTCCCCGGGGCCTTCCGCGCCTACCTCGGCGACGGTCTCGCGCGCGAACGTCCGCACCTCGTCGTCGCTCAGGGTCGCCGGCAGGTAGGCCTCGATGATGGCCAGCTCCGCCTCCTCCACAGCCACGAGGTCAGGACGGTTGCCCTTCTGGTACTCGGCGATCGAGTCGCGGCGCTGGCGGGCCTCCCGCTGGAGCACGCCGACCACCTCTGGGTCCTCGAGCGCATGGCCCGCGGCGATGCGGCCGTTCTCCACGGCGGCCATGAGCAGGCGCAGGGTGTCGCGACGGCGGGCGTCTCCCGAGCGCATGGCAGCGACCATGTCGGCACGAAGCGTCTCAGCGATGGTTGCCATGGATGCCGGCTCCGGGCGGACGGGCGTCCCGTGCATGGGACGGCCGCCGACAAAGAACCCCGGCGCTCGCCGGGGTCCCGTCTCGGGTGACTAGAGTTCCCGCCGCTGCTTGGCCCGGGCGATCGCCTTGCGAAGCTTGCGCCGCCGAGCGGCTTCCTTCTTCTTCCGGCGCTCGGACGGCTTTTCGTAGTACTCGTGACGCCGGACCTCGGTCAGGATGCCGTCTGCCTGGACGCGCTTGTTAAAGCGACGCAGGGCCGCATCCAGCGATTCCGAGTCTCCAACGTAGATTTCCGACAAGGACGATCACCACCTGGGATTGCACGACGTAACACCCCCGGCTGGGGGCTCGGACACCGATCGTAGGCAGCACTCCCCGCATCCGTCAAACCACAGCGCGCCGCACTCTGGCGTTTTGGGCCGCCTGTACGTGGCGTCACTTGCGACGGAACCGATAGCCGACGCATGTGGCCCGATCACATCGACGCAACGGGGGCGCACATAGCGTTGATGTACCCGTGTGGCCCGCGAATCGCGGCTTACAGCGTGGGGACCGCACATGGTGGTCCCGGACTAAGGATGCAGAGACCCCTGAGAGGACTGACCTTGAACCGAGTTTCACGAGTCATGAGCCTGGCCGCGTTGTCGGGCGCGCTGTTCATTGGCGTGGCCTGCGGCGATGGCGACGGCGACACCGACGATGGCGTCCCGGAGGACACCCCGACGACCACCGCGCCGGGTGGCCTGGACGACAACGGCGACGACGACGGCCTGAGCACGGCGGTACCGGGGCTCAACGGCGGAGATGACGGCGGTGGCGACGCCGATGACGGCGGTGACGACTCCTAGGTGGTAGGAAACAGTGGAGGCGGCCGCGGGGCCGCCTCCACTGCCTCATCGCTTGCACTATGGAGAGGAACTGTGACGTGAACACGACTTCCCGGCTTCCACGGCTACTCGGCGTCGTCGCCCTCGCCGGCGCGCTCGTCTTCGCCGCCGCCTGCGGGGACAACGGCGACGGAGAAGATGGTGCAGACGGCGAGAATGGCGGTGCGCCCACCGTCACGACCACCACCACCCCGCCGAATGGCGGCGACACCGCAACGCCGACCGAAACGGCCGACGGGGGAGCGGGAGGCGGCGGTGAGGCAGTCGCGGTCTCGTTGACCGACTTCGCCATCGACATGCCCGGGTCGGTCTCCGCCGGCGACACCACCTTCGAGGTGACGAACGACGGAGGGACGGAGCACGACTTCATCGTGATTGCCACGGACATGGCCCCTGATGCCCTGCCGGTGGACGGCGCACAGGTGGCGCTGGACGAACTGGATGTGGTGGAGGAGACGACCTCGATCCCGTCCGGCGAGACGAGCGAAGCGGAAGCCTCGCTCGATGCTGGCGCGTACGTGGTGATCTGCAACGTGGCCGGCCACTACGAGCTGGGGATGCGCACGGCGCTGACGGCCGAGTAGCGGCGCGGGTGGTTGGCGACAGAGAAAGCCCCGGCCGTGCGGCCGGAGCTCATCCTGATCTGTTTCTCGCGTCGCCCTACCTCGGGCCTGTCGCCCGGCGGCGTGTGAGCCGGCCCGGCTAGTCGGCGGAGGGCAGCACCTTCGGCTGCAACTCTTCCATGCCTCGCCCGTCCACGTTCAGGTTGCAGTCGCCCGGCTTGATGCAGAGCAGCTCAATGCCGGTGAGTTCGTCCTTGTAACGCTTGCCCAGTGCTACGGCCATCTCGGTCGCTCCCTACAGCTGCTCGAGCGGCGTTTCGCCGCAGCGCAGCGTGCCATCCTCGGAGCCGCGCGTCACGATGAACTCCGCCCCGCAGTCGGGGCACTTGTACCGCTTCCCAGTCGCTGCCGCCAATTCGGTCCCCCCTCTTCGGCGCGCGAGCGGAACGCCGTGCGCCGTCGACTTGATGCGCGTGGTCGTTGCTACTCCACCGTGAACCCGGTGAACATGCCCAGTGTGTAGTGACCAGAGACGTTGCAGAACAACACGTAGGAGCCGGCAGCCAGATCCCCCGTGGCGCCCGTACTGCCACCGCCCTGCAGGTCCTCGGTCTCCGCGACTACCTCGAGCGCCGATTCGTCGACGGCGCCGCCGGCGACGGGGAGCGCGTCCGGCGCCAGGTCAGTGCGCACCGCGCGGAAGTTGTGGGCGACCGCTCCGTCGTTGGCCACGTTGAACGCGACCTCGCCGGCGGCCGTGCTCGCGGGCGAAACCTCGACGGCGAACTCCGTCAGCGAGACGGCCACACCGCCCTCGACGGGAGCACCGCCACCGCCCGGCGTGGACGTCTCGGTCGGCTCGGGGGTCGCGCCACCATCGGCGCCCGGCTCCTCGAAGTGGTCGCGGCCGCGGAATTCGGCGGCCAGCTCCTCGCTGTACTGGCCGCAGTTCCCCTCCGTCGCCGCCAGCGACGAGGCATCCTGCACCAGGATGTCCTCTGCCAGCACCGCGTCCGTCGTCTCGGTGGCGGCGTCGTGCTCGATGCCAAGCTCTTCCACCAGGTCCCACCGGCCCTGGGTGATCATGGCGACCAGGTAGTCGACCTGGATCTCGGACAGCGGGCCGCCGTGGTCCTGCGACCACACCGGCATGAACGTGCCGGTCCGGCCGCATGCGATGGTGTCCGTGAGGAAGCGCGTCAGGCTGTCCACCTCGCCCAGCGGTGTGGCCGGCGCGCCTTCCGCATTGCCTTCCTCGAGGATGCGGAAGCCCGGGATGTTGAGCGGCGGGCCGATGTGGCCTTCGCCGACCATGCCGTGGCAGTTCCGGCAGTTGTTGACGAACAGGGTCGCGCCGCGCTCCGCCAGCAGGTCTTCGTGTTCCTCGCGCGCCTCCGTCTGCCGAGGCGCCTCGTACAGGACGAGGCCGCCGAAGAAGAGGACGGACAGAAAGAGGAGGCCAATCATGATATTGACCTGCTTGCTCGTGTTCATCCGCCTACCGATCTCCCTGCGGCATCTCGCCCGTCACGTTCTCCCGGCGCCTAGGCCGGCAGGAGGGGATGCGTCACTGCCCGTTGCGGGTTGTCCGGTCCACCCGATGTGACCTCCCCGGTCTGCACCGTGATGTTGCCGGCGTCGTCGATCTCGATGGCCATGGTGTCCATGGACCGCGGCGCCGGGCCGAAGACCCGGATCCCCGCGATGCTGTACGTAGAGCCGTGGCACGGGCACTGGAACCAGTCGACGGCGGTGAAGCCCTTGACCGTCGCGCCCGGACGCCACGGCACGGTGCAGCCGAGGTGCGGGCACTTGTGCCATAGCGCCAGCAGGCCGGCCTGGCCTCCGCTACCGTTCGCGTCGGTAGCCGCCGGGTCGAGGTTGACGATGTAGAACTGACCCTCTCGGTTGTGTTCCGGTTCGCCGCCCACGGGGTAATCCGCGACGTTGCCGCCGGTTACGGGGCCACCGAAGCCACGCACGTTCCGCGGGTAGAAGAAGTCCAGGAAGAGCCCGACGCTGCCGAGCAGCGCGACGCCCAACCCGCTCCAGAAGGACAGCTGGATGAAGCGCCGCCGCGAGAGGTCCTCGACGGGCTGTGCCTGGGCTGCGGGCACCCCCTCGGTGGTCGCCACCTGGGTCTTGCGCGAGGCAATGGCAGAGCGCCAGGCGTCCGTCGGCGATGCCTCCGGGCGCGCCTCTGCGTCGGTCGTCTGCGTCTCGTTCGCCACTCGCGTATCCCTCGTAACCCCGCGGGTGCGGGGCGATGTTGTTTAGTGGTCGCCGACGAAGATGGTGTACGGGACCAACTCCAGGCCGGCGCCGCGGAAGTACGTGCCGATGATCGTCAGCGTCAGGAAGGTTGCGATGAAGCCGGAGAACTGCAGGATCATGTGGTCGCGCTTCGTCCGCGCCAGGCCCACGCGCGCCGCCACGAAGGACAGCAGCAGCGGCAGGCCGATCATCATCGTCACCGGGATGATCTGCTCCACGAGCACCGCCGGCAGGTTCACGTCCAGATCGATGGCCGGGAGCCCCAGCAAATCCGTGCGTAGCACCTTCGAGCCCAGCGGGACGCGGGTGAGTTCTTCGGGCCACGAGATGTCGTTCTGGATAGCACGGAGGTTCGTCGCCCATCCGAGCCACGATGGCCACCCCACAAAGCCTGGCGCGTCGGGGTCGGGGCTCCAGGTCCCATTGGCGATCATCTCGTAGACCTGCACGTGCTTGCCGGCGTCGTAGAGGATCAGCAGCGTGGTGCCGGCCGCGCCCACGACCGCGCCAACCGCCGTGATGGGCCAGGCGCGCGCCGTCGAGAGCCATTCGCCCTGGCCCTCGTTGTCGGTGTCGAAGTAGGGGATCGCGCCCAGGGCGATCAGCGCCACGGTGGGCACGATCACGCCGGCGAGCGCCGGGTGCATGTGGAGCAGCAGTTCCTGCAGGTTCAGGAAGTACCACGGCGCCTTGGAGGGGTTCGGCGTGACGGCCGGATCGGCCCGGTCCAACAACAGGGCGTCCACCATGTAGGCCAGGATCGTGAAGGTGATGGTGAAGACCACCGCCGAGATGAACTCGACGAAGACGAGGTCCGGCCAGACGAGCAGTTCTTCCTCGCGCTGGCGGCGCTGACGGCCGCGCACGGCCTGGGAAGCGGGCTGTGCCTGTGCGGCGGGAGTCGCGACGGCCATGTTCGGTTACCCCTCGCCCTTACAGCGGCCGCGCCAGGCCGCCGTCGCGGCGGATGCGCCAGAAGTGCACGGTCATGAACACGGCGGCCAGCAACGGCAGGCCGATCACGTGCAGCGTGTAGAAGCGGATGAGCGCCGCCTGGCCCACCTGGAAGCCACCGACCAGGATGAAGCGGTTCGGCTCACCGAGGATCGGCGCGGAGCCGACCATGTTCGTGCCGACCGTGATGGCCCAGATCGCCAGCTGGTCCCACGGCAGCAGGTAGCCGGTGAAGGAGAGCAGCAGCGTCAGCACCAGCAGGACGACGCCGACCACCCAGTTGAACTCCCGCGGTGGCTTGTACGCGCCGGTGTAGAACACCCGCATCATGTGCATCAGCACCGTGAGCACCATGCCGTGCGCCATCCATCGATGGATGTTGCGCATCAGCTGGCCGAAGCGGACGTCCGTATCCAGCGCCAGGATGTCCTGATACGCCCGGTCAACCGAGGGGACGTAGTAGAACATCAGCAGCACGCCGGTGATGGTCAGGCCGAGGAAGAGGAAGAACGACAACCCACCTAGGCAGAACGTGTGAGTGATCTTGACGTGCGTGCGGTGAATACGCGTGGGGTGCAGGTGCAGGAAGACGTTGGTGGCGACGGCCAGCATCTGGTTACGCGGGGTGTTGGGATACCCCGAGCGGAAGATCGAGCGCCAAACCCGGTTGTGGAAGATGCCGTCATAGAGACGGTCTCCCAACCCGCGGCCTTCGGGTCGCTCAGTCGCTGCCATCAGCAGTCCCCACTCCTCGCGCTCGCGCACCATAGACGCGAGCACCGGCCCCGACTTCGCCTATCAGGTTACGTCGAGTCACCCCGATTGTGCCGAGCATCACGATTTCGATCAAGCGGACTGGTGGAGGCCTAGGCTTCCCACCACTTCCCAAACGCGACCATGATCGCCAGCGAGAGCATCAGGGTCACAAAGACGCCGATCAGCTCGAGGCCTTCGCCTTGACCGAGCACGGGCGACCTCCCTGCGCGCCCCGGCGCGCGCCTCATTCGGGCGCGGCGCACCGGGACTGTACCCACCCGGTTTCGCAGGTGGGAGCGGGCCGATGCTAGCGGTCGCGTTTCATTAGGGTCAAGGAAAGCGGCGAGCTATCGCGAAGGTAATGTCACCTCACCGCTCGCACTCCCGCCCGAGGGCGGCCGGGAGGCCTGCGGGACGCCGCCTCGACGTAGCCGCCAGACGCCTTTGAGGTCCTCCATAGCGGTGCTCACGATGTCGACGCGCGTGTCCGGGTCGTCCGTCCACTTCACCGGCACCTCGTGCAACCGGTAGCCGTTCTTCTGCGCCACCAGCAGCAGTTCAGAGTCGAAGAACCAGCGCTGGTCCTTGACCAGCGGCACGAGCGCCCGAGCCGCCTCGCGGCTGATCGCCTTGAAGCCGCACTGCGCGTCGCTGACCTTCAGCCCACCGAGCACGTTGAGCACCATGACGTACGACCGCGAGATGAACTCACGCTTCATGCCGCGCTCGGTCTGCGACCGCTTGTCCAGGCGCGTCCCGTAGCAAAGGTCCGCGCGCCCATCGGCGATCGGGTCTACCAGCTCCGGTACGTGTCGGAGGTCCGTGGAGAGGTCCACGTCCATATAGGCGGACACATCCGCCTCGGAGGTGAGCCACGCCGTACGCAGCGCAATGCCACGGCCCTTCACGGGGATGTGCAGCGGCACCACGCGCCCCGTGTGCTCCGCTTCCAGCGCCTGGGCCACCTCGAGCGTGCGGTCGGTCGAGGCGTTGTTGGCGACGACAATGCGCCACTGGTGCCGTGGATGGCCCTCCAGGAACGCCAGCGTGCGCTCCACGCTGTCCCGCAGCACGTGCTCTTCGTTGTAGCAGGGAATGACGAGGTCAACTGTAGCCATGCGCGAGATGCTAGCGCGGCCCGCCTCTGCGCGCTCCGGCGAAATCACGGATCCTCAGGAGCGTTACGGATCTGCGAGGAGCCTCGTCGTCTCCGGGGAGGACGACGCAAGCACCTCGGCGTAGCGCCCCGTGTCATGATGTGCTACAAGTAGCACATGGAGAAGATCGGTATCCGCGAGTTGCGGCAGTATGCCAGCCGTTACGTGCGGCGTGCCCGTGCCGGCGAGATCA
Organism: Dehalococcoidia bacterium; assembly: GCA_009379925.1. Lineage (GTDB taxonomy): Bacteria > Chloroflexota > Dehalococcoidia > UBA2979 > UBA2979 > WHSU01. The sequence goes on along the minus strand of WHSU01000003.1, from coordinate 148,427 downwards.
TCACAATCACCGACCACGGCGAGCCCGTGGCCGAACTGCGTCCCTTACCGAAACCCGGCTCGCGACTTGAACAACTGGTCGCGGAGGGACGGGCAACCCCGGCTAGAGGTGACCTGAGCGAGTTCCTCCGCAAGCATCCGCCGCTACCGCCGAAACCCGGGGTGCCGCTACCAAGCGAGCACGAGCGCTAGCGTTGGCGATCTACGCGGACTCGTCCGCGATCGTGAAGCTGGTCATCGCCGAGTCCGAGTCGCAGGCGCTCGAGGCATACGTCGCCGCACGCAGCCCCCTCTTTTCGTGTCAGCTTCTCCGAGTCGAACTAGTGCGAGCGGTGCGCAGACAGGACGAGCGTGCTGTAGAACGCGCGCGCCGTCTGCTCGATCAGGTCACGCTCCTGGAACTCGCGGATGACGTGCTCCAGCACGCGAGCCTCGTCGATCCGGTGACAGTACGCAGCGTGGACGCCATCCACCTCGCCGCGGCGCTCATGCTTGGAGACGATCTGGAGGCGGTCGTGACGTACGACGGCCGGATGGCAGAAGCGGCGCAGGGCCTGGGGCTTCGGGTCGAACAGCCCGCGTAGGGCGTCCACAGCAATCTAATGTCGGAAATGCCGCACGCCGGTCACCACCAGCGTCACACCGAGGCGGTCCGCGGCCGCGACCGACTCATCGTCGCGGATCGAGCCGCCGGTATGCGCGACCACCGTGCACCCGGCCGAGGCGCAGACCTCGACGGTGTCGGGGAACGGGATCAGCGCGTCGGTCGCGGCCACCGAGCCGAGCGCTCGCTCACCGGCCTGCTGCTTGCAGATCTCGGCTGAACCGACGCGGTTCGGCTGCCCCGCGCCCATGCCAACGAGCACGCCGTCCTTCACGAAGCAGACGGCGTTCGACTTCACGTGCTTGCAGACGCGCCAGGCGATCGAGAGGTCGCTCCGCTCTCCATCGGTCGGCTGCCGCTGGCTCACTACCTCGAACGTCGAGTCACGCGAGACATCGGCCTCCTCGACGAGCGCGCCGCCGCGCAGGGTCCGCACCTCGATGCGCTGGCGGAACGGGTCGCCCATGGGCGCGGTGAGGATGCGGAGGTCCTTCGACTTCTTCTTCAGGTGCTCCAGCGCGTCCGGCTCGTAGCCCGGCGCCACCACGATCTCGTAGAACATCCGCCCGCCGGTACCCGGGCTGAGCACCTCACGGAGCGCCGTCGCGCACGCCATGTCGACCACGCGGTTGGAGGCGACGATGCCGCCGTACGCGGAGAGGTGGTCGCCCTCGGACAGCGCGCGCTCGTACAGGTCCGCGATCGATGCGCCATCGCCGGCGCCGAAGCAGGCCGGGTTCGTGTGCTTGATGATGGCGACCGCCGGCTCCTGGAAGTCGGCGACCAGGTTGTAGGCGGCGTCGGCGTCCAGGAAGTTGACGTACGACATCGCCTTGCCGTGGTGCTGCTCGTAGCCGCCGATGCCGTCGGCCGGCGCCCGCACCGAGTCCAGCCGGTAGAACGCGCCGCGCTGGTGCGGGTTCTCGCCGTATCGCAGCTCCTCGAGGCGGGTCATGCCGACCGTGAGTTGCGCGGGGAACGGCTCTTCGTCGCCGCGGAGGTACTCCGCGATCGCGGTGTCGTAGTGCGCCACGTGCTGGAACGCCTTGGCCGCCAGCCGCCGCCGCGCCTCGGCGTCCACGCCGTCCGGCTGGCCGCCCGCCCCGCGCAGTGCCGCGAGGACCGCGTCGTAGTCGGCCGGGTCGACCAGCGGGAGCACCCACGGGTGGTTCTTGGCGGAAGCGCGGATCATGGTGGGGCCACCGATGTCGATCTGCTCGAGCGCGTCCGCCAGCGAGGGGTCGCCCGTGGTCACCGTGTCGACGAACGGATAGAGGTTGCTCGCCACGAGGTCCACCGCGGGGATGGCGTGCTCGGCGACCTCCGCCTCGTCCTCGGCGTGCCCGCGACGGTAGAGGATGCCGCCGTGCACCTTCGGGTGCAGCGTCTTCACACGGCCGCCCAGCATCTCCGGGCTGCCCGTCAGGTCGGCGACCTCGATGACCGGCAACCCGGCCTCGCGCAGCGTGCGCGCGGTGTTGCCGGTCGCAACCAGCTCCCAGCCCAGCTCGTGCAGACTGCGTCCGAACTCGACGACGCCGCGCTTGTCGTACACAGCGAGGATTGCGCGCATGGTCTCTCTCCCGATGCCTGTGGGCCCTCACCCCCGACCCCTCTCCCGCGCCGCGAGCGAGGAGAGCGAGATCCCGCTCGTCCTGAGCCCGTCGAAGGGCGAGCCGGGACGGCGAGGCCGCTCCTTACCCCTCGAGGCCCCGCACCGGCGGGTCGTCCGGCCCGCGCTCGACGACGCGGCCGATGCGCCACGCGCCCGGCACGGCCTCGAGGACTACGCCGGCGTCCGCCTCGGCGGTGGCGACGATGATGCCGGCGCCCATGTTGAAGGTACGGAACATCTCCGCGTCCTCGACGTCGCCGGTGCGCTGGATCAACTCGAAGATGGGCAGCGGTTGCCAGCTCGAACGGTCGATCTCGGCGCCCAGCCCCTCCGGGAAGATGCGCGGAAGGTTGCCGGTGATGCCGCCGCCGGTGATGTGGGCGATGCCACGGAGCCGCCTCAGCACCGGCTCGAGCGCGGCGAGGTACGAGGGATGCACGGCCAGCAGCGCGTCCCCGAGGCTGCCGCCCAGCTCCTCGTAGCGCTCGTCCAGTACCTGGCGGTCGTGGTCCGCGCCCAACCCCTTGCCGATGGCCCACAGCTCGCGGACGAGCGAGTAGCCGTTCGTCTGCAGGCCGTTGGCGGGCAACGCGATCAGCGCGTCGCCCGCCTCGATGCGCGCACCGTCGATCACCTCGTCCCGCTCCACCACGCCGACGATGAAGCCGGCGAGGTCGTAGTCACCGTCGCGGTAGAGGTCCGGCATGTCGGCGGTCTCGCCGCCGAGCAGGGCGACGCCGTTCTGCTCGCACGCCGTGCCGATGCCCGCCACCACCTCGACGCGACGCTCCTGCGGCAGGTCCGCCGTCGCCAGGTAGTCGAGGAAGAAGAGCGGGCGCGCGCCGAGCGCGAGGATGTCGTTGACGCAGTGGTTGACCAGGTCGTGGCCGACCGTGTCGAAGCGGTCCATGGCCGCGCCGACGAGCAACTTCGTGCCGACGCCGTCCGCGCTGGCCACGAGCACCGGGTCGCGGTAGCCCTCGCCCAGGCGGAACAGCCCGGCAAACGCGCCGATGCCCGACAGCACCTCCGGCCGCCGCGTGCGCGTCGCGATCTCGGCGAAGCGGCGCACGGTGGCATCCGCGGCATCGATGTCGACGCCGGCGTCGGCGTACCGCACAGGTCGCGAGCGCTGCTCGGTCATGGTGCCTTCGGTCGGGTCATCGGGGACTCATGTCCGGCGGGGAGGCGCGGGCACGTCAGGCTCGGAGGGTACGCCAGCACCTCGATGCGGTCGAGGAGAGCGAGCCCGACTCGAGAGCGGCGCCGCAAAACGCGAATGCGTGTTGGCGCTAGGTACCACGCGTTTCGGACAAGCCTGTGCGTAAGCCGCAATTCCGTATCAACGATCTGGGTGACAATCCACGGGCTCACTGACGAGAAACCCAGGACGATGACCCAGGAACAACCGCGCCCAACGTACGAAGTCGTTCTGGAACAGTCCGACTGGGAAGCGTTGAAGGCGCTCCCGCACGAACGTCAGCAGGAACGCGCTCTCCAGTTCCTCTGGACGCACGCTGCCCACCGCCCGACCGAGCGGCTCCCGAACGGTGCGTTGAAGCAGCTACGCGGCCAACATCGAGGGTTGTGGCAGTTCGATATCGACCGGGACTACCGGATCATCTATCGCGTCGACGAGGATTCGAAGCAGGTCCTGATTCAGTACATCGGCTATCACCCCGACTGGGGTAGGCGGAGCAGCGGCGGGCGGCGAATCAGGCGCTGAACGAACGTAGCGGCCGGTACTCCTTCGGGCGCTGGACATCGGCTCGGACCTCCGGCGCGGCATCGAGTTCCGCGGTCGCCTGCCAGTCCTCCACGAGTTGCACGAGGGCATCAAGTTCGCCGGTGATGACCTCGGTCTTCAAGGCGTCGGCCAACTCCACGGTGAACAGCCGCTGATTCAGCGGTGAGAGCGAATGCACCCAGCCGAGCGCGGCCGGCAGCTCCGGTTCCCGGAAGTACGCTGTCGCATCGTCTCGTACTTGCTGCGGTGATCGCGTGACCATGGCTGTAGCCTACGTCAGCCGCACCAGCGCCGGGACCGCGTGGCGGTCGCGGGTGGGGTCAGCTTCGAGGGCGAACTTGTCGAGCTGAAGTGGGACTTCGCTGGGGTACTGGCCGGAGAAGCAGGCGGCGCACAGCGTGTCCTCGCCCTGGTACGTCGCATCGACCGTGCCGGCGAGCGAGAGGTAGCCGAGGCTGTCTGCGTCGATGTGCTGGCGGATCTCCTCGACGGACTCGTGGGCGGCGATCAGCTCGCCGCGGCTGGCCATGTCGACGCCGTAGAAGCAGGGGTGGGTGATCGGCGGCGAGGTGATGCGCATATGCACCTCGGTGGCGCCGGCCTTGCGCAGCATCGCGACCACTCGAGGCGTGGTGGTCCCGCGCACGATCGTGTCGTCGACGACGACGACGCGCTTGCCCTCGAGCACCTCGCGCAGGGGGTTGAACTTCAGTTGCACGCCCTGCTCGCGCAGGCGCTGGTCGGGCTGGATGAAGGTCCGGCCGACGTACCGGTTCTTCACCAGCCCCTCGGCGTAGGGGATGCCGGACTCCTGCGCGTAGCCGATGGCCGCCGCCGTCGCCGAGTCGGGCACGCCGATGACCAGGTCGGCCGCTACCGGGTGTTCCCGCGCCAGCCGCGCGCCCATGCGCGTGCGCACGGGGTGGATGCGTTCGCCGCCCAGGTAGGAATCCGGGCGGGCGAAGTAGATGAACTCCAGCATGCAGAGCGCGCGCGGCCTGGGGGGCTCGTCCCCCAGCGGGAACCAGGACTCGAGGCCCGCGGCGTCCGCACGCATCACCTCGCCGGGCTGCACCTCGCGCAGGAACTCCGCGCCCAGGTGGTCCAGCGCGCAGGACTCCGAGGCGAACACGTAACCGCCGTTGAGGCGGCCGACGCAGAGCGGCCGGTTTCCCATGGGGTCACGCACCGCGTACACCGCGTCGTGCGTCAGGATGGTGAGGGAGTACGCGCCGTTCGCGCGGCGCATCAGCGCGCCGAAGCGCTCCGGCCACTCCTCGCCCGGCGCCGTCGCGATCAGGTGCGCCAGCACTTCGGTGTCCGTGGTCGTCTCGAAGTGGACGCCGCGCTCCAACAGGTCGTCCCGCAGCAGTTCGGCGTTGACGACGTTGCCGTTGTGCGCGATTGCCAGCGGCCCGTGCGGGCCGTCGATGATGAAGGGCTGCGCGTTGCACTGGATGCTCGACCCGGTCGTCGAGTAGCGCGTGTGGCCTACGGCCGCATGGCCGGAGAGGCCCGCGAGCTTCTCTTCGGTGAAGATCTGGGTGACGAGACCCATCTCGGCCTGGAGCTGCATCGATGCACCGTCGGTGGTGGCGATGCCGGCCGATTCCTGGCCACGATGCTGGAGGGCGTGCAAGCCGAAGAAGGTAATCCGAGCCACGTCTTCGCCCGGGGCGAAGACGCCGAAGACACCGCACTTCTCGCGCAGGCTCGGGTTCAATCGGGTGACTTTCCGCGCACCAGTCCCCTTAGAGATGCAGTGTAGCACTCATGGAGGTTGGGAACAGTCCGCGAAGGGTGGAGCACTATCCCGACACGGCGCCCGGCTATCGTGCCGAGCCCAGCCGGCGGTGCTCGATCTTGGTGCAGCGGTCCATCACCACCTCCAGGCCGGCCTCGCGCGCCCGGGTGGCGGCGTCTTCGTTGACGATGTCCAGTTGGAGCCAGACTGCCTTCGCGCGAGCCTCGATGGCGTCCTGCACGAGGGGGACGACGAGCGCCGGGCGGCGGAAGATGTCCACGATGTCGACCGGCTCCGGGAGATCCTGCACGCGGGCGTAGACGGGGCGGCCGAGGATCTCGCCCTCCTCGGTCGGGTTCACCAGGTACACCTCGAACCCGGCCTCGATGAGGTAGCGAGCCACGTCGTGCGAGGGCCTCGACGGGTCGGGGGAGATGCCCACCACGGCGATCGCGCGGGCGTCCCGCATCAGCTCCATCGCTCGGTCCACGACGACCTCCCGTGCTGCTTTCGCGCGCGGCTAGCCTCGATGTTAGGTCGGGCGGTCCTCCGCGTGTGGCCCATCGATGCGGCGGAAGCGACGGGCGGGTGGCGCGGGCATGTCCTCGGCGGCGGGCTCCTCCTCCGCGAGGGGCACGGCGGCCAGCGCGGCCGCGGCGCCGGCCATCTCCGCCAGCGCCTCGGCGACCCGGTTGGCGCGCTCGGTGGCCTCTTGCGCCAGGGGACGCGCAGCCACGACCGTGCCGACCTGCAACACGCGGCCGTTGTCCTTCACCAGCTCGATGGCCCACTCGACGACGTCCTGTAGGTCGCCGCCGGCCAGTTCGTCGTCGTAGTCGGTGCGCACTCGGATCTCGCTGATGCGCCAGAAGGGGACCAGTTCGTGCGTGCCGAGGCCGAGTCCGAGGAAGCCCTGCTGCCAGCGAGCGGACTGCTTCTTGCGCTCCATGATGAAGGCCGACCCGACGACGTTGTAGACGAGGCCCAGCACCGCGGCCGGGCCGAAGATGAGCAGGAGCACCAGCAGCACGAGCAGCAACCAGATGGGCAGCCGGTCCATGTACGTCGCGATCAGGAAGACCGAGCCGCCGGCGATCAGCGCCTGCACGAGCGGGCCAACCAGGCCGCCTCGGGGCTGCTTAATGGCGACCGAGTCCGGCGTGATGACGGCGATGCGCCGGTGCAGCGCAATTCGCTCCACCTCGCCGCGCTCCACCTCGGCGCCGTCCGGCTGCGTGTCCGGCTGCGCGTCGTCCACCGCTGACCCCCGCTTCGAACGCTGCTTCGAGTCTACGGCGGGGGCTCCACGCGGGGCGAGCGACGCCCCTCGGTACCGCCACGTACCGCTCGATGCCACGCACGCGCTGGGGTTTGCCGCCCGCTTCGCGCCGCGCCTATGATCCGCCCGCCTGATTGGGGGTAACGATGCGGCCTGACCTGATGGAGATCCTCGCCTGTCCCGTCTGCAAGGGAGAACTGACGCTCACGGTCGCCCGCGAGGACGCCGGCGAGGTCATCGAGGGCTCCCTCTACTGCGCCGCCTGTGACGAGACGTACCCGATCACGGAGGGCATCCCGAACCTGCTGCCGCCGGACCTTCGCCGCGCCATGGAGGCGGAGGGCGCACCAGCCGCGCCGGCCCACGGGAGCCACGAGTGACACAGGAGCGCTCCCGCATGATCGGTCGGGCGCTGATGGCGCTCTCCGTGGTGCAGCTGCTCCTTTTCTTCCTCGCGGCCACGCGCCGCTCCTACCTGGCGGTCGCGATCCCCGTGGGGCTCGGCCTGGGTGTCGTCTCCGGCATCGCGTTCTGGGTTGGCTACACCATGGCCACCACCAACTGGGACAACCCGGCGGATTTCGGCGTGGAGCCCTCGCCCGAGGCCGAGGCGGCCGAGGGTGCGCCGCCCCCGGAGACCGTCGAGCGCTAAGACCGGCCGCACTGCCAGCTCGGTGCCGCGTCTGCCGCGGCTCCTACCGTTGGCTCTCGCCCAGCGACACGCCGGACGGGCTCACCGGCCGGGTGCCCTCGGTCGCCCCGTGCGACAATCGTGCGATGAGTCGTGCCACGGGTCGCGGGCCATCGATGCGGCAGCGGACCGCCCTCCTCGCCGGACGCGGGGCGGGTGAGGCGGCGCGCCGCCTCGGCCGTGGCGGGGGCACGGCGCTGCCGGGGCTCGTCGCGGGCACGCTAGCGCCGGGGCTCGTCGAGGCGCTCGCGGGGCAACTGGGCCACGGGGCGGTCACCGTGACCGGCACGAACGGCAAGACGACGACGGCGCACCTCTTGAGCACGGTCGCGCGCGCGGCCGGCCTCGAACCGCTGGCCAACGCCTCCGGCTCCAACCTCGAGCGCGGCCTGGTGACCGCGTACGTCGATGCCGCGGGCTGGAGTGGCCGCGTCCCGCGCGCCCGGCAGCGGCTGGGGGTGCTGGAGGTGGACGAAGCGGCGCTGCCGCCGCTCTGGCCGCGCATCCGACCGCGCGCCGGTGTGTTCCTCAACCTCTTCCGGGACCAGCTGGACCGCTACGGCGAGGTGGACTCCGTCGCCGAGGGCTGGCGACGCATGGTCGCCCGCGGCGGTCCGGCCACCCTCGTGCTGAACGTCGATGACCCCTCGATCGCGCAACTCGCGGAGGAGTCCCCCGGCGCCGTCGTGGGCTTCGGCGTCGAGGACCCGGCCGTCGCCATCGAGGGGAGCGAGCACGCCTCGGATGCGCGGTTCTGCCGCTGCGGCGCCAGGCTGACGTACGACGGCATCTACATGGGGCACGTCGGCCGCTGGCGCTGCGAGGCCTGCGGCCGCGTGCGGCCCGCGCCGGGGGTCGCCGCCCGGCACGTCGAGCTGGGGCGCGACGAGACCTGCTTCGACCTGAGCGTCGGCGGCGAAGCCGTCCCGATGCGGCTGCCGCTGGCGGGGCTCTACTCCGTGTACAACGCACTGGCCGCTGCGGCGGCCGCGCACGCGCTCGGGATCCCGGTCGCCGCGATCGCGTCGGCCCTCGGCGCCGCGGGCCCGGCCTTCGGACGGCAGGAGCGATTCGACGTGGACGGCCGCGAGGTGCGCGTGTTGCTGGCGAAGAACCCGGCCGGCCTCAACCAGATCGTGCGAACGCTCGGCGCGTCGCCCACGCCACCTGTAGTGCTGGCGATGCTGAACGACGGCATCCAGGACGGCCAGGACGTCTCCTGGATCTACGACGCCGACCTCGAACGCCTCGCGGGGCGCGTCGGTCCCGTCGTCTGCTCCGGCCGCCGCGCGCCGGACCTGGCGCTGCGGCTCGCCCTCGCGGGCATCGAGCCGGCCGCCGTCGACGCCGACTGCGAGCGCGCGCTCGACCTTGCGCTGGCGCACACGGAGCGGGGCGCACGCCTGGAGGTGGTGCCCACGTACACGGCCATGCTGGAGGTGCGGGAGGCGCTGGCGCGCCGCGCCGGCGGGCGGCCGTACTGGGAACGGGAGCAGCGATGAGCGGGACGCCGCCGGTGCGCGTCGTGACCCTCTACGACGACGTGATGAACGTCTACGCCGACCGTGGCAACGTGATCGCCGTCTCCCAGCGCGCGAAGGAATACGGGCTCGCGCTCGATGTGTCCCCGGTCAGCCTCGGTGACCGCCTGCCGGCGGACGCGGACCTGGTGCTGATCGGCGGCGGGCAAGACCGCGAGCAGCGGCGCATCGCCTCGGAACTCGCCGGTCGCGGCGAGCAGCTGCGCGCGTGGGCGGAGCACGACGTGGCGATGCTCACCGTGTGCGGCGGGTTCCAGCTCTTCGGGCGCTGGTACCGCGACCACATGGGCGAGGAGATCCCCGGCATCGGCCTGTTCGACGTGACGACGGTCGCGCCGGGCGCGGGGTGGCCGCGCTGCATCGGCGACGTGGTGGCGAAGAGCCACGTCACCGGCCTCGGCGAGGTCGTGGGCTTCGAGAACCACGCCGGGCGCACCTACCTCGGGCCGCACGCCGCGCCGTTCGCCACCATCGAGTACGGATGGGGCAACAACGGCGGCGACGGCACGGAGGGCGCGGTCTACCGGCAGGCCATCGGGACGTACCTCCACGGCTCGTTGCTGCCGAAGAACCCGACGCTGCTCGACCACCTGCTGGAAGCCGCGCTTCGACACCGCACCGGCACCGACATCGGCCTCGAGCGCCGTCCCGCACCTTACGCGGAGCGCGCGCACGCTTCCGCCGCCGAGGTAGCCCGCCACCGCGCCCCCCGCTTCGACGGCATCGCTCGGTAGACCTGGCTGACGGTCCGCTGATACGCGCCGGGCGCGTGGGTTGACCCTCCGGCGCATCCTTCCGATGCTCGGGGTGTGGCGGGGCAGCGAGTGGAGCTGCTGTGCCGCTGCATCGAACGATCCGCCGCCGCCGAGCCTCCCGGATGCCCCGCCGGCACTTCGTCGTGTTCCTCGCCGGTGTGCCGCTGGCGGCGGGCCTCGCGGCCTGCATCGGTGGCGACGCGGACCCCGAGGTGATGGTGTTCGCGGACGGCTCGCCGGTGGGTGACGCGCCGGATGCGGGCGCGCCGGCGCCCTCCGCGACGGTCGAGGCCGTGCCCTTCAGCCCGACGGCGCCGCCCAGCGACCTGGACGCGGACGACCTCACCGGGTTTGCCATCCCCATCGAGGAGGCCTGCCTGCCGTCCCGGGACGAGGTCATGCCGAACGCACCTCGGGCGTACCGCAACGGCGTGCATGAGGGCGTCGACTTCTACCACGGCGATGTGTGCACCGATATCAGCCTCGGCACGCCCGTGCGGGCGATGTACCGCGGAGTCGTGGTGCGCGCCGACCACGACTATGAGGAACTGACCCTCGAGGATGTCGAGCGGCTCGATGCGAAGACGGCGGAGCAGGGCGACTCGGACCCGGAGACGCTGGACGTCTACCGCGGGCGGCAGGTGTGGGTGGACCACGGGAACGGCATCGTGACCCGCTACGCGCACCTCTCCGGTGTTGCCGACGGCGTGGCGCCCGGCCTCGATGTCTACGCCGGCGACGTGATCGGAGCGGTGGGCGAGTCCGGGACGCCCGAGTCCGTGACGGCGCCCGGCACCGAGTTGCACCTGCACGCCGAGGTGCGCATCGAGGACGGCTTCCTGGGCAAGGACCTCCCGCCCGAGGAGGTACGGGGCCTCTACCAGCGCCTGTTCGAGCCGGTGGCGTAGCAAGCGGCGCGCGCTCCGTTCATCCTGAGCCCGTCGAAGGACGCGCGCCGCCCGCGCAGCCCCGGTGTCCCTATCACCGGCCCGGCGCGCCGGTTAGCATGGGAGGCACTCCCCTCCACCGCAGTGCCAGGAGCCGTGGTCCGTGCCGAACCCCATGCTGGCCATCGAGATCCCGTGGAGCCCGAACATCACCGAGATCGGTGGGTTCCTGCTCACGTGGCACGGCCTCTTCACCGCCATCGGCATCCTCGTGGGCGTGCAGTTGTCGCTGCGCATGGCGAAGGTCGTGCGTTACGACGAGGACGACGCGTATACACTGGCGCTGGTGGGCGTGCCGAGCGGCATCGTCGGCGCGCGGCTGCTCTTCGTCGCGGAACACTGGGACTTCTACGGCTCGAATCCCGCCGAGATCTTCGCGATCACGGAGGGCGGCATCTCCATCTGGGGCGCCGTGCTGGGCGGCGTGCTGGGCGCGCTGCTCTTCGGGCTGTGGCGCGGTTACCCGATCGGCCGAGGGCTGGACATCGCCTCCTTCGGCCTGATCACGGGCATGGCGATCGGCCGCATCGGCGACCTGATCAACGGTGAGCACCTGGCGAAGGCAACCGACCTGCCGTGGGGCGCGACCTACACGAACGCGGACTCGCCCGCCTTCGCCCACTCGATCGCCGTGGGGCCGCACCACCCGGCCACGACCTACGAGCTGCTGGGCGACATCGCCATCCTCGGGCTGCTGTTCTACGTCTTCTACGGCGTCTTCCGGCACCGGGCCGGCCTGACGTTCTTCACGTTCCTCATCGGCTACGCGGTGATGCGCTTCTTCCTCACCTACCTGCGGCTCGACTCCGCCGAGGGGCCGCTGGGCCTGATCCGCGTGCCGCAGACTGTCTCGGTGCTCGTCGTGCTCGGGGCGATCCCCTTCGTCTACTACTTCGCGACGCGCCCGCCGGTGCCCGCGCCCGGCGAGGACCTGCCGCCACCGCCTCCGGCGCCCGAGCCCGCATCCGGCGGCCCGAGGCGCGACCGACGAGCGGCGACGCGTAGCGGCCGATGACGGACGCGGACGGCGTCGTCGAAGTCACGCTCTACGAGCGCGCCGGCTGCCACCTGTGCGAGGCGGCCGCCGCCCGACTCGAGGCCCTCGCGGTCACCCTGCCGATGCGCCTCGAGCGCGTCGACATCGAGTCGGATGAGGACCTGCACCGCCGCTTCCTCGTCGAGATCCCCGTGGTCGCGGTGGGCGGCATGGTCGTGACGCGCGAGCCCGTCGACCTGGAGGCGGTGCGGGCGGCGGTACTGGCCGCGCGGGGCTGAGCCCCGGCCGACGCTTCTCAGCCACCACGGACCGTCGATAGTCACTCTGAACCGACCCGATCCGCCTCTGTGCGCCCCGATGGCAGCCGCGGCATCGGGACATGGCGTTCGTGGTAGGCTTCGGGCGCATCGACGGCCGAGCGAGAGGGGACCCGCGCTGGACCTCGGCGACCTCTTCAACGTCGAACGCAACCTGGACACGACGATCTTCATGCTGCTGGCGATCGTCGGCTTCGGCGTGCTCATCGTGTCCTACGTCTTCGGCGAGGTGGTCGATGTCGCGGGCGACCTCGGCGCGGACATCGCCGGGGACGGAGACTTCGGCGACGGCCTTCTCAACATCCACACCATCTCCGCGTTCCTGGCGGGCTTCGGCGCAATCGGCTGGTTGTTCAGCGGCTACTGGGGTGTCGACCCGCTGGTCTCCGCGTTCGGCGGAATGCTGGGCGGTCTACCGCTGGCCGGGAGCGTGGTGTTCATGGGCCGGATGCTCCAGCGACAGGCGGGCAGCACGAACTTCGGCCTCGATGAGCTAGTCGGCACGGAAGCGATCGTGACCCTGCGCATCGCCCCGGGGAGTGTCGGCTACATCGAGTACCGCCGCGCGGGCGGACGCCATCGCGCGGTCGCGCGTTCCACCCGGCAGACGGTGATCCCGGAGGGCACGGTGGTGCGCATCGAGCGCGTCGTCGGTGGCGAGGTGATTGTAACGACAGAGAGCCAGGCGACCTCGGCCGCGGGGGCTGAGTAGCGCTCGGCGGGCGGGGGCACGGCTATGGACCTGGGCATCGGCTTCGGATTCGGCATCGGTTTGATCGCGGTCATCCTGATCGCGACCGTCTTCGTGGTCTTCAGCGCGCTCGCGTCGCGCTACTACAAGGCCGGGCCAGACGAGATCCTCGTCGTCTCGGGCCGCCGGCGGCGCATCATGAGGCCGGACGGGACCACCGAGACCGTCGGCTGGCGTGTGATCCGCAACGGCGGTGGCATCGTGCTTCCCGTCGTCGAGCAGATCGGGCGGCTCTCGCTCCACGTGATGAGCGCCAGCGTCGGCACGCACAACGCGATCTCGAAGGAAGGCGTCCCCCTGACCGTCGAGGGCACGGCGCTGTTCAAGGTGGGCAGCGACGACGACTCCATCGTGTCGGCGGCCGAGCGATACCTGGGCCGCGACCAGAAGGAGATCGAGGTCGACGTGCAGGCGGTGCTGGAAGGCAGCCTGCGTTCGATCTGTGGCCGCCTGACGCCGGAGGAGATCTACCAGGACCGCACCAAGTTCCAGGAAGAGGTCGCTCGCGACGCCCAGGCCGAACTCGCGCGCCTTGGCATCGAGCTGGACACGTTCACCCTGCGCGAGATCAACGACGCCGAGGGCTACCTCGACGCCCTCGGTGACCGCCGCACCGCCGAGGTGAAGCGCGACGCCCGGATCGGGATCGCGCACGCCGAGCAGGACGCCGCGATTGCGGAGGCCGAGGCGAAGCGCCAGTCGCAGGTGGCGGAGGCCGAGGCGGCAGCGGCCATCGCGGAGGCGCAGCGCGACCGCGACGTCCGCGTCGCGAAGGCGGACGCCGACCGCCGGCGTGAGATCGCGCGTGCCGAACAGGCGGGCTTCGAGGCCACCGCAGAGGCCGAACAGGCCGTCGCCGACGCCTCGACCGAGCTCGCGAGGCGACGCGCCTCACAGCGCCGTGAGGAGCTGGAGGCGGAGGTCGTCGCGATCGCGGAGGCGGACAAGCAGAAGCAGACGCTGCAAGCCGAGGCCCAGCGCGACGTGGAGAACGCGCGCACGGACGCCACCCGCTACCGCATCGAGGCCGAGGCGATCGCCCGCGCCGAGGAGGTGCGGAAGCGCGGTGAGGCGGAGGCGGACCAGGTGCGGGCGGTGGGCCTTGCGCAGGCAGAAGCCGAGCGCGCGAAGCTGGTGGCGGAAGCCGAAGGTCTGCTCCAGAAGGCGGAAGCGCTGAAGCAGTTCAACGACGCCGCCCGCGAGCTGGAGATCGCCACCGGCCTGATCCAGGTGCTCCCCGAGATGGTGCGTGCCGCGGCTGCCCCGCTGGGCCAGGTCTCCGAGATCCGCCTCGTCGACCTCGGCGGTGGCGGCCACAACGGCAACGGGTCATCGGGACCGATCGACCGCATGCTCAACATCAGCCCGCAGACCCTCGGCGCCCTCAACGAGACGATGCAGAGCGTGCTCGGCGTGGACCTCGCGGGCCTGCTTGGCCGCCGCGTCACCGACGCGAAGACGGACGGCAACGGCGCGCCTCGGCCGGTCGAGGTGCAGACCGCACCCGAGGGCGCTGAGCCGGACGGGGCGCCGATCGGCTAAGGCAGGCTGCCGATGATCTGCCGCGCCTCGTCCTCGGTGAACGCTTTCATCGTTGTCGTCCGGACATTGCCCTGCGAGCCGAGGGTGAGCAACACCCGCGTGGCCGTCTCATCGTCGGGGAACTCGAGGAGCGAGGCGACGTCGTACTCGCCGAGCAGCATGTAGTAGAAGATCATCCGGCCGCCGGCCTGCTCGACCGCCTGCTTCGCCTGGTCGATCCGCTGCGGGCTCTCCTTCACGGCGCGCACACCCTGGTCGGTCCACTTGAGCAGCGACAGATAGCTAGGCACGAGAGCCCTCCGATCCGCGCCCGCATCCATGATGTGTGTCATACGCCGGAAGGGGCAGCGGTGCAAGGCCGTCGAGCGCTGCCGCGAGTGACGGCGAATTGACAGAAGGATCAGCCGCTTCTAGCCTCGATCCATCGTGTTGTGCGCGCGACGCGGTTCATCCAGAGCGGTGGAGGGCTCGGCCCTGCGAAACCGCGGCAACCGGACACCCTTCGCCGGGGTGGACACGGTGCCAACTCCGACTCGGTGGATCCGCTCAATGGAGGCCCCTCGAGGGGCTCCGCGTGAGCGGCGCGGCCGCCGGGAGAGATGAACGAGAGGCGCTCCGATGTCAGGGCAGATGACCGACCCCACGACGACCCCTCCGCATCCCACGCGACCAGCGCCGCTCGCGCCCGACGGGCGCACGATGGTGATGCGCTAGCCCGATCGCGGGCCCGCCTCGCGGCGACGGCCTCGCGCATCGGGCTCCCCCGACACCGCCAGTCGGGCGCGGCCCTGCGCGCCCTGTGACAACGAACGCAACGAGGATGACGAGCAATGAGCTTTGACCGTGCACTCCGCTGTAGAGAATGCGGGCGGGAGTACCCGCTGGACCCCATCTTCTCGTGCGAGTTCTGCTTCGGCCCCCTGGAGGTCGCCTACGACTACGACGGCATCCGCGAGGCGGCCACGCGCGACAGCATCGAGCGCGGGCCCTCGACGCTCTGGCGCTACGCGGACTTCCTGCCGTGCGACCCGCAGCACAAGGTGGACATCGGCACCGGGTACACGCCGTTGATCAAGGCGGACCGGCTGGCGAAGGCCGTGGGGCTGGACACGCTCTGGCTGAAGAACGACACCGTGAACCCCTCGTGGTCGTTCAAGGACCGAGTGGTGAGCGTCGCCATCGCCCGCGCCCGGCAGTTCGGCTTCGACGCGATGGCGTGCGCCAGCACCGGCAACCTGGCGAACTCGGTGGCCGCCCACTCGGCGGCCGCGGGGATGGAGTGCTTCGTCTTCATCCCGGACGACCTGGAGCAGGGCAAGGTCGTCGGCAGCGCCATCTACCACCCGACGCTGGTGATGGTGGAGGGCTCCTACGACGACGTGAACCGGCTCTGCACCGAGCTGTCGATGAGCTACCCGTGGGCCTTCGTGAACATCAACGTGCGTCCCTACTACGCGGAGGGCTCGCGCACGCTGGCCTTCGAGGTGGCGGAGCAGCTCGGCTGGCGGACGCCCGACCACGTGGTGGCGCCGATGGCCTCGGGCTCCCTGTTCACCAAGATCTGGAAGGGCTTCCAGGAGTTCCACAAGGTGGGGCTCATCGATGAGCCGCACACGCGCATGTCCGGCGCGCAGGCGACCGGCTGCTCCCCCATCGCGACGGCGTACGAGGCGGAGACGCTGAACTTCGTGCCGCAGAAGCCGAACACCATCGCGCGCTCGCTCGCCATCGGAAACCCGGCGGACGGGTACTATGCGTTGAAGCAGATGCAGGAGACCGGCGGCGGCGCGGCCATGGTGACCGACGACGAGATCGTGCAGGGCATCAAGCTGCTCGCCGAGACGGAGGGCATCTTCGCCGAGACGGCCGGCGGCGTGACCGTCGCCTGTCTGAAGCAGATGGTGGACGCTGGCTTCATCCGCCGCGACGAGGAGACGGTCGCATTCATCACCGGCGCCGGCCTCAAGACCCTCGAGGCGGTGATCGACGAAGTAGACGAGCCGGTGCGGGTGACCGCAAACGCGGACCGGTTCGTGGAAGCACTCGACGCGCGCCGGTCGCTGGCCGGTGCGACGGCCGGTGGAGCATAGGAGGCGGGCGGTGGCATCGAAGGCCGTGCGGCTGACGTTCAGCCCGCAGTTGATCAAGGCGCCGCTCATCTACCAGATGGGGCACCAGTTCGAGGTGGTGACCAACATCCGCATGGCGGACGTGGACGACCAGGTCGGCTGGGTCGTCCTCGAGCTGGAGGGTGAGTCCGAGGAGATCGAGCGCAGCCTCGAATGGGCTCGCGAGCAGGGCGTGCGGGTGGACGACGCCACGCTCGGCGACGTAGTCGAGGGTTAGGGCGGAGCCTCACCCCCAACCCCTCTCCACATCACGTGGAGAGGGGAGTCGGAGGGGGAGTGCCGCGGGCTCGGCGCCGATGCGGGCCGAGACAGCTGAGGAAGCGAGACGAAGAACAGATGGCCGTTAAGGTGAAGATCCCGACGCCGCTGCGGAACCTGACGCAGGACCAGGAGACCGTGCAGGCCCAGACCGGGACGCTGCACGACCTGGTGGGTGAACTCGAAGGCTCCTACCCAGGGATGCGTGACCGCCTGCTGGACGAGGGCGGGGAGATCCGCCGCTTCGTCAACGTCTACGTGAACGGCGAGGACGTGCGCTTCCTGCAGGGCCTCAAGACCGAGCTGGGCGAGGGCGACGAGGTCTCCATCGTGCCGGCGGTCGCCGGCGGCGCCTAGCCGTGACCACGACCGAGGTCCGCCGGCACATCGAGGCGCCTCGGGCGGCCGTGTACGCCGCCCTCATCGACCCGGCAGCGGTCGCGGCGTGGAGGTTCCCGGACGGGATGAGCATCGAGGTGCACGCGTTCGAGCCAAGGAAGGGCGGCGCGGTCCGCGTCTCGCTGACCTACGAGGAGCCGGACCGAGCAGGGAAGACGAGCGAGCACACGGATTCGTACCACGGCCGCATCGTGGAACTCGTCCCGGATCAGCAGGTGGTCGAGGTCGACGAATTCGAGACGGATGAACCGTCCCTACAGGGCGAGATGACCATCACCGTCACCCTCGCCGACGCCGGCGGGGGCACGGACCTGATCGCCGTCCACGAAGGGCTCCCGCCCGGTGTGCGGCCGGAGGACAACGAACTCGGCTGGCAGCTGTCGCTCGATCGCCTCGCGGCGCTCGTCGAGGTTTCGGATGGCTGAGGCGATCGTGCACATTCTCGGCGTCCTAGGCGACTTAGTGCGCGGGCTCTTCCCCGGCACGCTCTTCCGCCGCGAGGCGGACGAGGAGCCCGAGGTGCCGCCGGAGTCCTAGGGCTTCGGCGTAGCGGTCGGAGTTGGCAGCCCGTCCGGCCAGACGAACGCCTCGATCTCCTTCCACCTCGAGGTGTCGATGGCGTGGAACTCAGCGGCGTCCGAGGTGAGCAGGACCTCCGAGGCGTCGGGCATCACCGCCCAGCAACTCGAGCGTGTGCCGAAGTAGGTGGCGGGGTCGACCTCGTTCTTCCGCAACACGTGCGTCTTGTCTGGAGCATCTCCGAGGGGGTTCATGCCGCACGCGGCGGACTCGCGCACCACCTGAATCAGACCCGAGTTGAGCCGTTCCAAGAACGCCTCGTCTGCGGACAGCCAGGATTGGTACTGGCTGGCCGCCTCCGCGAACCCCTCGCGCCAATCGTCAATCGTGTTCGTACCGATGCCCGCGAGTACCTCCGCGTCCCGTGCGGCGGGAAAGACGAACCAGGTCTGGGCGTTGCCCGCATCGCCGAAGGTGCGCTGGTACACCGCATCCTCGCCATCGCGCACGAGGCCGAGTACGAATACGACGTCCCCTGCATCGTCGTAGAGCCACCATGAGTCCTCCACGCGCCGCTCCGGGAGGGTGAAGAAGTCACCA
This sequence comes from Dehalococcoidia bacterium, assembly GCA_009379925.1. GTDB lineage: Bacteria > Chloroflexota > Dehalococcoidia > UBA2979 > UBA2979 > WHSU01. The sequence goes on along the minus strand of WHSU01000003.1, from coordinate 129,993 downwards.
TTCCGCCCCGCTTGCACCTCCTGACCGGCGCGCACGAATCGCGTAACGCGAAGGTGGAGGATGCCGCCGTCCTCGACCTCGGCGAATACCGCCTCGACGTTGGAGAGCGACTGCCGTTCCTCCACCTCCGTCCCGACGACAAGGCCGGGGATCTCGCCCGGCTCCTCGGCGCGACCCCCGGGCGCTACGAGCAACACAACCGCCGCCACCGCAAGCGCCGCGACGGCACCCGTGGCCACGAGTGCGCCGAGGGGTAGCGCGAGCACAGCACGACGCCGCTGCGTCGAGCGGTGGCGGCCGTACCAGTCGCGGATCTCCTCGCGGCGGGTCAGGCCGAGGCGGCCGAGTAGCTCGGAGACGTGGTACTTCGCGCCGGCGTGCGAGATGCCGAGCGTGTCGGCGATTTCCTCGTTGGTGCGCCCTTCGGCGACCAGGCGCGCGACCTCGATCTGGCGCGGGGTGACCTCGCGAGGCCCGGCGGGGAGGCGTTCGGTGCGGTCCGACATGCGCGCAGTGTGCCTCGTCGCGCGAGTCGGGACACTAGCCGATCAAATGTTCGGCCCTGTGCGACTCACCCCGTCCGGTAGAGGTCGCGGATCAACTGCAGCTCGCCGAGGTGCTCCGAGGCGTGCTGGACGGCGGAGACGAGCGCTTCCCGGCGCGCGATCGGGCGGGCTTCCAACGCGCCGAAGAGTGCCTGTGGCGGCGTGACGACCTCGCCGAGGCGATCCGGGCCGAGGTCCTCGAGCGTGCGGTCTACCTCGTCGGCCAGCGCGCGGAGGCGGGCGGCGAGGGCCTCCGCGGACTCGCCACGCGTCGCGAACTCCGCCGCACGGTCACGCTCGACGTCCACGCCGGCGCCCATCCCGAGCGCCCAGCCGCGCACGGCGCCGAGGACGTGGGCGGCGATCATCGCGGGGCTGTTCGTGCCCTCGGGAAGCGGCGACTCGTCGAGGCGTGTGGCCGGGACCTCCTCCAGCGTGGCGGCGAGACGCTCGAGGACGAGCCGCAGGCGGCTGGCGTAGGCTTCACGTTCGTCCATCGGATGTCCTCAGATCTATGGCGCCGCGTCGCGTCTCGGGGGTGGCGGCAACTCCGGGAGTCCATGCTACAATGTCGAGTGATTTAGTCGGGAATACATCGGACCCGGTTCGGGCCGGTCCTGAGACCCCCCGACCGGCGGGATCTTCGCATGCTGATCAGCACTAAAGGTGACTACGGTGTCCGCGCGCTCATTGACCTCGCGAAGCACGAGGGGGAGGGGCCCGTGCAACGGGCCGATATCGCGCGACGGCGGCAGGTGCCCGAGTCGTACCTGGACCACCTGCTGGCGCAGCTGCGGCGCGACGGCTTCATCCGCAGCACGCGGGGCCCGGGCGGCGGCCACGAGCTGGCGCGCTCGCCGGCGGACGTGCGGCTGCTAGACGTCCTCGAAAGCCTGGAAGGGTCGCTGGCGCCGATCGGGTGTGTGGCGGACGTGACTGACAGCGGCCAGGAGTCGCTCTGCGGGCAGCGCTGGGTATGGCAGGGGATCTACGAGAACATGCGAGAGCGGCTGTCGGGCGTGACGCTGGCCGAACTGGTGGAACACGAGCGCGACCACGAGCGCGACGCCGCGGTGAACTACAGCATCTGATGCGCACGATTCTCCTCCTCATTCCGTTCGCCCTGAGCCTGTCGAAGGGCGCCGACCGTCCGAGGTGGGCGTGTGACTGGTTCGACGGGCTCACCACGAACGGAAGAGCTCACTACGAACGTCACAGGGGACAGCTCGATGACTGACTCCGGGCGAACGGTGACGCCTCGAAGCATGCCCTCCGTGGGGCAGCGGCCGCTGATCGCGGACTCGGTGGTCGACCTGATCGGCCGCACGCCGCTGATCCGGCTGCAGCGGGTGGTGCCGGATGGCGCCGCCGAGGTGCTGGGCAAGTTCGAGGTGTCGAACCCGGCCGGCTCGGTGAAGGACCGCATCGCCCTCTCGATGGTCGAGGCGGCCGAGGCAGCGGGCCTGCTGCAGCCGGGCGCGACGCTGGTGGAGCCCACCTCGGGCAACACGGGCATCGGGCTGGCGATGGTCTGCGCGACACGTGGCTACCGGCTGATCCTGACGATGCCGGAGGACATGAGCACGGAGCGCCGCCACCTGCTGGAGCGCTTCGGCGCGGAGCTGGTGCTGACGCCGGCCATCGAGGGGATGTCCGGCGCGGTGTACGCCGCGCAGGAACTGGTGGAGGAGCACGGCTACTTCATGCCGCAACAGTTCGAGAACGCAGCGAACCCGGAGGTCCACCGCCGGACGACGGCGCCCGAGATCCTGGAGGCCACCGAGGGGCGCCTGGATGCGTTCGTGGCGGGCGTCGGGACCGGCGGTACGATCACCGGTGTGGGCGAGGTGCTGCGCGAGGCCGGCGTGCCGGCGCGCATCGTGGCGGTGGAACCTGCCCGCTCCGCGGTGTTGCAGGGCGGCCGCGCGGGGCTGACCGGCATCCAGGGCATCGGCGCTTCGTTCGTCCCCGGTGTGCTCAACCGCGCGGTCTACGACGAGGTGATGAGCGTCCGCGACGAGGACGCGTACGAGATGACAAAGCGGCTCACCCGCGAGGAGGGACTGCTGGTCGGTATCTCCTCGGGCGCCAACGTGTGGGCGGCGGTGAAGGTGGCGCAGCAACTGGGCGCCGGCAAGCGGGTGGTGACCATGCTCTGCGACACGGGGGAGCGCTACCTGAGCGTGACGCTGTAGGCCGGTAGAAACACGAAACGAGGTCACGAGCGCCGGTCAGGCCTCGTGGCCACGGGCAGTCAGTCAAGGTCAGGACAGGGAGAGGGCCGCATGGCGATCAACGTCTACATCCCCTCGCCGTTCCGCCGGCTCACGGCGAACCGCGAGTACGTCACCGTCGAGGGAGCCAGCGTGGCTGAGGTGCTGGACGCGCTGGAGCGCGACTATCCGGGCTTCGCGAACCTGGTCTACGACCGTGAGCGCCGGGTACCCACGCACATCAACATCTACCTGAACAACCAGGAGATCCACGACCTGCAGGGGACGCAGACCACGGTGGCGGACGGTGACCAGCTCGCCGTGATCCCGGCGCTCGCCGGCGGCGCGGACGCGCCCGGCGCGACGAACGGCGCATCGGACAGCGCGCCGTCCTCCACGGCGCTGACGCCGGACGAGGTGATGCGCTACTCGCGGCACATCATCATGCCGCAGGTGGGGCCGCAGGGTCAGCGGAAGCTGCGCAACGCCAAGGTGCTGATCATCGGCGCGGGCGGCCTCGGAGGCCCGGTGGCGCTCTACCTGGCGCTCGCGGGCGTCGGCACGATCGGCCTGGTCGAGTTCGACGTGGTGGACCTGTCCAACCTCCAGCGACAGGTGCTGCACCAGACGCAGGACGTGGGCCGCCTGAAGATCGAGTCGGCGCGGGACAAGCTGCTGGCGTACAACCCGCACATCAACGTGGTGGAACACCGGCTGCCGATTACGTCCGACAACGCGATGGAGATCATCTCCCAGTACGACATCGTGGTGAACGGTGCGGACAACTTCGCCACGCGCTACCTGGTGAACGACGCCGCCTACCTGGCGGGCAAGACGCTGGTGGATGGCGCGATCCTGCTCTTCGACGGGCAGGCGACGGTCTACAAGCCGGGCCACGGCTGCTACCGCTGCCTCTACCCGGACCCCCCGCCGCCGGGCCTGGTCCCATCGTGCGCGGAGGCCGGGGTGCTCGGCGCGATCACCGGCATCGTCGGTTCGATCCAGGCAACCGAGGTCTTCAAGCAGATCCTGGGGGTCGGCGAGTCGCTGGTGAACCGCCTGCTGCTGATCGACGCGCTGACGATGGAGTTCCGCACGATGAAGATCCGGCGGGACCCCTCGTGCCCGCTGTGCGGCGACAACCCCACGGTCACCGAGTTGATCGACTACGACATGTTCTGCGGCTCACCGCCACTGGAGGTCCCGGTGGAGGCGCAGGCGCTGCTCTAGCGCTCGGGAGCCGGGCGGCCGTCCGATGCGGGAGGCCGCCCTGGCTTCGTGCGCGACGGGCACACGAGGGACGACAGGCCGGCCGGACGGGGCTCACAGGGCCGGGCAATTTGCGGGAAGGGCGACACGATATGGCGGTGATGGTGCACGTCACCTCGGTGATCCAGAGGGCCGTGGGCGGCCAGAAGGCGATCGAGGGTGAAGGTTCGACGATCGCCGAGCTGATCTCGGACATCGAAGGACGCTTTCCGGGGTTCGCGAAGCAGATCACGGACGACCGGGGCGAGTTGCACCGCTTCGTCAACATCTACCTGAACGACGAGGACGTACGCTACCTGCAGGGCAAAGAGACGCCCCTGGCGGACGGCGACACCGTCTCCTTCCTACCGGCGCTCGCCGGGGGCCAGTAGGGCCCCGGCCGAGGAGCCACGGAATGTTGTACCGCAGCGTCCTCGACATGGTGGGGGAGACCCCGCTGGTCGAGATCTCGCAGTTCTCACCGAACCCGGACGTGCACCTGTACGTAAAGCTGGAGGGGCAAAACCCCACCGGCTCCGTGAAGGACCGCATCGCGAAGTTCATGGTGGAGGCGGCGGAGCGCGACGGGCGGCTACAGCCCGGCCAGACGATCCTGGAGCCCACGTCCGGCAACACCGGCATCGCCCTGGCGATGATCGGGAGCCTTCGAGGCTACCCGGTCAAGGTGGTGATGCCGGACGCCGTGAGCCACGAGCGCATCGAACTGCTGCAGGCCTTCGGCGCGGAGATCATCTTCTCGGAGGGCGCGCTGGGTTCGAACGGGGCCGTGGCGCGCGCCCAGGAGTTCGCCGCCGCGCACCCGGACTGGTTCATGCCGTTCCAGTACGAGAACGAGCAAAACCCGCGCGCGCACTACGAGACCACCGCCCCCGAAATCCTGAGGGACCTGCCGGAGATCACGCATTTCGTCGCCGGCCTCGGCACGGGCGGGACGCTGACGGGCGTGGGGCGGCGGTTGAAGGAGCACGACCCCTCGATCCGCGTGATCGCGGCCGCCCCACACCCGGGGGACCTGGTCCAGGGGTTGCGATCGCTCGAGGAAGGGTATATCCCTCCGGTGTTCGACGATTCCGTCCTGGACGGGCGTATCGTCGTCGACTCCGCCACCTCGTTCGCGATGACCCAGGAGCTGACGCAGCGCACGGGCATCTTCGCTGGTGTCTCCGGTGGCGCCGTGGTGCGCGCGGCGCAGCGAGCAGCCGAGCGGACCGCAGCGGGACACATTGTCTGCCTGCTGGCGGACGGCGGCTGGAAGTACCTGTCGACGGGTCTCTGGACGCGCAGCTACGAGGAGATCGTGGAGGACGTGAAGGAGAAGCTCTGGTGGTGACGCCGCGCGTCCCGCCGACCGCTGCCCTACGCCGAAACGCGCTCCAATGGCGGGGCGGCGCCGGGCTCCGCTGTCACGTCGACGACGTCGACGCGACGGTCGCCCTCACGGAGCGGGGCGACCTCGCAGGTGGGGCAAGGGTCCTGGAGCTTGTGCCGCAGGATGGCGGCGATGCGTTCGCCGCAACGCTGGCACATGTAGACGGACATGACGCCGCTCTGCGCGGTCGCGGTGCGGGCGAACTCGCCGGGCCCGTTGACCACCGTGCCGGGAAGCAGATTCAGTTCGTAGCCGTCGTGGTCGATCGGCCGGCGGCAGGTATCGCACAGCAACGCGAGCATCGTGGTCTCTCCCGGGACGGCGCATCCGTTCGCCATCCGCATGGGGATCATCGACGCCTAACGTCCCGTCCATAGCCTCATCGAGCGGTGGCGCCTGAGACGGCGACCACCCCTCGATGAGTGAGTAGCGATACCCGCGCAGGGTGCGTGAGTGAGGAGTCAGCAGATGGTAGACAAACTGGTCAGCCCCGAATGGGTGGAGCAACACAAGGGTGACGCCAACGTGCGCCTGGTGGAAGTGGACGTCGATACCGACGCCTACGGCGAGGGCCACATCGAGGGTGCGGTCGGCTGGAACTGGACGACGCAACTCCAGGACCAGCAGCGGCGCGACATCATCACGAAGGAGGGGCTACAGGACCTGCTCGGCCGCTCCGGCATCTCGAACGACACGCACGTGGTCCTCTATGGCGACAACAACAACTGGTTCGCGGCCTACGCGCTGTGGCTGCTGGAGCTGTACGGACACGAGAACGTCTCGCTGATGGACGGCGGGCGCGTGAAGTGGCTGGCCGACAACCGTCCGACGACCACCACCGAGCCGACCGCGGCGGCCGCCAGCTACACCGCCAAGGACCCCGACCCGGCGCTGCGCGCCAAGCGGGACGAGGTGCTGCAGGCAGTGGGCCAGTCCGGCCCGCAGCTGGTGGATGTGCGCAGTCCCGCCGAGTTCAGCGGCGAGGTCATCGCGCCTCCGGGCATGACCGAGACGGCGCAGCGCGGCGGCCACATCCCCGGCGCGAAGAACATCCCGTGGGCCCGCGCGGTGAACGAGGACGGCACGTTCAAGTCGCCGGACGAACTGCGCGAGCTGTACGGCAACGCGGGCGTCAAGGACGGCGACGACACGATCGCCTACTGCCGCATCGGTGAGCGTTCGTCGCACACGTGGTTCGTGCTGAAGCACCTGCTGGGGTACGAGAACGTCAAGAACTACGACGGATCGTGGACCGAGTACGGCTCGCTGGTGGACGTCCCGATCGAGAGGTAGCGGCCTCAAGAGCCCTCGGGCGTGGGAACGTAGGAGCGGACGATGACGGCGGCCTCGGGAGCGGCAGTCCTCCAACAGACCCTGCTGCGTCGCGCGCTGGCAGCGCGCGACCCGGGCCGCCTGCACCTGTCCTTCGACGTGGCCGTCATCGAGCGCTACCGGGCCTTGCCCGGAGCGCAGCTCCTGCGCACCCGCACCGTGGGCCGCATCGCTGTGCCCGGCAAGTGGTCGGTGGACGTCGGCATCGCGGAAGGCATCGCGGAGGGCACGGCGGACGGCGAGGGGCAGGTGCACCTGCCGTTCACGGACCTGGTGGACCGAGTCCCGGAAGACGAGTGGCCGCACTGGGTCGCGCACCTGGTGGAAGCTCCGGCCAGCCGCGCGTTCCTGCAGATGCGGATGTCGGCCGCCGCCTGTATCGACGATGGCGACACGGTGCCATGGGAGCGCGGCGCCGACTAGCTCGACACCCCCTCGACCGCCGCCCGAGTCGGTATCAGGCAGCACTGGAGACGGAGACCGCATGCCGCGCATCCCGCGCTCGATCGCTGAGGAGATGGTCGCCCACGCGCGCGAAGACCTGCCGAACGAGGCGTGTGGCATGGTCCACGCCAACGGCAGCGAGCCCATCGCGGTGCACCGGGTCCGCAACCTGGCGGAAAGCCCGTACCGCTACGAGATGGACCCGCTCCGGATGATGCAACTGGAGGAGCGGCGCGACGAGACGGGCGAGCGGCTCTTCGCCATCTATCACTCACACGTCGCCTCGGAGGCCCGTCCCTCGCCGACGGACGTGCGTATGGCGTTCTTCCCGCCGGGCGAAATCGAGCTCGAGCCGATGTTCCCCCAGACGTACTACATCCTCGTGTCGCTCGCCCACGACCCACCGGATGTGCGCGCCTTCTTCATCCGCACCGGCGGCCACATCGAAGAAGAGCCGGTCGAGGTGGTGGAGGGGTAGCGGGACCTATACTGGCTCCGGGATTCTGTGCACGGGAGCACGACCATGTCCGACGAGAAGACGCTGACGCTGACAGTCCCCGCTGTTGTCGCGGAGGAGTTCGACCGCATCGCTCTCGAGGAGGGCGTATCGGTAGGCGAGCTACTCCCTGAAATGCTCAAGGCGTACCGGGTGAAGGTGGCCCAGCAACGGCTGCGTAGGCTTCAGCAATACGGCGCGAGACGTGCTCGCGAGCTCGGGATCACTGAAGAGGACGTACCTCGTCTGATCGAGGAATACCGTCGAGAACAGCGGGAGCAGGCCTAGTTGCGGCTGGTGCTGGACACGAATGTCCTCGTGTCCGCCCTCGTTACTCCCGGCGGTTCTCCGTTCCGGGTCTACGCGCGGTGCCTGGAACCGGACATCGTCCTCCTAACCTCTGCGCCATTGATCGCAGAACTCCGCGGAGTCATGAGTCAGAAGTTCGCCTGGCCTTCTGAGGAGATCGACGAGGCGATTGCCGAGTTGTTGCTGGCCTCGGAAGTCGTCGAACCCGCAGAGGCGGTGCGCGATGTACCGGACGACCCGGACGACGATCGCGTGTTGGAAGCTGCACTGGCTGGCGAGGCGGAACTGATTGTGTCGGGTGATCGGCACTTGCTGCGGCTCGACGAATGGCAACGCATTCCGATCCTCAGACCGCGTGAGGCGCTTGATGTGATCGGCGAGGCCGAGGAGTAGCCCTCTGCGTGTGAACCACCCCACACCCATCGACATTGGCGGCGTGCGCTTCGAGTGGGGTGCGCGCACCTACGTCATGGGCATCCTCAACGTCACGCCCGACTCGTTTTCCGGCGACGGGCTGCTCGATGCCGCCGAGGTGGCGGACCGCGCCCTGCGGATGGTGGACGCGGGCGCGGACCTGCTCGACATTGGCGCGGAGTCGACGCGGCCCGACCACGACCCGATCGATGCGGAGGCGGAGTACCTGCGGCTGGCCGCGCCGCTGCGTGCCGTGCGCCGCGCCGTCGAGGTGCCGATCACCGTCGACACCTCGAAGGCGGAGGTGGCGGCGCGGGCCTTCGAAGCGGGCGCGGATGCCTTGAACGATGTCCACGGACTGCGCAGCGACCCGGAACTCGCGCCGCTGCTGGCGCGCACCGGCAAGCCCGCCGTGGTCATGCACAACCAGCGCGGCCGCACCTTCGGCGGCAACCTGATCGCCGACGTGCGTGCCGGCCTCAAGGCGAGCATGGCACTCGCGCACGGGGCCGGCGTGCCGCGTGACCGTCTGATCGTCGACCCGGGCTTCGGGTTCGGCTGGGGGCCCGTCCAGAACCTCGAGATGCTGCGCCGCCTCGATGACCTGCGCGGCCTGGGCCGGCCCGTCCTGCTGGGCACCTCGCGCAAGTCCACGATCGGGCACGTGCTGGACCGGCCGGAGCAGGAACGGCGGTGGGGCACCGCCGCAACGTTGGCGCTCGCCGTGCGATCCGGCGTGGATATCGTGCGCGTACACGACGTCGAGGAGATGACACAGGTCGTCCGCATGGCCGACGCCGTGGTACGCGGCTGGCCTCCCGAAGCGTAGGGACGAGCGCATGGCTGTCGCACGGCGCGTCTACCTTGGCCTCGGCGGGAACCTGGGCGACCGCATCGCGAACCTCCGCGCCGCGCTTGACGCCGTGGAGGCCGGTGGCGTCCACATCGAGGCAGTGTCGGCCGTCTACGACACGCCGCCGTGGGGCGTCGAGGATCAGCCGCGCTTCGCCAACATCGCGGTGGCGGTGCTCACGGCGCTGACCCCGCACGAACTACTCCACCTCGCGAAGCAGCTCGAGGCGGACCTCGGGCGCGACTTCACCGCCGAGCGCTGGACGGCCCGCCCGATCGACATCGATGTGTTGCTGGCGGAGGACGAGGTCCTGAGCGCACCGGACCTGCAGGTGCCACACAGCCGGATGGCGGAGCGAGCCTTCGTGCTCGTGCCGCTGGCGGAGATCGCCGGCGACGTGTGCCACCCGGTCACCGGCGACAGCGTCGCGCAGCTCCTCGAGGCGCTTCCGGCTTCCGAGCGAGACGCGGTGGGCCCGCTGGCGCCGGCCGGCTGGTGGCGCGGCGCCGACTGACCGCGCTGACGGTCCTGGGCTAGGCCTTCGACCAGCGCACGGCGCCGTCGCCCTCGATGCGGCGGACGCGCCCCTCGTCTTCGAGCAGGCGCAGATGCGAGAGGGTCTCGCCCAGGGCGCTGCGCTTCATGAAGATGTTGAAGTCGTCGAACGGGCCGGTGTTCCACTTCACCCGCTGCGACACCTCGCGCGCGCTCGCCGTGTCGTCGCCGATCGCGTCGCGCACCTCCTCGAGGCGGTCGTCGTGGTGGTGTAGCAGCACGGCGCAACGCTGCTTGAGGTCCGGGATCGTGAACTCGTGCGCCGGCAGCGCGGCGGCGGTGTCGAAGTCCGCGACCTTCTGGAGGGAGTGGCGGAAATCCGAGAGCGGGCTCGTCCCCTCCTGGTCCGCGTGCAACGAGACGTTGGGACTGATATGCGGCAGCACGTGGTCGCCGGTGAACATCAGCCGGTGCTTCGTCTCGTACATGCAGAGGTGGCCCGGCGTGTGCCCCGGCGTCCAGACGGCGCGCAGGCTCCAGCCGTCGAACTCCAGCACCTCACCGTCCTCGAGCTTGACCTCCGGCTCGATGTCGAAGCGCATGGACGGGCGCCGGGCCGCGGAGGCGCCGGCGTCCTTGCCGTTGCTCCCGCCCGTCGCCGCCTGTTTCGCGTTCGGCGAATTGGGCGCCAGGTTGCCCTGTGCGTGCGCCTCGTCGATCTCCTCCTGCGGCACACCGTGGCGCACGAGCCACTGGTCGGACAGCTTCGTCCAGCCATCGTTGTCCAGCCAGCGGTCGACGATCCACTGCCACTCGCGCGCGAGCATCACCAGTTCACAGTCCGGCGACTGCTCCTTCACCCAGCCCGCCATGCCGAGGTGGTCCGGGTGGGCGTGGGAGATGATGAGGCGGCGGATGTGCTTCGGCTCGTAGCCCAGCACGGCGAGTTGCCGCGTCAGCGCGTCGCTGGCCTCAGGTGTGCCGTATCCCGCGTCAAACAGCGAGATGCCGTCATTGCCCTCGAAGACGTAGGGCATGATGTATGGCAGGGCGGGGCTGGTCATAGGCGTCTTCAACTGGTGGAGGCCGCGGACGATCTCCAAGGCTCGGTCCTCTCCGTCTGGGGGGGCCAAATGAGGTACTGGAAAAGGGAGGGGCGCGTACCAGCGAAGCGTCCGGCCCAGAGCACCGCGCTGGCACGCGCGGGCGACTATAACAGACTTACCGGATGTATGGGGCCTGATCGCACCCGCGTGCCGGCTATCCGGCTGAAGACCGGCTAGCCCGACCCTCCAGCAGTCCCATCTCCTCGAGCGCCGGGTACACATCGAGGACACCGGGCACCCGCCGATGCGCGGGCGGGTCGCCGTCGTCCCGGTCGCCCACCTGGACGACCCACCAGCCGTAGCGCCGGGGCGGGCCCACGTCGTAGCGCGGGGTGTCCCCCGCGTAGACCGCCTCGTCCGCAGGCACACCGAGTTCCTCCAGCGCGCGGTCGTAGATGGCGCGGTGTGGCTTCGAGCGGCCGTGCTCGTCGCTGAAGACGAGCGAGTCGAAGGCATCGAGGATGCCCTCGGACTCAAAGACCTGCCGCAGGTGACGCCCCGCGACCACCCCCGTGTTCGAGATCAGCCCGACGCCCAGTCCCAGGTGGCGCGCGCGCTCCAGCGCCTCGCGGGCGCCGGGCAGCAAAATGGGCGGGAGCCGGAGTGCGACGCCGGAGTACGCCTCGACGATCTCCGCACAGTCCGCGGGCGTGAGCTGGTCCGCCAGGCTTGGCGCGAACTGATAGATGACGTGGCGGGCGCGGGCCTCCGCGGACACGTCGCGGCCGGCGTCCTGCATGCGCCCGATGGCGCGGTTCGACTGCAGGTGCGTGCGGGTGAAGGTGTCCCGGTCGGCTTCGATGCGCAGGCGGCGCAACACCGGCTCGATGCCCTCGAAGCGCAGCCGGGCGCGCTCCGGGAACAACTCTCGCCGGTCCGCCATCAGCGTGCCCCAGAGGTCGAAGACGATCGCGCGGACAGTCATCGGGAGTCTGTGCCACCTCGTGCAGTCCGGCGCCGGGCCGGGGCGGGCACCCTTCGGGTCGCCCTGCATAGCAGCACGGGCGCCACAGGGGCGCCCGTACATCGATCTGCTGACGTTGTCCACGCCCGGCCAGTGGCCGGGGCGGCTCAGCTGTCGGTCTTGCGCGACTCCTCCGCCGTCGTGGCGCCGGCGTCCGTCCGTGCTGCGGCTTCGTCCTCTTCGCCGTCGCCGCGCGCCTCTGTGCGGAACTCGCGGATGCCGCGCCCGAGCGCGCCGCCGAGCCCCGCGACACGCGACGCCCCGAAGAGCAACGCGAGGATCACGAGGATGATGAGCAATTCCTGCCAGCCCAGAGTGCCGAGCATGACGATGTCCCTCCCGGCCGCACGCATACCGCGCGGGCGTGCAGTGTGATTCTGCGACCGCAGCCTGATCCTAGCACGGCGTCGGGTGGAACGCTCCAGCACTCGGGCGGCTGTCAGAGAGGCCGCGTACAGAGGGGATACGTCGCGCTGGCCGCCTCGGATGCCTTGGTGCGCTAGCCCAGGCCGGAGCCCGGATTAGTTGGACGCACGCCCATAGATGACGGTGCATGGAGGACCGACACCTGTCTCCGCCCCCTGGTACGTGCACGCCACGATCGTACGGCCGTCGGTCACAACCACTTCGATCGTTCGGTCCGCGTGCTCGGTCGTCGCGTCACATGGCGGATGAGGGGGTGGACCCACGCAAACAGCTGAGGGCGCCCGACCGGATCAGGCTGGCCGTATTGCCCGCAATCCGCGCCGGTCCACTCGAACGTCAGGTCGGCTGGGACCTCGAAGGTAGACACCAGCACGTCATACTCCGTGGTGAAGCGTTCCTGGAAGAACGTCGCCTCGATTGGCGAGACGCTGAATGCGGGCGCCGCGACCACCGGCGTCTCCGCGACCGACTGCGATGTCGACGCCGCCGGCGCATCGGTCGCCTCCACGGTCGGCGTGCCCGCACCGCCGCCGGCGACCAGCGCCGTGTCGTCGCCACCGCCGGACAGGAAGAGGACACTCACGAGCACGGTCAACAGCAGGGCGCCGACCACGACCGCCGCGAGCAGCAGCGGGTTCATGCCGAGGAACGCAAAGCGCTGTCCGACCTCGGCGCCCGTGCCGGGCGCCTGAGGCGCCATGCCCTGCTCCGGCACGTAGTGCCACCCATTGTCCGGGTTGCCGTCGCGCGCCTCGTCCCACTGCAACAGCTCGTACAGGTCAGTGCCGTACCAGTCAGACCGCACGTCACCGAGGGCGGACTTCAGCCAGAACAGGTCGTGCTCGTCCCAGCCGGCCAACCACGTTTCGTCGCGAATGAGCTGGACGAAGCGCGCTCGGGCGTCCCGCAGTGCGGCCTCTGCCGCCAGCCACGCCTCGCTCGGTCCCGCGCGCCCGCTGAGCCACTCACGCTCGTAGAGCCGCGCCTGCTCGCGGAGGGCGGCGCGCTCCTCGTCCGACAGTCCCTCGTCTGTGAGGTGCTTCCAGGCCTCGAAGGACGCGCGGATCGGGCGACATCTTGTCCGTGCGCTGGAGCGTGGCCCACGCCTGGAGGAGCCCGGAATCGCTGAGCGCGCGGTTGACGATGTCGGACACGTACTGCTGCCGGGTGCTGAAGGTGCCGTCGGGATCCTCGATCCCGTGTTCGCGCAACTCGGCCCGCAACTCGCCCAGTTGCTCCTCCACCGCCTCGACCTCGCCGTCGATAGCGTCGATGCGGGCGTCGACCTCGGGAGCTTCGTCGCTCCCGGCGGTCTCGGGCGGCGTCGCGCCGTAGTCGATGCCCTCGCGGGCGGCGCGGGCGGCCTCCTGCGCGCGGGCCTCGATGGCCGGCACGAACTCCGCGATCGGCTGGATGGCGCGCACGTAGAACTGGAAGATCGCGCCGGCGCCCGGGATGCTGAACAGCGCCGACAGGCCGTTGAGGTAATCCGCCATCAGCCGCAGGCGGTCCGCCGCGCTCACGTCCTCGGAGGCGCCCAGGAGGATCGAGACGCCGGCGTCCACGCCTCGGACCCAACCGCGCGCCGTGAACAGCTTGCCTAGGCGTGGCTCGACGAGCTTGAGGATGGCGAGGGCGTTACTCAGGGCGACGTCCTGCTGGAGGTTGTTGCCTGAGAGCGTGGCGGCCTTCAGCTCTTTCAGCACGTCCTTCAGGTCACGCAGGATGGACTGCTCAGAGCGGAGCATGCCGATCTGGTCTTTGAGCTGGTGGAAACGGTCGAGGAGATCCGAGGTCTGCTGGTCGTAGTCGGGCACGCGCGGTGTGCTCCGGGGAGACTGGGCGCCGGGTGGTGGCGCCTCGATGACCTGGGAGCAGATCCGGAGCGCCGCCGCGAATATAACAGCCCGGCAACCGTCCGGGTGTCGGGCGATGCCCTACTCCGTGCGGGACAATCGTGGGGGCCAGCGGCCGGGGCCTGTGCCGGTGGAAGGTACTAGGAGCTGACGCGCTCCACGAAGACTTCCATCACGCCGCCACAGATCTTGTCTTCGCCATCGGTCGGCTCGGTGAGGTCGACCACCACGGTCCGAGGGTGTCCGTCGGCCATCGTCTCCATGGCCTCCTGCCAGACCTCGGCCTCGCCACACCCGCCGCCGATCGTGCCGCGGAAGGTGCCGTCCGGGCGCAGCAACATGGTGGCGCCGGGGCTCCGAGGTGTGGAGCCGCGCACCGTCGACACCGTGGCGAGTACGCGCGCCTCGCCCTCGGCGGCCGCCTGGCGGATCTCCCGAAGCAGTTCGATGTCCATGCCGCTTCCCGTCCTGACGCCCGCTTTCAAGCGCGGCGGGGTATCGAAGTCATCATACTCGAACGAGGAGAGATCCGGACTGGGATCCCACTCGTATCTCCCTTGTACGGCGCGACCGGTCGCTGCGCAGAGACTCCGGCGACCCACCCTGGGGAGCCGAGCGCCGGCAGAGCGGGCAAGACAAGCACGAGGGCCGATTTCTCGGCCCCCGTGCCCCAGAGGGAACTGGCAACTCGGTACGCGACCGCGTCAGGTCGCGGGGCTTGCAGCTCGCTCTCTTCAGGGGATGCGGGCTGCCGCCGCTTGTCGCCATGATAGCACAGCCCCAAACCCCGCCATGTGAAGCCTGGTGACAGCCGAAACGCGGATTCTAGAGCATTCGGCGTGATTCACCGCTGAGAGCAGCGCGCTGCTCCCGCATCCGCCTGCCAGTCCCTCCCCGCCGCAGCATGGTGATCTCCGCGAAGACCGCGACGGCGATCTCTTCCGGGGTCTCGGCGCCGATATCGAGCCCGATGGGCGTCGCCACCGCATCCAGATCCTCTACCGCGAAGCCCTCCGACAGCAGGTGCTGTAGCACCGTGGCGGTGCGCCGGCGGCTACCGATCATGCCTACGTAGGCGGCGCCCCGGCCGACCGCGCGCCGCAGCGCGTCCTCGTCCTGCTTGTGCCCACGAGAGACGAGCACCACGTAGTCACCGGCGCCCAACGCCAGTCCCGCGACCGCTTCGCCCACATCCCCGCACAAGACCTCTTCCGCCATCGGGAAGCGCTCGCGGTTGGCAAACGGTTCGCGGTCGTCGATCACGGTGATGGCGTACCCCAGCAACTCGCCGACCGACGCGAGCGCGAGGCCAACGTGGCCACCACCAACGACGACGAGCCGTGCGGGCGCCTCAAACAGTTGCAGCATCACCCGCGCGTCGCCCTCGCCGGCCATGTGAGGGCGCGCGACGGCGGCATCTCCCGAGAAGTAGAGCGTCTGCACGGATACGCGGGGGAAGGCCTCAAAGACCTCGCGCGCGGCTTCCACCACCCGCGCGTCGAGCGCGCCACCGCCCAGGTCGCCTGCCACCTCGCCGTCGCGCGGCACGAGGAGCTTCGCGCCGGGCTCCGCAAGCGGTGGGTCACCGGGATGCGTCACCGTGGCGACCACGACCGGGTCGCCCCAGGCGAGCGCTGACTCGATCGCCTCGAAGATGCGCGCACGCACGTTTGACTCGCCCAAGTTGCCGCTCCACCCGCGGGCATCGCGCCCGGCGGGATCATACGCCCGACGGCTCCCGGCGCGCTGGACGATTGTGCTCAGGACAAGGCGCGCGGCCCTCGAGGCTAGACGTTGAAGAGGATGTTCAGGACGTCGCCGTCCTGCACCACGTACGCCTTGCCCTCGGTGCGGAGTTGGCCACGCTTTTTCAGTTCCGGCATCGAGCCCGCCGAGACCATGTCCTGCCAGTTCGCCACCTCGGCGCGGATGAAACCGCGCTCCAGGTCGGTGTGGATCTTGCCGGCTGCCTCCGGTGCGGTGGCGCCTCGACGGACCGTCCACGCGCGACATTCGTCATCGCCAGCGGTCAGGAACGACTGCAGCCCCAGCAGCTCGTACGCCGTCACGATCGCGCGGTCCAGCGGCGACTCCGCCGCCAGCCCTAGGTCGGCGCGGAACTCGGCGGCCTCCTCCGGGTCCATCTGCGCCAGTTCGGCCTCCACCTTCGCGGACAACGGGGTGACCATGACGGACGGCGCACCGTAGCGCTCGCGGAACTCGGCCTCGATGTCCGCGACGCGGTCGAGGTCGCCCTCCCCGATGTTCACGACGATCAGCTCGGGGCGTCGCGTCACGAACTGGTAGTGCCGCAACTCGCGCTCATCGTCGGACGCCTCAAAGGAGCGCAGCCCGCGGCCGGACTCTAGGTGCGCCTGCATGCGCTGCATCAGGTCGCGCTGCCGCTCGAGGGCTGCGCGCTCGGCCGCCTTGATCGACCGCATCTCGGAGTCGATGCGGCTGATGCGCCGCTCGATGAGCGCGAGGTCGGCGAAGGTCAACTCCAGCTCGAGCGCCTCGAGGTCGCGATGGGCGTCGACGCTCCCCTCCTCGTGCGGCACCGAGGGGTCCTCGAAGACCCGCACGACGTGGACCAGCGCGTCCATCTTCGCCAGGTCGGCGATGAACGCCGCGCCAGGACCCTCCGGCCCGAAGCCAGCGACGGGGAAGTCCACCCAGCGGATCTCGGCGTAGGTCTTCTTCTTCGGCTTGAACACGTCGGCCAGCGCGTCCACTCGAGGGTCCGGCACGTGGACCACGCCGACGTTTGGCTCGTTGCGCGAAGAGTACGCGCCAACCTGCGCCTGCCCCCGCGTGACCGCGTTGAACAGCGACGTCTTCCCGCTCCGCGCCTGGCCGATGATGCCGAGTTCCATGCCTGTCAGTCTCGGATGCGGCCCGGCAGGCGGCAAGGAGCAGTCGCTTGCGGCCCTCGATGTGACCGCGCTAACGCTCGCGGCGTCGCCCGGCCGCCTCCCGGTCCGCCTGACGGCGGGCGCGCCAGCGCATCACCCGGTCAGCCACCATGGCGACGGCAACACCGATCAGCACCGACCACGCTCCGAGCGAGGGCTCGAAGAACATCCCCACCATCACGCCGAGCAGGACCGCGGCGGCGAAGCCAACGGCCGTGCGTGAGCCAGGCGGGCGCTTGCGCTGCTCGGGCGGCTGGCTGGTCACGACGGCGCCTCCAGCAGCTCGAGCACCTCGGTTGCCGCGAACAGCTGCGGCCACGTCCCCTCCAGCGGGACGACGATGCCGGCCCGTTCGAACCGGTCGAGGATGCGCCGGGCGCCCGCGGCCGTCATCGACAGCACCTCCGCCACCTGGCTGCGCGAGACGATAGGCCGAGCGAATAGCTCATCGAGCAGCACGAACGCGTTCGCGGTCTCGCGCTGCTCCTGCAGCCGCAATCGGTACTCCTCGTGCAGCGTGCGGAGCATCCGCGAGCGCGCCAGGGCGTCGTCCGCCTGCTCGCGCACGCCCTCCAGGAAGAACTCCAGCCAGGGCCGCCAGTCGCCGCCGCGGCTGACTGCCAGCAAGTGGTCGTAGTACTCGGTGCGTCGGCGCTCGAATGACGCGCTGAGGTACAGCAGCGGCGCCGGCAGGACACCCCGCGCGATCAGGAACAGCGTGATCAGTAGCCGGCCCACGCGCCCATTGCCATCTAGGTACGGGTGGATGGTCTCGAACTGGTAGTGCATCAGTGCGCACTGCACCAGCGGCGGCATGTCCATGTCGGCGTTGACGAAACGCTCCCAGTCCCTCAGCAGGTCCGGCAGCATCGAGGGCGGTGGGGGCACGAAGCGGGCAGCGGTCATCGGTGTCCCGGCCCGCCCGATCCAGACCTGGCGGTCTCGAAGCTCACCCGGGCGGCGGTCGTGTCCGCGCACGCCGTCCATCAGTACGCCATGCACCTGGTGCACGGTGCGCATGACGAGCGGCAGTTCGGACAGCAGACCATGCCCTCGATCGAGCGCGCGCACGTAGTTGGCGACCTCTGCGCTGTCCGCCACGTCGCTGCGCCCCGCCGCCTCGTACGCGAACAGGTCCGTCAGCGATGCCTGCGTGCCCTCGATGCGAGACGAGAGCACAGCCTCCCGGCGCAGGAAGGGCCGGACGAGCAGGCCAACATCCGGGAGCGTCTCGCCGATACCCGCGAGCACCGAGAGCGAACGGGAGGCCCGATCCAGACTGGCAACGAGCCGCTGGTCGAACGCGATCTCCTCGGGCAACGGGTGCGGTACGTAGGCGCAGGCGCCGCCCGCGAGTGGCACGACCCGCCCGGTGGGGCTGTCCGCGAAGTCCTCGGGTCGCATCGACGTGCCTCGAGTTTCAACTGCTCGCGCCAGATGATACGGCGTGTGCTCTCCGTATCATCTCACCCCGTCATTTGATACTCAATCCACTCTCAGTATCATCTGACTCGCCGAGTTGAAACGCCGGTTACAGCCCGCGTCCGTCCAGCCCCACCTCGCGCCGCCCGAACGGGCATCGAGGGAGCAGCGTGCACTCGTCGCATCGAGGGGCGGTGCGGCGGCAGATGCCCTGGCCGTGGCGGACGATGAGTGCGTGCCATTCGTTGAGGCGCCACACGTCCGGACCGATGCGGTCCAGGAGGAAGGTCCGGTAGAGGTCGTACTTCCGCTCGCCCGGGGCGAGGTCCAGGCGCTCGAAGAGGCGGTAGGAGTAGGCGTCGACGACGAACGTAGGCTGGCGCGCGGCGTAGAGGGTGATCGCGTCTGCGGTCTCGGGCCCCACACCCCAGATCTCGAGGAGCCGCGCGCGGATCTCGTCCGTCTCGCCGTCGAGCAGGGTGTCGAGGACGCCCCCGCACTCCTCGACGACCACGCGCGCGAACTCCTGGAGCTTGCGCGCCTTCACGTTGTAGTGCCCGGACGGCCGCACCAGCTCGCCCAGCACGTCGTGCGGCAGCTCCAGCACCGCCTGCGCCGACAACGCGTCCGCCGCCTGCAGGTTCTCGAGGGCCGCGGCGGCGCCTCGCCATGAGGTGTTCTGGGTGAGGATCGCGCCGAAGCAAATCTCCAGTCGCGCCGCCTCGTCGTCCTCGGACGCCGTCGGCCACCACTGCTGGGCGCCGTGCATTTCCAGCAGCGCGCGGTAGACGGCATCGAGCTGGCGGCGCGTGGGCGGCCGCCGTACCGGTGACGGCGCCCGGCCGTCGCGGCCGGTGTCGCCTGTCTGCAGCCGGCGTCCGGATGGTGGCACGGGGCGCTCCCCAGTGATCGGGAACCACCGTCGCGGCTCCGGTGTAACCGTAGGACAACCCGCCGTCAGGTGCTGGGGTGGACGATGCAGATGAGCTGGACGCGCTTCACCCTCGGCCTCCTTCTGCTCGCGGGCGTCGCTCTGCCTGCGTTCGCGCTTGGCTCGAACGCTGGCCTCGGCAGCGCGTCCGGGCGCGGGTGGGACATCGAAGTAACCGATGACTACGAGTACGCACACTTCGTGATCGCGATCAGCGACCACGCGGACGGCGAGGCCCAGGGCCAGCTCGTGCTTCTTTACCCGAGGACCGGCGAGCGGATGGCAACCATCTATACCTCGGGCGACCCCATGGCCGTCCGGCGACCCTCCGCTCAGCAATTGCTCGTCGCGGACCGGCCGCGGTCAGATGACCGCGGTCTCGCGGAGTCGCGCCTGCTGGTCTTCGACCTCTCCGAGGGCGTGGAGCTCGTGCGCGAAACGGCGATTCCGAACCGTGGCAGCTACAAGTTCTACTGGCCGGGCTTCGTCGGCCTCTCCGGCGACGAAGGGACCTTCTTCTACTTCCGCCATTGGGCCGACGAGAGCCGTCGCGAGCATCGCCAGTGGCACCACCTTGACCTCGCCCGCCCCGACTCCGAGCCCCGACCGGTCGAGGGCGTCCACGGCTGCAACATCCACATCACGCCGGGCCCGGGCAACACCGCCATCGTGGACTGCGCCGGGCTGGTGCGGGTCTCGGGGGAAGGCGAGGTGCTGGAACGCGTGTCGGTCTCCGGCTCGGGAGTCCCATTCGCCGGCGCCGATGGGGCGCTGGGCGCGATCTGGGGTGATGGCGAGGTTGAGGTCGTGACCGGCGAGGGACGGCGCGACGGACACATCTTCCCACCGAACTCGCTCCAACTGCTCTCACATGCCGTCACGGACAGTGGCAGGATCCTCGTGGGCTACCGAAGTACGACCGGCAGCATGCTCCACGGTTTCGTCGAGTTCGACCCCGCAACGTGGGAGACACGCCACGCGGGCATCGACGCACTCGACATCGCGCCCGGCGTCGGGGCGGACAGCGTGTGGGTGCTGCGGGCGGACGGGACCATCGCGGAGTTCGAGTGGTCCGGCCCAGCCGGCGGTCTACGACCACTCGGCAACGAGCCGCTGTTCCCCCCGCGCATCGAGGGCAGCGATGACTTCGAGTGGCAGAACTGGGCGCTGATCCCGTAGTACCGACCTGGGGTGCTACCCCCGCGCCCAGCGCGGCAGCGTCGCTTCGGGGACGGCGTCGTAGAACGCGATGTAGGGCTTCACATCGAGGACCGGCGTGCCGTCGACCAGGTCGAGGCCCTCGACCTCCAGGCGGTCGCCGTCCACCTTCCGTAGACGGCAGACCGTGACCGCGATCGGGTTGGGCCGCGCACCGCGCAGTGCGAGCGCGCCTTGCAGCGGCAGCCGCTCGTCGCCCGACGGGTAGGCGCGCCGCCTCGAGCGCAGCTCGTCCGGGATCCGGTCCAGCCACGCCACGACGATCACGTGCGAGTAGTCCTCCAGGCCGAGCAGGGCCTCGGCGAGGCCCTCCCGCAACCGGATCTCCGAGCGCACCCGCGACCAGTCGACGCGCGCGACATCGTGCTCGCCGTTCGCCACCACACCGATGGGGTCGAGGGTGATCGGGGGCATCTCCATCGCGGCCATTTTAGGCGGGATCGTGTCGAGCGGCGCGCAAGCGGCGCTTCGGGCGCCATCAGCGAGTGATCCAGTGCCATCCGCACACGATTTCGGGCGCATAATGTCCTCTGCGTCCGATGCGCGCAACGAGCGGACTCTGTTGCGACTCATCGGCCTGTGGATACGACTCACTGCCCGTATACGCCCCTCGAAGTGACCCGTGACCGCGGCTTTCGTGGTAGAATATGAACGTGTCGAGCGAGCTGCCCCGGCAGGAAAATGGACGGCGCTCCCCGGGCTCGGCGCGCACCGAAGAAGAACCGCGATCCCGGCAGCCGACGTCCACCGCTACCCCACCCGGGGTCCGACGGTGGGCCCTTCACGTCCGGAAATTAACGCGCTTGTGAGTGAGGTCCCATGACGACGACGCCCCGTACCAAGTCTCCCGCCGCCGCCCGGGGGAAGGGTGCGTCAAACGGAGCCGGCGACTACACCGCTGCCAACATCCAAGTGCTGGAGGGTCTCGAGGCCGTCCGGCGCCGTCCCGGCATGTACATCGGCTCCACGGACCAGCGCGGCCTGCACCATCTCATCACCGAGATCGTGGACAACTCCATCGACGAAGCGATGGCCGGCGTCTGCGACCTCATCGAGGTCACGATCGAGCCGGACGGTCACGTCTCCGTGCGCGACAACGGGCGCGGGATCCCGGTGGACACGGTCCAGAAGACGGGTCTTTCGGGTGTGGAGACGGTCCTGACCGTGCTGCACGCCGGCGGCAAGTTCGGTGGCGGTGGCTACAAGGTGTCCGGTGGCCTCCACGGCGTCGGCGCATCCGTCGTCAACGCGCTCTCGAAGGAGCTGGAGGTCGAGGTCCGTCAGAACCGCGCGCTCTGGCGCCAGACCTACGAGCGCGGCGTCCCCACCTCCGCGCTCGCGAAGGTGCGCGGCGAGAAGCCGGAGGACACGGGGACCTGGACTCGCTGGCTCCCCGACCCCGACGTCTTCGAGACGCTCGACTACGACTTCGACATGCTCGCCGGGCGCTTCCGCGAGATGGCCTACCTGACCAAGGGCGTCTTCATCAAGTTCGTCGACCTTCGAGGCGACGGGCGCGAGCGCTCGTACTACTTCGACTCCGGCGTGGAGGCCTTCGTCCGCCACATCAACCGGGGCAAGGGCCTGCTGCACCCCGACCCGATTTACGTCAACGAGGAGCGGGACGGCACCCTGGTGGAAGTCGGCCTGCAGTACAACGCCTCCTACGGCGAGTCCGTCTACTCGTTCGCCAACTGCATCAAGACGATCGATGGCGGTAGCCACATCACCGGCTTCCGCACGGCGCTCACGCGTGTCCTGAACGACTACGCGCGCAAGGCGAAGATCCTGAAGGACAACGACCAGAACCTCGGCGGTGACGACGTCCGCGAGGGCCTGTCCGCGGTCGTCAGCGTGAAGATCGGCGAGCCGCAGTTCGAGGGCCAGACGAAGACGCGCCTGGGCAACCCCGAGGTGAAGGGCATCGTCGAGTCGGTGGTGGCGCAGAAGCTGGCACAGGTGCTGGAGGAGAACCCGGCGACGGCGCGCAAGATCCTGGACAAGGCGCTGACCGCCGCCCGCGCCCGCGAGGCCGCGCGCAAGGCGCGCGACCTGGTCCAGCACAAGGGGGTCCTCGAGGGCTCCAACCTGCCGGGCAAGCTCGCGGACTGCTCCGAGACGGACCCGGAGCTGGCCGAGCTGTACATCGTCGAGGGCGACTCGGCCGGTGGTTCGGCGAAGGGCGCGCGCGACCGGCGCACCCAGGCCGTGCTCCCGCTACGTGGCAAGATCCTGAACGTGGAGAAGGCGCGCCTGGACAAGATGCTCGAGAACGAGCAGGTGCGGAACATGATCACCGCGCTGGGCACGGGATTCGGCGACGACTACAACCCGGCCAAGTTGCGGTACCACAAGATCATCATCATGACGGACGCCGACGTGGACGGCGCCCACATCCGCACGCTGCTGCTCACGTTCTTCTACCGCTTCATGCCTGAGCTGATCGAAGGTGGCTACCTCTACATCGCGCAGCCGCCGCTGTTCTCGGTCACGCGTGGCAAGAACGTGACGTGGTTCCACACGGAGCGGGAGCTCGAGGTCTACCAGGAGGAGCACCCCGGCAATCTGCCGAACCTCCAGCGGTACAAGGGCCTGGGTGAGATGAACCCGGAACAGCTCTGGATCACCACCATGGACCCGGCGAACCGGATGCTGCTGCGGGTAGAGGTCCACGACGCCGAGGAGGCGGACGAGCTGTTCACCATGCTCATGGGCGACGAGGTGCCGCCGCGCAAGGCCTTCATCACGGCGAACGCCCTGACCGCGACCCTGGACGTCTAACGGCGAGACACCGGCTGAGTTCTCGAGTAGGGGCGCAGCGTGCTGCGCCCCTACTCGTTCCCCGCGCCGACCATCATCCATCGGCGGCCGGCGCTCTCCTCCCGTTCGTGGTGAGCCTGCCGAACCACACGGCCTGGGTGGTGCGGGCCTCAAGGAGCGGGCGCAGCACGCTGCGCCCCTACGGGATTCCGCTGACGTGCCCGCTTGCGAAGACGCTGGCCCGACCCGCAGGATCCTCGGTGGAAGGTTGAGGGTGCCCATGCCTGACTCCCAGCCCCTGACCGTCCTCTTCGACCTCGACCTCACGCTGCTCAGCATCGAGGGGGACCGCGACATCCGGTCGCAGGCGCTCGCGGCGGTCACCGGCGTCCCGGACCCGCTGTCGCACATCGACGACGCGGGGCGCACCGACCGCTGGCTGGTCGAGCAGGCCTCCTCGATGTGGGGCTTCGAGGTGGACGGGCTCTTCGAGCGCTACGAGGCCGCCTACACCGCGGAACTTCGCGTCGCACTGGCGGAGTTGCCGTGCAGCGCCTTCCCGGGCGCAGCCCCGCTCCTCGAGGCGCTGGCGGCGCGGCCCGAGACTCGCATTGGCGTGTCCACCGGGAACCTGCGCGCGAACGCGGTGCTGAGGGTCGCGCATGCCGAGCTGACGAGGTACTTCACGCCGCTGCACGGCGGGTTCGGTGACCGGCATGCCGACCGTGCCGACATCGTGCGCGCGGGGTGCCTGGAGTGCGGCCACGTCGAGGGTGAGCGCCTGGTGGTCGTCGGCGACACGGTCCACGAAGTGCGCGCGGCCCTCGATGCCGGCGCCGCCCCGGTGGCGGTCGCCACCGGCCACGCCTCGGAGGAACAACTGCGCGCCGCGGGCGCCTCGACTGTGCTGCCGGACCTCGATGACTGCACGGCGGCCCTGGAGGCGATCACGGGCGACGGCGGGTAAGAGGAGCCACCGGGGCGGCGGAGGCGCAACACCTTGCGCCCCTACGGGAGGGCACTCACCCTGACCACGAAGGGTGACCGCATGACCCAGCAGACCGACCGGCAGCGCTTCTTCGTCGAGTTCGACACAGCCGAGGAGTGCCCGCTGCGCTTCCTCGATGACCCGACGATCGTGCTGTTCTTCTGCTCGTGGGCGTTCAGCGCCCGCTTCGGCGGGACGCACGAGCTGGCGCAGGCGGCGCAGCACCTCCAGCAGAAGCACCGCCTCGACCTGAAGCCGCTGCTCCGCTACGCCGACCGCAATGTGGAGAACGAGTCCGACCGGCGCGAGATGGAGCGCTCCTGGCAACCGGCGCCGGAGCTGGCCGCCGCCGCGCGCGCGGTCGCCGAGGCGTGGGAGCACCCGGACGAGCGCCTCGCCCCGCTGGTCGAGGGGTACGAGCACCTGGCCCCGCGCCTGCGCGAACTGGCGGCGATGTGCGACTGGGGCGCCTCGAGGGGTGCGCGTGTGCGCATGACCTTCGACCTGGAGCACGGCCAGCAGCGCGCCGAGCGGCCGGACCAGGGTCCGCTCCGCGGGCCGTTCTAGGAGCGCGGCGTCGAGGTGGGGCTTGGCGTCGCGGTCACCGAGGGTCCGGAAGACGGAGCACGGAGGATGACCTGGGCATCCGTGTACCGAGGGTGGTCGTCGAGGAACAGCTCCGGCGGACCGATGCAGACGTGGTCGACGTAGACGACGCTTGCGCCCTCCATCAACAGCATCATTCCGACCGGCCCGTCATCGCTGTCGATCCCGAAGATCACGCCGGTGTCCGGCCGGGGAAGGAATGACTCGTCCAACGGCGGGTCCGCGAACGTAACCACGGCAAAGAGCGATGCAGGAAGCGCCAGCGACTCCACGACGGCCTCAACGCTGGGCTGCCACCCCAACTCACAGGCAGACATCGGGAACGACTGCACCACAGTCCCGTCCGGGACGGTCTCCTCGACACCGCCTCCCGCCCAGCACTTCGGCCCCGACCCGAGGCCTTCGACAGAGGTACAAGCCACCTCGTGCAGCCGCATCAACGCCGCGAGCGCGTCCGCATCGCCGTCCTCGACCGCGTCGATCACCGCGTCGACGGCGAGGATGGCCGTGCGGTCGTCGGGCAGCCGGAGGAGTAGCTCTCCCCGTTCGAGCAGCGCCTCGACGCTGTTGACCCCTGCTGCAACCGCACGATGCGCCCGCCGCCGATGATGAAGCCGGTCTCCTGCTCGGTGACGATGATGTACTCACCGTCCGGCCAGTACGGCTCCAGGTCTTCGCCGTCCGGGCGCTGCTCGAGCGCACTCACGCCGGCAATGCGGACCGGCGACGAGGGCAGCAACTCGGCGGCATCGTCTACGTAGGTGCCGTGGCAGAACCCGACCGGGAACACGCGCACCACCGTCTCCGCCGGCACCCCCTCGTCACAACGGGGCGGCCCGCCGAGGCCCTCCACGACCTCGGGATCCGCGCACGGCCATTCGAGGGACTCCACCATCCCGAGCAGCGTCTGCGTGTCGCCGCTCGCGGCCGCCTCGATGACCGCGCCGGGATGCCCGTGCGCGTGCCCTCGAGGGCCGGCGGAGGGAGCACAACATCGAGGTTTATGCCGCGCCAGGTCAGGAAGTCCTCGGCGGGGCCGCTGCAGAGGTAGTTGAGATGGACCACGCGGCCCTGCTCGACGAAGACGCCGAGGCCGATCGGGGGCACCAGCTCGGAGGCCGGTTCCGTCCGGAATACGACCATGTGGTCGCCGTAGGTGACCCACTCCAGGTCGTCCTCGGGCGAGGCGAGCACGGCATAGGGACCGCCGGTCGCGTCCTCGACGAGCCGGCGCATGGTGTCCGCGACATCGCGGCGCCAGGACAGATCGCATGCGCCGACGGGGAAGGCCTCCACCTCCGCGCCCGCGATGACATCCGGCGGGCAGTCCGGCGCGCCACCGGTGCCGCCCGCGGGGGTACACGGCCGCGGCCGCATCAGCGCGAGGGGGACGAGCGCGTCGAGGTCTTCCGTGACGATCGCCTCGATCACGGCATCGACGCCGGGGTCACCGCTGCGGCGGCCCTCGTCGGGTGGCCGCGTGGGCGTCGGTTCAGGCGTGGGCGTGGCCGTCGATGGTGGCTCGGGCGTTGGGGTCAGTCCGGGGAGCGGGATGGTCGTCGCGCCCGGCGGCCCCTCGGTCGGCAGGTCGCCGATGGGTGTCACGGGTGCGGGGACATCACCTTCGCACGCGCCGGCGAGGAGCGTGAGCGCGAGCAACAGCAGCAGGATTGGTGCGCGGGCCGGCATGCAGCCATTGTGCCCGTTCTCGCCCCGGTCCGTCGCCTCGATGCCCGAGGTCCCTCAGCGCGCCGGCGGGAACTGGCCGAAGGCAGGTCCGCGCAGAAGCAGCGGCAATCGGTCGCCGGCAACCATCAGCATGCCCCGCACGTCCGAGCAGCCCGCGTTCATCCCCGCGACCAACCCCGAGCGGACAAGCACACCCGTCCCCTCGTCGGTCCCGACGGGCGTGAACACCACGAGGTAGTCGCGGAAGTACAGCCAGTCCGGCGAGTGCACCGGCACGCCCGGCACCCCGACCACCGCCACCAGTTCGTGCTGCCCGTTCAACAACGATGCCGCGATGCGGTCCGGCTCCCTGACCGCCGGCGACCGGCAGTCGCCCGAGGCGGCGAGCAAGCTCGATGCCTTCTCGGAACCCAACAACTCGCGCAGCGTGCCCTCGTCCCCGGCCAGCACGGCCGCGATCAACTCGTCTACCTCGGCGACACCGCTGACCGTGCCTCGGGGCACGGTCGCGACGACATCGACGCGCGGTGCCGGACGGGCGGGCGTGGGTGTGACGGTCTCCGGTTGCTGCAACGCCGTGCAGCCGCTCAGCACCAGCAGGGCAGCCAGGCCCGACGCGACCACGAACGCGCTCTTGCACCTCACGGCTAGCCTCCCGCGCCCATTGTGGTGCGTCTGGCAAGCCCTGTGGGCCGTCGCGGCTAGTAGATCGGGTCGCTCTCGGCGCCCACAGTGGTCGAGGCCGGCGGCGGCAGGATGACCTCCAGGTCCTGTTCGCCGCGCCAGTCGAGGAAGTCCTCGGGCGGCGTAAGGCAGAGCGAGGCCACATGCACGATGCGGCCGCCGTCCCCGATGAACGCCGCCATCCCGCCGTCGGCCGTCGTGAGTTCGAAGACGACCATGTACTGGCCGTAGCCAAACAGCTCGCCGGTACCCTCCGGCGATTCGGTCACGGCGTAGGGCTCGCCGTCCACCTCCATCAGGAAGCGCTCGGCCACCTGCCGAGGGTCGCGCGGGAACTCCACTTCGCACGAGCCGTACGGGAACGCCTCCACCTGGGCGCCGTCCGCCTCGCCGGACTCGCATCGAGGGCCCCCGCCTGCCCCCTGCGCGGCCGTGCAGGGGAACGTCCGCAGCTCGATCAGCTCCGTGACGGCATCGGCGTCGTCCGCGACGATGGCATCGATGGCCGCGTCCAACTCGGCCACACCGGTCCGCCGGTCGTCGGCGCCGGGCGTCGGGCTGTTCGTCGGCTCGGGCGTCGCCGTCGAGGTGGCCGGCGTCCCGGTGGGCGCGTCGGTGGCTGTCTCGGTGGGCTCAGGCGTCGAAGTCACAGTCGACGGCGGCGCCACCGTAGGGGTGCCGGTGGAGTCGGCGCTGTCGGCGCCATCGCACGCGATAAGTGCGGCCGAGGCGACGAGGGCGAGTGCGATGAGCGTGATCGGGCGCATGCGGGGATCCTCCAGGGACCGCTCTGGTGGAGCGCGGTGATCCAGATACGTTCCCGGCGCGCGTCTGGTTCCCCGGGCCGCGGTCAGTGTCGCCCCCGATTGAGCCCCGGCGCGCTCGGTGCCACCATCGCTTCATGACCGCGGCCCACGCACCTCGTCGCCCCCAGCCGCAGCAGGCGGCCCGCCTGCGCGAGTACGACCGATGGCTGGGTGGGAACAGCGTCAGCGGCGTGTTCTACCGCTGGCTGATGGGCGCACAGGGGCAGTTGCTGGCGAACGGGCCGCTGCTGCGCCTTCCCGAGGAACTCAAACTCGACTCCACCGCCCGCATCCTCGACGTCGGGTGCGGACGAGGAGCGCTGGTGCGCGCGCTGGACGAGCAACTGCAATGCGAGGTGGCGCCGGCGGCCGTGGACTTCTCGCGCGCGGCGCTCCGCCTCGCCTCGGCCGACTTCGCGCGTGCTCCCGCCGGCGCGCAACCGCCCCACCTGGCGCAGTCGAGCGCGACCGCCCTGCCGTTTCGCGACGGCGCGTTCACCCTCGTGCTCTGCGGTTACGTCGCGAAGCACCTGGACGACCGCGAGTTGCGCGCTCTGCTCCTGGAGATGCACCGGGTCATCGAGCCGGGAGGCCTCGGCGTACTGTGGGAGTTCGGCCCCACCGGCAATCCGCGCCTCGACGCGTGGAACGCGCGCGTACTCGCGAGCGGTGTGCAGCACCCCCGTCTGCGCTCCAGCGCCACGCTGGTACGCCACGCCGAGGCCGCCGGCTTCGACTTCGTGCGCCCAGCGGACCTGCGCCCGTTCCTCGTCCCGCCGATCCCGCGCGCCTCGATCCTGGTCGGCCGCCCTCCCGAAGGGTGGCAGGGGCCGGCACGCGGGTAGCCTGGAAGGCGCGGCTGCGCCGCGTTCGACGTTGCGGCTAGAGCAAACCTCGTAAACCTGGATGAACACCGAGGTCGGGACGTTTCCTTCCGTGATATAGGACTCCATGAGGAACCGAGCGGATCGCCCGGAGGCAGCCTATGGCGACCCAGATCTCACCCATGCTGGCCGTCAGCGACGGGGCGGCGGCCATTGAGTTCTACAAACAAGCGTTCGGGGCTGAAGAGCTGTGGCGCCTCGGCGAGGACGGCGCGGTCGCCGGGCTGTCGATCGACGGCGCGCGCTTCTTCCTCGCCGTCCAGTCGCCGCCTGCAACCCGCTCGCCTAGCGTAGCGGGCCACACGACGGTGCGCATCGAGTTATTCGTTGACGACCCGCAGGGGGTCCAGGAGCGAGCAGTCGCCGCTGGAGGCCAGGCTCGCAGCCCCGTCATCGAGCGCCAACATGAAACGACCGGCCCGTCCCCGGACTTGCGAGTGCTGCAGGGCAGCGTGACTGACCCTTTCGGCCATGTGTGGCTGATCGGCAAGTTCCTGGACTAGGGGCGACCTCCCGGAGAAGCCCGCTAGAGCGGTGGGGCGCCTGGATCCTCGTCGCCGTCGAAGTAGATCCCGCGCCTGTCGATGACGGCGCGGACGGCGTCCTGGAGCAGGAACTGCGTCGGACGACCGTCCCGCACCCGCTCCCGCAGGTCGCTGGACGAGATGTCGAGACGTGGCATGGGCACGAGGTCGACGCGCGCCTCGATACCCGGGAGTGCGGCCTGGAGCGCCGGCGTGATGACGCCGTCCGTCTCGTCGGGGCGGCGCGCGACGGCGAGACGCACCGCGGAGATGATGCGCTCCGGGTGGCTCCAGTGCGGCAGATCCGCGAGGGCGTCGGCGCCGAGGATGAACCACCAATCGCCGCCGTCCCGCGCCAGCTGCTCCAGCGTCTCGGTGGTGTAGGACGGCCCCTCGCGGCGCACCTCGATGTCCGACACAACGGCCCACTCCACGCCCTCTACCAGCGCGCGCGTCATGTCCAGGCGGTCCTCCGCCGGTGTGACGCGACGCCCGGCCTTGCGCCAGGGGTCGCCCGCCGGGATGAACAGCACGCGGTCGAGCTCCAACGTGTGCCGCGCGGCCGCGGCGAGCACCAGGTGACCGAGGTGAGGCGGGTCGAATGTCCCACCGAGGATGCCCGTGCGCACGTTCACCCCTCCCATCGCACGGTGACGTCGCCGATGCGCACCGGGTCGCCGTGGTCGACGCCTAAGCGCTCCACGGCGCGCGCGATGCCCATGCGGCGCATGCGCAAGAACAGCTCCTGCCGTGACTCGTAGTCGGAGATATCGAGCGTCGTCGCCAGCCACTCCGGGGTGACGCCGCGGACGCGCGCCACGCCGTCCTCGTCACGCTCCACCTCGAACCGGCGGCGGCGCGGCTCGGGCCGCAGTACGGGGATCGCCTCCGCGGCGGCGCTGGCGGCCGCGGCATCGCCGGCCTCGGCCTGGCGCAGCATCTGGTGTGTGCGCTGGGCCAGCTCGCGCGTGCCCTCGGTGGTCGCGGCGGAGATGACGAGCCACGGGGCCCCCAGCGCCTCCAACTGCGGCGCCAGCAGCTCGAGGTGCGCGCGACCGTCCGGGTCATCGACCTTGTTCAGCGCGAGCAACTGTGGCTTGTCTGAGAGCCCGTGGCCGAAGGCCTCCAGCTCGGCGTCGATCAACTCGCGGTTCGCCAGCGGGTCGTCCCGCGTGAGGTCGAGCACATGCACCAGGACGCGCGTGCGCTCGATGTGCCGCAGGAACTCGTGGCCCAGGCCGACGCCGGCGCTCGCGCCCTCGATCAGTCCGGGCATGTCGGCCGCCACGAACGACTCGTAGCCCAGCTCTACGACCCCTAGCTCGGGCTCCAGCGTGGTGAAGGGGTACGCGGCCACCCGAGGGGTCGCGCGGCTCCAGGCGCGCAGCAGGGTGGATTTCCCGGCATTTGGGAGGCCCACCAGACCCACGTCGGCGATCAGCTTCAACTCCAAGCGCAGACGGCGCTGTTCGCCGGGCGCCCCACGCTGAGCGAACTTCGGCGCCTGCCGTGTCGGTGTGGTGAAGCGCTTGTTGCCCCAACCACCTCGACCAGCGCGGGCGACGACTACCGCACCGGGCGCCGAGAGGTCTACGACCGGCTGTGCATCGGGCCCCGGCTCACTCGCGGTGATGTCCCACGCGATGGTGCCCACGGGCACTGGTAGGCGCAGGGAATCGGCCGAGGCGCCCCGACGCTGGTTTGGCCCGCCCGGTGTGCCCTCGGGGGCGCGCAGGCGCTGGCCCAGCCGGTAGCGCCCGAGCGTCGACATGCGCGGGTCCGCGACGAGGATGACATCGCCACCGCGGCCGCCATCACCACCGTCCGGTCCGCCTCGCGGCACGAACTTCTCGCGACGGAACGAAACCGCGCCATCCCCGCCCTTGCCGGCGGTCACCTCGATGTCTATCTGGTCGATCATGTTGCTGATTGTGCACAGGAATGGCGCTGGAGGGCATCCGGACGAACGGAACGAGAGCGAGAGAAGCACCTGTAGGTCGTAGTAGTAGTAGTGGTGTTGATGGTGTGGACGGCAGAAGTGGCTACAGGTAACGCCTCCCGTTGGCGGCCACCTGATGAGATGCGCGCGGATGTCGGTAGGTTGCCCCGTGGGAGGCAGGGGCGTGGACAGTACAGCTCGTTGTGGAACATCGCATTTGGAATAAACCACAACCTATAGGGTTATCCACGGAAATCGGCTGGTTATCTACAGAATGGCTCACAGATATGGTCAACCGCTTGAGCAGGAACGCCGGTATTCGAGGCGCGTGTGCAGGCCAGCTGCGGCCGGCGCGAGAAGGGATCTCATGAGTCAGAGTGCGGGTTCAGGCGACGCGGCGCGACTGCTCGATCATTTCGCGCAGGCTGGCGATGTCACGCTTCGTCTCGGGGTCGACACCCAGGGAGCGCTCCATTTTCCGCCAGCCGTGGTGGACCGTAGAGTGGTCGCGTCCGCCCAGCGAGTCGCCGATCTCGACGAGTGAGCGGTGCGCCAGTTCGCGCATGAGGTACATCGCGACCTGCCGAGGGTAGGCGACGCGCTTCTCACGGCTCTTGGAGAGCAGCGCGTCACGGTCGATGTCGAAGTAGCGGCAGACCATATCCATGATCAGATCCGGTGATGGCGGCAGCCGCGGCTCCGTCGGCTCGAGCGAGGCGAGCGCCGAGTGCACGAGCTCCAGGCTGAGCGGTTCGCTGGTGAGTCGGGAGTAGGCCAGCACGCGTGTGAGCGAGCCTTCCAACTCCCGGATGTTGCTCTTGAAGCGTGCCGCGATGACCTGCAGGACATCGTCCGGCACACGCGCGTTCTGCTCGGCGGCCTTGTGCCGCAGGATGGCGATCCGCGTCTCGACATCCGGGACGCTGAGGTCCGCGATCATGCCCCACTCGAAACGGGTACGCAGACGCTCCTCCAGGTGCTGGATGCCGCCCGGGCCCTTGTCGGAGCTGATGACGAGCTGATGGCCGGCCTCGTACAGCTCGTTGAAGGTGTAGAAGAACTCCTCCTGCGTCTGCTCCTTGCCGGCGATGAACTGGATGTCATCGATGAGCAGCGCATCCGTGGAGCGGTAGCGCGCGCGGAAGTCCGACATCGTGCGGCCCTGGATGGCGGAGATCAGCTGGTTCGTGAAGGCCTCCGCGCTGATGTAGACCACGTGCAGGCCCTGCTCGAGCAGCCGGTGGCCCAGCGCCTGGAGCAGGTGCGTCTTGCCCAGCCCGGCAGCGCCGTACAGGAAGAGCGGGTTGTAGAGGCGGCCGGGGGCGTCCGCGACACCCTCCGAGGCGGCGTAGGCCAGGCGGTTGCCCGGGCCGACGATGAAGTTCTCGAAGGTATAGCGCTCACGGAGGCGCGGACGCGGCGGGGTGGTCGCGCGGCGCCGGCCGCCCTCGGCGGCGCCCACGCCCTGGAGGGCGAGCGTGGGGTCTTCCTCGGAGCGGAGCGGCTCGAACTTCACGTCCAGCTGGCGGCCGGCCAGCTCCGTGATGGTGCGGATGATCGAGGGGCGGAGGCGCTTCTGCAGCCACTCCGTGACGAACTCGGACTTGGTGCCGACGACGAGGGTGTCCTCGTCGATGCGGAGCCCTTCGGTGCCTTCGAGCCAGGTGTCGTAATTTGCGCGAGAGACTTGCAGGGCGAGGTCACGGAGGGCGGACTGCCAGAGGGCTAGAGGGTCGCTCTGCGCTGTACCGCCGGCCATAGCACCCCTCCATCCCGGAAATCGGCGCGCCTTGCAGGCGCACGCACGACGCCCGGCTTCATGCCGGCGGTGGCACGCACCATCAACAGATGATGAACATCTGTTGATAAAGCAAAATGCGTTTCCCGGGGGGGCGGTTTCTCGTTCCCTCGAGTCTTCGTCCGCAGGGCCGTCTCACCGTTTCGCGTGCCGCACCAGCGGGTGAGTGCCGACCGGGCCGGACTGTAGCACCGGCTGATCAGGCCGATCAAGGTAGTTATGTGGAGTGCGTGCGAATTTCATGTTTCAACGGAGGTGCAAAGCGATCGCTCTCGCCAGATTCACGTCGATTTCGCCTCACCTTGGCCCGTGCTTCCGCGCGAAGCGCTGTCCGGGTGCGCGCACGGCTCCGTACGAGGCCGTACGACAAGGGAGTCCCTTGCGGCCTCGCATTCTCGTGGGTGGGGGAATCCGGAGGCGCCGCGGCGTGGAAGTGCGCCGTATACTGCACCCGCCGGCGCCATGCAGGGCGCGGAGCACGCGCCGATGCGCGCGGCCGAACTCGCGGCGTGGACCCGTGTGGCCACGATCGAAGCCAGGAGTACGAGCCCGCGTGAGCCGTGACGGTCTGCTGCTCGCCATCGACATCGGTAATACCAGTGTCGCGATCGGGGTCTACGAAGGCTCCAGCATCGCCGCGACCTTCCGGATCGCCACGGACCAGGACAACTTCCCGGACGAGTACGCGATGCTCCTGGTGGGCCTGCTGCGCAGCCGCCAGATCGACCCCGAACACATCGGCGCGGCGATCATGTCCTCCACGGTCCCGCCGCTCATGGGGACATTTCGGCAGGTGTGTCGGGACTACTTCCACGTGGAGCCGCTGGTGGTCGGTCCCGGGGTGAAGACGGGCGTCCGGGTGCTGTACGACAACCCGCGCGAGGTAGGCCCGGACCGCGTGCTGCACGCCGTCGCCGCCCTCGAGCGCTACGAACCGCCGCTGATCATCGTGGACCTGGGCACCGCCTGCGTGTTCGATGCGGTGTCACGGGACGGCGACTACCTGGGCGGAGCGATCGCGCCCGGCATCGGGCTCTCCTCGCAGGCGCTGTTCGCGCGCGGCGCCATGCTGCACCGCGTGAGCATCGAGCGGCCGGGGAGCCCGATCGGCCGCAACACCGTGCACTCGATGCAGGCGGGGATCTTCTTCGGCTACGTGGAGCTGGTGCGTGGCATGGTGCGGCGCTTCAAGGCGGAAATCGGCGAGGACGCCACGGTGATCGCCACCGGGGGCTATGCCCACATCCTCGCGGACGAGGTGGGGTGCTTCGACGTGGTGGAGGACGATTTGAACCTGGACGGCCTGCGCATCGTGTACGAGGCGAACGCGTGAACGCGCCCCCCAGCGGCCCCACGACCGGGCCGGCCGGGCCACTCGCCGGGCGGCACATCGTGCTGGGCGTCACCGGCTCGATCGCGGCCTACAAGGCGGTAGAGGTGGCAAGCCGGCTGGTGCAGGGCGGCGCGATCGTCGATGTCGCGATGACGCGAGCGGCCACCGAGTTCATCGCCCCGCTCTCGTTCCGTTCGCTCACGGCGCGGGAGCCGTACACGGACATGTTCCGCCCGAATGGCGAGTTCGGCGAGGCGCACGTGGAGCTGGCGCGGCGGGCAGACCTGATGCTGATCGCTCCCGCCAGCGCCTCCATGCTCGCACGCCTGGCGCACGGGCTGGCGGACGACTTCGTCTCGCTGACGGCGCTCGCGACCGTGGCGCCCGTGCTCGTGGCGCCGGCGATGGACGCGCAGATGTGGGAGCACGCGGCGACCCAGGCGAACCGCGCGATGCTCGAGCAGCGCGGCGTCGAGTTCGCCGGCCCGGCCTCCGGCCGGCTCGCCTCGGGGCGCATGGGCGCCGGGCGGCTCGTCGAGCCTACGGCGATCGTGGACCACGTGAAGGCGCGCCTGGGGCGCGAACGGGGCGACCTGGCCGGGCGCACGGTGGTGGTGACCGCCGGCGGCAACCGCGAGGCCATCGACCCCGTGCGGTTCATCGGCAACCACTCCAGCGGCAAGCAGGGGTACGCGGTGGCGGAGGCGGCCCGCGACCGCGGGGCGAAGGTGATCCTGATCAGCACGGCGCCGCTACCCGCGCCCGTGGGCGTGCGTGTGATCCCGGTCAGTTCGCACCGCGAGCTGTTCGCCGCCGTGCGCGAGACCGTGCTGGATGCCGACGTGCTGATCATGGCCGCGGCCGTGGCCGACTACCGTCCCGCGCAGCCCTTCGAGCGCAAGATCAAACGAGGTGAGGCGGGAGACCTGACCATCGAGCTGCATCAGAACGAGGACATCATCGCCTCGGTCTCCTCGCCGCGTCTGATCAAGGTCGCGTTCGCCGCCGAGACCGATGACCTGCTGGACAACGCCGCCCGCAAGCTCAAGGCCAAGGGCGCGCAGTTGATGGTGGCGAACGACGTCACGGCCCCCGACGCCGGCTTCGCCGTCGACACCAACCGCGTCACCATCCTCGATGACCGGGGCGGCGCCGATGAGTTGCCGTTGCTGTCGAAGTACGACGTCGGCGTGCGCGTCCTGGACCGCGTCGCGGAGCTACTGCGTGAAGCGCGCTGAGGGCCGTGCTCAGTTCGGCCCTGAACGTCGCCATCCTCGTCACGTTCGTGCTCGGCTCAGTTGGCTGGATCGGAAATGGCCTCGTCGAGAGCCGCCATGGCGTCGGGGTGCCGTGGCTGCGCTACCTGCGGAACGGCGCGGTCGTCGTGATGTGGCCGCTGCTGGTGCTGCGGCTCACGGTCGGCTAGGAGTATCACCGAGGGATCGACAAGCCATCTATTGTCGAAAGGAGGCGAATCGACAATTGGTATATATTGTCGTGTTGGGTTGACTTTACTAGGTGCACATTGTAGTCTCTTCCGATGAACGACAGATCGATTGCCCGCGCACGCCTCGACGCGCGCCTCACACCGCTGAGGGGGTTGGTCGATGAACGGCGTCCCCATCGCGGGTGGATTCGCGCGATCCGAGACGCGATCGGGATGTCCGGCGCCGAGCTGGGCGCGCGGCTGGGCATTAGTCAGCAGGCGGTGCACCTGCTCGAGCAGAGCGAACAGCGCGGGACCGTGAAGTGGGACACGCTGCGGCGAGCCGCGGACGCCCTCGACTGTGACGTGGTGTACTTTCTCTTGCCCCGGCGCCCCCTCGAAGAAGCGGTGCGCGCGCAGGCCCGCCGGAAGGCCGCGCAACACCTCGCGAGGGTGTCCCACCAGAGCCGCCTCGAGGACCAGACGGTGGCCGACGACGAGGCGGCGGCACAGATCGAGGAGTTGGCCGCCCGTCTGATCGACCGCCGCGACCTCTGGTCCGAGCCCGGGGCTCGCCAGGTCCGGTGATCGACCCACTCCTCCCACGCGGCGATGGTCACACCGAGATCTCCGAGGAGGACCGGCAGGGCCTGATCCCGAGCTACATCGCGACGCGCGGTGACCTCTTCGAGGCGGAGCAGCGCAACATCGCGGATGCACTGCTGCTCCGGCGACCGCCGACGGTCGAGCAACTCCTCGATGACCGGTACCTGCGTGACCTTCACCGGGCGATGCTCGGAAAGGTTTGGCGCTGGGCCGGCCGCTACCGCCTGCGAGAGACCAACATCGGCATCGCACCGGCGCGGATCTCAACGACCGTCCGAGATCTTGTCGAGGATGTCCGCACCTGGATCGAGGTCGGGACCTATTCGGTGGATGAGACAGCGGCCCGGTTCCACCATCGCCTGGTGGCCATCCACCCGTTCCCGAACGGGAATGGCCGGCACGGTCGCGTCGCGGCGGAACACCTCGTCCAGGCATTGGGCGGCGAACGGTTCAGCTGGGGTTCGGGACTGGACGTGAACACCGATGAACTTCGGGCGGCCTACCGCGCGGCGCTCCAGCAGGCGGATGCGGGCGACATCTCTGACCTTCTCACGTTCGCCAGACGATAGGCGCCGGAGCATCGGACCTCCCGATGCCGCGTCGACGCGCATCACTCGCCGTGGTCGGCTGGTGACCTGTTGGCGAACCGATCATCCGGGCGCCGACCCCCGCTGCGGTGACGGATTATCTGGCCTTAATCTCGGTCGCCCACAATCGAGATGGCAAACGTGAACGGACAGGAGGTTCGAGACGGCAGACGTCGAGGCCGCCCGGCCCGTCGAGCGGGAGCGCTCGCTCCGCGGCATTGCCGCGGCGCCGGGGTACATCGTGGGGCGGGCGCGGGTCTTCGCGGACCCGCTGGACGCCGGGAAGCTGGCGGCGGGTGACATCGTGGTGGCGTCGACCGCGAGTCCGCGCTGGCTGCCGCTGTTCGCGACGCTGGGCGCCTTCGTCGCGGAGAGCGGCGGTTCGCTCAGCAACGCCGCCCTGGCGGCGAGGGAGTGCGGCATCCCCGCCGTACTCGGTGTACCCGGCGCCACAAGGGCGATCCGCGACGGTGCACACATCGAGGTGGACGGCACGGCCGGCACCGTGCGCATGCTCTCTTAGCACCTCGCCCCCTCTGACGCCCGTGCTACCAGCGCGGGCGTCCCGCTTTCGTCACAAGCCCTCGAGCGTCGAGATGTGGGATGCAGAAGTGGGACGGTCCGACCCCACCGGCCAGGTCGGCGCGGACGCGATCGAGCCGTAGGCGCGCCCCTCGAGAGCTGGGACCGCCTAGCCGGCCGCCTCCGCGCCGCAGCGCTCGCAGCCGCATAGCTCTCGGCACAGCTCGCCAAAGTGCGGCCAGTGTTCGATCGGCCGGATGGCTGCCGGGATATCGTCCAGCGTGGGCATCCACGGGATCGCCTCGGGCGGTGGCCTGAGGTGCGCGGGCACGGTGGCCGTCCCACAGATCTCTGCCAGCACCGGTAGGTTGTCGTCGAGCAGGACGGAGAGCCCGAGTCGCCGGCAGGCTGCGCTTTTCGGCGCGCGGTCGGTGTGAACGACCTCCTGCACCCAGAGACCGTGGTGGTCGACCCAGCGGGCCGCCCACTCCGCCTCGTGACGGTGTCGCGCGGTGACCACGTACAGCTCGTGCTCCGCCGAGAGCAGGCGCATCGCGTCGAGGGCGCCGGGGAGGGGCGGCATGGCAAGCGTCCACTCGCTCGCCATCAGTTCGCGCACCATCGGCACGAATATGTCCTCAGGCAGCTGGTCCTGTACGTGCCGGTCGGCGGCCAGCGGCAACCCGTGGCGCTCGTCGAGGTAGGCGGCCATCGCGTCGCCCCAGCTGGCAAGCGTCCCGTCGAAGTCGATCCCGATGCGCACTATGGAGCGACCTCCGTGCGGGCGAGTTCCTCGCACAGCACCTCGAACGCGGGCCAGTCCGGCACCAGTCGCCAGTGGTCCAGGCGCTCCAGTTCGCGGTTGTACGGCGTCTCCAGCAGCGCCATGCACGCGGCGTGGGTCCCGAAGTACGTCAGCTCCGTCGCCGAGTCTTCGAGCAGCACCGCGGCCTCCAGCGCCTCGCAGGGCGCCACCTTGGGCCCCCGGCGGGTGTGGTGGATGTCCTGAACCTCGATGCCCCGGTCGTGCAGCCAGGTGCCGGCGTAGTCGACCTCCTCGTCCAGGCGGGCCGTCACCACGTACAGCTCGTGGTCGCGCTGGAGGCGGTGCAGCGCCTGGACCGCGCCGGGCATCGGCTCCATCTCCAGGGTGAGCGGGGAGCCGAAGACGTCGCGGATCATCTGCTCGTAGGCCTCGAGGCCCATGAGCGGCACGGCGCCCGGGCGCATGCTGTCCTCGGGCGGCAGCGTGACGGCGTAGCGCTCGCGGGCGTAGCGGACTTTCGCGCCCACGGCGTCCGCGATCGTGCCGTCGAAGTCGAGCGCGATGCGCATCAGACGTCCCCCGGCTGCATCAACTGCAGGGTGTTGCCGTCGGGGTCGGCAAAGGTGGCGATCCAGCCGCCCCACGACTCCTGTTCCGGTGGTCGGGAGAACTCGACGCCGGCATCCACGAGGGCTGCGTGCGCCTCGTGGATGTCGTCGACGCGGAGGTGGAGCATCGAGCGCAACGGCTCGCGGGCCGGTCCGCCGACCGCGTCATGGACTGCGATCGAGAGTCGCACGTCGGCCGCGGGCTCCAGGACGAAACTGATGAAGCGGTGACGGTCGGAGCGGGGCGTCAGGCCCAGCGTGTCGACGTAGAAGTCGCGCATCTGTTGGAATCGCTGGGCGTCGGTCCACAGGATGACCCCCGCCAGCCCTGCGATGGTGCCCGCTCGCGTCGCCATGCACTCAGTGTACCCTCGCGCGGTGGCTTGACGGGCTGCTCCACGCGCATCCATGCTGCGCGTGGCTGCCGAATCAGCGTCCTCTGAGGACTGGTCCAGCGCCGCCTTAGTGGGGCGGAGTCCTCTGAGGGCCCAGCGAGTTGCGATCGAGTTGTGGTCAGGGCGCCGGTGAGACGGGAAGGCCCTCCCCAATCTCACCGACTTCACCGGCGGGGACGTTGCCCCACGGTGCGAATCCACAATGCGGGAGGGCGCGTGTCTCCTCCATCGGGTGGAATCCCGATTCTGGGGGAGCCGGGTTGAAGGGCGTGCGCATTGCCCCAGGAGCGCGACGACCCCTTCCAGGACCTGAGGGGCCGCCAGTATGTGGCGGACATCCTCAACGCGCTCGCCCGGTACATGGAGCAAGGCGGCCGGCTGGATGTCTTCGCCATCGAGCCGTTGCCGGATGAGCCGGCACGCACCCGCGTCTCCTTCGCCGTGGAGTCGGAGCGCTTTGACCCGCTGATCACCGATCTGATGCGACCCGACCGCTAGCGCGATCACGCAGGGGCTGGCGGGCCTCGATGCATGCGTCGCCGTCGGGCGGGTCTACCCCCGCGCGCGATTGAGCACGAAGTGCACCAGGGTGCGCACCGGGATGCCGGACATGCCCTTCACGAGCACGCCCTTGTCGCCGGCCGCGGACATCACTCCGGCGATGTCGAGGTGCGCCCATGGCGTGTCGCCGGCGAACTTCTCCAGGAACTTCGCGGCCGTGATGGAGCCCGCGGGGCGGCCTCCGGTGTTCTTCATGTCGGCCACGTCCGACTTGATCTGGTCCTCGTACTCCTTGTCCAGGGGCATGCGCCAGAGGCGCTCGCCGCTGCGTTCGGAAGCCCGCTCCAGCTCGCTCCAGAGCCGGTCGTTGTTCACGAAGACGCCCGTGCGCACGTTCCCCAGCGAGACGCTCATCGCGCCTGTCAGGGTGGCGATGTCCACGATGGTGTTGCAGCCCTGCGACTTCGCGTAGGCGATGCCATCCGCCAGCACCAGGCGGCCCTCGGCGTCCGTGTTGATCACTTCGATGGACTGGCCGTCCATGGCGTAGACCACGTCGCCGGGTTTGGTGGCGGAGCCGCTGGGCATGTTCTCCGTGCACGGCGCGATGCCCATGACGTTCACGTTCGGCTTGAGGCGCGCGATGGCCTGCATGGCCCCGATCACGGAGGCGGCGCCGCTCATGTCGCCCTTCATTGCTTGCATGCCCTCTGCTGGCTTCAGGGAGATGCCCCCGGTGTCGAAGGTGATGCCCTTGCCGACCAGGCCGATGAAGCGGTTGCCGCGCCCGCCTCGATACGTGAGCACGATGAACTTGGGCGGCTGCACGGAGCCGTTGGAGACCGAGAGGTAGGAGCCCATCTTCAGGCGCTCCGCCTCCGCGCGTTCGATGATCTTGCATTCCAGGCCGTGCTCGGTGGCCACATCCTGTGCGCGGCCCGCGATGATCGAGGGCGTCATCAGGTTGGCCGGCTCGTTCGCCAGGTCCCGCGCCAGGTTCGTGCCTTCGCCCATCACGCGCCCGCGCTCGGCGCCCTGCTCTACCGCCGCGGTCTTGCGCGCCACCGGCTCCACGAGGGTGAGGTCGCCGATCGAGCCGCTGGCCCGGTCCGCCGCCCGGGTGTGGTGCTGGTCGAAGCGGTACAGCCCCAGCAGGAAGCCTTCCGCGATGGCGCCACCCGCCTCCGCGGGGTCCAGTGCGCCGGTGCCATCGCCGACCGCGAATGCGACGCTGCCCGCCTCCATGCCCCGCAACCGCCTCGCGAGGTTGGCGGCGCGGGCGCGCAGACGGTCCGCCGTCTCCGGATCGTCGCGCTTGCCAGTACCGAGGACGACGACGCGCTTTGCCGGGACCTTGCCGGCGCCCGGGATCACGGTGACCTCGCCGTCCTTGCCGGTGATCAGGTCGTCCCGCACCTGCTGGGCGACCGCGCCATCCAGCGCGCCGTCCACGGCGGCGGCCTGGCCGCTCAGCCGGCGGCTGCCCTGCGGCACTGTGACGACATAGGTGTCGGCCGGCTGGTCGACGAGTCTTCCGGAGGTCACCTGGATCTGCACGCGTGTCCCTTTCTCTAGGCGCCGGCGCCCCTCGGTCGCATGGGCCTGCGATGCTCGTACGTATGCCGAGAGTATCGGCGTCCGGGGGCCATGTAGGCACGGCGGGGCGGCGGGAGCATAGACACGACCGTCGTGGCGCGGCAAGTGAGGGCGATGCGATTCCTGGCGCTGGGGAACCGAACGGGCGCGTCCGGCGTTACAATATGGCCGTTCGATTGAGCGGCTTCTCGGCGGGCCATGCTGGTGTTGGCCGGGATGCCGGGGGCAACATGCGACATCGTGTCTTCCACTACTTGCACGGGGTCACGGCGCCTGACCGTACCCGCGTGGCGTGGTTCGACCTGGTCGAGATCGGCCTGGTCGCCTTCGGGTTTCTCGCGTACTTCATCGTCCGTGGCGCCGCCGTAGACCGCACCCGCGAGGCGCTGGCGCACGCGCGCTGGATCGTGGATATGCAGTCCGGCTGGGGCATCTTCTTCGAACCCCAC
Organism: Dehalococcoidia bacterium; assembly: GCA_009379925.1. Classification (GTDB taxonomy): domain Bacteria; phylum Chloroflexota; class Dehalococcoidia; order UBA2979; family UBA2979; genus WHSU01. Next base: position 87,949 of record WHSU01000003.1, on the reverse strand, counting down.
ATCAATCGCTGGGCGCTGGAGTCCGAGCTGCTGGTGCGGCTCTTCAACTTCACGTACTTCTGGTTGGATTTCCCGCTGATCATTGCCGTGGGGCTGGTGATGTTCTGGAAGCGTCGCGCCGCGTACACGTTGCTGCGGGACGCGCTGCTGATCTCCGGTGGGTTCGCGCTCGTCCTCTATTGGTCGTTCCCGGTGGCGCCGCCGCGCTTCCTGCGCGAGTGGGGCTTTGTGGACACGCTGGCCGTGTTCGACGACATCGCCTACCAGGCGAACTCCACGCAGCCGTTCGTGAACCCGTATGCGGCTGTTCCCTCGCTGCACGTGGGTTGGGCGCTGCTGCTGGCCATCGTGATCTGGTACGCGACGAAGAACCACGTGGCCCGTGCCCTGGCGGTCGGCGTGCTGGTGCTCCAGTGTGTTTCGGTGGTCGCGACGGCGAACCACTTCATCTTCGACGGGATCGTGGGTGCGGCGATCTCGCTGGCGGGGCTCGCGGTCGCCGTATGGCTGCAGCGCCGGGGTTACCCGCTGATCCGTGACCGGCTCGGCCGCTGGTCCACCGAACTCGGCCCGCCGTTGCCCGCCGGACCCGCCGAGGTCCCGACCCTGGGTGGCGTCGCGCTCGAAGTCGAGGTGGCAACGGGGACGGAGCCGGAACGAGAGCGCGAGGTCGTCCGCGCCGGGCGCTAGCCCTCTTCGAGGTCCAGCACGAGTCCTTCGACGAACGACCGGATGTCCCGCGAGGTGTCCACCGTGAGGTGCGGCCGCGTGATCGGCTCCTGCCGGCCCGCCATCCGCTGGTGGTCGTCCATGTCGATGCCGGCGGCCTGCTCTGGTGAGCGGATCAGCCGCCGGATGCGTTCCTGCACCAGCCCCATGGGCGCCGTCACCTGCACCACGATCAGGCGTGCGCCGTGCTGCGCCGCCAGCGAGTACAGCGGCTGGCGTTCCCACTCGGTGAGGTTCGGCGCATCGATGACCACGGTGCGGCGGCGTTCGAGCAGTTCCGCGGCCGCGAGGCGGGCCGCCCGCATGGCGCGGCGGGTCTCCTCGAAGGAGTAGTCCGGATGCTCGATGAAGAGGGCGCGGATCGTGTCGAGGTCGAGTACGGCGAGCGCCATCCGCTGGTGGAGCGCACGCGCGACCGTCGACTTGCCGCTGCCCGGCGGCCCGACCAGCACGAGGAGCGCCGGCCACGCCCGTTCCGGCGGCAACGGCTCAAGGCTCGCGAGGACGCGGTCGACATCCCGCCGGTCGCGGACCGCGCTGTCCGTTTCACCGTTCGTTATCAGCGCCATGGGCCGGATGATACTCCGTCGGGGTGGCGGGTGTGGCCACGCGACGGAGGGGGCGACGCGCGTCAGGCCGGCTCGCGGTACCAGGCGACGCCGAGCATTCGAGGGCCCAGGCGCGTGGCGGCGTGCCTCGTCAGGGGGGCGACCACCAGTCGTGCAGGGACCAGCTTGCGCTCCGCCCATGTGGCGAGGGCCTGTGCGCCGGCGCCGGCCCCGGCGTGGTGGATCGCCACATGCAGCCGGCCGCTACCTCCGCCCGTCTGCTCGGCGAAGCGGTCGCGCAGCGCGCGGAGCGCCAGGTCACGCTTCGGGATGCGGCTCAGGACGTCCACGTCCGCGCCGTGTAGGTCGACGACCGCCCGCGTGCCCTCCAGTGTCAGCTCCGCGACCCCCGCGGCGGTCGCCAGCTCCGGGTGTTCGAGCATCGCCAGCACGTGGACGCGCTCCCTCACGGCCGCCGCCGCCTCGAGGGACTGTTCGAGCGAGGCTCCGTCGCGTGCCGCCTCCGCGGCGGCGAGGGCCTGCCAGCCGGCGCCCATGAGGGCCGCGGCGCTGTCGTAGGCGGCGAAGGGCCGGCCGGGAGCGTAGGCCTCCACGGCGTGTCGGGCCGCCTGGCCGGCGCCCTCGGGCTGGCCGTAGGCGTCGCCCGCTCCGACATAGAGGACCGCGTCCGCCCGCTCGGCCGCGCGCGCGCACGCCTCGGCGACCGGTCCCGGCGCCGGCCGTCCGGCCTCCAGGCTCAGGCGCGGGACGTTCTCGGGTTCCAGCAGCAGCGGCGCCTCGGGTGGCGCGACGACCAGGCCGGCGGGCGCGCGGAGCACCTCCGGTACGCAGGCATCGGCATCGACCACGACGATCGTAGGGGGCATCCTGACTCCGAGGCTCGGCGGGGCGGCCCGGCGCGCGTTGCCCGGCCCTCGGGGCTATGCTAGCGTACTCAAGGTGTTGCAGCCGCCACGCGGTGCTGCTCGATGCGTCGCGACGCATCGAGCCGAGTGTGAAGACGTAGAGAAGAAGCAGTTCAACGGACAAGACGGACCCACGCCCCTGATGCAAACGACCGAACAGAAGCGCGCCACCATCGACGAGTTCAAACAGCACGAGACGGACAGCGGTTCGTCGGAGGTGCAGATCGCGCTGCTGACCCAGCGCATCATCCGGCTCACGGAGCACCTGCGCGAGCACAAGCACGACTATGCCACGCGGCGCGGTCTGCTGAAGCTCGTGGGGCAGCGGCGCCGGCAGTTGCGCTACCTCAGCAATACCGATGTAGACCGGTACCACCAGGTGATCCAGGCACTGGGGCTGCGCCGATAGCGCAGCCCCTCGCTTTTCATGGCCCGCGTTGCCAGGGCAGGCAAAGCCGGCCAGCGGGCGAGCGCGCATCATGCGGCCGCCCGAGATGGTAGTAGTGAAGCAAGAGCAGCGAGAGAACGAGCAACAGCCATACGGCACCCCGGACGGATCCGCACGAGCGGTCCACGAGGCACCAGTGAGCACGCCGGGACACCCCGGCCACGCCCGGCCCCCTGTACGCCCCTCCGACCTTTCGCGTGTGAGGACCATTCTCGGTCCGCACGCCACGCCTCGCCGGCTGATCGCCTCCGCACAACCGGCCGCCGATGACACCGGCCGCCGACCCAGGAACAGGTGAAGATGTGACAACCGAGACCCCAGCTACCACCCGACAGCAGCGGTCCTTCTCCCGGGAGATCGAGGGAAAGACGCTCGAGATCAGCACCGGCTTGCTGGCCCCCAACGCCGCTGCCGCCGTCAGCATCCGCTACGGCGACACCGTGCTCCTCGTCACCGTCTGTGACGACAACCCCCGCCCCGGCATCGACTTCTTCCCGCTCACGGTCGACTTCGAAGAGCGGATGTACGCCATCGGCAAGATCCCCGGCTCGTTCTTCCGCCGCGAGGGACGCCCGAGCACGGACGCGACCCTCACGGCGCGCATGACCGACCGGCCAATCCGCCCGCTCTTCCCCAAGGGCTTCAAGCGCGAGGTCCAGGTCGTGGCCACGCTGCTCGCCTCGGACCGCGAGAACGCGGCGGACCCGCTGGCCACCCTCGGCGCCTCGACCGTCATCAACATGTCCCACCTGCCCTTCGAGGGCCCCGTCTCCTCGGTGCGAGTTGGCCGCGTGAACGGCCAGCTCAAGGCGTTCCCCACCTACGACGAGGCGGAAGAGTCCGACCTGGAGCTGACGGTCGCGGCGACCAGGGACTCCGTGATCATGCTGGAGGTTGGCGCACGGCAGATCCCCGAGGCTGAGATCATCGAGGCCATCGAGTACGGCCAGCGCGTCTGCGACGAGTTGAACTCGCTGCAGGAGGAGATCATCGCCGCGCTGGGCGTGCCGAAGATGCCGTTCGAGGCGCCGGAGACGGACACGACGCTCGCCGAGCGCATCCAGCAGGTGATCGCGAAGCGCGACGAGGCGGACCTGCTCGACTCTGTGCAGTCAGAGGGCTTCCGTGGCATCGATGCGTTCACGACGAGCGTCTACACCGAGCTGGTGGAGGGGCTGTCCGAGGAGCAGGCCGCCGAGCTAGACCGCGCGAAGGTCCGCGCGGCGGCGGAGGCGGCCCTCAAGGCCTTCGTGCGGCGGCGCATCCTGGACCAGAACAAGCGCGCGGATGACCGCGCCGACACGGACATGCGCCAGCTCTTCTCCTCGGTGGGCGTGCTCCCTCGTGTGCACGGTTCCGGCCTCTTCCAGCGCGGGCAGACGCAGGTGCTGAGCGTCGCGACCCTGGGCCCCATCGGTGACCGCCAGCGACTGGACAACATCAGTCCGGAGCAGTGGAAGCCGTTCATGCTCCACTACAACTTCCCGCCGTTCTCGGTGGGCGAGGCGCGGCCGCTGCGCGGCCCCGGCCGTCGCGAGATCGGCCACGGCATGCTGGGCGAGAAGGCCATCGAGGCGGTGCTGCCACCGTTCGAGGACTTCCCGTACACCATCCGGCTCGTGTCCGACGTGCTCTCCTCCAACGGCTCTACGTCGCAGGCGTCGATCTGTGCCGGCGTGATGGCGCTGATGGACGCTGGTGTTCCCATCGATGCGCCGGTCGCGGGTGTGGCCATGGGGCTGATCACGGACGACCAGGACGAGACGAACTACCGCCTGCTGACCGACATCGCGGGCATCGAGGACGCGTTCGGCGACATGGACTTCAAGGTCGCCGGCACGGAGCAGGGTGTGACCGCCGTGCAGCTGGACATCAAGCTGAAGCGGCTGCCTCCGAACCTCCTGGAGCAGGTCTTCGAGCGCGCCCGCGAGGGCCGCATGCAGATCCTGGAGAACATGCTCGACGCGATCTCGGAGCCCCGCAACGAGGTGTCCGAGTTCGCGCCCAAGATCACGACGCTCAAGATCGACCCGGAGAAGATCGGCGCGGTGATCGGCCCGGGTGGCCGCGTGATCAACGCGATCATCGGCCGCACCGGCGCGAAGATCGATGTCCAGGAGGACGGGACGATCTTCGTGTCCGGCTCGGACGCCGAGGGCGTGCGGCAGGCGGTGGGCGAGATCCAGGGCCTCACGAAGGAGATCAAGCCCGGCGAGGTCTACGAGGGCAAAGTCACCCGCATGCTCGCCTTCGGCGCGTTCGTCGAGATCCTGCCCGGCAAGGAAGGCCTGGTGCACATCTCCGAGCTGGCCGAGGAGCGCATCGACCGCGTCGAGGACGTGGTGGACGTGGGCGACCGCATCGCCGTGAAGGTCATCGAGATCGACAATCTCGGCCGCGTGAACCTCTCCGCCCGGCCCTCGGTGGTTGGCAATGAGGGCGGCGGCGTCGGCCTCTCCGAGGACGACCTGGATGGTGACGACGACCGTCCGCCGCGCCGCTCCGGCGGCGGCGACCGAGGCGGCCGTGGGGCCGACGGTGGCCGAGGCGGCGACCGTGGCCCGCGTCCCGGTGGGGGCGGCGGGGGCGGACGCGGCGGCTTCGGCGGTGGCGGTGGCTATGGCCGCCGCCCGGAAGGCGGTAGCCGCGGCGGCAGCGGCGGAGGCGGTGGGCGCAGTGGTGGTGGCGGTGGCGACCGCGGCCCGCGCCCGGGTGGCGGGGGCAGTGGTGGCACCGGCGGTAGCGGCGGCGGTCGCCGCTGGTAGGTACGCCTCGCGCTCTCGGCGATGCACGTAGAGAGGAACGGCCCGTGGCCCGCCGGGCCGTTTTGCATTCGCGCGACGGCGGTACTTCGCCACTCATGCTGAGCCCGTCGAAGTATGAGTGGCTCTAGGTCTGCCGACCCTTCGACGTGCTCAGGGTGAGCGGAGTGCCCAGCGCTTTCGGCGTCCCCCTCATCCTGGTTACAGCGAGGCGTGGCGTAGAATCGGCGCGCACACCATCCTAGACACGCCGTGACCGAGCGGAGGCCGCATGCTCGCGCTTCGTAGCAACCTGGTGGTCGACGCCGCGGACGAAGCCGGCGGGCTCGCCGCCGCAGAGACCGCCGCCGATGCCGTCACTTTCGACCTCGCGGCGCCGCTCACGCACGCGGACCGCGAGGCGGCGCGGGCGCTCGTGGCGCAGCACATCCCGGCCGTGGCCCTCGCGCGCCGCACCGTCATGGTGCGCGTCGGCGACACCCGCTCCGGAGAGCTGGAGGCGGACCTCGATGCCACGGCCGGCAAGCACCTGGCCGCGGTCGTGCTTCCGGGCGTCGAGGTGGCACAGGACGCGCGCGACGCTGACGTGCTGATCCGCAAGCGCGAGATGCGCGCGAAGGTGCGGCCCGGCACCATCCGGTTGATCGCGGAGGTCGACTCCGCCGCCGGCCTGCGTGCGCTCCCAGCCATCCTCGATGCCGTCGACCGGCACAGCGCCGTCGCCCTGCACATCGACGGGCTGCGTGCGGACCTGCGGCTGGGCGACCGCGCCGAGGCGATCCACGACCACGCGATGGCCGACGTGGCGCTCGCGACGCGCGCCGCCGGCCTACCGTGGCTACTCTCCGGCTTCGACTCCGCCCGAGGCTCCGGCACCGTCGCGACCCGCGCGCACGACTTCGGCGCCTCGGGTGTCTTCGTGCGCCGGGAGTCCGAGGTGCGCGGGATGAACGCGCTCTTCGAGCCCGACGCACTGGAACTGGAGACCGCCCGCGCGATGCTGGCCGAATGGGAGCGCCTGCGGGACGAAGGCCAGTGGGTCGGCGTCGTCGAGGGCCGTCACGGCCCTCGCCTGGTCGACCGACGCACGGTCCGCGCCGCCCGCGACATCGTCGCGATCGCGGACGTCCTGGAGCGGCGCACGCGGGGGCGTTAGCGGTTGGGGCCCAACACTGCGTGCGTCGGGGGGTTGACGTGGCCCGGTGCGCAGCCGACTATTTCAGTGCACCCTGGCTGTGGGTGCGGTTGTTTGCTAACTCTGGACCAGCGATAAGGGCCCTCGGGCTCTTCCGGCGGTACACCGACCGGATAGCTGGTCCGTCTTCGTGCCTCGCGTCAGTAGTACTCGGTGGTGCCACGACGGAAGAGGTCATACTCCCGACCGATGCGGTCGGCGATGTGCCTGTACGACCGCTCGTCCCTGTTTTCCCATTTGCGAAAGATCGCCCAGCCACAGTGGTCGGCGGCCTGGATGCACAGGTCTGTGGCAGCCGGCCAGAACGCGGTCAGGTACGGCGTGCCCGGTGCCGCCCGTTCCATCGCAACGCGGAGCGCATCATGGTAGGCGGCACGCTTTGCGTTGACGTTGATCTCCGCGGCAATCACGAGTAGCTCGTTGGTCGGCAGGCACCGGTCGGGTACGACGCGCTGCATGTGCCAGAACCAGGCTGACCGGTAGAAGTCAACCGAAGTCTGCCGAAGGGGTGGGGCGGCCTTGGGCTTGTCGCATATCGTGGCGTCCACCGCGAAGTCGTGCCCCGCAAGCACATCGAAGACCTGGTCGCGGACATGCTGCTGATCACTGCTGGCGTGGAAGCCATTGCGCATGTCCGCGCCGGCTGTCGCGAGGTCGTGACGGAGTTCCTGTAGATCGCGTTGTACGGCGCCGTGGTCGGCGAAGGTGACTGTGGTGATTACGAAATGCCGAGACACGCCGGGCTTTCGGAGGAAGTTCATGTCCCCCGATTCGTCTCCGAAGATGCAGACCCTGCGGTCTCCTGATAGCAGCCCTTTGCGCTGGTCTCCGAGCAAGCACGCACTCCGCCTCGTGTCATGACTAGGGCCACGAGCGCCGACAGCCTAGCACCCTGGTAGCGGCGACAACGCCGACCTACTCCACCAACCACACCAGCACCGGCTCGCCGTCGCCGGTGGGGGACTGGTCGTAGGCGAGGCTGACGGAGGCGCCGGCATCGAGGTCGGCGAGCGGCGGTAGCAGGGCGGCGCCGGGCACGGCGCGGAAGGTACGGGTCTGGCCCTCGATCATCACGCTCACGTGGCCGGCCCCTGGATCGACCTCCGTGACCGTGGCCTCGACCGTCTCCTGGGGCGCCCAGGCGAACTGTCCGCTGCCGCCTGTATGCACCTCGTGGGTTGAGCCGGTGGGGGTGGCGAACGTCAGGCGGTAGCCGGGCGTGATCACCTCCGCGCAGGCGATGTCTGGCCGCTGGACGCCGAGGCAGGAGTTCGGCCAGTCGACTGCCGCCACCTCGACCGGCGCGAACAACGATGCTGGGGCGCCGGTCCACTCCGCCAGCACCTCGATGGCCGCGCCGGTGAGCGCCTCCTCATCGAGGGGCGCAGGTGTGCCGGCTCCGGGCGTGGCAGACGTCGAGGTGTCGGGGTCGGGCGTCGTCGTCGGGGTCTGCGCGAAGGGTGGGACGAAGGTGGTGCCGGTACCGGTCGGGCCGGGCGTGGCGGTGTCGTTGCGGTCGTCCAGCGGGTTCGTGATTGGTGGCTCGTCCGAGCTCCCGCAGGCGGCGGCCAGCATCGAGGTGGGCAGCAGCACGACGAGCAGCAGCGCGACGAGGAGGGGCGCGCGGGGTCGTGCACGGAGTCGCATCGGGCCTCCCGGCAGCCATCGAGGGTGCGGTCTGTGGTGCGCGGACGCGCAAGCCGACAGCCGAGCACTACGGTATGATCCGTCGGGCCAGCGCCATACCCCGTCTGTCCGTGTTGGTCTGAGTCAGCGAGCCAGGAGTCCGCATGCCCGCAGTCGTTGTCATCGGTGGCCAGTGGGGCGACGAGGGGAAGGGTCGCGTCGTCGATTTCCACTCGCAGTACTGCTCGGTGATCGCCCGCTATTCCGCGGGGAACAACGCCGGGCACACGATCATCAACGAGAAGGGCAAGTTCGCCCTCCACCTCGTGCCGGCCGGCATCTTCCGGCAGGACAAGGCCTGCGTGATCGGCAACGGCGTCGTGATCGACCCGGCGAAGCTGCTCGAAGAAATCGCGATGTTGAGCGACCGAGGCGTGAGCGTGGCTGGCCTGATGATCAGCCAGCTCGCGCACGTGATCATGCCGTGGCACCTCGCGATCGACAAAGCAGACGAGGCGCTGCGCGGCGAGCTGGCCATCGGCACCACGGGCACCGGGACGGGGCCGGCCTTCCACGACAAGGTGGGCCGCAGCGGCATCCGCGTGGCGGACCTGCTGGACCGGCAGCACTTCGCCTGGAAGCTGCGCACGGTGCTAGAGTACAAGAACCGCATCCTCACGCAGCTCTACGGCCTGCCGCCACTCGACTTCGACCAGATCTTCGAGACGTACACCGAGCACGGCGAACGCATGCGCCCGTACGTGGCCGACACCATCGCCTATGTGCAGGAGGCGCACGCCCGCGGCGAGATGATCCTGCTGGAGGGGGCGCAGGGCTCCCTGCTCGACCTCGACACCGGGACGTACCCGTACGTCACGTCGTCCGTCCCCGCCTCGGTCGCCGCCGGCGGCGCGATCGGCATCGGCCTCGGCCCGACGGCGATCCAGCGCGTGGTTGGCGTGTACAAGTCCTACCAGACCCGCGTCGGCTACGGCCCGATGGCGACCGAGATCCTCGAGGGCGGGGACATGGAGATGCTGCGCGAAGGCATCGGCGGCGTCGCCGGGACGGCGGAGTACGGCACGACCACCGGCCGTGCGCGGCGCGTCGGGTGGTTCGACGGCGTGCTCGCGCGCTACACGGCGCGCCTCAACGGCGTCACCTCGGTGGCGCTCACGCGGCTCGACTCGCTGTCCGCCTTCGAACGGCTGAAGATCTGCGTCGCCTACGAGGTCGACGGCGAGCGCGTGACGACGCTGCCGGCGACGCTGGCGGGCGCATCGAAGGCGACGCCGGTCTACGAGGAGATGCCGGGCTGGCAGCAGGACGTCACGGACGTGCGCCACCTGGGCGACCTGCCGACCGAGGCGCGGAACTACGTCCGGCGCATCGAGCAACTGCTCGAGGCGCGGGTGGACATGATCTCGGTCGGGCCGGAGCGCAGCCAGGCGATCGTGACCCGCGATGTGTTCGGCGCGGCGCTTCAGTAGCCCTCACCCCCAACCCCTCTCCCGCGCTGCGGGTGAGGGGAGCCGGAAGGGTGAGGTTAGCGCGCCGCTTTCCAGGGATGAGGGCTCCATTGGACACTGTCTCGTTAATCATCCACGTCACGGCCGCGGCCCTGCTGGTGGGGCCTCAGTTGCTGCTGTTCTTCGCGGTCACCCCGGCCACGTGGCTCATCGATGACGAGCGGCTGCGGCGGAACGTGACCAGCGTGGTGGGCGCGCGTTTCGGCATGATCGCGATGGCTTCGCTCGTGGCGTTGCTGGTGACCGGGCTTTACCAGTTCTACTCGCTGGTGCCGGAGCAGATCACCGAGGACATGACCGCCTATCGCTTCGGACCGATCTTCATCCTGAAGATGGCGCTCTTCACCGTGCTGGTCGCACTGATCCTGTTCCACGCCTTCTACCTCGGCCGCCGCGTGCGCCAGTTGAGTGACGCCGTCGTCTCGGGCGAGGGGGACGTCGCGGCGCTCGAGGGTGTGCGGCGCACCTCGTTCGTCGTGTCGTTCATCATGGTGGTGGCGTCGATCTTCGTGCTGGCGCTCGGGGTGATGCTCGGGCACCACGACTACTCGTGGGCCGCGAACTGACGGCCCTCACCCCCGGCCCCTCTCCCGCGCTGCGGGCGAGGGGAGTAGGAGGGAGCCCGCCCCTCCGTACCCTGCCGGACCTGCTTCGGGCAGGCCTCGACCTGGTGTTCATCGGCATCAACCCCGGCGAGCGCTCGGCGCAGCGGGGGCACTACTACGCTCATCCGGGCAACGGGTTCTGGCCGGCGCTCTCCGCCTCGGCGCTCGTAGACGGCGCCGTGGCTTTCGAGGACGATCTGTCTATGCCCGGGCGCTACGGCATCGGCTTCACCGACGTGGTGAAGCGCGTGGTGACGGACTCGGCGCAGGTCACCGACGCCGAGTTACGCGCGGCCGTGCCGTCGCTGCGGCGGCGCGTCGCCTACGCCAGCCCTCGCGCTATCTGCTTCACCAGCACGCGAGGGTTCGGCGCGGCCTTCCCGGGGCAATGGCGGCCGCACGGCTGGGGCCGCCAACCGGTCACGCTGGAGGGCGCCGCGGTGTGGGTGATGCCCTCGACGTCCGGGCGCGCGGCGGGGTCGCGGGCGCACGTGCATCGGGTGCTGGCGGAGCTGGCGGACGCGCTCGGGCGGGAGCGAAGGGGAGCGGTATGACGAAGCAGGCGATGACCCACCGGGACGCCGAGGAGCGCCGCGACACGCTCCCGGACGACGGCTGCCCGCTGTTCAGCGAGCGGCTGGAGGAGCACCTGGTCGCCGCGTCTCGAGGTGAGACCCCGAACCGCGGCCGCTTCTGCGGCGATTGCTACACGCCCATCGGGCGCGACACGGCCAGCTGCCCGCACTGTGGCAACGACACCGAGCGCGGCCGGGTCCCCGTGGAGCGCGTCCCCGACGAGATCACGGAGATCCTGCGCGTCCAGCGGAAGGTCGAGTCCACCTTCGTCAACGGCTTCGCCTACCTCGGCCTGCTGGTCGCCGTCCTCGGCGGCCTCGCCATCGTGCTCGGCATCCCCTACCTGCGTGAGCACCTGCTGGCGGCCACGATCGTGTACGCGGCGATCCTGATAGTGGGCGGCCGCATGCTCGCGGGCTTCCTCGGCGGCTACTACGGCGACCGCATCGGCTTCGCCCGTGCACGGGCGCGGACGGTGGAGTCATGGCAGGAATGGGTGGCGCGGCGGAGTGTGGATGCGCAGAACTAGGAATCCCGTAGATCACTCTGATATTTCGCTTGCGTCGTGCGCAACGCCATTGTAATGTGTCCTCGCACCTGATGCGGCGGGTGCGCATCTCCACCGGGACACCTCGCTACTGCCGTCGCGGCGTACCAGGTTCCCATTCCTCCCGTGAACGACGAGGTGAAGCGATGAACGCTCAGGGTGGCGACCCGGACTTCGATGAGTACGCTGACTCATTTCAGATGTCTGTCAATGCGTACGGCGTCAGCCTACTCTTCCAGCGCTCTCCAGGAGTGCCCAGCAACCCAGGCCAGGTGATCCACGAGCCGCTCGGCGTGGTGCGGATGAGCCTTGAGCACGCCAAGGTGATGAGCATGATCATGAGGCGGCAGCTCAAGAAGTTCGAGAACGAATCAGGCTTCAAGGTCGCCATCAGGCGGGAGGTCCTCAACAACCTGCAACTGTCCGAGGAAGACTGGGACAAGATTTAGGCGGCGTGCTCGATGCTCACGGCTACGGACGTTTCTCAAGTCCAGCAGCTGATTGCACAGGGCCGCTACGAGTTGGACGTTCGCGCTCTGCGCGAGTTCCAACGGCTTGGGATACGTCAGGCCGAGTTCGCGGTCGCCTTCTGCAGTCCCCAGACAGAACTCTCCCCGATTGGTGTTCCCCCTGATCCGCGCAAGGGCGAGTACGGCTTGTTCGTCTGCAAAGCGCGTAATCCGCCGCTGATCGTCACGCTGTGGTACATTTCCACTCCACCACGATCGATACTTGTAGAGGGCGTATCGACGTGAAAGAGGGGGAATCATGGCCGACCGGGATGCTATCCACCATTGTGGCGGCAGGCTTCACGAGGCACTGGTCGCTTATGGCATCGGTCCGCGCGATGGCATGACCATCGTCCTTCAAGTTCCTGGCCGGCGCTGCGAGCGTTGCGACGCGGAGTTGATCTCGGCCGAGGATGCCCGCCACCTCGATGAGATCGTGTTCGATAGCGCCCCGTATGACGACTACGTGGCAGAGGAGTCCCCGACGAGCGCCGTCGGGGTCGTTGCTGAGGCCTCCAACTCAGCCGAGACGCTCTACCTGGTTCGCACGCCCTAGCGCCCCATCTTCCCGCTCCAATCTGCAGCCCGACAGCTCGACAGACCGCAGCCTCCTAAGCCCGCGCCCCCACCTGTAGGTCCACGCGCGTCGCCGCCAGTTGTTCTCGCACTACGGCCTGCGCTTCCTCCGAGGCTTCTACTAGGGGGAGGCGGAGCGTGCCGGCGGGGGCCCCGAGTTCGTTGAGGGCGAACTTGAGGGGGATCGGGTTGCTCTCGATGAAGAGCGCGTCGATCAGGGGCATCAGCGAGCGGTAGATCTCGGCGGCCGGCTCGTTCGCACCCTGGAGGTGCAGCGCGATCATCTCGCGGATCTGCCCGCCTACCACGTGCGAGGCCACCGAGACCACCCCGTGGCCGCCGAGGCCGAGCACGTGCAGCGTGTCGCTGTCGTTGCCGGACCAGACCAGGAAGCCGTCCGGGGCGCGCTCGATGATCTCGCCGATCTGCTTCAGGTCGCCGCTCGCCTCCTTGATGCCGACGATGTTCGGCACCTCCGCGAGGGTCAGCGTGGTCTCGGCCGTCATGTTGAGCGCCGTGCGCGAGGGCACGTTGTAGAGCAGGCACGGGAGCGCGGTCGCCTCCGCTATCTGCGTGAAGTGCCGCACGAGGCCGGCCTGGGGCGGCTTGTTGTAGGCGGGGACGGTGAGCAGCACGCCGTCGAGGCCGAGGCGTTCCGCCTCGCGGGCCAGCTCGATGGACTGCTGCGTGTTGTTGTCTGTGGCCCCGGCGATCACCGGGACGTCCGGGCCTACCGCGGCCTTCACCGTCTGCCAGACCGCCAGCTTCTCCTCGAAGGAGAGCGCCGGCGCTTCGCCGGTGCTGCCGGTGGCGACGATGCCGTCCGTGCCGGAGGCGATGAGCAGGCGCGCCAGTTCGGCGGCGCCTTCGTGGTCGATGTCCCCGTCGGGGGTCATGGGGGTGATCATGGCCGTGAGGAGGCGGCCGAAGTCGGTAGTCATTGGAGTCTCCCTTGACGGCTCCAACGGTGGGGACACCTCGGATACTGGTGGTGGCACCCACGCGCGGGCCGTCACCCGCAAGTCGCAGTCACTGTAGCCGTTCCACCCGCGCCCGTGGGCCGTCATCGAGGTCCGTGGTTCGACAGGCTCACCACGAACGGATGAGGACCGAGACGCGGGCTACAGCTTGCCGCGGCGGATCAACTCCTCGGCGATCTGGATCGCGTTCGTCGCGGCACCCTTGCGCAGGTTGTCCGAGACGCACCAGAAGATCACGCCGTGCTCGATGCTCGGGTCGACGCGCAGGCGCCCCACGAAGGCGCGGTCGTCGCCGGCCGTGTTCAGCGGCGTGGGGTAGACCGAGTTCGCCGGGTCGTCCATCAGCTCGAGGCCGGCCTGCTGCCCGATGGCCTCGCGGACGGCGCCGAGGTCGAAGTCGTGCGCCAGTTCCACGTGTACCGCCTCGGCGTGCCCGACGAAGGTCGGCACGCGCACGCAGGTGGCGGCGAAGGGGAGGTCGGGCTGGTGGAGGATCTTGCGCGTCTCGTTGCGCATCTTCGCCTCCTCCTTCGTGAAGCCGTCCTCATCGAAGGTGTCCACCTGCGGCAGCACGTTCAGCGCGATCTGGTGCGGGTACACCTCGGGGGCGGGGACCGGCTCGCCGCGGCCGTAGGCGCGCAGCTGCGCGTCCAGCTCGCGGACCGCGCCGGCGCCCGAGCCGGACACGGCCTGGTACGTCGCGGCCGTGACGCGCGTCAGAGGGGCCACGGTGCGGATCGCGGCGAGCGCCATCACCAGGGGGGTGGTCGTGCAGTTGGGGATCGAGACGATGCCCTCGTGCCATTCGAGGTCGTCGCCGTTCACCTCGGGCACCACCAGCGGGACGTTCGCCTCCATGCGGTAGGCGGAGCCGTCGTCGATCATGATGCCGCCGCGCTCACGCACCACCGGCCCCCACTTACGCGAGGCCTCCGAGGTGGCGGAGCAGAAGACGATGTCGGAGTCGGCGAGCGCGGCCTCGGAGGTCTCTTCCACCTCGATCTCTTCGCCGCGGAAGGTCAGGCGCCGGCCGGCAGAGCGGGCCGTCGCCAGGAGCTTGAGCCTGGCCACCGGGAAGTTTCGCTCCTCGGCGACGCGGAGGAACACATCCCCCACAGCGCCGGTCGCCCCGATGACGGCCACCTTCGGCTCCACGGCTCCCACTCCTCGAACTGCGGTCATGCGATGCCCGTGCCCCCTCGATGGGCGACGGCGTGAAAAACCAGCATAGAGGCCGGGGGCGATGGGGGCTAACCGGGGGTCGAGCCGCATCCGTCGCCCTGCGGGCGACCCTTCGACGGGCTCAGGGAGAGCGGATGCTTGGTGTCGCGGTGAGGGCTACAGCCCGATTAGCCCGTCTAGCCCCTCGACCAGCGCTTCGCGGTGCATGACCTCCCGGACTGCCAGCAGCACGCCGGGCATGAACGAGTCGCGGCCGGTGGTGTCGTGGCGGAGGGTGAGGGTCTGGCCGGTGCCGCCGAAGAGCACCTCCTGGTGTGCGACCAGGCCGGGGAGACGCACCGAGTGGATGGGGATGCCGCCGTGTTCTCCGCCGCGAGTGCCATCGAGGGGGGTGAGGTCCGGGATGTTGTGGTCGAAGTCGCGGCCTCGGGCTTCGCGCATGAGCCTGGCCGTGGTGAGGGCGGTGCCGCTGGGCGCGTCCACCTTGCGGTCGTGGTGCAGCTCGATGATCTCGGCGCTGTCGAAGAACTTCGAGGCGAGCATGGCCATGTGCATGAGCAGCACCGCGCCGAGGGCGAAGTTCGAGGCGACGACGCCGCCGAGCCGCCGCTCGGCCAGGCCCGCGCGCAGCCGCTCGAGGGTGGCGGCGTCGACCCCGGAGGTGCCGATGACGGGGCGGACACCGTGCTCCAGCGCGGCCTCGACCAGCCGAGGCGTGAAAGCGGCGTTCGTGAAGTCGACGACGACGTCCGGGTGCTCGGCGGCGAACAGCGCGGCGGGGTCCGCGTGCGTGCCGTAGACGGTGCCGCTGGTCGCGCGCACCTCTGCCGCGCCGCCCATCGGCTCGATGATGCCGGCGGGCTGGAGGTCGTCCTGCGCCTCGATGGTCTCCAGGACCAGGCGGCCCATCTGTCCGGCGCCGCTCACCACCACGCGGATCATCGCCCGTCCCTCACGCTAACCCTGCCCCGCGCGGTCGATCGCCATCTTGAGTTCCAGGCATTCCTGTACCAGCTCGCCCAGCCGCCCGCCGGCGAAGCGGCGGGTGACGGTTGCCCCGCGCACGCGGCCGAGGAACGTGCGGTACGCCTCGTCCCACGCGGGCTCGTCGCTGCGCCCTCGAAGGTACTCCTTCGCCGCGCGCAGGAGCAGGTAGGCCCCGCCGCCTGCCTCGCGTTCGAGGTCGCCGATGTCGAGCAGCGGGCCGACGGGTCCCGGCGACCCCGACGACTGCGGCGCGCAGGCTTCGCGGCGGAAGACTTCCACCGAGGTGACCGGGTACCCCTCGCGGACACCCTCGACCCGGACGCGCTCGTGGAGCGGCATCGGGCGGAAGGACACGTCGGCGTGGTGGAAGGGCGACTCGCCGTCGAACCAGCGGCGGCCCGAGGGCTGCGCCATGTCCGAGAACGCGCGATAGAACCGGACGGGCTTCGCACGGTCGATGGCCGCCGAGGCTGCCCACTCGATGTCCGCGCCACCCTCGTAGCCCACCATCAGGTCGATGTCCGAGAAGCCGTCGTGCGTCCCGGTGGCCAGCGAGCCGAAGAGGGAGATGGCCGTCACGCCCTCGACGCCCCGCAGCGCGGCGATCAGCTCGTCCGCGATGCGCGGCGGGGTGGTGGTGTACGGGAAGAGCAGCGGCGTGTCCTGCGTCACGCCGAAACGGTAGCGCGGACATCGAGGCGGCGGCTACGCTTCGAGCGCCGGGAGCGCTGGCGGCGGACGATCCCGGTGCGCGAGACGGTGAGCCGATGTGAGCCGCGAGGTGCCCGAGATCGAGTTCCACAGCCGCGCCGAGTGGCGGGCATGGCTGCAGGCGAACCACGCCTCCAGTGGCGGCATCTGGTTGGTCGCCTACAAGAAGCACCACCCGGACTACCTGGACTACGAGCACCAGGTGGAGGAAGCCCTTTGCTTCGGATGGATCGACGGGACCCGGCGGCGGGTCGATGACGACCGCTCGATGATGTACTTCTCGCCTCGCCGGCCCGGCAGCAACTGGGCCGGGACGAACAAGCGCCGCGTCGCCCAGCTGGAGCGCGCCGGCCTGATGGCCGAGGCCGGGCGCGCGAAGGTCCGGGAGGCGAAGCAGAACGGCTCCTGGACCGTCCTCGACGACATCGAAGCCCTCGTGGTCCCGGACGACCTCGCCGTCGCGCTTGCCGGCGTGCCGGAGGCCGCCTCGAACTTCGAGGCGTACCCGCGTTCGGCGAAGATGGGGTTCCTCTGGTGGGTTAAGAGCGCGAAGACCGCCGCCACCCGCGAGAAGCGCATTTCGGGCACGGTCCGCGCCGCGCAGCAGGGCATCCGCGTTCCCGGCGGGGCGTGACCGCGACGCGGCGGGAACGCTAAACCCACTCGTCCTCACCCAGCGGCGCGCCGGCCTCCACGTCGCGGAGGAAGCGCAGCACGGCATCGTTCCACGCCGCCGGGCGCTGGCCCGAGGTGCCGTGGAAGCAGCCTTCGAGGCGGACGACGCGCCGACTCGGGAGGCCGTCGATCAGCCTCGGGAGGCCGGACAGGATCATCTCGTCGTGCTCGCCGACGATGACCAGCGCCGGCATCGATAGCTCACCGAGGTGTGGCGTGAGGTCCGGACGGGTCGCCATCGCGTGCAGGCCGCCCTCGATGCCCGGGTCGCCGGCGTACTCCTCGGCGGTGTCGCCGCGCGCGCGAGGCGGGGCGTCGCCACGCGTGGTAGTGTCGGAGAGCACGAGGGCGTGGAGGCCGTCCGGGTAGTCCACGGCGTATTGCGTCGCGATCATCCCGCCGAACGACATGCCGCCGATGACCGCGCCCTCGGTCGCGTCGAGGGCCTCGAGCAGCCCGCGCAGGTCGCGGGCCAGCGCCGGCATCGTGTAGTCCTCGACGGCCGCCGGCGCCGAGGAGCCGCCGTGGCCGCGGGCGTCCCACGTGATCAGCCGGTAGTCCTCGGCCAGCGCGCGGGTCTGCGGCAGCCACATCTCCAGGCTCACGCCGAAGCCGTGCGCCAGCACCAGCGGCCGTGCGTCGCGCGGCCCGCGTTCGTCGTAGCGGATGCGGATGCCCTCGGGCGTCTCGATGTGCGGCATGGCCCCTCACCCTGTCCAATGCGCCGGGATACCCGGCAGGCAACCCCTCTCCCACGCTGCGGGCGAGGGGAGTCCGGAACTAGCAATCCGCTCACCCTGAGCCTGTCGAAGGGTGGGCGGACTTCCCGCCGGAGCCGCTCGCGCTTCGACGGGCTCAGCGTGAGCGGCGGACGGAGTACCGCCAGCGGTCCCTGCGGGCGCCGGAGGAGCCTACCGCACGGTCGCTAGAGCAAGGGGCAGTGTCTCCTCGAGGAAGGTGAGCATGCGGGCGAGCCGCCGCTCGTCTCGGGTGTGGAACTTGACGACCTTCTGCAGCGCCAGCGCCACCGCGAGTTGCTGCGCTTCGGCCAGGCGCACCTCGCGGAGGATGCGCTTGGGCTCGTAGCCCTCGATGAGCGCCTCCGTCAGCGCCCACCCGTTGTGGTGCGCGAACGACGCGAGGTCCCACGAGGGATGCGCGACGTAGGCGTCGCCGAAGTCGATGACGTGGGCGAGCCGCCCATCTTCGACGAGGATGTGCTCGCCGTGCAGGTCGCCGTGGCATACGGCCGCGACTGGCACGGCGAGGTAGCGGAGCAGGGGGTCGCGCATGCGGGCGAGAGCCTCGAGGTGTTGCGGGGCGAGGCGGGCGACGGGATGGGCGATGAGCGGCGAGCCGTCGAAGGGCCAGAGTGTTGCCCACCTCGATAGCAACCCGTCGGTCATGCCGGACTCGCCGCCGCGCAGCACCTCGCTGCGGTCCTCCAGCATCCCGAAGCCCTCGACGGGCAGGGCGTGTAAAGCCGCGAGCAAGCCGCCGAGGTCGCGTGCGACCTCGGGCGGGGAGCCGGCCTCCGTGAACGAGGTGCCCGAGGCGTAGCTGTCCACGGACCAGTGCCAGCGGCCCGCCAGCGGGTCTGCCTCGATGCTGCGGTCGGTTGCGATGTGCCGCGGGACGCGCTCGTCGAGGGCGCGGAGACGGAGGACGGCCGCCGCCTGCGCGTCGAAACGCGCGGGCGCGTTGGCCGTTGACAGCGGCCGCTCCGGCAGCTCGACACGCACCACCACGGCGCCCTCGTCCGTCTCAACGCGCCAGGCGATGGCGGTGACGCCCTGCCCGAGGACACGCAGGTCGTGCGGCTCGAGGCCGCACGCGGCGACGATGCGGGCGATCGCGGGCGCGTCGGGGAGGGTGTCGAGGCCGGCCATGTCGCTCCGCGGCTAGGGAAGGGTCCCATCGGCAGCACAGCATGGCAGATAGCAGCCAGTGGAGGACCCGGACCGGGTGATGAAACCCGGAACCTTCGCTGATAGGTTCGAGCGCATGCCGACCTACTTCCGCCATCGCACCGGCCGCCCGCCGCACCCCGACATCCTGACGCCGGCTGAGTGGCGGGTGCTCGAACAGGTCCGGGCCGGACGCACCAACCCGGAGATTGCCGTAGTCCTGGGCGTCTCCGTCCATACCGTGAAGACGCAGGTGTCGAGCATCCTGTCGAAGCTCGACCTTGCTGATCGCAGAGAACTGGCGGAGTGGCGAGGTGAACCGGCGCCCGCCTCACGGAGTGCGGTCGGACGCCTCGGCCTCGCCGGGCCACTCGGATGGCTCGGGAGCCGGACCGGAGCGCCCCGGCTGGGGAAGGCAGCCGTGGTTGGTGGACTCGCGGCGCTCTCCCTGGTCACGATCGTCTCCCTCAACACGGTCGTGGGCGGCTCGGACGGCGGCGCCCCGCCAACCCCACCGACGCCGTCGGCTACTCAGAGCGCAGAACCGCCGAGTCCCACGCCGACCCGGCCGCCAGACGGGTTCCCCGTGGAAGCGCCCCCAGCCGGGTTCCCCGGTGTCGGGCTGGTCGACGGGCTGCCGGCTGGAGCGACTGGCCCGCTCGTTGTGTACGCGCAGCCTGAGCTGCCCGCTCCGTCACCGGAGCCGCGACGCTCCAGCATCGAGGTTTTCGATCTCGGGAGCGGGAGACTCGTCTCTTCGTTCATTGTCGCGGCGCGGCAGGTGTTGTTCACGCAGTTGGCGGGCCATCGCGTCGTCGTCTCGTTCGGAAGCACAGTCTGGTCCTACGCCCTCGATGGCAGCGACGGCGTGGAGCTGTACGCCGAGCACGACCGGCACGTTGAGCGCATGGCGCCGTCCCGGGATGGCCGGTACCTCGCGATCGGCGAGGGCGGAGCGGAAGGTGGCGTGCGGGTCATCGATGCGAGCACAGGCGACGAGTTGTTGTCCGTCCGCGCCGACGACCTGCGTTGGGACGGGCTCGTAGGACACCCCGGACCGGACCGTTGGCTCGACGAGTCGTCGCTGCTGATCTCGGGCTGGACGTACGGCCACAGCCCTGGTGGCACCGCGGTGCTGAGCATGGACGGCGCCGTCGAGGTGCTCGAGTCGGCACCGCTACCCGACGGCCGGACGGTCGAGGCGAGGATGGAGGGCCGGCTCTGGACTGAGTGTGGACTCGCGGGGCCCGCCGGTGCGACGGCGATACACCTGGTCGGCGAGGACGGGCAGGTCGTCCGGACGGTCGAGGCAGGCAGCCCGCTGCTCGGCCCGCCGGAGTTCGCACCGGACGGGGCATCTATGCTCTACAGTGTCCACCTCCCGGACGACGGCTTGTTGGCAGCGCTCAACGGCCTTGAGGCCGGGACCGGCTGTCTCCCGATGGAGGTGGAACAGGCCATCCTCGACGCGCCGGTCGAGTGGCGGCTGCTCGACCTGGAGCGCGGGGACGAGAGCACCATGTCTCGCCTCGACGCGCTGCGCGAGTGGTATGGCGACCGCACCGTCTCGTACGCCTGTGGCGAAGAGGAGATGGGTGGCAATGGCCAGCCGCTTGCCTCGCCCCCGTCCCGTGGCGCCGCCGGCGCCGGTCCACCGTGGGGATACGCGGACCGCGATTGTGGGTGGACGGCCGGTAGCATCCAGATGCGAGTCGGCGGACTACCGGTCGCGACGGGCGTCGACTTCCAGGTGCTTGGCTTCGTTGAGATGTAGCGCACCCCCGCCCCTCCGCTTCGGCTCGCGCCCGCCCGCCTATCCTCGGTCGCTACGCCGCTCCCGCCAGGATGGCGTCGAGGCGGTCGGCGGAGGCGGAGGGGCCGACGACCGCGAGCGCGTAGGCGCCCGGGCCGATGACGCGCTGCGCGACGCGCTGGATGTCCTCCGCTGTCACGGCGCGCAGCCGCTCGACCGTTACGTCCGGCGGTTCGATCTCGCCGTCCTGCAACAGCTGGTTGCCCCAGCGCTGGCCGAGGGCCATGGGCGTCTCGAGGGAGAGCCGGAAGCTGCCGACGGCGTAGTCCTTCGTGCGCTGCAACTCGGCTTCGCCCATCGGTTCGTCGACGAGCTTGCGCAGCTCCGCGAGGATCACCCGGAGCGCCTCCTCCTGGTGCTCGCGCGTCACGCCGGCGCTCACCGTCATCGTGCCGATGTCCTGGTAGCGCGCGGCGCCCGAGGAGACGGAGTACGCCAGCCCTCGACGCTCGCGTACCTCCTTGAACAGGCGGGACGACATGCCGCGGCCCAGCGCGGTGTTCATGATGTCGAGCGCGTAGCGGTCCGGGTCGCGGCGGGCGATCGCCTGCATCGAGAGGGCGAGGTTCGTCTGCTCCAGCTCGCGCTCCGCGATCTGGAGGTGCTCCTCGGGGAGCCCCCACCGCGAGGAGGCCGCCTCCGGCGCGTCGCCCCCCGGGAGGTCGGTGAAGTAGCGCGCCGCCCACTCGACGACCTGGGCGTGCTCGATGTTGCCAGCGACCGAGAGCACGGTGTTGCCCGCGCGGTAGAAGCCGGCCATGTGCTCCATGAAGTCGTCGCGCTGTATCTCGCCCACGGTCTCCAGCGAGCCGGCGACCGGCCAGCCGATGGGCTGGTCCCCGTAGATCGCCCTGCCGAGCAGTTCCCCGACGAACTGGCCCGGCGAGTCGTGGGCACGGCGGATCTCCTGCTGCACCACGGTGCGCTCGCGCTCCAGCTCCTCGGGCTCGATCAGGCTGTGCTGGATCATGTCCGCCAGCACCTCGATGCCCGTCTCGGCGCGTTCGAAGGGGAGGTTGTTCCAGTAGCAGGTCAGCTCTTTGGTCGTGTAGGCGTTGAGGCTGCCGCCCGCGCCCTCGATGGCCTCCGAGATCTGGGCGGCGTCCGGCCGGGTGGCCGTGCCCTTGAACAGCATGTGCTCGATGTAGTGCGACAGGCCGTTGGTCTTCGGCTGCTCGTCGCGCGACCCGACCCCGGCAAAGAAGGCGACGGCCGCCGACTGCGCGGTGGGGATCGAGGTGGTGAGCACCCTCAGCCCGTTGTCCAGCGTGTCGATCTTCCAACCGTCAGCCACGGTCACTCCAATCGGGGGCACCCGGACACAGGCGTCGGTCCGCGCCGGAAGGTGCGACCAGCCTAGAGCGCCCCGCCACGGGGCGGCAACACAGGGTGTGGTGCGGGGCTTTGCGCAGGGACGCGGGGGACGAGCGTGCGGGGTGGGAGAGGTCGGCGTGGGCGAGGAGTCCAGCAAGCACAGCCGGCCAAGCTCGAGTCTCTCGTTCTCGGAAGTCGCGACGCCTAGTTGACATGAACGCACGCAGGCAGAATAGGCGAATCTCAGAACGGTAGCTCGCGAACAGACGTGAGTGCGTCAATCAGGGAATCGGCGTCATCGCCGAACCGTTCGAGGAGTACGGAGGCAGCCGCGCGTGTCGCTTCCTCATCCGGCGGCCCAAGCCAATATGATGCGGCTATGGCTGTCGCAACATCTCCAAGGACTTGGATCAACGTCCCCCGTTCTAGTTGGTCGAGGGCTTTGATTGTGTCCGGGTAGCGAGATGTCTTGAGACGAAAGGATTGAGCCTCATTAACGAAGCACTCAAGCAGGAGGCCAGTC
The DNA here is from genome assembly GCA_009379925.1 of Dehalococcoidia bacterium. GTDB lineage: Bacteria > Chloroflexota > Dehalococcoidia > UBA2979 > UBA2979 > WHSU01. The sequence continues at coordinate 65,281 of WHSU01000003.1, read as the reverse complement.
ACAAAGGCACTGGGCCAGGGCCTGCCGGCCGCTGCGGTTAGCACGGCGTGAGCCCCGCGCGAAGCACCGTCCGCTGCCTGTAGAACGTTCCGCCCGAGGGCCTCCTGAACAGCCGGATCTAGCTCGCGGACACTGTCGGGACCTGCTCGCAGTAGCACCTCTGCCGCTGGATTCTGGGAATACCAACTGTACACCTTCAGCCGCTCGACAATGCGAGGTGCGATTTCCGCAAACGGCACCTCGGACCGCGCCAGGTGCGGAACCGTGGAGGCATTTAGCGTCTGTTGGAACCGCTCGCGCTCTCGCTCTGTGGCTATTCCGTGAGCTCGCAACTCAACGAGCCGAGCGAGATGAACCGCAGACCGCGGTGCGCGCTGACAGATCTCGCCGACGACCGTGTCCCGGTCCTCCTCGCTCAAGTGGGCGATGATTGACGGCAGGGCTAGGAGCTCGCTCGCGGCAGCTGGACACTCAGCCAGGAGTTGTCCAGCTGGGAGCGCCGTGACGGCGGACTCGTCGAGTCGCTCACCGTACGCGTAGAGGAACCAACCCACTCGCCGGGAAACCCACGTCTGCTCGGTAGTCTCATCCTGACGTACGTCCTCTGCCTTTTGGACAAGCACCGACATGAAGTACGAATGCAGCGTAGGATCGATTCGATTGAAGATTGAGTTGGCTCGGCTGCGTACGATGGGCCGATCGTCGTCCATGAATGCGATCCGAGTCAGAATTGCATCGACCGTATCTCGTATGTAGCGGTGGCGGAGATAGACTGGTCGCGCTAGGACGATGTCTACGACCTCGGTCATCGCCGCGGCTAATACTGGCTCGCTCGGAGCTTCATTGGTCGGATGGGCGTATATGTGCCTGCTCGATAAGACCTGCTCGAGCCGCACCTTCTCGGGGGCGCTAATCATCCCGACGCGATGAGCAGCGTCCAAAAGTCGCTGGTCCACCGCGTATCGTTCAGTCTCCGCCTTCTCAATCTCCTTCAGAAGATGCCCGGCCTCAGCGTCGGTGCGGCTCAGAACGGCCAAGCGGCGACGAATGCTCTCCGCCGCGCCAATCCAGCTCATGACAAATGCCGCTCTTTTGGCCCCGGCCCGTGCACAAACCATCGCCTCGGCCAGTGCTCGTCGATCGTCATCGTCGGTGACGCGTGAAGCTAGATCATCTAGCCAGTCTATTATCTCACCAATGGTGCGTGTCATGATGCCGCCCGCTCCGTCCAGACGGTGAGTTTATCGCGAGAGTCTGATTCCGCGGCGTTCGGCGCATGCGCAATGGGCGCGTAACAACTCGTCGGAGCCAGCCCGTGCGGTCGGCGGGACAGCCGCGGTCCTTGCTCAGGTCGCGGCCGTGCTAAGGCCGCGCCACCCACCTTCCACGCCCTCGCACCGCCCGTCTATCCTCGATCGCTGTGAAACAGATGGACCGCCGGCTGCTGATCTTGATGCGGCTTCGCGAGGAGCGCGCGGTCACTGCGCATGAACTGGCCGAGGCGTGCGAGTGCTCGGTGCGCACCATCTACCGTGACATCGATGCGCTGTGTGCGGCCGGGGTGCCCGTGGCGGCGATGGCCGGCGAGGGGTACCGGGTGGTGGCCGGCTACCGCCTCCCGCCGATCGCGTTCACGGTCGAGGAGGCGACGCAGCTGCTGCTCGGCGCCGAACTGGCGCCGCCCCTGGGCACCGCGGACCAGCGCACCGCCGCACGCTCGGGTGCGGCGAAGGTGGAGGCGGCGCTCGACGACGCGACGCGCCTGGAGGTCGAACGGTGGCGCGAGCGCATCTCGGTCGCGTCGGACGAGCGCGAGGCGCCGTCCCCGTGGCTGCCGGACGTGCTGCGCTCGGTGCTGGACGACCGCGTGCTGCGCATCCGCTACCACGCCTTCGGCAGCGATGAGGTGACGGAGCGCGAGGTGGAGCCCTACCACCTCTTCTACGGCGAGGACTGGTATCTCGTCGGGTACTGCCGGCTGCGGCAGGGCGGCCGTGTCTTCCGCACCTCGCGGATCCAGCACGCGGAGGTGCTGCCGGAGCGCGTCGAGCGGCGCGCCACCTCGATGGTGCGCCAGGAGCGCGACGAGCCGGTCATCGAGGTCCGCGTGTGGATCGATGCCCGCGCCGTGCCGTGGGCGCGCGGGCAGACGGTGTGGGGCTTCGTGCGCGAAGAGCCGGCGGAGTCCGGCTCGGTGTTCGTGGTCCGCACGCCGGACCTTCGCCAGTTGCTGCCGTGGATCCTGCGCTGGGGCGGCGCCGCGCGCGTGTTGTCACCGCCGGACCTCGTGGAGCGGTTGCGCGAGGAAGTGGAGGCGATGTCACGGGTCTACCAGTGGCCCCCGAGGACGGCCGGTGCTGCCTCGATCGCTACTGACACCCCGTTGTCACGGGGCCCTTCTACTGTCGCGTCTACTGTCGCAGAAATGCAGTGAAGGGAGCATCGGATGCAGGTCACCTCGTTCAACATCAACCTCACCAGCGAGCACCCGGAACGCCTGGAGGCGTTCTACCGGGACGTCATCGGGCTCACGCCCGTCCCCGAAGAGGAGGGCGGCGGGTTCCGCACGGCGCCCGGCGGCGCGCTGATCTACATCGCTGATCACAGCGAGACGCGCGGCCCGACGAAGGAGCCGCAGCGGGTGCTCATCAACTTCTCGGTGTCCGACCTGAAGTCCGAGCAGCAGCGGCTCAAGGACCAGGGCGTCCCCTTCATCCGCGAGGAAGGCCGCGAGTACTGGGGCGGCGTGTTCTCGACCTTCCTCGACCCGGACGGCAACTACCTGCAACTGCTCGAGTTCCGTCCGGACTAGCCACGCGGGCGGAGCACCCCGACGCGCGCCAGCCGAGGTGCTCCGCTCAACCCTCAACACATCGAGAGGAGTGCCACGATGCCCGGCACACCCCGCTTCGCCTTCGCCCTCGACTACGTCACGGACATCGAGGCGGCGAAGCGGTTCTACGTCGATGTGCTCGGCCTCGAGGTCGAGCGCGAGCACCCGACGTTCGTCCAGTTCGCGAGCTTCGCCATCGCCGGCGACGAGCCCGCCGGCGGTGGCGAGACCGAGTTGTACTGGGCCGTCGAGGACGCCGAGGCGGCGTTCCGCGAGATGTCGCAACACGCTGAGGTCGTCGCGCCGCTCGCCGAGCAACCGTTCGGCAAGGTCTTCGCCGTGAAGGACCTCGATGGCCATCCGCGCCACCTGATCGAGTTCGCGCGGGAGCGGCCGAGCCAGGAGGTGGCGTAGAGCCTTCGATGGCCGGGCGGTCGCCGAGGCCTGGTGGACGGCGCAACCACGCCGGACGGCACGCGCGTGGCTCGGGGCACCGTGTTCAAACTGAAGCGCGCACCGAGTCTACCGGCGGCGTACCACCGGATGAGGTAATTCGCCGCGGCCCCGGCCTATCCTCGGCGTATGGACTGGTTCCCGCGTCGCCACGCCCGAGGCCGCCCGCCACACCCCGATGTGCTGACACCGGCCGAGTGGCGCGTGTTGGAGCAGCTTCGCGAGGGCCTGCCGAACGCCGAGATCGCGGAGCGGCTGGGCGTCAGCATCAACACCGTCCGCACGCACGTCTCCAGCATGCTCGCCAAGCTCGAGCTGCCCGACCGCAACGCGCTGGCCGCGTGGCGAGGCGAGCCGGCGCCCGCCAGCCGCTCCGCCCTCGGTCGCCTGGTGGCGGGCTTTCCACTCGGCTGGCTCGGTCGAGGCGTGTCCGGCGCCGGTCCGGCCGTCGCGGTGGCTGCGGTCGCCGTGCTCGGCGCGCTCGCCATCGCCGGCGCAGCCTCGATGTCAAACGGCGGCGGGGAGGCGCCGGCCACGGAGACCGCGACGTCGCCGGCGACCGTGACTGGGACGGCGATGGCAACGCCGTCCGTGGAGCCGACGCCCCCGGTCGATCCGACCGAGAAGCCGACGCCGACCGGCACGCCGGAACCGCCGCTGCTCCGAGGCGACATCGAGGGGTGGTTCACCGAGGAGCGCCCGTCGCCACCCTCGGAGGTGCGCGCGGTGCAGCCGGCGCCACCGTCGCCGTTCGAGCCGTACGACCGCGAGTCGCGTGAGGTGGTGCTGTACGACACGCTGACGATGACGGAGCGCAACCTTGGTGAGGGCGGCATGCCGCGCTTCTCCCCGGACGGCTCGATGCTGGCGTGGGTCGCCGGGAGCGAGCCCTACGAGGTCGGGGAGTTGCGGCTCCTAGACCTGGGCACCGGCGACGAGCGATGGCTGGGGCGGGCGCGCGCGATCCGATGGGTAGACGACGAGACCATCGTTGCTTACGAGGTTGGGAATGAACTGGTGCTGGTCGATGTGGCGACCGGGGAGCATGAGCCGACGGAGCCAACGATCGTCAACCTCAACCCGGTGCAGCGCCCGATCGAGGAGGCCGGCTATCGACTCGAGGAGCTAGTACGGTTCGAAGACTTCTGGCGACGCACGTACCAGCTGACCAACCTCGCCACCGGCGACACGCGGGAGTTCGATGCCTATCGAGCCGTGCTCGCGCCGGATGGCGCGCTCGTCCTGGCGACGGTCTCCGAGCCCTCGACGCGTATCGAGCCGGCCGAGGGCCCGCACGGCTGGTGGTCGCACACCTCCAACATCTTCGAGGTGGACCCGGACACCGGCGAGGCGACCTTCATCGCGACGGCGTACCCGTCCTATCCGAACTCGCCGTTCGACGCGAGCGAAGAACACGTGATGTGGACGGACCGCGCCTGCAACATCGACGGCGATGCGGTGACACGCCTGTACGACCGCGAGACAGGCGCGCTATTCGATCTCGACGAACGACTCTGGGCGGAGTTCACACCGGATGGGCTAATCGCCCGTGGCTCGTTCGGCGCCGAACGCCTGGTTGATCCTGAGACTCTCGAGTACGTCGTCGTGCTTCCCTTCGTAGCCGACAACTTCTGGACCCCGGACTACCGCTACTCCGCCGTCGGCTTCGAGCTTGGTCACGGCGGCGTCTGCTAGCACCTCGCACCCCTCGTGCGCTTCACCGCAACCTCGGTCGCCGGTACGCTCGATGACATCCTGACCTACCGACCGCACGCCTCGAGGAGGTGCCGATGGCCCGTGAAGCGTTCCTGCGCCGCGACGGCGACCGCTATGTGCCGGGCGACCGCGCGCGCGGGCCGTGGAACCGGGAGACGCTGCACGGGCGCGTCCTGGCCGGGCTGATCGCGCACGAGGTGGAGCAGCGCTACGGCGACGCGGACTTCCAGTTCTCGCGCCTCACCTGCGACATGTTCCGTGTCGCCCCCTTTGCCCCGCTGGCCATCGAGGTGGAAGCCGCGCGCGAGGGCAACCGCATCCGCGTGGTGGACGGCGTCATCAACTCGGACGGCACGCCGGTGGCGCGGGGTAGCGTGGTCATGCTGAAGCGCGCGGACGAGCCGGAGGGCAACGTGTGGTCGCCCCCGGACTGGGACGCGCCGCCGCCGGAGGAAGTCGCCCCGCCGGTCTTCGAGGGCCGGCCGGCGGACTGGCTGCCGCAGTGGGAGACGCGCAACATCAGCGGCGGTCTCGGCACGCTGGCGCCGAAGCGCGCCTGGCTGCGGGAGACGCTCGACCTGATCGAGGGCGTTGAGACCTCGAAGTTCGTGTCCTTGGCGCAGCAGGCGGACTTCGCGAACCCCTTCGCCAACTCGGGCGACGCGGGGCTCAACTACGTGAACGCGGACCTGACGCTGTACCTCCACCGCATGCCCGTCGACGAGTGGACGGGCTTCGAGGTGGCGAGCCACCAGGCTTCGGAGGGGGTCGCGGTGGCGGAGTGCACGCTGTACGACCGCCGCGGCGCGGTGGGCCGCGCCACGGTGTGCGGGGTGGCGAACCGGCGGACGTAGGCCCTCACCCGTCGCCCTTCGGCCAGCCCTTCGACGGGCTCAGGGCGAGCGGGTGCTACCGATCGTGCAGCGCTCCCTACGGTGCTGGCACCTCGATCGGCGGCAGGGCGAGGGCCGCGCGGCCGGAGAACCGGACCTGCTGCTTTGCCGGCAGCGGGTGGTAGTCGCCCGCTCGGACGTCGCGGAGCAGTCGCTCCAGCCCCGCGTTGCGGTAGTAGCCGCGGCCACCCACCGCCTCGATGGCCCGCTCGACCGTGGTGCGGGCGCTGGCGACGGCATGCGTCTTCAGCACCAGTATCTCGTCCGTCAGTTCGAGCGACGGCGTGAAGTCGAGGTCGTTGGCGAGCGCCAGCATGCGGTCGTGCGCGTTGCGGGCCAGCACGAGCGCGCTGCGCATCTCGCCCACGGTCATCTGCACCACGGGGTCACGGCCGCCGTCCTTGAGCAGGCCGAGCGCGACCTCGGATGCGCGGTCCGCGATGCCGACGTAGGCGCCGGCGATGAGCGGCAGGGCGACGGTGATGATCACGTCCCAGACCCCGTGGTACTCGCCCCGGGGACGGCGCAGCGAGACGGCGGCGTCCGGCACGAAGACGTCCTCCAGCAGGACGGACTGGGAGCCGGTGCTGCGCATGCCGTGGACCTGCCAGTCCGAGCCCAGGCTGACGCCCGGGGCGCTCATCGGCACGGCGAAGTGCAGCACCTGCCAGCCGGCCTCCGGGTCCTCGTAGGGCGCGCTCGTCACCAGCACGTTGCCGGCGGGGCTGCCGCTGGCGAACGCCTTGCGCGCGGAGACGTGGAAGCCACCCTCGACGCGGGTCATCGAGCCGTTGGACTCCAGCCAGTCGCGGGCGCCCGTGCTCACGAGCACGAGCCGCTCGGCGGCCACGCGTGGGAGCACCGGCGCCGGCCGTCCGTTGCGGTGGTTGAAGGCCTGGAACCCGACGAGGTGCTGATGCATCGACAGCGCGAGCGCCGTCGAGGGGTCGTAGTAGCCGAGGCGGCGGATGATAGCGCCCATGGTGGAGTGGCTCGCGCCCCCACCACCGAGGTCCGCCGGGACGAGCGCGGAGATGATGCCGCGTTCCTTGAGCACGGGGTAGTGGTCCGCCACGAACTGGTCTGCGTCGTCGCGCTTGCCGGCGCCGGCGGCGAAGCCGGGGCCGATCTCCTCGACGACGGCCAGCCAGTCGGCGCGGGTGCGTGCGGGTGTGTCAGTCGCGGGCTGCTCGATCGTGGTCATTGCGTAGCCTCCGAAGGGCCGTCATGAATGGACGGTGAGCATGCTCCCATCCCGCGGCCGCGACCAGTGCGGGATCTGTACTAGGCACGCACCCGCGGATGACCTACGTTGTTTCGCATGAGCGGATACGGTCAGTTCTGCCCCGTGTCGAAGGCCGCCGAGGTGGTGGCCGAGCGGTGGACGCCGCTCTTGCTGCGCGAGCTGCTGGGGGGAGCGCATCGCTTCAACGAGCTGCGCCGGGCGCTGCCGGTGATGTCGCCGTCGCTGCTTTCGAGCCGCCTGAAGGCGCTCGAGCGAGCGGGCGTCGTCGAGCGTCGCGACGGTGGCTACTTCCTCACCCAGGCCGGCGAGGAGCTGCGGCCGGTCGTCGAGTACCTGGGGTACTGGGGCCGCCGGTGGGTGATGCACGAGATCGAGCCGGGCGAGCACGACCCGGCCATCGTGATGTGGGACGTGCAACGCCGCATCCACCAGGACAGGATCCCGGCCGGGCGCACGGTGCTGATGTTCGACTTCGCGGACGTGAAGCACGCACGCCGCTACTGGTGGCTGGTGCTGGAGGCGCCGAGCGCCGACCTGTGCCTCACCGACCCGGGCTACGAGGTGGACCTGACGGTCACGACCGATGTCGAGACGTTCACGCGCGCCTGGATCGGCGACTTCACCATCGCGGAGGCCGTCCGCCGGGGCGCCATCTCCGTCGACGGACCTCGACGGCTGGCGCGCGAGTTCCCCGGCTGGCTGGCGCTGAGCCCATTGACGGAGTCGCGCGACCGAGCAGCCACGTGGGCCGCATCGCTGCCCGGCGAGCCGGTCACGGCTGGCTGACTACGCCTGGTCTGCTGAACTTCCGGCACCCGGCACCCCGAAGCCGTGAGCGGCGCGCGCTCCGTTCATCCTGAGCCCGTCAAAGGACGGGCGCCGCGGCTCTTAGCTCGCGGGCGGCCGCACCCGTCGCCCTGCGGGCGACCCTTCGACGAGCTCAGGGCGAGCGGGTGCTCTGGTGGTGCGGAGTCCAGCGGGAGCGGCGCGCGCCGCGGCCTTGCCTTGGACTACCGGTGCCGCAGGATCGGCAGCTCCTGGTGCCGTTCCCCCGTGGCGTCGAAGACCGCGCCTGAGATGGCCGGTGCGATCGGGACGATGGCCGGCTCGCCCGCGCCCGTCGAGGGGGTGTCGGGGTCGCCGGTGAAGGTGGTGTTGATGCGCGGCGCGTCCACGATGCGAGGGACACGGTAGCGGGCGAAGCCGGCGTTGAGCAGGCGCCCTTGCTCGAAGTCGATGGCCTCGTAGAGCGCGGTGCCCAGGCCCATCACCACGGAGCCCTCCATCTGGTTGCGTGCGCCCTCCGGGTTCACGATCAGCCCGCAGTCGGCTGCCACTTCCACGCGCTCCACGCGCACCTCGGAACCCCGCGCGCGCACCTCGACGGCGGTGGCGCAGTAGGAGCCGACATCGAGGCCGATCGCGATGCCCTGGCCGTGGCCCTCTGGCAGCGGGTTGCCCCAGCCGAAGCGCTCGGCGGTGGTCTCCAGTACGCGACGGAAACGCGGGTGGGTGAGGTTGCGCAGCCGCACCTCGAGAGGGTCGAGACCGGTGCGTTCGGCGATCTCGTCCATGTGCACCTCGCGCGCGAAGTGGTTGGGCGCGCCGCCCAGCGAGCGGTAGGAGCCGGAGCGCAGCGGCGAGTCGGACCGCGCGACGCTGACCTGCACGTTCGGTACGTCGTAGGGCGTCTCGGACCCGCGCCGGCCGATGTTCACGCGTTCGCCCGCGTGATACGCGCGAAACTCCCACGCCGTGAGCGTGCCGTCCCGTTTGAAGCCGCTCTTCACCCGGATCAGCGCCGCCGGGCGGAACGTCGCCCACGTGTGCTCCTCGATGCGCGAGTAGGCGACGCGCACCGGCCGGCCGGCGATGCGCGCGAGCCGGGCGGCCTCGGCGGCGGGCGCGTAGATGGACTTGCCACCGAAGCCGCCACCGATCTCAGGAGCAATCACGCGCACCTCGGCTTCGTCCAACTCGAACAGCTGTGCCAGCTCGGAGCGGATGCCGAACGGCCGCTGAGTGCCCGCCCACACCTCGAGGCGCCCGCCGTCCCAGCGGGCCACCGCCGCTCGAGGTTCCATGGGCGCGTTAGTGATGTACGGGATGTAGTAGGTCGACTCCAGGACCTCATCGGCGGCGGCGAAGCCGGCATCCAGGTCGCCCGCCTCCTGCATCGTGAAGTCCTCGGCGCCGGAGTCGAGCAGCAGGGCGGGCATATCCCAGCGCGAGGGTTGCCCGGGCTGCTCGCTCCACTCGGCCTGCACCACGCGCGCGGCGAGTTCGCCGGCCTCGTCGCTCTCGGCGAGCACGGCCAGCAGGTTGCCCTCACGGGCGACCTGCACGACGCCAGGCATCTGCTCCGCGACGCTCGCGTCGAATGCCTCGAGCTGCGCACCGAACGAGGGCGGGCGCAGGACGTGCGCGAAGAGCATGCCGTCGACCTGTACGTCCTGGGAGTAGACGGCGCGGCCGGTCACACGCGCGACCGCGTCGATGCGCTGTTCGTCACGGCCCATGACCGTGAAGTCCTCGATGGAGGTCAGCGCGGGCTCCTCCGCGATCGGCTCGACGAGCGACTGGCCCTGCAGCAGATCGGCATATGAGAGGCCGCGCGTGGGGTCGCTCTTCGAGGTGACGCGGCCATCGGCGCACACCAGCTCGTCCAGGGTCAGGTCGAGGCGGTCGGCGGCGAGGCGCAGCAGCGTCTCGCGCGCGGTGGCGGCCGCGCGCCGCAGTTGCAGGCCGACGCGCGCCGTGGACTGGCTGCCGAAAGTCCCCATGTCCCACGGCACGCGGTCTGTGTCGCCGAGCACCACATCGAGCGCCTCGAGGGGCAGACGTAGTTCGTCGGCGACCTCGATGGCGAGTCCGGTGCGGATGCCCTGGCCGTACTCGACCTTGCCGGCGAAGGCCGTGGCAGTGCCGTCCGGGTGGACGCGCAGCCACGTGGCCTCCTCGGTCTGGGGCTGCGTGTTGCCGTAGGTCGACTGGCCGTAGCCGCTGCGATTGGCGGGGAAGCCGACGGAGACCTCGCCGACGATGGCGAGCCCGGCCTGGGCCGCCTGCGCGAGCGTGCCCTGGGTCTCGGCCGTCATCATGAGCCTCCTTGGGTGGCCACGCCGGAGCCTGCCACGTGCTCGACCGCGCGCTGGATGCGCTGGTACGTACCACAGCGGCACATGTGGTCCGCCAGCGCCTCGCGTATCTGCTCCCGCGAGGGGTGTGCCTCGCGGTTGAGCAGTCCGACGGTGCCCATGATGAAGCCGGGGATGCAGTACCCACACTGCATCGCGGACTCTTCGACGAAGGCCCGCTGCACCGGGTGCAGGTCCCCGTTGTCCGCGAGCCCCTCGATGGTGGTGACGCGGCCGCCGGCGACGGCGCCGACGGTGGTCATGCACGAACGCAACGGCTGGCCGTCCACGAGCACGGTGCACGCGCCGCATAGCCCCTCGCCGCATCCGTACTTCGTCCCGGTCAACCCGAGGTCGAAGCGGAGATAGGAGAGCAGGTTGCGGATGCCCTGCGGCGCCTCGCGGGCCTCGCCGTTGACGTGCAACTGGGGCATGTGGCCTCCCTCGACGGGCGCGCGCGGTGGTCGGGCGCCGCGGGCATTCTAACAACGCCGCGCCGCGTCCCGTGTCACGGTCCCGGATCAGAGCAGCGCAGCGGCGATGGTCACGACACCGACGATGAGGAAGAGCGCGGCGGCCACTCGGGCGATCGCACGCTCCGGCAGGTTACGGCCGGCGACCAGCCCCAAGCCGATCGCCAGCGCATCGGCCAGTACCATGCCGGCTGTCGAGCCAAGCCACACACCGGCGAACGAGGGGTCGTTTCCGGCAATCGAGACCGTGGCCAGCTGGGTCTTGTCGCCGATCTCGGAGATGAAGAACGCCACCGCGACCACGCCGAACGCCCCCATACCCGCCGCACGGACGGCCGTGTCGTCCTCGTCGAGTGTGTCACCTCGAAGCGTCCACCACGCGAAGCCGAGGAACGACAGGCCGACGACCAGCTGCAGCACGCGTGCCGGGAGCACCTCGTCGGCCGCACGGCCGAGGGCGACCGAGCCGAGATGCACGAGCAGCGTGGCTGCCGTGACGCCGGCGAGCACGATCCACCACCTGTACTTTGTGGCGAACGACAGCGCGACGAGCTGGGACTTGTCGCCCAGCTCGGCCGCGAAGATCAGGGCCGTGGAGACGAAGAACGACGAAAACACCGCAGGCCTCTCTACTGAGCGCTGCGGTGTCGGGAAGAGGTGGCGTCGTCTGAGCTTCGGACGGCAGACCCCGGCCCGAGCACGCGCAGCACGCGTGTTCAGACCGAAGGTCTCGCCCATCCGGTCCCGGACTCGGTCCAGGGATTCGGACCGCGGCACCGCCCTCAACGAGGCATGTCGATGCCGCGCGTTGGGACTACTCCCCTTCGACTGAGAGGAACATACAGGGCGTATGCGTAGATACAACTACGTGTCGGCCCCTCGGAGTTCGACGGCGCGTCAGATGTTATACTCGATGACGGAGGTATGACATGCCAAGCACAGTCGGCTCCAAGGGCCAGGTGGTCATCGAGAAGAAGCTGCGCGACCGGCTGGGCGTGGAGCCTGGATGGACCGCCATTCAGCGCCTCGTCGATGACCACATCGAAATCTACTTCGTGCCGCCTCCGCACCGGAGGTCGCTGCGCGGCATCTTCAAGAGCGACATCCAGGTATCTGACGACGAATGGCACGAGGTGAAGGCGCAGGCGTGGCGGGCCGCCGCCGAGGAACGAGTCCGTCGTATGGCTGAAGACGAGGAAGGGTGGCGCCGGCAGAACGAGGCGCGGTGAGTAGCTTCCTCGACACCTCGGTCATCCTTCGCTATCTCATCGACGAGCCGAGGGCGATGGCGGATCTCGCGACCGAGATCATGGAGGGCAGCGAGGAGCTGCTGGTCGCACCAGTTGTCCTTGCCGAAGTCGCCTGGGTGCTCGGCTCCCTGTACCGGAGATCGCGTCCGGAGATCGTGGATGGGCTGATCGACCTCGTCCGGCGCGAGAACATCACTGTGTTCGGGCTCGACGAGCAACTCGCCGTCGACGCGTTGCTGCTCTGTCGTCCATCCGGCCGGGTCTCGTTCGCGGACGCCTTCATCTGGGCGGCCGCGCGGGCCTCGGGCGACCTGCCGATCTACAGCTTCGACGCGCGCTTCCCCAACGTAGAGGTCGAGGTGCGCCGCTTCCTTCCCTGACGCTCGTCGCGGGTTTGACACCCCCCGAGAGCGCGCCGAAACTGGATCAAACCAGACGCCTCCCCGGCGTACTCAGGGCGTGCATGACCAAGTACATCTTCGTGACGGGCGGCGTCGTCAGCTCGGTTGGCAAGGGCATCGTCACCGCCTCCGTGGGCCGCATCCTCAAAGCTCGTGGCCTCTCCGTCTCTATCCTGAAGCTCGACCCCTACATCAACGTCGACCCCGGCACCATGTCGCCGTACCAGCACGGCGAGGTGTTCGTCACGGACGATGGCGCCGAGACCGACCTGGACCTGGGGCACTACGAGCGCTTCCTGGACGACGACCTGACCGCCGCCAACTCCTCCTCCAGCGGCCAGATCTACGAAGAGGTCATCCGCAAGGAGCGCCGTGGCGACTATCTGGGCGGCACGATCCAGGCCATCCCCCACGTCACCAACGAGATCAAGCGCCGCATCCGCGCCGCCGGGCAGGCGCTCAAGGCTGACGTCGTGGTCGTCGAGGTCGGCGGGACCGTAGGCGACATCGAGAGCCAGCCATTCCTCGAGGCGATCAGCCAGATGCGCTACGCCGAGCGGCCGGCGGACACCCTCGCGATCCACGTGACGTTGCTGCCGTACATCGGCGCGACGCGTGAGTTGAAGACGAAGCCCACGCAGCACTCGGTGCGCGAGTTGCGTTCGTTCGGCATCCAGCCCGACGTGATCATGGCGCGCTCCGACTTCCCGGTGCCGGAGGCATTGCGCGAGAAGATCGCCCTGTTCTGCAACGTGGAGCGGCAGGCGGTCATTCCGCTGGAGACGGCCCAGACGATCTACGAAGTGCCGTTGATCCTGGAGAACTCCGGGCTCGGGGACATCATCGCGCAGCACCTGCAGGCGGGGGACCAGCGGCCCGAACTGGAGGAGTGGCGCTCATTCGTGGAGCGTCTGAAGTCGCCTCGACGGTCCGCGCGCATCGCTATCGTCGGCAAGTACGTGGAACTGCACGACGCGTACCTCTCGATCAAGGAGGCGCTGGTGCACGCCGCCGTCTACCACGAGGCCGAGCTGGACATCCACTGGGTGCACTCGGAAGAGCTCGAGGACGCCGACGCCGAGCAGGTGATTGGCGAGGTCGACGGGATCCTGCTCTGCCCCGGCTTCGGCGACCGCGGCCTGGAAGGCAAGATCGCGGCCGTCCGCTATGCCCGCGAACAGCGCATCCCGTACCTCGGGGACTGTCTCGGGCTCCAGATGCTCGTGGTGGAGTTCGCGCGCCACGTAGCCGGCATGCCCGGCGCGCATTCCACGGAGGCGGACCCGAAAACGCCGTTCCCCGTGATCTCGTTGCTCTCAGAGCAGAAGCAGGTGCACGACATGGGCGGCACCATGCGCCTCGGCGGCTACGACTGCCGGCTGGTGCCCGGCACGCGCGCGGCCGAGGCCTACGGCAACGCGAACGTCGTGCGGGAACGCCACCGGCACCGCTACGAGGTGAATAACGCGCTGCTGCCGCAGTTGGAGCAGCACGGGCTCATCGCCTCCGGCTGGATCGGGGAGGGCGAGCTGGTGGAGATCGTGGAACTGCGTGACCACCCGTGGATGGTCGGTGCGCAGTTCCATCCGGAGTTCACCAGCCGGCCCAACCGCCCCAACCCGCTGTTCCGCGACTTCGTCAACGCCGCGCTGCGGCACGCCGAGGGTGGCAACGGCCGCGCGGACGGCCAGCCCGTGAGCAGCACGGCGCCCGACGCCGCCTCGGAGGCCGCGCGAGCGTGAGTCGGGGCTTGCCCCGCCGAGCGACGACATCGAGGCGCCGGTGACGTTCCTGCGGTTCCTGCACGTGCTCGCCATCCTCTGGTTCGTCGCAGGCGTCGCCCTCACCGTGTTGCCGGTGTGGCAGGCGTGGTTTGACGAGCGGGTCGAGCGGAAGGCGATGCGTCTCACGGACGCGCAGCGCCACGAGGCGACGTGGCTGCTACCGAGCCTCATTGCGACCGTGTTCACCGGATACGCGTGGGCTGCCGCGGCGGACTACAATGTGATCACGACGGGATGGCTGGTGGGACTCCAGGTCCTGACCGGCGTCAACGTCTTCATCTTCGTACCGCTCATGGGTGTGGGCCTCCGCCGGGTGCGGATGCTGGCGCTGCAGGCGGACAAGCAGGGCGAAGTGACAGATGCCCTGCGTGACGCGCTGGCGGACAACGTCCCGCTCGTGTTCGGTACGCTGATCGCACTCACGATTCCGCTGATGGTCTGGCTCCCCGTCTTCAAGCCGTTCTAGGCCACGGGGCGCCGCGAGGAGGCTAGCAATGCGCATCTTCCTGGACACCGCGAACATCGAGGACATCCGGCGCGGCGTCGCGATGGGCGTCGTTGATGGCGTGACCACCAACCCCTCGCTCGTCGCGAAGGAGGGGGTGGAGTACCGCGACCGCGTGCTGGAGATCTGCGAGACGGTCGATGGCCCCATCTCCGCCGAGTGCATCTCCACGGAGGCCGACGACCTGGTCGCGGAGGCCAGGCGGATCGCGGCGTGGCACCCGAACGTGGTCGTCAAGATCGCGATGACCGAGGCCGGCCTGCAGGCGATCAAGCGGGTGAGCGCGGAGGGCATCAAGGTCAACACCACGCTCATCTTTTCGGCGAATCAGGCGCTGCTCGCCGCGCGCGCGGGCGCGACCTTCGTCTCGCCGTTTGTCGGGCGGCTGAACGACGCCGGCCAGGACGGCATGGAGATCGTGCGCGAGTCCGTCGCCGTCTTCGAGACGTACCATCTACCGACGCAGGTGCTCGCCGCCAGCCTGCGCGGACCGCGCGACGTGACGGAGGCGGCCCTGGCCGGCGCGCACATCGCCACGATCCCGCCCGCCGTGCTCTACCAGATGGTGCAGCACCCACTGACGGACACCGGCATCGAGCGATTCTTGGCGGACGCCTCGAAGTACACGCCGGTCTGATGCGCCGCTGGCGCACCTCCAGGACATGCGGGTAAATCCGTACTTGTGGCGAAAGGCTGGTTCCGCTACGATATGACACAGCCGCTTGCGACGGCACCTCCTCTCAAGCCCCTTGAGGCACACTGATTCGAAGACCTACTACATGACAGGTACCTCCTCGCGTGGGCGCGACGGCGCGCCCGCAGACGCACCCAGTGAGTCCCGCCGACGCCCCGGCCGGCGTGGCGGCCGCGGTGGCTACTCGAACGGCGCCCCGCGCGACCAGCGCGACCGCGAAGTCGAGCAGCGGCCCACCGACCCCAGCATCCCCGCGGTCAACATCGCAGAGCTCGAGGCGCAGCCTCGCGAACAGCTCATCGAGTTGGCCGAGCGCGACTACGAGGTCGAGGCCGCGGCCGGATATCCCACGAACGAACTGATCTTCCGCATCCTGATGCGGCAGGCAGAACGCAACGGAACGATCTTCTCCGGCGGCGTGCTCACCGTTGTGGACGACGGCTTCGGCTTCCTCCGCGGCGAGCGCCTGCTCCCCGGCCCCAACGATGTCTACGTCTCGCAATCGCAGATCCGGCGCTTCGGGCTGCGCTCCGGCGACTACGTCACCGGACAGGTGCGGCAGCCGAAGGAGTCCGAGAAGTACTACGGGCTGCTGCGCGTCGAGGCCGTCAACGGCATGGACCCGGAAGAGGCCAAGCGCCGCCCGGACTTCGACACGCTGACCCCGATCTTCCCCAACCGCATGCTGCGGCTGGAGACGAACGCCGGGGAGATCAGCCAGCGCATGGTGGACCTGTTCGCGCCCGTGGGCCGCGGTCAGCGTGGCCTCATCGTCTCGCCGCCGAAGGCCGGCAAGACGATGCTGCTGAAGTCCATGGCCCACGGCATCACCGCCAACCATCCTGAAGTCCACCTGATGATCCTCCTGATCGGCGAACGGCCGGAGGAGGTCACGGACATGAAGCGCTCCGTGCGCGGCGAGGTCATCGCCTCCACCTTCGACGAGCCGGTGGAGGACCACACGCGCGTCACGGAGGCCGCCCTGGAGCGCGCCAAGCGCCTGGTCGAGGGCGGTGTGGACGTCGTGATCCTGATGGACTCCATCACGCGCTTGTCGCGCGCCTACAACACGGCCATGCCCACCAGCGGGCGCACGCTCTCCGGCGGCATGGACCCGATTGCCCTCTACCCGCCCAAGCGTTTCTTCGGCGCCGCGCGAAACACCGAGGAGGGCGGCTCGCTCACGATCATCGCGACCTGCCTGATCGAGACCGGATCGCGCATGGACGACGTGATCTTCGAGGAGTTCAAGGGCACCGGGAACATGGAGCTGCGCCTGGTCCGCCGGCTGGCGGAGAAGCGCGTCTACCCGGCGATCGACGTCCTTGGTTCGTCCACGCGTCGCGAGGACCTGCTGTTCGGCGAGGAAGAGACGCGGCAGATCTGGCTGCTGCGGCGCATGGCCTCGATGCTGGAGGAGCAGAGCGGCGACGCCACCGAGCGGGTGATCGAGCGGCTCACCCGGACGAAGGCGAACGAGGAGTTCCTCTCCACGCTCAAGACGGACGTCATCTAGGTCCGATCTGCCCCTTTCCTCAGGATTCTTCGCGGAGTCGCGCTAGGGCCTCGATCTTGCTCGGGGGCCTCGATATCGCGCTTTCCCGGCCGATAATGGCAATGTCACGGATCGCCCAGGAAATGCCATAAAAGGGCGATCACGGCGGCGAACCGTGTTACGCTTTCGCCGCTTCCCCGGGCTGGACGCGCGGGGAGTTGCCGTGATCAAGCGGGCCGGCCGTCGGCCGCGAGCGGGCAGGGACGTCCTATCCGAGGCACTGTCGCCACACCGCGCCCCCCGCGTCGTAGCCGAACGCTGCTACGTAGCCGCCGTCACCCCGGATCCGAATCGAGGCAGCGCCACCGTCCGCTGACGCGGGGCGGCCTGATGGGCGCGATCTTCTGCTTCGTCGTCGCCATCGGCCTCTTTCCCGTCACCGTCCCCGGCGCGCCCTCGCAGCCCGTCCTCACCGTCTCCCGACTCTCCCTCCCCAGCCTGGCCCCCTCCGCCGACCGGGCGGTCATCCCGGACTACCTGGAAGCCGGCGCCCAGCCGCTCACCGTCGTGGCGCCGGCCGTCGATGCGGACGCGCTGCCCGACGCCGCAGACGGCACCGACGCGCGTGTGGCGGCGATCCAGGAGGAACAGGCGCAGTCCGCCGGTGACGGCGTGGTGGAAGCCGCGCGCGTCCAGGAGGACCGCATCCCGATCTTCTTCGAGTACGAGATCCAGGAAGGTGACACGGTCTACTCGATCGCCGAGCGCTTCAATGTGAGCACCGACTACGTCGTCTGGAACAACGCCGACGTGATCACGGACAGCGACCTGCTGGAGGTCGGCAGCCGGCTCCAGATCCCGAGCGTGGAGGGCATCATCCACTCGGTTCGCATCGACGAGACGGTGTCCGACATCGCCGATCAGTACGAGGCGAACTCGGACGACATCATCAGCTTCGCGGCGAACGGGCTGCGGAACGACCCGAACCTGCTGACGCCCGACGTGCTGATCCTGGTCCCCGGCGGCGTGATTCCGCCTCCGCCGCCCCCGCCGCCCGCGGACACGATCGTGCCCCAACCGGGTGGTGGCGGTGGTGGCACCGGTGCATGGGGCTGGCCGGTCGCCGGCCTGCTGTCCTCGCCGTTCGGCCCGGGCCACCCGCTGGGCATCGACCTGGCGGGGCCTGTGGGCACGCCGGTCACCACGGCCCAGGGCGGCACGGTGACCTTCGCCGGCGGGAACCCCTGCTGTTCGTACGGCTACCACATCATCGTTGACCACGGCGACGGCTACGAGACGCTGTACGCGCACCTCTCCGGATTCAACGTGGTGTCCGGTCAGTACGTGGACTCCGGCGATGTCCTGGGCTGGATCGGCATGACCGGCCGCACGACCGGCCCCCACGTCCACTTCGAACTCCGCCGCTGGGGCGCCTACCAAGATCCGCTCTGGTTCCTGCCGTAGACGACGCGCGTCCGCCGCTACGGAGCACCCGCTCGCCCTGAGCCTGTCGAAGGGTCGCCCGAAGGGTGACGGGTGCGGATCCCTGCCGTAGGGGTCACGTCAGGGTGGGCCACACAGCTACCTGGGCTAGGAGCCGCGGCGCGCGTCCTTCGACTGGCTCAGGATGAACGGAGCGCGCGCCGCTCTGGCCCGAGTCCAACGAGCGGTCCACTCGCTCGCCCCCAACACCTGGTGCCGATAGGATCAGGCCACTCCCCTCGGAGACCCTCGATTCGTCCCCTGGCATGGAGGCGCCGTGGACATCACCTGGCTGGGGCATGCCGCGATCCGGATGCGCGCACGCGACGCCGCGGTCGTCATGGACCCCACGGACAAGTCCGCGGGCAACGACATGGGCCGGCCGGACGGCTCGATCATCACGGTCAGCCATGACCACCCGCACCACAACCACGTGAAGGGCGTCAAAGGCGAGGCCATGCTGCTGGATGGCCCCGGCGAGTATGAGATCAGCGGCGTGCAGATCCAGGCACTCCGCTCGCAACTCCGCCCGATCGAGGGCGTCGAATCGGCAGACCGGCGTTCCACCGTCTTCATCTTCGAGGCGGAGGAGATGCGTCTGGCGCACCTTGGTGGGCTGGGGATGGCGCCGCCGTCGGCGCTGGCCGAGGAGCTGACGGGTCTCGGCATCCTGTTCATGCCGATCGGCTGCGAGGACGGGCTGCCGGCGGACCAGGCGGCACGCGTCACGCGCTCGCTGGAGCCGACGATCGTGATCCCGGTGGCCTACGAGCCCGGCCGCGACGGCAAGTCGCCCGAGTTGGAGGCGTTCGTCGAGCGCCTGGGCGGGACCGCCGAGGAGCCGGTATCGCGCTTCACGGTGAACCGTCGCACGCTGGGTGATGGGCTACGTATCGTGCTGCTGGAGTCGCGAGGGTAGAGCCCGCCCGGGGACCGTGCGGGTCGCCTACGAGGCGCGGGCGCCCGCGGCCACCGCTGCCGTCGCCAGCGGCGCGCGCACGCCGGACCACTCGAGCACCATCGCGCCCCACGAGAGCCCGCCGCCGAAGGCCGTCAGGAGCACGCGGTCACCCGGCTGGAGCCGGCCCTCGTCGCTCGCCTCGGACAGAGCGATCGGGATGGTGGCGCTCGACGTGTTGCCGTAGCGGTCCAGGTTCATGAAGACGCGCTCCATCGGCAGGCCCAGTTGCTTCGCGGTGGCCGCCAGGATGCGCTCGTTCGCCTGGTGTGGGACGCACAGCGCGATGTCGTCTACGGTCAGACCGGCGGCCGCGATCGCGTCCGAGCAGATGTCCGCCATCGCGTTGACGGCCGAGCGGAAGACGGCGCGGCCGTCCATGACCAGCCGCGCCTCCGCCTCGATGCCGGCCTGGCCGGGGGTGCAGGGGCCGGTGGCGTACAGCAGCGACGCCTGGCTGCCGTCCGAGCGCAGCAGCGGCGCCTCGACGCGTCCCGGCTCTCCCGGCTGCGCGGCCTCCAGCACCACAGCGCCGGCGCCGTCCCCGAAGAGGACGCACGTCGTGCGGTCGGACCAGTCCAGGATGCGTGACATCGTCTCGGTGCCCAGCACGACCGCGTGTTGCGCGGCGCCGGTGCCGATGAACTGAGTCGCGGTGCTGATGGCGGAGAGGAAGCCGTTGCAGGCGGAGTTCACGTCGAAGGCCGCCGCGTGGGGGGCGCCGATGGCGTACTGGATGCGCGAGGCGACGGCGGGGAACATGCCGTCCGGCGTGCAGGTCCCCGCGATCACCAGGTCCACCTCGCGTGGGTCGAGTTCGGCCGAGGCGAGCGCGGCGCGGGCGGCCTCGGCGCCCATGCTGCTGGAGGTCTCGTGGTCGGCCGCGATCCGCCGCTCGCGGATGCCGGTGCGCTCCCGGATCCATTGGTCGCTGGTCTCCACCATCCGTTCCAGGTCCTGGTTGGTGAGGATCCGCTCCGGGAGGTAGCGGCCGGTCCCGGTGATGCGGGCGGACACGGTCATGCGGGGTCCCTTCGACGCCGGCTCGTCGAGCGCTGGTGGGGCCTACTCGGCGCCGGGCTCACGTTGCAGTTCGCGTTGCAAGGTACGCAACGTGCGGTGGTGGAGCGCCTTCACGGCCCCCTCGGTGCGGCCCATCATACGTCCGATTTCGGCGTTGGACAGGCCGTCCACGTACTTCAGCGCGATCAGCAACTGCCGTTCCGGCGCGAGTGTGCCCACCGCACGGCGCACCTGCGCGATGCGCTCATTCGCCTCCAGGCTCGACTCAGGGCCTGGCGTGGACGCGGGGATGTGCATCGCCGCGTCCAGGTCTGCCGTCGGTGGGCGGCGGCCACGGTCGCGGTACCAGTTGACCAGCAGGTTGTGTGCGATGGTCATCAGCCACGAGCCGAAACCGCCGCGCGCGCGGTACTGCTCCAGGTTCGCCAGCGCGCGCAGGAACGTCCGGGACGTCAGTTCCTCCGCGTCCGTAGGGCTCGAGGTGCGGGCGAGCAGGTACCGGTAGACGCGGTCGACGTGCGCCTCGTACAGCTCGGAGAAGGCGCTGCGGTCGGTCAGAGCGCGGCGCGCCAGTTCCTCATCGGGCCGCCGCCCCCCGGGCCCGCTGCCGTGGGAGGTGCCGCCTGTCGCCCGGTTACCCGGTGTCCCGCCGCCGTGAGCCGCGCGTCCAGCTGCCGTCGCTGTCTCCTTCGGGCCATCGGGGCGAGGCGCCCGGACGCCGAGTATAGGCGAGATGGGTCTTGATGCTCCTCCGGGGCGCGTGGGGCCGCCGCATGCGCTTCGGAGGGAGCCCGCGCGGCGCTTCGATCGACCGGCCGTGCGGACCTGTCGAGGGGCGCGCGGATTGACCCGGTGGGGGGCCGTGCATACAATCGGAGCATAGTTAGCACTCTTCAGGTGAGAGTGCTAATGGAGGAGTGAGCCGTGCTCACGGAGCGTCGCGCCGCCATTCTGCGAATGGTGGTGAGCGAATACATCAGGACGGCCGAGCCGGTCAGCTCGAAGGGGCTGGTGGACAGGCACCGCCTGAGCGTCTCCAGTGCGACCATCCGCAACGAGTTCGCGCGCCTGGAGGAGGAGGGGTACATCACGCACCCCTACACCTCGGCGGGCCGCATCCCCTCCGACCGCGGCTACCGGCACTACGTCGAGTCGCTGATGGCGGAGGAGCCGGTCGGGGCGGACGAGCAGCGCACGATCGAGCACCAGTTGCACCAGGTGCTCGGCGGGCTGGACGAGTGGCTGAGCCTGACGGCGACGATCCTTGCCGCCGCGGTCGGCAACGTGGCCGTGGTCACGCGGCCTCGGGCCACCGGCAGCCGGCTGAAGCACCTGCAGCTCGTGGAACTCCACGGCGAGGCGACGCTGCTGGTGGCGGTGATGGACGACGGGCGCGTGCGCCAGCGGATCCTGCCGGCGCGCGAGCCGGCGCACCAGGCACAGCTGACGGAGCGCGCCCAGCGCCTGAACATGTGGGTGGCGGGGGCGGACTCGGTAGCCGTGCGCGCGCTAGTGACGGATGACCTGCCGCCGGACGAGGCGGTGGTGTTGCGGGCGGTGTCGGATCTGATCGACGAGGAGCGACTGGCGGAAGAGACGTTCCTGGACGGCCTGCGCAGCGTGCTGCAACAGCCGGAGTTCTCCTCGGTCGACCGCATGCTGGAGGCCGTGCGCCAGCTGGAGGCCTACCGGGTGCGCAGCCTGCTGGAGCATGCGGCCGCCGGCGACCTGGGCGGCGCGACGCGCGTCCTGATTGGCCGCGAGCATGGGGATGACACGATGCAGGACTGGAGCGTGGTCGTGTCCAACTACGGCGACGCTGAGGGCGCCCTGGGCACCATCGCCGTCGTGGGACCCACGCGGATGCGCTACGAGCGCACCATTCCACGCGTCCGCTACGTGTCGACGCTCATGAGCCAGCTGCTCCAGGACGTGCGCTGACCGCCCACCCGGACCTGCCCGCAACCAACGCCTGACCACCGAGGAGAGTCATGACGGAACGCCAACCCTTCGACCGCGCGGCCGACGATGTGGCGCCAGAGGACGCAGCGCCGCCCGAAGCGCGCGACGAGACGGCCACCGACGGCGCACCCGAGGACGACGCGGCGACCATCGAGGGATTGCGGGCGGAACTGGAGGAGGCGCGGCGCCAGCACCTGCGGGCCGCCGCCGATTACCAGAACCTCCAGCGCCGCTCCCAGCAGGAGCGCGCGGAGTACACGCGGCACGCCCAGGTCGCGCTGGTACTGAACTTCCTCCCGGTGCTCGACGATCTCAACCGCGCCCTGGACGCCGTCGACAGCGCGGCGGACGAGGGCTTCGTGGAGGGTGTGCGGCTGGTGCGCCAGAAGTTCTGGGGCGTCCTGGAGTCGATGGGAGTGCGAGAGGTCGAAGCGCTGGGCAAGTCCTTCGACCCGCAGGTACACGAGGCCGTGAGCTACGCGCCGGGGCCGGAGGGCCAGGTGGTGCAACTGGTCCACGCGGGCTTCACGATGAACGACCGCGTGGTACGGCCAGCCATGGTGCTGGTGGGCAACGGCGAGGACGCCGCGGGCGCCTCGAACTGAGGCGTCCAGGCCGTCCGCCGCGGACGACCGCGCCACAATATCCGAACAGACGCCGCTGCAAGCGGAGAGGTGTGACAGATGGCAAAAGTGATCGGCATCGACCTGGGGACCACGAACTCATGCGTCGCCGTGATGGAAGGCGGTGAGCCGCGCGTCGTCCCGAACGCCGAGGGAGGGCGCACGACCCCCTCGGTGGTCGCGGTGACGAAGGACGGCGAACGGCTGGTGGGCACGGTGGCCAAGCGCCAGGCGGTGACCAACCCCACGAACACGGTGTACTCCGTGAAGCGGCTGATGGGCCGCAAGTTCGAAGAGGCGGAGGTCCAGAAGCTCAAGGACATCGCCGGCTTCGGCATCGCGAAGCGTCAGAACGGCGACGCCGGCGTGGAGATGGGCGGCCGCGACTACAGCGCCGCCGAGATCAGCGCCATGATCCTCCAGAAGCTGAAGACGGACGCCGAGGCCTACCTGGGTGAGACCGTGTCCGAGGCTGTGATCACGGTCCCGGCCTACTTCAACGACAGTCAGCGCCAGGCCACCAAGGACGCCGGCCGCATCGCCGGCCTGGAGGTGCTGCGCATCATCAACGAGCCGACGGCCGCGTCGCTCGCCTACGGCCTGGACAAGCAGGGCGAAGAGGTGATCGCCGTCTACGACCTGGGCGGCGGCACCTTCGACATCTCGATCCTGGAGATCGGCGAGGGCACCTTCCACGTGAAGGCGACGAACGGCGACACCTTCCTGGGTGGCGACGACTTCGACAACGTGTTGATCGACCACCTGGTGGCCGAGTTCAAGAAGGACCAGGGCGTCGACCTGTCGCAGGACCGTTCCGCGCTGCAGCGTCTGAAGGAAGCCGCGGAGAAGGCGAAGATCGAGCTGTCCTCCGCGCAATCGTCGGAGATCAACCTGCCCTTCATCACGGCGGACGCCTCCGGACCGAAGCACCTGGTCGTCACGATCAACCGTTCGCAACTCGAGCAGCTCGTCGGCGACCTGGTGGAACGCACGCTGGAGCCGTGCCGCAAGGCGCTGGCGGACGCCGAGGTGAAGGCGAGCGACATCGATGAGGTCGTGCTGGTCGGCGGCATGACGCGCATGCCGCTGGTGCAGCGCCGGGTGAAGGACTTCTTCGGCAAGGAGCCACACAAGGGTGTGAACCCGGACGAGGTGGTCGCCGTGGGCGCCGCCATCCAGGCGGGCGTGCTCAAGGGCGAGGTGAAGGACGTCTTGCTGCTGGACGTCACCCCGCTGACGCTGGGCATCGAGACGCTGGGCGGCGTGATGACCTCACTCATCGAGCGCAACACGACCATCCCGACCAGCGCGTCCCAGACCTTCTCCACCGCCTCGGACAACCAGCCGTCCGTGGAGATCCACGTGCTGCAGGGCGAGCGCCCGATGGCCGGCGACAACAAGTCGATGGCGCGCTTCATCCTGGACGGCATCCTGCCGGCGCCCCGTGGTGTCCCGCAGGTGGAGGTCACGTTCGACATCGACGCCAACGGGCTGGTGAAGGTCTCCGCGGCCGATAAGGCAACGGGCAAGGCGCAGCACGTCACCATCCAGCCGACGTCCGGCCTGACCGACGACGAGGTGGAGCGCCTGCGTCGTGAGGCGGACGAGCACGCCTCGGAGGACCAGCAGAAGCGCCGGCTGGCTGAGCTGCGCAACACCGGCGACTCGCTGGCGTACTCGGCGGAGAAGCTGGTCCGCGACAACGAAGAGCAGGTGACCGCCGAGCAGAAGGAGTCCGTGGAGACGGCCGTGCGTGAATTGCGCGAAGCGCTCCAGGCGGACGACGCCGACGCCATCGAGGCGAAGACGGAGACGCTTTCGCAGGCGATGCAGGCGATCGGCGAAGCGGTGTACGGTGCAGCGCAACAGCAGGCCGGCGAAGCCGCGGGCGCCGCGGCGGGCGGCGGCGAGCGACCGGGCGGCGAGGGCGACGAGGGCACGATCGAGGGCGAGTTCCGCGAGGTCTAGCGCGGCCTGCCCTCCAGGTGTCTTACTCCCCCTCTCCACGTGATGTGGAGAGGGGGCTGGGGGGTGAGGCCGCGTGCAGCGTCACATCGACTTCGAGCAGGTGTTCAACTTCCGCGACCTGGGCGGCTATCTCACCTCGGATGGCCGCCAGGTGCGCTGGCGGCGGCTCTTCCGCTCTGCCGAACTGCAACGCATGTCGCCGGAGGAAGCGCAACGCTGCCGGGCCGACTTCGGCATCGCCACCGTGATCGACCTGCGCAGCGAGGGCGAGGCCAACCATCCGCGCGGGTTCGGGCCCTTCATCCACGAGGGCATCGTCCGGCACCACTTCCCGATGGGTGACGCCAACAGCAAGTACGCCGCCCGCGAGTCGGGCGAGTGGATCCCCGGCTACGTCGGGATGCTGCAGCAGTACGGCCCGATGTGGGCGGAGGCCACGCGCCTGCTCGCCCGCGAGGAAGCCTACCCCGCGCTCTTCCACTGCGTCACCGGCAAGGACCGCACCGGCGTCCTCGCCGCGCTCGTCCTCGGGGCCCTCGGCGTCGACCGGGACACGGTCATCGAGGACTACAGCGAGAGCCAGCGCCACATGGACACGCTGGTCGAGCGGCTCCGCGCGCGCGGTGTGATCCGCGACGACGAACCGACCAACCCGGCCCTCGGTGTCTCGCCGTCCGCGATGGCCGAGATGCTGGACGTGTTGGACGCCGAGCACGGTGGGGCGCGTGGCTACCTCCGCCGGTACGGCGTGAGTGACGATACGTTCGACTCGATGTGCCGGCTGCTGCTGGACGCGCCGGCGTGACGCCGCCGGCGGATCGTCGGGAGCCTCCCTCGCTCGTGGTGAGCCTTCTTCCGTTCGTGGGGAGGGCATCCCCTCCGTTCGTGGTGAGCCTGTCGAACCACGTGGCCGGGACACCAAGGCGCCCCCGCCAGCCCTTCGACAGGCTCAGGGCGAACGGGATCGCGATTCAGGCGCTGGACCCGTCCCGCCGGACTTCGCCCAGCGGCATGTGCCGTTCGAGGCGTGCTTCAACTTCCGGGACATCGGCGGGCACGTGGCAGCCGATGGCCGGCACGTCCGCTGGGGACGCTACTTTCGCAGCGGCGCCCTGCACGACATGACCGCCGCGGACGGCCAGCGCGCGGCGGGGTTGGGTATCGCTTCGGTGCTCGACCTGCGGCGGCCGGAGGAGCTGGCGGAGGCGCGCGGCCCGCTGCTGGACGGCGACGGCGTCCGCTACTACCACGTCCCGATCCTGCCCGAAGGCAGCTCGGAGCTGCTCGATGCGCGCTACGGACGCGGGATCTCCGGTCCTCGTTATGTCGGCTATCTTGAGTACGGCGCGGAGCGGTTCGTCGAGGCGCTGCGACTGCTGGCGGACGAGTCGAACTACCCGGCCGTGGTGCACTGCCGCGCGGGGAAGGACCGCACGGGCACCCTCACGGCCCTGGTGCTCGACATCCTCGGCGTCGACCGCGAGACGATCGTGGCCGACTACGCGCTGACCAACATCGATGTCGACCGGGGCCTCGAGTGGCTGGTCGCCAACGGCCGTGTCGCCGAGGAGCGTGCCCGTGACGCGGCCGCCCGCGAGGACCTGCGCCGCTCGATGGATGTGCCCCTGGATGCGATCGAGGTGTTCATGGACCACATGCAGGCCGAGTACGGCGGCGCCGCCGGCTTCGCGGAAGCACACGGCGTCCCGGGGTCGACCCTTGATGCGTTGCGCGCGAACCTGTTGGAGTAGGTGTGTGCCTCGGACCGGGCCGCCCACGCTTCGACGGGCTCAGGGTGAGCGGATGTACGCGACATCCTCATCGACACGCTCAGGCGGTCGACATCCAAACACTCAGGCTGAGCCCGTCGGAGCCGGATCCCACCCAGGAAACCCCTCGGCGAAGAACTACGCGAACACCTGTCGGCTTAAGACGGCGATGATTGGTAACATCGAGATTCGATGACTACGCAAACCGACCTCTACGACGTTCTGGGTGTTTCGCGCGACGCTTCGGCGGACGAGCTGAAGCGCGCCTATCGCAAGCTGGCGATGGAGTACCACCCCGACCGCAACAAGTCGGACGACGCCGAGGCGCGCTTCAAGCAGATCAACGCGGCGTACGACGTGCTGTCCGACCCGGAGAAGCGCTCGAAGTACGACCGCTTCGGCATGGGCGGCGTGAACGGCGGCGCCCAGGGCTTCTCCGGCTTCGACTCCTTCGGCGGCTTCGGCGACATCTTCGATGCGTTCTTCCGCGGCACGGCGACACGCCGCGCCGGACCGCAGCGCGGCTCGGACCTGGCTGCCCAGCTGGTGATCACCTTCGAGGAGGCCGTGTTCGGCACCGAGAAGGAGATCACGTACGAGCGCACCGAGGCGTGCCCGGACTGCCGTGCGACCGGGCAGGCCAACGCCCAGCCTCGCGGCAAGTGTCCGGACTGCGACGGGAACGGCGAGCTGCGTCGCGTCCAGCAGTCGCTCTTCGGCCAGTTCGTGAACGTCGCCACCTGCCCGCGCTGCCGCGGCGAGGGTACGGTGGTCACCGACGCCTGCAAGACCTGCCGCGGCCGCGGGAACCGACGCGCTGAGGTCGTGCGCAGCGTGAAGATCCCTGGCGGCGTGGACAGCGGCGCGCAGGTGCGGCTCTCGGGCGAGGGCGACGCTGGGCAGCGCGGCGGGCCCGCGGGCCACCTCTACGTCGAACTGAGCGTGCGTCCGCACGAGCAGTTCAAGCGCGTCGAGACCGACCTCGTGTACGACCTCCCGCTGAACATCGCGCAGGCCGCCCTCGGCGCGACGGTGGAGGTGCCGACGCTCGACGGCGAGGAGATCGAGCTGGAGTTGAAGCCCGGCACGCAGCACGGGGAGGTCCATGTGGTGCGCGGCAAGGGCGTACCCCACCTCCGAGGTGCGGGACGCGGCGACCTGCTGGTACGCACCCACGTGGTGACGCCGACGAAGCTGTCGGACGAGCAAAAGGAACTGATCCAGCAACTCGCGGCCTCCCTGGGTGTCCCGGAGATTCCGGAGGACGGCCGCCAGGGCGGCGGTTCCATCTTCGACCGCATCCGAGACGCGTTCGCCTGACCGATGGCCCAGCCCGCCCACCGAGAGAGCGACGAGCGCTGGGTGGAAGTCACCGCCCGCGTCGCGCCCGCCGATGTCGACCTCGTGAGCGCGGTCCTGGAGGACCTGGCGGCAGGCGGCGTCGCCGTCGAACCCGCCATCGAGGTGTCGGACGAAGCCGACTTCGAGTACCGAGAGACCGCCGCCCCCTCCGCCGTGCGCGCCTACCTCGCCGCCCCGTTCGAGCCGCGTCAGCGTCGGGCGCTGCGCGCGAGGCTGACGGCGCTGCCGTTGACGGCCCCGCTGCCGCCGCTCCACTACGCGGAGGTCGCGCCGGAGGACTGGGCGGAGGAGTGGAAGCGCTTCTACTCCGTACAGCACATCGGGAAGCGGATTGTGGTGCGGCCCTCGTGGGAGCGCTACCAGCCGGCCCCCGGGGAGGTCGTGGTGGAACTCGACCCGGGCACCGCCTTCGGCACCGGCCAGCACGAGACGACCCGCCTCTGCCTCGCCGCCATCGAGCGGCACCTGCGCCCCGGCGTCGAGGTGCTGGATATCGGCGCGGGGTCGGGCATCCTGGCGGTGGCCGCCGCCAAGCTGGGCGCGGCCCGCGTGCGCGCCATCGACATCGACGGCTCGACCGTCGAGGTGGCGCGGGAGAACGCGGCGCGCAACGGCGTGGCCGGCCGGGTGCTGGCGGCCGCGGGTTCGCTGGGCGAAGCCTGGCCGTGGGGCTCGTCGCCGCCGGTACGGTGCGCCGGGCTGGTGGTCGCCAACATCTCCTCGACGGTCGTGACCGGCATGCTTGCGGACATCGCCCGCGCGCTGCGGCCCGGCGGGTTGCTGCTTGCCAGCGGCTTCATGGCCGCGTCGGAGGCCGAGGTCGTCGCTGCCTCGGAGCGTCAGGGCCTGCGCACCATCCGTGTCGACGGCGAGGGCGATTGGCGCTGCCTCGTCGCCGCGCGGGCAGCCTGACCTGGTGTCGCTGCGCCGCCTTTGTGTCCTCGACGGGTGGCCGCCGGACGGACCGCTGGTGCTGCGGGGCGATGAGGCGCACCGGGTGGCCTCCGTCTGGCGCTTGCGCGCGGGCGCCACACTGCACGTCTTCGACGGCGCCGGTTCCGAGCGCCGCGCGAGCATCGAGCAGATCACCCGCGCCGAGGTGACGCTCAGGCTCCACGAGGCGGTCGAGGCGCTGGCGGAGTGCCGCGTCCCGGTGACCCTCGCGTGCGCGTTTCCGCGCGGACAGCGCGGGGACTGGGTGGTCGAGAAGGCCACCGAGCTGGGAGCGGCGCAGATCGTGCCGCTGGAAGCCGAACGCGCGGTGCTGGCGCCGGGCGACGGACGCCTCGAGCGGTGGCGGCGCATCGCCGTTGAGGCGGCGGAGCAATGCGGCCGAGCGACGCTGCCCGTGCTCGGAGGCGCGCTCCCCGAGGACGCCTGTGGGTTCGTCGCGGATCCAGCCGCCGCGCTGCCCCTCGGAGAGGCCGCGGCGGATGCCCACGACTCCCCCGCCGCGGTGCTGTACGTGGGCCCGGAGGGCGGCTGGAGCGACCAGGAGCGGGCGCGCTTTCGCGCGGATGGCGCGCGGTTCGTCTCGCTCGGCCTGCGGACGCTCCGTGTAGAGACCGCGGCCGTCGCCGGCCTGGCCCGGCTGATTGAGGCTCTAGAGGGCGGATCCCCCGCTTCGTAGGGACGCAAGGCCTTGCGCCCCTCGGGTGGATACGCTCACCACGAACGGGTGGCACGTTCAGGGTGCGAAGTCGACCTTCGTCCAGGTCATCGGGTCCACGTTGACGCCGTAGATCGTCAGTTCCCAGTGCAGGTGGGGGCCCGTCGAGAGACCGGTGGAGCCCATGAGGCCGATGATGTCGCCGGCGCCGACCGACTGGCCGACCTCGACGACGATCGAGTCCAGGTGGTGGTAGCCCGTCTTGACGCCGGCGCCGTGGTCGATGATGACCGCGTTGCCTCGGATGGGCATTTCGCCGGCCCAGGACACGCGGCCGGGGGCGGCCGCCGCGACGGGTGTGCCCAGTTCGTTGGCGAGGTCCGTTCCTGTGTGGAAGCCGCCCACGGGGCCGCCGTTGATGGATCGACCCTGGCCGAACTGCGTCGTCATCACGCCGGCCACGGGCTGGCGCATCAGGCCATCCCAGCGCCGGCCGGGGTCGAATTGCGTGAACTGCTGACTGCGTAACTGGAGCTCCAGGGCGCCCGCCTCCGGCGTCAGGACGGAGCCTTCCTCCTCGGTCAACTGGAGCTGGTCGACAGGCCGCTCGACGGGTACGACGTCGTAGAGCAGGGCGCGTTCGGCGACGGGCGTGCCGGCCGCGTCGCGGGCCGTGACCGTAAGCGTGTCCTGGCCGGTCGCCGCGTTGAGGGGTACACCGACGATCGCCCAGAAGCTGCCATCGCCGTTCGCCATCATCGGGTAGGCCTGGCCCTGGAAGCGCAGCGTGAGGCTACTGGCGCCGGCGATCTGCGCCCGCACGATGGCTGTCTCGCCGAGACCCGCGGCCTCCGGCTGCAGGCGCACATCGATGGCCGGCGCAGGCTCGACGGTCGCGGTCGCCGTCTCGACGGCGGACGAGGTGGAGGTCGGGATCGGGGTGGCGGAGGCGGTGGCGGAAGCGGAGGCGCCCGGGGACGCCTCGGTGGTTGGGCTGGGTGAGGGCGTGTCGGTCGAGGAGATGGGGTCGTCCGCGGTGCCGGAAGGCGTGGATGTGGGGACCGGGGCAGCGGTGCCGGCGGCGGCGACCACCAGGTCACCGAGGCCGTCGCCACCACCTCGCTGGGTCGACCATGCGACAGCGCCCGTCAGCAGCAGGACGGCGGTCACCAGGGCCGCGATGCGGAATTCGGGCCGGGCGTGCCAGGGGCGTGGCCGATCCGAGGGGGTGTCCGTCACAGGGACCCATTCTCGCGCGGGCAGGAGCGCTCCGATGCCGATGGTAACGGAGGCATCCCTTGGCCGCCTCCGCGACCCCTCGAAGGGCGGTGCCGACCTGTTATACTGCAGTCAATCTCCCGCGGTGTGGCGCGCGGGGAGGGGTCCCACCATGGCACCGGGTTGACGCGTGAGCGCCGTGCCCCACAGACACGGCCGTCGCCGCGGCGTCAGCGCGACTGGCTTTGCAGCGCGGGGAGGGCTCCTTGGAGGATCCGAAGCTCACTGCCGAGCGCATCCTCGACAACGTCGAGCGGGTGATCATCGGCAAGACCCACGAGGCGCGGCTCGCGCTGATCACGCTGTTGTGCGGCGGCCATCTGCTGATCGAGGACGTGCCGGGCGTCGGGAAAACGATGCTCGCCCGCGCCCTCGCTGCCTCCACTGGATGCCGGTTCTCGCGTATCCAGTTCACCCCGGACCTGCTGCCCTCTGACGTCACGGGCGTGTCGATCTACCAGCAGCAAACGGGCGGCTTCGAGTTCCGTGCCGGGCCCGTGGTGGCGCAGATCGTCCTGGCGGACGAGGTGAACCGCGCGACGCCAAAGACCCAGTCCGCCCTCCTGGAGGCCATGGAGGAGCACCAGGTTACGGTAGATGGCATCACCCACATCCTGCCCCAGCCCTTCATGGTGATGGCGACGCAGAACCCGATCGAGTACGAGGGCACGTTCCCGCTGCCGGAGGCACAGCTCGACCGCTTCTTCCTGCGGCTCCACTTGGGCTATCCGTCCTCCACCGACGAGGTGCTGGTCATGGACGCACAGCAGACGCGCCACCCGATCGACACGCTGGCGGAGGTGACCACCGCGGGAGAGGTGCTGGAGCTGCAGGGCGCGGTGCGCGAGGTGTATGTCGACCCGCTGATCAAGCAGTACATCGTCAGCCTGGTGAACGCGACGCGTGACCACGAGAGTGTCTACCTGGGGTCGTCGCCGCGCGGTTCGCTGGCGCTCATGCGCGCGACGCAGGCGTACGCCATGCTGGACGGCCGCGACTTTGTGCAGCCGGACGACGTGAAGCTGCTCGCGTATCCCACGCTGGGCCACCGCATCATCGTCAGCCCGGGCGCGCGCGTCCGCGACATCGACAGCGGCCAGATCGTCGACGAGTGCATCGAGCGCGTCCCCGTCCCGGGCGTCCGGGCGCGGGGCGGCGCGTAGGCCGGCGCGGCCGGGCGTGGACCGCCTCACCCGCTTCACGGTATGGGCACAGCGCTACCACAACGCGCTGCTCGCCGGTGTCGTCGCTGTGGTCTGTGTGGTCGTGGGCTTCGCCACCGGCTTCTGGCTCCTCTTCCGCGTCGCCTACGCCGTGGCGTTCGCCATTCCGCTGCTCTTCTTCTGGACGCGCGCGATGGCGGACGACGTGGAGGTGGATGTCACGCGCCGCACGCACCGCGTCACGCAGGGCCAGTCGCTGGAAGGGCGCGTCGTCGTCCGTTCACGTTCCTGGCTGCCGAAGGTCTGGCTGGAGGTAGAGGACCTCTCGTCCGTGCCGGGGCACTCCTCGCAGCGCGTGATCACGCTCGGGTCGCGCGGCGTGGCCGCGTGGTCGTACCGCACGCCCACGCGAGTGCGGGGGTTGTACGAGCTGGGCCCGGTCACGGTGACGGCGGCGGACCCCTTCGGGTTCTTCCGTGTGAGCCGCACCTTCGGCGAGGTGGCGCACATCCTCGTGTACCCGAACGCCCCGGAGCTGCCGAACTTCTACATCCCGCCGGCCAACCTCCCCGGCGAGGGCCGCTTCCGTCGCCGCACTCACAACGTCACGCCCAACGTCGCCGGGATCCGGCCATACTCGCCCGGTGACTCGTACAACCGCATCCACTGGCCGGCGACCGCACGCACCGGCCAGCCGATGGTGAAGCTGTTCGAGTTGGACCCCGCCTCCGACATCTGGATCGTGCTGGACCTGGAGCGCAGCGAGCACGCCGGCGAGGGCGAGGACAGCACCGAGGAAGCGGCCGTCAGCATCTGCGCCTCGGTGGCCC
Organism: Dehalococcoidia bacterium; assembly: GCA_009379925.1. Lineage (GTDB taxonomy): Bacteria > Chloroflexota > Dehalococcoidia > UBA2979 > UBA2979 > WHSU01. Next base: position 32,374 of record WHSU01000003.1, on the reverse strand, counting down.
GGTACTTCCTGAACGCGAACCGCTCCGTGGGGCTGATGTCGTTCGGCGGCGACCTCCGCATCGACGACCCGGACCGCGGCGCCAACCACTTCACGCGCATCCTGGAGTCGCTCGCGCTCGCGCGCGCCTCGGGCGATGTCCCGTTGACGAACCTGCTGCTGGAGGAGTCCCGACGCTTCGGGCGGCACACCACCGTGGTCGTCGTCACCCCGTCCGCCCGCGAGGACTGGGCGCTGACGCTGATGTCGCTCGGCGGGCGCGGCGTGAAGGTCGCCGCCGTGCTGTTGGAGGCGGACACGTTTGGCGCCTCGCGGAGCACGCTCGACGTCTACAGCACGCTCACCGCGGGCGGCGTGTACACCTACACTATCAAGCGCCGGGACGACCTCGCGCGTGTCCTCGGCTCGGGCGCCGAGGGCCCCGCGGCGGCCGCGCTGCAACGCGGTCCGGGGCGATAGATGGCGAATATCTCCTGGGAGCAGATCTACGCACCGCCTCGGGCGCGCACCGAGGAGGAGCAGGCGTCGCGCGAGCGGCACCCGCTGCTGACGGCGCTCGGCTCCTGGGAGGCCTGGCTGACCTTCGGCATGCTGCTGCTGGTGCAATTCCCGGTCGTCGCATCGCTGGAGTCCGCGAACTGGGTCAACGAGATGCCATCCCTGCTGGCGGCGTCGCTGACCGGCCTTGTGGCCGGCTGGCTGCTAGCGCACCTGCCCGCGCGGGCGGCGCTCCTGAGCGTCGTTGGCCTCGCGGCGGGCCTCGCGACCATGGTCGCGCTCGTGATGCACACGATGGTGATCGGCAACCCGTCGCTGGAGGACACCGTCACCACCCGGTGGACGGAACTGTGGCTCCGCCTGCGTGACTGGGGCGTCGCCCTGCTGGAGGGCGGGATCTCCAGCGACCCCCTCCCCTTCGTCGCCCTGCTGGTGCTCGTGGTGTGGAGCGTCGCGTTCCTCTCGGCGTGGGCGGTGGTGCGCTGGAAGAACGCGTGGGCGGCGCTGATCCCGGCGGGGTTCGTGCTGCTGACCAACATCTCCTATCTGCCGGGCCAGCCGTCCGCTTCGTTCATCATCTTCCTCTTCGGCGCCGTGCTGCTGGTCACGCGCCTCCACTTCCTGCGTGCGCTGGGGCGCTGGCGGCGCGAAGGGGTCTTCCAGCCCGAGTACATGTCCTTCGAGGTGCTGATGACCGGCGCCTGGGTGGCGTTGCTGCTCATCGTCTTCGCGTGGGCCGTCCCGACGGCGAACAACTGGGGCCCCGTGTCGGACACCTGGATGCGGGTCATGGAGCCGGTGACCGACCGCGTCGACCGCATCGGACGGCTCTTTGTGGGCATCGGCTCGAAGAGGGGGCTGCCCATGCACTCCTTCGGGGAGGTGCTCCCGCTGCAGGGCCAGGTCACCCTGCGGACGGACCCGATGCTGGAGGTGGACGCGCCCCAGCCGGGGAACCTGCGCGGCGCGGTCTACGACCAGTACACGGGCGCCGGCTGGCGCGCCTCCGGCGTCCAGGCCGTGCCGCTGTCCGGGACGACCGTGGGCGCGGCGGAGTTCGGCACGCCAGAGACGCGTGAGCAGGTGCGCAACCCGATCGCCATCGAGGTGTCCGTGCTCGGCGAGGTGCCGGACCAGCGGCTGCTGACCTTCGGAGAGGCGCTTGCGGCGGATGTCGAGGCGGAACTGCTGCTCGGCGCCGGCTCCTCGGACATCGTGGGGCTCGAGCCGCGGTCGCGCGTCGACGGCGGCGACACCTACTCGACGGTAGGCACCGTCTCCGCCGCCACCATCGAGACGCTGCGCGCCTCCTCGCCCCTCTATCCCGAGCCGCTGGCTGCGCGCTACACGCAGCTCCCGGATGGCCTGCCCTCGCGTGTGGCCGAGCTGGCGCGCGAGGTCGCCGGCGACGCGCCGCACCCGTATGACGCCGCACGGCGCATCGAGCAGCACCTGCGCGACAATTTCCCGTACACGCTGAAGGTCGAAACCCCGCCGCCCCGGCGGGACGTGGTCGACTGGTTCCTCTTCGACGCCCAGTCCGGGTACTTCGACTACCACGCCTCCGCGATGGTGGTGATGCTGCGCACGCTGGGCGTGCCGGCGCGCCTCGGTGCGGGCTTCGCGCTGGACGAGCGGGACTACGACAGCGAGACGAAGCGCTACACGCTGACCGAGGAGCGCGCGTGGGCCTGGCCAGAGGTCTACTTCTCCGGCCTCGGCTGGGTCGAGTTCAACCCCACGCCGTCGCGCGCGCTGGTCACGCGGCCGGGCGACGACTCCGAGTTCTTCGCGGACCCGAACAACCCGGGCGCCGGCTTCGGACTGGACCCGGCGCTCGAGGAACTGTTGCTCGAGGAGCTGCTGCTCGACGAGGCCGAACTGGGCGGCACGACCGGGCCGGTTGCGCAGCTAGACTCAGGCCCGGGCGTCGGCGCCGTGGTGGTGCGCGTGCTGACCGTGGTGGTCGGTGTGGCGTTCGCGCTGCTGATGCTCGGGTTCGCGGTCCGCATGGCGTGGGAGCACCAGTTCCGAGGACTGGCGCCGCCCGCGCGCCGCTGGGCGAAGTTGCAGCGTCTCGCCTCGTGGGCGGGCGTCTGGCCGGACGCCACGCGCACCCCGCTGGAGGCCACGTCCGAGCTGACGGCGGCGACCGGCGAGCCTCGTGCGCTGGCCGGCCTGGGGCGCTCCTACACGCGGGCCCGTTACGGGCAGCCGGGTCGTGAGGAGCCGGAGGCCGAGGCGACGGAGATGGATGGTCACTACCGGCGAGTGCGGAACCGGCTCTGGCGCGTGGTGGCCCGGCGGCTGATGCCCGGACGGCGTTCCCGCCTACCGCGGGACGCTGCCTCCGCCGCCGGGCGACCGAAGTGACTCCAGCGCGTTGGCCCGCCGGGCCAGTTCCAGGATCCGCTGCGCTTCTTCGAGGGTGATCTCGGGTCCCGCCTCGGCGATCGCCTCCGCCAGGTCCGCCCGTGCCTCCGCCAGTGCGGCCTCGCGGCCGCCCTCGCCGCCGGGTGCGCCGTCCGGCCCGCCCGGTGAGGCGGGGTCGGTCGCCGGCGTGCCGCCTGGTTGCGGGGCACCGGGCTGACCGCCGGGGGTGCCCGGCTGCGGGTCGCCTCCGCCTGGCGTCGGCACCGGTGTCCCGCCGCCCTGCGGTCCGTCGCCCGGCCCCTCCTGGTCTCCCGGAGGCGGCGTTGGCGTGGGGGCCAGCGCCCGCAGCACCAGTTCAAGGTTGGCCTTGGCGTCCTGGTCCTCCGGCGTGCGCCGGAGGGTCTCGATGTAGGCCGCGCGCGCCTCTTCCAGTTCGCCCCGCATGATTGCGTGGCCGCCCAGGGCGTAGTGGATGCGCGTCGCCAGTTCCGGGTCCTCTGTCGCGGCCAGCGCGGCGCCGGTGGCGACCGAGGCCTCCTCGAAGCGTCGTAGTTCGTGCAGCGAGTTCCCGAGGTTGTAGTCGATGGCCGGGTCCTCGGGTGACAGTTCGTCGGCCCGGCCGTAGGCCGCGAGCGCGTCGTCGAAGCGTCCTTCCTCGTGCGCCTCGTTGCCCTCCGTCACGTGCTGGTAGACCGCGCTGCCGCCGCACCCGAAGAGGAGGAGGGCGCCGGCGCCGAACGCGCCAACCGCGGCACGCCGCCCGGGCATCGGAGGCCGCACGCGTGCCGCTTCGCCCACGGCGCCCTGTAACAGCAAGAGCAGCAGGGCGCCGCCCAGGAACCACTGGAAGCGCTCCACCGGAGCGCGCTCGGTCTCCTCGTCAAACAGGCTTTGCCGCAGCCGCCGGAACGCCACTGCCAGGCCCGGCAGTGACTCGAGTTCGCGTAGCTCGCCGCCCGTCGTCTCCGCGATGGCGGCGAGGGTGGTTCGGTCCGCGCGCGTCATCTCCGGCGCGATCTGGTCCGTGATCTCCGCGCCCGCCTCGGTGCCGGCGACCACCGTGTAGACACGGACCCCCTGGTCCAGCGCTTGCGCCATCGCGGGCTCCAGGCCTTCGCCCAGGTCCTCACCGTCCGATACGAGCACAATCACCTGGGCGTCCGCCGGGTCGTCCACGTCGAGTACTTCGAGCGAGGCCTCGATGGCGCCACCGAGGTCGCTGCCGGGGCGCACGAGCAGTTCCTCCTGCTGCGCGCGCTGGACCAGCGTGTCCAGGGCGCCCAGGTCCAGCGTCAGCGGTGAGCGTTCGAAGGCGGTCCCGGCGAACGTGACGAGGCCCGCACGGTCACCCCGCAGGTGCGTCAGCAGTTCCCCGAGCCCGGCGGCGGAGGCTTCCGCCCGGGACGGCGCCACGTCCGCGGCGCTCATCGAGCGGGAGACATCGAGTGCGACGACCACGTCGATGCCGCGACGCTCCACCCGCGCGTCTTGCGTGCCCCACTGGGGCCGCGCCACCGCGATCGCGAGCAGTGCGGCTGCTCCGATCAGCATCACATCGCGCACGCGCCGCCGGCCGGGACTCGCGCCCAGGCGCAGGCTGGCGTGGCCGCCGAAGGCGGCGTCCGCCTCGAGGCGTCGCGCGGCCGCGTAGCGCAGCGCCCACGCCAGCGGCACGAGCGTGAGCAGCGTCAGGAGGGCGAGCGGGTACTCGAAGCGCAGCGGGAGGAAGTCGACGCCCATCACGGGTACCTCCGCAGCCAGGTGCCGCGCAGCGTGCCGTCCAGCACCAGCAGCGCGAGGGCGGCGGCTGCGACGATGGGCGCGAACTCGCGGAAGCGGGTGAACTGACGCTCGCCGACCCTCGACCGCTCCAGTTCGCCGATCTCCGCGTAGGCCTCCGCCAGCTCCGTCTGCGTGCGCGCGTCGAAGAAATGGCCGCCGGTCAGCTCCGCCATCCGGGTGAGGCCCTGCGCGTCCACGATGCCGGGCTGCTGGAGGCCGCCGGGGCCCTGCGTGAAGCCGATCGTGTAGAGGCGGACGCCCGTCGCCTCCGCGACGCGCGCGGCGGTCATCGGGTCCACGTCGCCCGCGTTGTTCTGGCCGTCCGTGAGCAGCACCACCACGCGGTTGCGCGCGGGCGACTCCTCCAGCAGCGTCAGCGCCTCCGTGACCCCGAGGCCGATCGCGGTGCCGTCCTCCACGAGCCCGGAGCGCAGCGACTCCACACGGTCCTGGATCGCCCGCAGGTCGTGTGTCAGCGGAGACAGCGCCAGCGCGCGCGACTGGAAGATCACGATGCCGACGCGGTCGCCATCGAGGGTCTCGACAAAATCGCCCACGACGTCGCGGGCCACGTTGAGCCGGAACGGGCCGCCTGGCGACGTGGGCGTCGACGACATCGAGGATGAGGCATCGACGGTCACGACCACGTCGATGCCCTCCTCCGGCAGGAGCGTGACCGCCAGCCCCTGCCGCGGCCGCGCGAGGGCGAAGATGAGCAGCGCGATGGCGGTCCAGCGGAGCAGCGTGGGGAGCCATCGCAGGCGGATGCGCCACGAGGGCACAGCCGCAGCGGCCCGCGCAACGCCATCCTCGGCGACCGCGAGCGCGGCATGGCGGCGGGGGCGGAGCACCGAGGCCAGTGCGATGGCCGCCAGCAGCGGCAGGAGCGCGAACGCGAGCGGCGTGGCGAAGTTCATGCCGGCACCGCCTCGGCCAGCTGAGGCCGCGGCCGCGACAGTTCCACGATCTCGTAGGCCACGGTCAGGTCGTGGTCGGCGGAGGCCGGGTCCGGGAAGACTCCGGCGTAGACGGCCGCGTCGCACCTCGTCAGCAGGCCGGCGACGAGGCGCGCCTGCCATCGGCTCACCCCCGCGGAGGACATGCGGCGCTCCAGCTCGGCGGTGGTGAAGGCAGTCGCGCGAAACGTGAAGCGCGCCTCCAGGTACTGCCGAAGGATCAGCGAGATCGCGCCGTAGTACGCCGGGTACTCCGTCCAACGGGCCGGTCCGCCGGCCGCCAGCGCATCCAGGCGGGCGCGCGCCACGTCCTCCGGGCTCATCTCCGGCGCGGGCAGGTCGTCCTCCGCCTCGCCGCCACGCTTTCGCAGCGAAACCCACGCGAACAGCGCAATCGCCAGTGTGCCGGCGGCCGCGCCCGCCACGATCACCGGGCGCACCCACGCGGCCGGTGCACCGCCCACGATCGCCTGCGGTTTCAGCGGCCGTAGCGCCTGGTCATCCGGCGCGCGCACGGGCATCACCTCGAAGGCCGGGGGCTGCACCTGCGTCGCGCCCGTCAGGCCGTCCTCGCGCAGCCACGAGAGGTCGATGGCGCCGGGCTGGAGCGGGCCCAGCTCGTAGCCCGCCAGCACGAAGCGGAAGGTCGTTGTCGCGCCGCCGCTCGCCTCCTCCAGCACCATGGTCTCGGGCTCACGGCGCACCAGCTCGATGCCCTCAACGGTCACGGGGTCGGCCGCCGTGATCAGCAGGTCCTCCGGGTGGCGCACCGTGACTAGGAGGCGGACGTGGCTCCCCAGCGTCGTCTGGTCGGCGTCGAGCGTCGCCTCCGCCTCGATGGGGGGCGCCTCCTGCGCCGCGGCCATTGACGGAGACAGCAGCCCGAGGCAGACCGCGGCGGCGAGGAGCACGGCGTAGCTCGGACATGCTCGCGCGACGCGCATGCGCAGCGGGCTCATCGAGTGAGCGCCCGCCGCCGGAAGTAGGCCGCCAGCGGCGCGACGGGGTCCTGGTCCAGCCGGATCTCGACGTGGTCAACTCCCGCCGATGACAGGCTCAGACGTCGCTCCCGCGCCCGCCGCTGGGCGGCCTCCGCATAGCGGGCACGGACGCCAGCGTCGGAGGTGTCGAGCAGGACCCGTGGTCCACCCTCCACAGGCTGCATCTCCACGATGCGGGCGTCCGGCAACTCCAGGTCGACCGGGTCGACGAGGACGAGGGCGATCACCTCGTGCCGCCGCGCGAGCGTGCGCAAGGAGGCGATGTAGCCCTCGGCGAAGAAGTCGGAGATGAGGAAGACGGCGGAGCGCCGTCCAAGCACGCGCGCGAGATAGTCCACGGCCAGGGTGATGTCGGTCGCGCGGTCCGGCTGTGCGTGCAGCAGCACCTCGCGCACGAGGCGCAGCACGTGGCGTGCGCCTCGTGCCGGTGGGACGAAACGCTCGACCCGGTCGCTGAACGTCATGAGGCCGGCGCGGTCCTGGTTGTTGACCGCGGCGAACCCCAGGAGCGCCGTCAGTTCCGCGGCCACGCCGAGCCGCCCGGCCTGCGGCCGCCCGACGAGCTGCGAGGCCGAGAGGTCGACGGCGCAGACCACGGCCAGTTCGCGCTCTTCGACGAACTCCTTGACCCACGGCGTGCCCATGCGCGCCGTCACGTTCCAGTCGATGCGCCGCACGTCGTCGCCCGGTACGTACTCGCGCGCGTCCGCGAACTCGATGCCGGTGCCACGGAAGATGCTGCGGTAGTCGCCGGAGAGCAGGGTGCTGGTGAGCCGGCGCGCGCGGATCTCGATGCGCCGGACCTGCGCCAGCAGCTCGGGCGTGACGACCCCTCCGATGGTCGGGTCGACCCGCTCGTCGGTCAGCGGGAGAGGCGCTGCCGCCACCTCAAGGAATCCCCACGCCCTCGAGCAGCCGTGTCACGATCGCGTCCTGCGTGACGGACTGCGCCTCCGCTTCGTAGGTGATGACGAGGCGATGCCGCAGCACATCGGGCGCCAGCGTCTTGACGTCGTCCGGGGTCACGTAGTCGCGGCCCTGGGTGAAGGCGTACGCCTGGGCGCCGCGGGCGAGGAAGACCGCCGCGCGGGGTGACGCACCGAACTCGATGAGCGGGGCGAGGTCCGGCATCCGATAGCGGCCCGGCTCGCGCGTCGCCTCCACCAGGCGCACCACGTACTCGCGGATGCGCTCGTTCACCTCGACCTTGCTGACGGCGTCGCGCAGCTCCTCGATCTGTATGGCCCCGGCGACCGCGGAGGGTGCGGCGGCGAGGTCGTCGAGCGCGCGGTCGAGGATCGTGCGCTCCTCGTCGCGTTGTGGGTAGTCCACGTGGATCTTGAGCATGAAGCGGTCGAGTTGCGCCTCGGGCAGCGGATACGTGCCCTCATGCTCGATCGGGTTCTGCGTGGCGAGTACCAGAAAGGGGTCCGGCAGGGCCAACGACTCGCCGCCGATCGACACCTGGCGTTCCTGCATCGCCTCGAGCAGAGCCGACTGCACCTTCGCCGGTGCGCGGTTGATCTCGTCGGCCAGCACGACGTTGGCGAAGATCGGGCCGCGGCGCACGTGGAAGTCGCCCTCCTGCGGGCTGAACACCAGCGTCCCGGTGATGTCGGCCGGCAGCAGGTCCGGCGTGAACTGGATGCGGAAGAACGTGCATTCAAGCGCCGCCGCCAGCGTGGAGACGGTGAGTGTCTTCGCGAGCCCCGGGACGCCCTCGATGAGGGCGTGATTGTTCGTGAGCAGGGCGACCAGCAGCCGGTCGATGAGGTCCTGTTGCCCGACGATGACGCGCGCGATCTCCGCCCGCACCGAGGCGATCACCTGGTGCAGATCGGCGCTCGCAGGCTCCTGGGTGAGTCGCTGAGCCATGGGACCTCGGTAGCCGCGGGTGGGCGGGTTGCTTTCAGTCTACCTGACTCGCAAGCAGCCCATACACGTCGGTTACCCCCCGCCGACGACCGCCAGTTCACGCACGCGCTCGGGGGCCTCGACGGCGCCGACCTCGCCCGCGGTGCCCAGGACACCGAGCAGCACCTGCAGCTCCGGGATGAGCCGCTCGGTGGCGCTCGACGCAACGGCGCCGCGGCGCAGACGGCCTTCGGACTGGTCGCGCCGACGGATGCGCAGTTCCACCGGGAGCCCGTCATCGTCCGCCGGGTAGCGGTCGAGCGCGGCGCAGATCTTCCGGATGCGGCGCAGGTCCGCCGCCTCGTCCGTGGTCTCTTCCACCTGGATGCGCAGGCGTCGAGGGCCGGGCTCGTCACGCCGTGGCTCGCCCGCTCCATATGCGGCGGGCGCCTCCGCCACCGCGCGCTCCTCGGTGCCTACGACGGCACGCAGACCGCCACGCGGGCCACCGGAGCCTCCGGGCGGGCCGGACGGCGGTGGTGGGGCGCCGTTGGACGCGGGGCGGCGCCACGGGCCGCGGGCCGGTGGGTTCGCGTTCGGGCGGAACTTGCCCGGCTGGAAGTCCAGCATCTCGCCTGCCTCGCTGTCGTATGCGGCCAGTTCCTGCACCGCCACGGTCAGGCGCTCGCCGCGCGAGCGCACCTGGACCTTCGCCAGCAGGATATTGCCCTCGACGAGCAGGCCGCGGCACTGCTCATAGGAGTCCGGCCACACGGTCAGTTCCGTGGGGCCGCTCAGGTCCTCCACGGTCAGCGCGCAGAACGGCTTGCCCTGCCGCGTGCTGAGCGCACGCACCCCGACGACCATGCCGGCGACTACGGCCTCCTGGCCCGCCAGGTCCTCCGTCAATTCGGCGGTCTGAGCGCTGACGTACTCGCCGAGGCGCGCGGCGGCCCGCTTGAACGGATGGTCGGAGATGTAGGTGCCCAACAACTCCTTCTCCCACGCGAGCAACTGCCCGGAGGGCACCTCGACAGTGCCCAGTTCGAGGGCCGGGAGTGGCGTGTCCACCTGTGCGCCGAAGAGGTCGAACATGGAGGACTGCCCGGTCTCGCGCAGACGCTGTTCCTGCTGCGCGAGTGAGAGGATGCGGTCGACGCCGCCGATGATCGCGCCGCGGTCGCCCAGGCTGTCGAGGGCGCCCGCCTTCGTGAGCGACTCGATGACGCGCTTGTTCACCTCGCGCGGGTTCAGGCGCCGTGCGAAGTCCTCGACGGACTCGAACGGGCCATTCGCTTCGCGCTCCTCGATGAGGGTGATGATGCCGCCGGCGCCCACGTTCTTCACCTGGGCCAGGCCGAAGCGGATGGCCTCGACGCCGTCCGGCATCCGCTCAATGCTGAAGTTCACCTCCGAGCGGTTCACGTCGGGAGCGAGCACCGGCACCTTCAGCCGCGTGCACTCCGCGATCGCGGCGGCGATGCGATCCTGGGACCCGCCGGCGGACATGAGGACGGCGGCCATGTATTCGACTGGGTAGTGCGCCTTCAGGTAGGCGGTCTGCCACGCGATGGTGCCGTACGAGAAGGCGTGCGCCTTGTTGAACGCGTAGCCGGCGAACGGCTCGATGAGGTCGAACAGCGTCTCCGCCGTCTTGCGCTCGTAGCCCTGCGCCAGGGCGCCCTGGATGAACCCCTCGCGCTCCTGGAGCATGACGGCGGCGATCTTCTTGCCCATCGCCTTGCGCATGACGTCCGCCTGGCCCAGCGAGTAGCCGGCGAAGCGTCGGGCGATCTGGAGTACCTGGTCCTGATAGGTGATGACGCCGTACGTCTCGTCCAGGACCTCGGCCAGGTCCGGGTGCGGGTAGTGGGGCTCGGCGCGCGCGTGCTTCACCTCGATGTAGCGCGGGATGTGCTCCATGGGGCCGGGACGGAAGAGGGCGACCATGGCCGCCAGCTCACGGATGTTCTGCGGCTTCAGGTCCACGACGTAGCGCCGCATGCCGGAGGACTCCATCTGGAAGACCCCGAAGGTCTCGCCATTGGAGAGCAGGTCGGCGGTGGCCGGGTCTCCGTCCGGCAACGTCATCAGGTCGATGTCCTCGCCGCGTTCGCGGCGGATCATCTCGACGGCGGCGCCCAGGATGCTGAGGTTGGTGAGCCCCAGGAAGTCCATCTTGAGCAGGCCGATCTTGTCGATGTCGCCCATCGCGTACTGCGTGGTGGGCAACGACTCGTCGTCTGCCTTCGATGACGTCGCCCGTTGCAGCGGCACGATGTCGGTCAGCGGGTCGCGCGAGATGACGATGCCGGCGGCATGCGTGCTGGCGTGCCGCGCGACGCCCTCCAGGCTGCGGGCGGTGTCGACCAGGTCGTGGACCTGCGGCTCCGCCTCGTAGGCGGCCTTCAGCTCGGAGGACTCGTCGAGCGCCTTGTCCAGCGTGATGTGCAACGCGTCCGGGACCATCCGGGCCACGCGGTCGGTGTCGCCGAAGTTCACGCCCAGCGCGCGCCCGGTGTCTCGGATGGCCGCCTTCGCGCCCAGCGTCCCGAAGGTGCAGATCTGCGCCACGCGGTCACGCCCGTAGCGCTCCGCGGTGTAGCGGATCACTTCCTCGCGCCGGTCGTCGGCGAAGTCAAAGTCCACGTCAGGCATCGAGATGCGCTCGGGGTTGAGGAAGCGCTCGAAGACCAGGCCGTACTGCAGCGGCTCGATGTCGGTGACGTCCGTGCAGTAGAGGATGATCGAGGCGGCGGCGGAGCCGCGCACGCCCATCATGATCCCCTGGCGGCGGGCGAACTGCGCGATGTCTCGCACGATCAGCATGTACTCGTCGAAGCCGGTCTGGCCGACGACGTCCAACTCGTAGCGCAGGCGCTCGCGATGCGCGTCGGTGGCGTGCGGGTAGCGCCTCGCGAGGCCCTCCTCGCTCAGCTGGCGCAGGTACTCGGCGGCGGTCATCCCGTCCGGCACGCCGGGGTCCGGCAGCATGGTGCGCCCGAAGTCGAGGCGGATGTCCACCTGCTCCGCGATGCGCGCCGTGTTGTCGGCCGCCTCCGGCAGCTCTGGGAAGAGCGCGCGCATCTCTTGCTCGGACTTCAGATAGAACGAGTCGCCGTCCAGCTGGAAGCGGCCCTCGTCGTGGATCGTGCTGTTCGTGCCGATGCAGAGCAGCGTGTCGTGCGCTCGATGCTGCTCGGGCGACGTGTAGTGCGAGTCGTTGGTCACGACCAGCGGCAGGTCCATCCGCCGCGCGAGTTCCACGAGCTTCGGGTTGAAGCGGGAGAACTCGTCCTGGCCGTGCTCCTGGAGCTCGACGTAGTAGCGGTCCTTGAACAGGTCGCTGTACCAGCCGGCGACGGCGCGTGCGTCCTCGTCCCGCCCGTCGCGCAGCGCGAGCATCAGTTCGCCGGAGGGGCAAGCGGACAGCGCGATGATGCCGGCGTTGTGCTGTTCCAGCAGCTCCCGGTCCACCCTCGGGCGGTAATAGAAACCCTCGAGGTGGGACGCGCTGGAGAGCTTCAGGAGGTTCTGGTAGCCCTCGGCGTTCTGTGCCAGCAAGGTCAGGTGGTAGGGCCAGCGGGACTTCGCGTCCTTGTCGAAACGGCTGCCGGGAGAGACGTACGCCTCGAGGCCGATGATGGGCTTGATGCCCTGCGCCTTCGCCGCCTCGTAGAACTGGATGGCGCCGTACATCGCGCCGTGATCGGTGATTGCCAGCGCGTCCTGGCCGAGCATCTTCGCGCGCTCGACGAGGTCCGGGATCTTCGACATGCCGTCGAGGAGCGAGAACTCGGAGTGGGTGTGGAGGTGGGTGAACATCGCTCCCGCCCGGTCTCCCCTCGAGTGGTTGAGTTGCTGAATTTTACGCCCGTAGCCCACCCGGAACGGGGGCGGAGCGGCGGGCCATTCGGCGAAACCGCTCAACGCCTGCGCGAACGGGTGTGCGGGTGCGCGCTAGGCCCGCAATCTACACCCGTCGCCCGCAGCGGGGCAAGACGCGACGCTCCGCCCCCGATGCGCGCTCGCGTTGCCGCTGGATCGGGGCGACTCTAGACTGGCCCTATGTCCCAACGCAGTGTGACTGTCCAGGTGCCGGCGACCTCCGCCAACCTCGGTCCCGGCTTCGACAGCCTGGGCGTCGCGCTCGATTGGAACGCGCGCATCACCCTGACCGTCGCCGACGAGGTGCTCCCGGCGCCCTCCGGACCGGTCGAGCGCATGGCGGCCTCGGCGGCGCTCACGCTCTACCAGCACGCCGGCATGCAGGTGCCAGCGGGCATCTCCGCTACCTACGAGGGTGACATCCCCGTCGGGCGGGGCCTCGGCGTGTCCGCCTCGGCGCGGGCGGCCGGTGTCCTGGCCGCCGAGGCGCTGATCGAGGGCGGCCGTTCGCCGAAGGAGTTGCTCCCGCTAGTCTGTCGCCTGGAGGGCCACGGCGACAACGCGACCCCGGCGATGCTCGGCGGCTTCCAGGTGGTGGTCGAGGACGACGACGAGTTCGTCCACGGGCGCTTCGAGGCGCCGGACGGACTGAGGCTGGCGCTCCTGGTCCCCGACTTTTCGATGCCGACCAACGAGTCTCGCCAGCGCCTGCCGGACCGGCTGACGCGCAACCAGGCCGTACACAACATCGGCCGGGCAGCCCTCCTGGTGCTCGCGCTCAACACCCGCCGTTATGACCTGCTGGGCGTGGCCACCGAGGACGTCCTGCACCAGCCCGCCCGCGCCGCGCTGTTCCCCTCGATGTACTCGATCTTCCAGGCGGCCCGTGACTCGGGCGCCCATGGGGTCTACCTCTCGGGTGGCGGTTCTACGGTGGCGGCGTTCGTCTCGGACCGCGGGGACGAGGTCGCCGGCGCCATGCGCGAGGCGGCAGCGGCCCATGGCCTGGACGCGGACGCCCGCATCTGCGGGTTCAGCGCCACCGGCGCGCAGGTGATCGGGACGCCGGAGCACGCATGACCCGCATCGTCCAGAAGTACGGTGGCTCCTCGGTCGCCACGGCCGCTCACATCCTGCGGGTGGCGGGACTCATCGCGGAGCGCCGCCGTCTGGGCGAGGAGGTGGTGGCCAGCGTCTCCGCCATGGGAGACACCACGGACGACCTCACTTCGCTGGCACACGAGGTGGCGCCGCACCCACATCCCCGCGAGATGGATGTGCTGCTTTCTACCGGGGAGATCGTGTCGAGCGCGCTGCTCTCGATGGCCCTCCACGACCTGGGGGTCGACGCCGTCAGTCTGTCCGGCGCGCAGGCCGGCATCCGTACGGACGCCGTGCACCGCCGCGCCCGCATCGCGGAGATCGATGCGGAGCGCGTCGAACGTGAACTCGCGGCCGGGCGGGTGGTGATCGTGGCGGGCTTCCAGGGGGTCAGCGAGGCCAGCGACGTCACCACGCTCGGCCGAGGCGCGAGCGATACGACCGCCGTCGCGCTCGCGGCGGCGCTGCAGGCCGACGCGTGCGAGATCTACACGGACGTCGCCGGCATCTACACTGCCGACCCGCGTATCTGCCCGGACGCCCGCCCACTCCTCGACATCGGCTACGAGGAGATGCTGGAGATGGCGACCACCGGCGCACGGGTGATGCACGCGCGGGCCGTCGAACTGGGCGCAGTGTACGACGTGCCGGTCCGGGTGAAGAGCAGCTTCGACCCTACCCTCCCCGGTACGCTGATCCACAGGGAGACGAGCATGGAGCAGGGCAACAAGGTCCGCGGCATCGCGCACCAGTCACACATCGCGAAGGTCACGGTGCGAGGAGTCCCGGACCGCCCGGGCATCGCCGCGTACCTCTTCGAGCCGCTGGCGGACGCCAACGTCTCGGTCGACACGATCGTGCAGAACGCCAGCGTCGAGAATCTGACGGACATGACGTTCACGGTGGCGCCGGAAGACCTGGAGGGCGCCCTGCGCGTGGTCCAGAACGTCCTGCCGCACATCGGCGGCAGCGAGGTGGTCTTCGCGCCGGACCTCGGGACGGTCTCGATCGTGGGGACGGGGATGGCGAGCGCGCCGGGCTACGCGGCGAAGATGTTCCGCACGCTCTTCGACCACGAGATCAACATCAACATGATCAGCACGTCCGACATCCGCATCACCTGTGTCGTCGAGTCCGACCGCGTGGCGGACGCTGTGCGCGCCCTGCACAGCGCCTTCGAGCTGGAGCGGGAGCCGGCCATCGGGGCGACGCAGGTCGAGTAGATACCGATTCGATATACTTCGACAATTGGGCCTCGCGCACACTTCGCGAAACGCACACCGGACGGTCCCCTGGGCGGGGGCACTGAGGGGGAGGAACCATGGAAGACATCGTGCTGCTGAGTGGCTGCCGAACGGCCATCGGCACGTTTGGCGGTTCCCTGAGCGAGACGTCGGCGTCTGACCTGGCTGCCCACGTGATCAAGGAGGCGGTCAACCGCGCGGGCCTCTCGCCCGAGCAGGTGGACCAGGTCATCCTCGGGTGCGTCGGCCAGGTGGCGGAGGACGGATACATCGCGCGCCACGCCGCCGTGAAGGCCGGTATGCCCATCGGTACCCCCGCGTACACCGTGAACCGCATCTGCGGCTCCGGCCTCGAGGCGATCAACACCGCCGCCCGCTGGCTCCAGACCGGAGACGCCGAGGTGGTGGTGGCCGGCGGCGCCGAGAGCATGAGCCTGATGCCGTACTACGTGCGCAAGGGGCGCTTCGGCTACCGCTACGGCGACGGCACGCTGGAGGACGGCACGCAGGACCTCGTGACCGACCCGTTTGAGGATGTCCCCATGGGCATCACTGCCGAGAACCTGGCCGAGCGCTACGAGGTCTCGCGCAGCGTGCAGGACGAGTACGCGCTGCGCTCGCAGGAGCGTGCCGCGAAGGCGATCGAGGCGGGGCTCTTCGTCGACCAGATCGCTCCCATAGAGGTCCGCAAGGGCCGCGACACCATCACCTTTGACACGGACGAGCATCCCCGCGCGACCTCGCTCGAGGTGCTGGGCAAGCTCCGCCCCGCCTTCAAGCAGGACGGCAGCGTGACCGCCGGCAACGCCTCTGGCCTGAACGACGGCGCCGCCGCCGTGATCGTGACCACCGCCTCGAAGGCCGCCGAGCTGGGTATCAAGCCCCGCCTGCGCCTGGTCGCCCGCGCGGAGTCCGGCGTGGAGCCCTCGATCATGGGCTCGGGCCCAATCCCCGCCATCGAGAAGGTGATGGCGAAAGCCAACCTCACCGTGGAGGACATGGACGTCATCGAGCTGAACGAGGCGTTCGCCTCGGTGGCCGCGGCCTGCTCGGTGGTGCTCAACCTGCCGCAGGACAAGACGAACCCGAATGGCGGCGCGATCGCCCTCGGGCACCCGGTGGGCGCGACGGGCACCATCCTCACGGTGAAGACGATGTACGAGCTGGAGCGCACGGGCGGTCGCTACGGACTCGTGTCGCTGTGCATCGGCGGCGGCCAGGGCATCGCCAGCATCTTCGAGCGCGTCAGCTAGCCTCGAGGTCCCCGGGTCGAGATCACGTGGCCGTCCCATGGGGCGGCCACGTTGCTTCCGTTCAGTACCGGGGGAGCGGATAGCCGAGGGGGCCGGCATGCCTTCTCACTCGCTGGACCGTCCGCACTCATGACGCCTCAGGTCCTCTTTGTGGGCGCCTTCGTGCTGATCGTGGTCGTCGACCGCGTGGTCCCGGTGCCGTTTTCTCCCGCAGGCCGTAGCGCTGCTTGCCGGGCGCCGTTGATCGTCCTCGGTCTCGCGCTGTGGGCCTGGGGTGTCGCCAGCTTTCAGCGGTCGGGTGAGACCCCCGACCCGAGGCAAGCAACGGGGCGGGTACTCACGAACGGGGCGTTCCGCGTGAGCCGCAACCCGATCTACGCGGGCGCCACGATCGTATTCCTGGGGCTCGCCGTGCTCCTGGACACGCTGACCGGCCTCGGTGTTGCGGTGGCCCTCACGCTGATCGCGCACTTCGTCGCGATCCTGCCGGAAGAGCGCTACCTGGAGACGAAGTTCGGCGAGGAGTACCGGGCGTACCGCGCCAGCGTCCGCCGCTGGATCTAGCGTCGCTCCGCCGCCACCGCCGTGATGCGCTCCCAGGCCGCGTGGGTGACTTGCATCACGGGCTTCGTCGCATCGAGGACGAGCCAGCGGTCGGGCTCGGCGGCGGCCAGTTCGAGGAAGCCGAGGCGGACCGCGCGGTGGAAGGCCAGCGTCTCGCGTTCCAGGTAGTCCTCGAACTCCCCGCCGTCGCGCCGGGTCGAGGTGCGGGCGACGCCCTCGGTGGGGTCGAGGTCGAGCAGCAGCGTGAGGTCCGGTTGCAGGCCGCCCGTCGCGACCTGGTTCACCGCGCGCACCTGGTCGAGGTCGAGTCCGCGGCCGTAGTGCTGGTAGGCCAGGGTGGAGTCGGCGA
Organism: Dehalococcoidia bacterium; assembly: GCA_009379925.1. Taxonomy (GTDB): domain Bacteria; phylum Chloroflexota; class Dehalococcoidia; order UBA2979; family UBA2979; genus WHSU01. Next base: position 15,512 of record WHSU01000003.1, on the reverse strand, counting down.
AACGGTCGCAGATCACGAGCGCGCCGTTCGCGAGGGCCGGGCGGATCACCTCCTCCACGAGCTGAGCCCGTGCCGCGGCGAACATCAGCAGCTCCGTGGACGTCGCCGGCGCGTCGCCGGAGAAGAGCAGCTCGCGTAGCGCCTCGCCCAGCGTGGTGCCACCGGGCTCCCGGCACGTGACGACGCGGAAGTTGTCGCGGCGCCCGAGGCGCGCCAGCGCTTTCAGCTGCGTCGACTTCCCGGAGCCCTCGCCGCCCTCCAGCGTGACGAAGAGCCCGCGCGCGCCCGCGTCGCCGCTCATGCCGCCCCGCCGAGGCTCATCGGCGGCGTGCCGCCTCGTCGTAGGCGCCCGGCACCGGGGCGCCGGGCGCCAGCACGGTCACGCGACGGAACGGCTCGCGGCCCTTCGAGAGGCTGCGCAGCCCGTGTCGCGTGGCCATCTCGTGTTGCAGGCGGCGCACGTAGGCGTTCTGCGGCGCCAGCTCAACGCTCGCGGCGCCCTCGAAGGAGACGTTGCCGATCGCCTCCTCGGTCTCACGAAGCGCCGCGGTCGTAGGGTCCAGCACGTCGCCCTCGCCGCGCAGCGCCACCAGCTGGCGCTCCATCTGCGAGGTCGTGTTGTTGCGCAGCACGTAGACGGGGATGCCGCGCTCCTCGGCCTGCTTTAGCGGGCCGCTGCGCCGGCGATAGTACGGCCGCAGCGTCATCACCATGTCCGCATCGCGCACGGTCTCCACGATGGTCACCGGTGAGCGGGTGGCCGCGATCGCGGCCTCCAGGCGCCCCCGGCTGATGCCGAACGGCAGGACGCGGCGCTCCGGCCCCGTGGGCGCGGGCGGCACGGGACGGCGCATGTCGAGGTCTTCGCGGGGCGCCAGGGGCTCCTCGGTGCTGGCGCGCAGCGGGACGCGTTCCACAGTCTCGACCTCGCCGGCGCCGTCCATCACGCGGACCTCCGCCTCCGTCTCGTAGCCGCGCAGCAGCGCGTCCACAGTGGTGGCGACGTCCTCGTGCACGGCGACGCGGGTGAAGGACTGGATCTCGACGAGCGAGTCGAAGGTCGGCGGGTTGCGCCGTTCGAGGATGGTCTTCTGCGTGCCTCGACGCCGCGCCTCCTCGTCGGACAACGTCACCGACTCGATGCCGCCGATCAGGTCGGACAGCGTCGGGTTCTGCATCAGGTTCGCCAGCGTGTTGCCGTGGGCGGTGCCCACGAGTTGCACGCCGCGCTCGGCGATGGTGCGCGCGGCGTCTGCCTCCAGCGCCGTGCCGATCTCGTCGATCACGATGACCTCCGGCGTGTGGTTCTCCACCGCCTCGATCATCACCTCGTGCTGCAGCTCCGGGCGCTGCACCTGCATGCGCCGCGCACGGCCGATGCCACGGTGCGGGATGTCGCCGTCACCACCGATCTCGTTGGAGGTGTCCACGATCACGACTCGCTTGCCCACCTCGTCCGCCAGCATGCGCGCGACGTCGCGGAGCATCGTCGTCTTGCCCACGCCGGGCGCCCCCAGCAGCAGGATGCTGTTCCCGGACTCGATGAGGTCACGCAGGATGTTGCTGGAACCGGAGACACTGCGTCCGACGCGGCACGTGAGGCCCACGATGCGGCCCCGGCGGTTGCGGATCGCGGAGATGCGGTGCAGCGTCCGTGGGATGCCGGCGCGGTTGTCCTCGCCGAACTCGGAGACGCGCGCCACGACCTGTTCGATCTCCTGCTCGGTGACTTCGTCGCTGCTCAGGGTCTCTTCGCCCGTGGTGTAGCGCACCGTGGGCACACGCCCGAGGTCCAACACCACCTCGATCAGTCCGCGCGTGCTGCGCTCGCGGATCGCGGTGGCCACCCGCGACGGCATCATGTCGATGAGCAACTCGATCTCGGCGCGGTCGCCGTCCTGCGTGGCGGTGGCCGGCTGCGCCTGGTCCAACCCCTCGGACGGCGGCGCGTACTGGCCTTCGCCCTCCGCCAGGGTGGGACGATCGTCGGTGGTGCCGTTGCTCAGGTCCCGTTCGTCAGCCGTCACTGCTTGACCTCGCGATTGCTGATGCGTCGCGTCCTGGTTGTCCGTCCGTGTGTCGTTAGCCGCGTGTTGGGATGGCGATGCCCCGCCGCCTCCGGGCCTCCTCCCGCACCGGCCTGGCGATGCGCCGGCTGAGGAGTACGTAGTCGCCGGTGGGCTCCATGCCCGCGTTGCGCAGGAGGTGCTCTGTGGCCCCCGCGGACCGCGCCACCAGCGCCAGCAGGCGCGCCGCCCCCTCGAGGTGCTCCGACGCCTCCGCGAGCAGCGTCGCCCCGGCCGCCTCGTGTCCCGGCTCCACGAGCAGTTCCAGCTGGGCGACACCCTCGTCCCGGGCGCCGCGGAGGGCGCCGGTGAGGCGTCCCTGCTCGGATGCCACCAGGTCGATCCCGCCACGGGCGCACCAGCGCCGCTCGCGCACGGCCTCCCACTCCTCCAGCGTCATCGCCAGCGCCTGCCGCGCTTCCATGGGGACCGCGCGGCCGTAGAGCTGGAACAGGGCGAAGGTGTCCTGCGGCCGGCGCGGGCGCACCTCGACGGCGGCGCCGCCCTCCAGCGATGCCAGCGCCGCCGGGTCGCCGTGCCACAACCGCTCCTCCGAGGCGCGGAGGAAACCGGTGCGCAGGGCCTCCGAGACGGCCGGGGCGTCGCTGCGGGTGCGCAGCAGGATGTGAGTGACGCGGGCGGCCTGCGCCGCCAGGATCGCCTGCCGCAGCAGGTCGTTCAACACACGCCCTGGCTCGCCCTCGGTCGCCTCGTCGTCGGCATCGATGAGCGCATCGATCTGCCACGCGGAGCGCGCTGAGAGTTCGCGCGCCGTGGCGATTCCCTGCACCTGGCGGCCGCGCAGCGAGATCCACATCTGGCGGCCGAGGTGCAGCCATTGCTCGATCGCGACCCCCACCGGCTTCGGCGCGGCCGGCGGTCCGCCCAGCGCCTCGCGGGTTACGGCCAGGTTCTCGCGCACGTCTTCGTCGAAGGTCACGAGCGCGACGAGATCGAGGGGACGCGGGGCGTGGGTCTCGGTCATGCGACCTCTCCCCTCGCCCGCCCATCGTCGCTGGCGGCCGCCTGCGCCGGTACAGCCTGCCTCACCATCCCCACGAACAGCGCGTGCATGCGGTGGTCCGGGGTCAGCTCCGGGTGGAAGGAGGTGGCCAGCAGCCGTCCCGAGCGGGCCGCCACAATGCGCCCGTCCTCCAACCGCGCCAGCACCTCCACGCCGTCGCCGACGCTGGTGATGACCGGTGCGCGGATGAAGACGGCACGCAACGGCGCGCCCTCCAGGCCCGCGATGTCCAGGTCGGCCTCGAACGACGCGGTCTGCGGCCCGAAGGCGTTGCGCTCGACGCTCATTGGCATGACGGCGATCGGCGGGCGGTCCAGACCGGGGACGTCCGTGGCGAGCAGGATGGCGCCGGCGCAGGTGCCCCAGACCGGCATGCCGTCCTCGATGCGGCGGCGCAGCGGCTCCATGAGGTCGAAGATGAGCAACAAGCGTGCGATCGTCGTGCTCTCGCCGCCGGGGATGACCAGGCCATCCACTTGCTCCAGGTGCGCCAGCGTGCGCACCTCGATGGCCCGTGCGCCGGCGGCACGCAGCGCGTCCAGGTGCTCCGCGAAATCGCCCTGGAGGGCGAGGACGCCGATCAACCGTTGCTCGCTTCGAGCGACAGGCATCCGGAAGCGGCTCAGTTCCCCCGCCCGGCGAGCTGCTCCGCTACCGGCATCTGTGCCACCGACTGGCCGCGCATCGACTCCTTGAGGCCCCGCGAGACCTCGGCCAGCACCATCGGGTCCTTGTAGTGGGTCACGGCCTTCACGATGGCGGCTGCCATGCTGGCCGGGTCCTCCGACTTGAAGATGCCGGAGCCCACGAACACGCCCTCGGCGCCCAGTTGCATCATCAGCGCGGCGTCGGCCGGGGTGGCGACCCCGCCGGCGGAGAAGTTCACGACAGGCAGTTTGCCTTCCATCTTGACATCCACCACCAGCGCGTGCGGGACCTGTAGCTCCTTCGCGAGGGCGTACAGTTCGTCATCGGGCGTGAGTTGCACACGGCGGATGCCGTCGTGCAGCGCGCGCATGTGGCGCACGGCCTCCACGATGTCGCCGGTGCCGGCCTCGCCCTTCGTGCGGATCATTGCCGCGCCCTCGGAGATACGCCGCAGCGCCTCCCCCAGGTCGCGGCAGCCGCAGACGAAGGGCACGGTGAAGGGGTGCTTGTTGATGTGGTTGCGGTCGTCGGCCGGTGTCAGCACCTCCGACTCGTCGACGTAGTCGACGCCAATCGCCTCGAGGATCTGTGCCTCCACAAAATGGCCGATGCGGGCCTTCGCCATGACGGGGATGCTGACCTCGCGCTTGATGCCCTCGATCAGGTCCACGCGGCTCATGCGCGCGACGCCTCCGGCGGCACGGATGTCCGATGGCACGCGCTCGAGGGCCATGACGGCGACGGCGCCGGCCTCCTGAGCGACGGCCGCCTGCTCGGCGGTGACGACGTCCATGATGACGCCGCCCTTGAGCATCTGCGCCAGGCCGGTCTTGGCCCGCCAGGTGCCCGTTTCGCCCGAGCCGTGCTGGACGCTGCCGTTGCTGCTGCCGTTGGTCGTCATAGTGCTCGCGGTGCCTCCCGAGGTCGGATATTCAGTGCTCATTGTACGGCAATCAGGGGCGAGCGGAGTTAAGGGGCGTACCGGCTCGTTGACCCTCGAGCCTGGGGTCAGGCGTCCGAGGCCCAGTCATCGAGGTGGACGACGTGCCCGGTCGCCGGGCCGAGTGCGCGTACGAGCCGGCGGTCGGCCGTGACCAGCGGACAGCCGTGCTGGAGGGCGAGCGCGACGTACACACAGTCGTAGACGGGATAGCGGAACGTGAGCGCGAGTTCGAGCGCCTGCGCCGCGAGGGGGAGGCCTGGGGTGAGATCAGGAAGGATCGTCAACACGCCGTCGAGGGCGCGGCGAGCCCCCTCATCGTCGATTTCTCCGAGCAGCCAGCAGCGCTTCCAGATCGCGTTGCCGACTTCCGAGACGATGGTATCCGGCGCGAACGCTTCGATGTCGCCTTCTGCCATACGGCGGAGGACCTCACGCGCTTGGGGTGAGTCGGCTTCCGGTAGCACCCATTTGACGACAATCGAGGCGTCGACGACGAGTCCGGCTCGCCCTCTCAACGGTCGCGGTCTTCACGGATCAGATCGGTGCTGTCACTCAGGTCGCCGCCATGGGCCCGACGGATCCGTTCGCGGAGTTCATCCATCTTGGGGAGTTGGTCGCGCAACCGCTCCTGCCACGCCTCCCGCTCGGCGTACTCCTCGAGGGCCGCGCGTGCGACAGCGTTCATGCTGCGCCCGCTCTCCTTGGCCCGCTTCCGCAATACGCGGATCACGTCCTCGGGCACGTCTCTGACGGTTAGTTGTCGGCTCATCTGGATTCCCGCATGACATCGCGATAGATTCGAATCTGCATGCATTATGCTTGCACGACCGCCCGGATGTCCAACCCGACCTCACGCTGGGCGGGGTCTCCTGCCTGGCATATAATGACGATGTGAAGTCATACAACGATGCGCGGAAGAGCGAGCAGATGCCATCTAGCTACGTCATGAAGGTGTCCTCGAACGGCCAGGTGTCGATCCCGGCGGAAGCGCGTTCCCGATGGCGGACCGACCGGGTGGTTGTCGTGGACCTCGGTGACCGCGTGGTGATGCGCCCGCTTCCGTCGAAGCCCATCGATGACCTACGTGGCAAGTACCGGGGACGCGGCCCCAGCACGGACCGCGCCCGCCGCCATGCCCGCGCCGAGGATGCCGCCGCCGAGCGGCGCCGGTGATCGTACTCGACGCCTACGCCGTGCTCGCGCTCCTGAAGGACGAGCCCGCCGCGCCAGAAGTCGCGCGGCTCATCGAGGGGGACGACGAAACGGCACTCACGTTGCTCGGCGTTGCTGAGGTGCTCGATCACCTCGTGCGACTCGCGGGAGCGGAGGAGGACGACGCGGCGCTCGACCTTGCCCAGCTCGGGCTGGCGCCGCCACCGCCGCTGGAGCCGGGGGTCGCATGGCGCGCGGGTCTACTGCGAGCGAGGCACTATCACCGCCGCGAACGCGCGATCAGCCTGGCCGACTGTTTCGCCGCTGAGGCTGCGCGCCGGCTGGGCGCCGCGGTTGCGACCGCCGACCCGCACCTCCTCGACACGTGCGCTGCGGAGGGCATCGGGTTCGTGACACTGCCCGACAGTGGAGGCGCCCGCAGGTCCGAGTGAAGCCGCGCCTGGACCCTCGATCCGCTACCCTCGCCTCGATGACTGCTGACCCGACGCACCCGACGCGACGATGGATCGACCGGCACTCCTTCACGGGGGACATGCTGTTCGGGCTCGTCTCGGACACACACATCCCGGAGGCGCGGGCGGCCATCTTCGACGAGGTCTACGCCGCCTTTCGAGGGGTCGACCTCATCCTCCATGCCGGCGACATGCACGACATCGTGGTGCTGGATTGGTTGCAAGAGGTGGCGCCGGTGCTCGGGGTGCGGGGCAACGGGGACGACGGCTCGAGCGGCCGCCCGGTCGCGCCGGACGACGACCCGAGGCTCCCGTACAACCAGCTGCTCGACGTCGACGGGCTGCTCATCGGCATGACCCACGACTTCCCGCACGAGCCGTACGTGGGCGCCGACCTGAACCACCGCATGGAGCGTCACTTCGAGGGTCGTGTGGACGTCGTCGTCGCCGGCGACACGCACGTGCCGGTGGTCGCGCACTGGGAGGACGTGCTGGTGGTGAACTCGGGCTCGCCGATGTTCCCGCGCAACCTCCAGACGCAGCTTGGCACCATCGGTTTCCTCGAAGTACGCGGAGGCGCCGTCGTCGACGCCTGGATCGAGCAGCTCCATTGAGCGCCGCGGTGGACCTCGACGCAGCCCGACGGGGGCTGGTCGAGGAGCTGTGGGACAAATCCGCGCTGCGGACTGACGGAGTGGCCGCGGCCATCGAAGCCGTGGCGCGCGAAGTCTTCGTGCCGGAGATGCCGCTGGACAAGGTCTATACGGACACGCCGTGGGTCACCCGCCGCGACGAGAGCGGCCCCACCTCCTCCGCCAGTCAGCCCGCGATCGTGGCCCTGATGCTCGAGTTGCTCGAGGTGCATCCCGGTGATCGCGTGCTCGAGGTGGGGGCTGGTACCGGCTACAACGCGGCGCTCCTGGCAGTCCTCGCGGGCTCCGAGGGGCGCGTCGTCACCGTCGACCTGCAGCCCGACGTCGCCACTGAGGCACGCGAGCACCTCGATGCGGCGGGGTACGGCTGGGTGGGGGTGATCGCGGGGGACGGAGCGGCCGGGTATGCCCCGGGCGCGCCCTACGACCGGCTGATCGCGACGGCCAGCGTTTGGGAGACGCCTGCCGCGTGGATCCAGCAGCTGCGCGAAGGCGGGCGGATCGTCATGCCGCTGCGGCTGAATGGCACCCAGGTCGTGATGGCGCTGGAGCGCCGTGGAGTCTCGCTGGTCGGGATAGAGGCGGTGCCCGGCGGCTTCATGCAACTCCGAGGGGCAGCCGGTCACAGCTTCACGGCAGAGGTGACGGACGGCGTCCACGCGACCTCGGACGCCCCGCTCGCCGCGGACCTCCTGGAGATGCTGCGTGAGACGTGGGATGCCGGCGAGGCGGTCGAGTTCGAGCTACCTGCGGAGAGCTTTGAGACCTTCGACTTCTTCACCTACCTTTCACTACAAGGCGCGCCAATCGTGAGCGCGGTCCGGTACCCGCGCGGCGACCGGCCGGGCGGCTCCTGGCTCCTCCTCGCGCCGTCGTCTCGTTCGGTGCTCCGCTTCCAGACTCACCAGCCGCAACTCATCGAACTACTTGGCGAGCGGGATGCGCTCGCGTTCGCACAGGCGGCGTTGCTCCGATGGCAACTCGAGGGCGAGCCCGCGAGTTGGACGCTGCACGCTCGCATCGAGCCGCTCCCTGTACGCGGATCGCATGGCGAACTGCCCGCGCCGATGGCCGGTCGCTACCGCTATCAACGCGGCGCGCACTCGTACGAACTCTGGTACGCGCCCGCGGAGGCCCCCGCCCTCGACGCCTGAGGGGAACCTTGCGGCTATCACGATCGTCTCAGTGCCATCGCGTGGTATGGCTCCAGGGGTGCCGCCGGTCAGGACCGGCTGCGGGCGGGGGCCGAGAGGGGGACCGAGATGATGGCACGGACGGTGGACCGGCTCCGGACGCCGAGGCCCGGGCGAGTCACGTTCATCCTGGCGGGCATCGCGTTGGTGCTGGTCGCGCTCATCGTGGCGCAGCAACTGGGCGTCGGCGGTCAGCGGGGCGGCTCGGATGACAGCGTGGCCGGCAGTGCGGGCGGTGGAACGACCGCCTTGGGGGCCTCCGAGGAAGGAGCGGCAGTCGCGCCCGATGGCGCCTTCATGGGCCGCGACCTCGATGCTGGCTCCCTGTCCCAGGGCCCACAGTCGATGCCCTCGGGCGGGAGCGCGGAGGAGGCCGGGGCGCCGGCGCCCGGCGGTGGCGGAGATGGCGCGCCTTCGCAGGTCGACTTCCTGGGGCGCACGATCATCCGCTCGGGTAGCGTGGACCTGCAGGTTGAGTCCGTTTCGGGCGCGTTCGAGCAGGTGCGCCAGGTGGCACAGGGGCACGGCGGTTTCGTCGCCGACTCCACGTTCTACGGCCAGGAGGAGCGCCAGCAGGCCTCGATGACGATCCGCGTGCCCGCCGAGAGCTTCGGCGAGGTGGTGCTGGCCCTGCAGGAGATGGCCGTCGAGGTGAACAGCATCTCGACGAGCGCACAGGACGTGACGGAGGAGTTCCAGGACCTGCAGGCGACGCTGCGCAACCTGCGCGCGGTCGAATCGCAGTACCTGGACCTGCTGGGGCGGGCCGAAAGCATCGGTGACGTGCTGCAGGTGCAGGACCGGCTGAGCCAGGTGCGCCTCCAGATCGAGCGCACGCAGGGCCGCATCCAGTTGCTGGAGTCGCAGTCGGACATGGCCAGCGTGTCCGTCTCGCTCCGTCCGGTGGGCGAGGAGGCGACGGTCGCGGAGGCCGGCGGTGGCCCGCTGCAGGCGGCGCGCGACGCGTGGCAGGCCTCGCTCGACACGCTCGAGGGCATCGCTACGGTTGCCGTCGTTGCGGTCGTCTACTCGTGGTGGCTCGTTCCGGTCGCCATCGTCCTGCTGGTCATCGTGCGTCGAGCGATGCGTGCGGACCGCGCCGCGGCGCCGGCCGCACCGGCTGGCCCGGCCGAATAGCGGCGTTGACACTCTCGCGGGGTCGGCCTAGCGTCGATTCTTGTGCGGACGGGCGGTAGTCCGAAGGGGCGCCGCCCGTCTCTGTGTGGCGTCGATTGTCCGGGAGCAGCGCCGATGCACCTGGCCGTGGCCGTGATCTCCGCCGTGGGAGGGGTGCTGGTGTTCCTGGTCGCGGCGGTGCAGGGCCAACTTGTCGGCATCGGGGGGCTGCTCGCGGTCATGCTGCTGGTCAACGCCGTCCTCCGCTATCGGCTGTCGCGGCGCTAGGTCGGTCATGGTGGCGCTCCATCCCCTGAGCCGCGTCGAGCGCTTCCTCGTCCCCGTCGATGGCTCGGAGGCCGGGTACGGCGCCGTCGGCGCGGCCTGCGAGGTGGCGCGCCGCAGCAAAGCGCGCGTACACCTGCTCTACGTGATCGTGGTGCCACGCGCGCTGCCCCTGGATGCCGGCATGGAGGCGGAAGCGCGGCGCGGCGAGCGGGTGCTGGAGCGCGCGGAGCAGATCGCGGAAGACCACCACGTGAAGGTGGAAGGCGACCTGGTGCAGGCGCGGGAGGCCGGTCACGCGATCGTGGACGAGGCGACGGAGTTGCGTGCGGATGCGATCGTGCTCGGGCTCGACTACCATCGCCCGTACGGTCGGTTCGAACTTGGACCGCGGGCCGAGTACCTCCTGGAGCACGCGCCCGCGGAGGTGTGGCTGATCCGGTATCCACCGGATTCCGGTCACGGCGAGGGGGCCGCCGGCTCGAGGTGACACGAGAGCGCCGCGCCGGTGCGCGCGGAGGGGGCGCGTGATGAACGTCGTGATCATGGGCTGTGGCCGCGTGGGCGCGGCCGTCGCCGGGCGGCTGGGCGCCGAGGGCCACCGGGTCACCATCCTGGACACGGACGCCTATGCGTTCCATCGCCTCCCGTCCAACTTCGGTGGCCGTGGCCTGGTCGGTTCGGGCACGGACAACACGATGCTGGAGGCCGCCGGCATCCGCGAGGCGGACGCCTTCATCGCTCTGGCGACCGGCGACAACCGCAACATCCTGGCGGCGCAGAAGGCGAAGCACGTCTACGGCGTGGCGATCGCCGTGAGCCGCGTGAAGGACCCGCTGCGCAGCGAACTGTTCGGGCGCCTCGGTATCCGCACTTTCAGCCCCACACGCATCGGCGCGGACCTGGCGCACGACGTGCTCTTCAGCGGCGAGTAGGCGGGCGCGCGTGTACATCATCGTGGTCGGAGGTGGCGTGGTAGGCCACGGCATCGCGCTCGAACTGCAGGCGCTCGCCGGCCACGAGGTCACGATCGTCGAGGCCGACGGCCGCCGCGCCGCACAGCTGCGCGAGGAGATCGGCGAGATGGTCGTACACGGCGACGGCACGGAGGTCGCCTTCCTGGAGGCGGTGGGGACAGACCGCTGCGACCTCTTCATCGCCGTCACCGCGGACGACGGCGCGAACCTGGTGGCGTGCCAGGTCGCGAAGCACGGGTTCAACGTCAGGCGCACGCTGGCGCGGGTCAACGACCCCCGCAACGAGGACCTGTTCCGCAAGCTGGGCGTGGACTCCACGATCTCCGCCGCCCGCGCCGTGATGGCGCAGATCGAGGCGACGCTGCCGGAGCACACGGTGATCCCGCTGATGTACCTCGAGGGCTCGGACCTCCGCGTCGTCGACCTGCGGCTGCAGGAGGGCGCGCCGGCCGCCGGTAAGCCGATCAAGGACCTGCAGCTGCCCGCCCAGACGCTGATCTCCCTCGTCATCGACGGCAACGGCCCGCGCGTGCCCGGTGGCGATACCGTGCTCCACGTGGGTGACGAGGTGATCGCGGTCATCCCCGCGGACGCCGAGGAGCAAATGCGCGAGCTGATCACGGGCCTGCCCCTCGGCGCCTCAAGCAGCGTCCCGGACGGGCGGTAGCGATGCGTCTGGCGCACCTCGGTCCGCGCGGCACGAACACGGAGGCAGCGGCACTGCTGCTGGACGCCACCGCGGAGCTGCTGCCGCTGCCCACGGTCGCCGCGGCGATCTCGGCGGTCGAGCACGGCGAGGCGGACGCGGCGGTCTGTGCGATCGAGAATTCCATCGAGGGCTCGGTTGCGGACACGGTGGACCAGTTGACGCGAGAGGACTTCGTCCTGCGCGTGCGCGGCGAGGTCGTGCTGCCGATCCGGCACGCGCTGGTCGCCGCGCCGGGCATCGATGTGGCGGCAGCGACCGTCGTCTACTCGCACCCGCAGGCGTTGGCGCAGACCCGCCGCCGGGTGGCGCAGTTCGCGCCCGCCGCGGAGCCGGTGGCGGCGCTCTCCACGGCTACCGCGGTGGAGGCCGCGATGGCCGAGCCCGGATCACTGGCCGTGGCTAACGAGCACGCCGCGGTGCTGTACGGCGCGTACGTCTATGCGCGGGACATTGGCGACGAGGCGGACAACGAGACGCGCTTCTTGGTGCTGAGCCCGGAGGACCAGGCGGCGACCGGCGACGACAAGACCTCGATCGCGTTCACCACGCAGCATGACCGGCCCGGCTCGCTCGTCGAGGTGTTGCAGCGCTTCGCGGCGCGCGGGATCAACATGACGCGCATCGAGTCGCGCCCCACCCGCCATCAGCTGGGGACGTACGTCTTCCTGGTGGACGTGCAGGGACACCGGGACGACCCGCCTCTGGCGGAGACGTTGCGCGAGGTGGAGGCGGTGGTCCACTGGCTGCGCGTGCTCGGTTCCTATCCGCGCTGGGTTCGGAAGGAGGCGCCCGCCAATGCCTGAGATCCCGGACCTCGAAGCCGTCCGCCACTACCTTATGCCGCGCCTCGAGGGCCTCACGGTCGAGCGGACGGAGGCGCCGGTCCCGTGGCTGATCAGGACCGGCGCGAAGGACCTCGATTCTCTCGTGGGGCACCAGTTCGGTGAGATCCACCGCCTGGGCAAGTTCTTGCTGTTCTTCGTGGATGACGGCCGGATGCTGGTGATCAACCCGATGCTGACCGGGCGCTTCCACTGGGTCGATGCAAGCGCGAAGCGCGTGGGGCTGACCGGCGTGGTGATGGGCTTCGACGACGGACACGAGATGCGCTACTCGGACCAGCGCCGGATGGGGCGCTGGTACCTGGTCGCCGGGGAGGACCTCGCAAGCGTGCCGCAGATGGAGAAGCTGGGGCCGGACGTCATGAGCCTGGACGAGGACGAGTTCGTCGCGCTGCTGCGCAAGCGCTCCGGGCAGATCAAGAACGTGCTGACGAACCAGGAAGTGGTCGCCGGCATCGGCAACGCCTACTCGGACGAGATCCTGTGGGAGGCGCAGCTCCACCCGCACCGCAAGCGCAGCACGATGGATGACGATGACCTCCGGCGCCTCTATCGGGCGATGCGCTCCACGCTCGAATGGTCGATCCAGGTCGTCGACGAAACCGTACAGTCAGAGGGCCTGGGCAAGAAAGAAGAGTGGCGTCAGCACCTGCGCGTCCACCGTCGCGCGGGGGAGCCGTGTCCGAGGTGTGGCGAGCCCGTCAAGGGCCAGGAGCGTAGCGGTAGCGAGACGAACTACTGCGTGCGCTGCCAGCCGCTCTTCGTGCCGGCCTGACCGCCGGCGAGGGGTGGGTGGCAGCCACGAGCGGGCGGGGGCGGGCATGAAGGTCATTGGTAAGGACATCGGCGAGAAGTTGGACGCTCTCTACGCCGAGCTGGAGAAGCGCGTGCGCATCGAAGGTGAACGCGGGCTGCGCGTCGAATCCTTCGAGGGCGGGTCGTTCTCGAACGTCTCGTGGGACGACGACGCGGTCGTGATCTCATTGCACAACGGCGTCCCGACGCACGCGCTGCCGCACGTCTTCGGCGTTGCGCTCCAGCACGTACGCCAGCGCCTGGACCGGTATCCCGCCGTACGGCCCGCCCAGCAGGGCAACCAGCCCGGCGCCGGGCTCGTGCGCAACGCGCTCCGAGAGCTGGTGATGGCGCCGGAGGCGGACGCACAACTCGAGCGCTACGAGCTGGACGAAGACTGGGAAGTCGAGCAACGTCACGCCGGCTTCAAGGAGATGGTGCGCGACGCGCCGGAAGAGTGGAACCGGCTGCGCACGCCCGGTCATGCCTTCGCCGCGCTTCAGTATGCTCGCTTCGCCCTCCAGCACCCGGCGGAGTTGTGGGAGAGCCTGCGCGAGCAAATGACGGAGCGCTTTCCCGCCGCCGCCGAAAGCGGCGAGGGTGTGGCACAGGTGGTGCGCACCCACGGCTGGAAGAGCCCCGGCGGCTGTCTCGAGTCCCTCATCGCGGCGCGGGACGAGCTGGACCTGCGGGCCGTCGCGGTGGTGGAGGACCGGCGCTCCGGGAAACTGTTGTAGGGAGGCGCTGAGTCGAGTACCCGGCGGCTCAGTCTCCGATCAAGTAAGCGCGGAAGCGAATCACAAGCATCGCAAGAGCGGCGACGGCGCCTGCGCTTGCGAGGGCGACCCGGACCAGACGATCCTGCATCCAGGCCATGATCCCCATCCCCGCAATGATGGCACCGACAGTGACCGTGAGTACGAGGTCGTCCCTGGACTCCACTGCCGAATCATGCTTCCGCCATTCGAACGCACACTCCTCGGTCTGTCGCGCCTGTGAGCAATCGGGTTCCTCGATGCCTGCGACGGCCAGCGTCGAGAGGTGGACCGCGACGGCGAGCGTGAGTCCGGCGATCCCCGCCACGAAGACCAGGGCGTACCTCTGCAACGCTGCGATCACTTCGGGAGTATCAAAGCTGAGCGCCGCGGGGTCCGTGGGTCAGGTCGCGGTAGGTGGTCACGAACTTCCGCCCGAGGAAAGTGATGTGACCACATCCGCGCTCACCGCTTAGCCGCCAGCACTGCCGCAAGGCCTTCTTGCAGATCCTTGACAAAATACTCGGGAACCTCCAGCGACGGGAAATGTCCCCCGGTTTCGGGCGACCCCCATCGGGCGATCTGTCGGTACCGCTCCTGTGCCCAGGGTTGCGGACACTTCTCGATGTCGCGGGGATACATAGTGATTGCTGACGGGACGTCGACCCGAAGTTCGGGGTCGAGCGAGTTGTGGCTTTCGTAGTAAATGCGGGCCGACGATGCGCCGGTCCGCGTCAGCCAATACAGGGTGACGTCGTCAAGAACGCTGTCCATGGAAATCGTCTCGAACGGGCTATCTTCGGTATCTGTCCACTCAGCGAACTTGTCAAGGATCCAGGCAAGAAGCCCGACCGGAGAGTCGACGAGCGAGTAGCCGATGGTCTGCGGTCGGGTCGCCTGCTGCTTCGCGTACGCCGCGCGGTGGCGCCAGAAATCGCTGGTGTCCTCGGTCCACTTGCGCTCGGCCGGCGTCAGCTCGTCCGTTGGCAACCCGGGCGGTGCCTCCGCGAACGTTGTGTGGATGCCGAGAACGTGCGCCGGGAACCTGCCGCCGAGGACCGTGGTGATCACACCTCCCCAGTCGCCGCCGTGGGCTGCGAACGTGCTGTAGCCGAGTCTTCCCATCAGTTCCACCCATGCGGCTGCGATCTTCTCGGTTCCCCACCCGGTGGTGGCCGGCTTGTCGCTGTAACCAAAGCCCGGTAGCGATGGAACCACGACGTGGAACGCTGGCGCTTCTGCATCTTTCGGATCTGCCAGCTCGTCGACTACTTCGATGAACTCAGCAATGCTGCCTGGCCAGCCGTGCGTCAAGATCAGAGGAGTGGCATCTACGCGCGCGGATCGGCGGTGCAGGAAGTGGATTCCCAGATCATCAATGGTCGTGCGGAACTGACCGATCCGGTTAAGGCGCGCTTCGAACGACCGCCAGTTGTACCCGGTGCGCCAGTAGTTCACGACATCGACAAGGTCGGCGAGAGGAACGCCCTGTTCCCATCGGCGAGGGTCGGGCGCGGCGCGATAGACCGTCTCAGCCTCCGGTAGCCGTGCCGCGGCTAATCGCGCGCGCAGATCGTCGAGGTCAGCGTCAGTTGCGTTGGCTTCAAATGCTTGGACTTCGCTGGTTGGACGGGGCATGAGACCTCCTGGCCATCGAGCGGACACCACCGCTGCGTTCTGGCTCCGTGCCGTTCAAGTCTAGGCGAGCACGGCATCACGCCGATCAGGCGGTGTTCGACAGACATTCAAACTGGCTGCAGCCCTTCCGGTGCTTGGCACGACCGGCCGGCGAGTCAAGGATCGGAGGGACCGGCGCCCGCCTGCCATCGTTTGATGACCGACCGGAGCGCAGTGCGACTCCTTGCCTGTTGATCATGAGGT
>WHSU01000037.1 GCA_009379925.1 Dehalococcoidia bacterium | reverse complement strand
CTTGGGCGTCCACTCTTGCTGGAGGAACGGTCCGGTGCCAACCGCCTTCTCCTGGCGGAGGTCGTCGTTGTCCACCAACTCCTTCATGTAGATGAAGGACCACGACGCGATGTTCGAGGGGAAGTCGGCGAGCGGCTGGTCCAGGCTGATCGTCACGGTGTAGTCGTCCGGCGCCTCGATGGAGGTCACCGCCGCGAACACGTCCTCCTGCGTCCCGCCCGCGCGGTACATCTCCAGTCCGGCGACCACGTCTTCCGAGGTGAACTCGCGGCCGTTGGTCGGCTCCACGTTGTGGGTCTTGATGCCCTGGCGGAGGTTGAACGTGAACTTCGTGCTGTTGTCGGCGTCCTCCCACGACTCGGCCAGGTCGGGCTCGATCTCCACCGTGTTCAGCGGCGCGGTAGCCCCGGTGTGGCCACGGACGAGTTTGTTATTCGTGTAGTTGAGCGTGTGATAGATGGTGCAGGACAGCGTGCGGTTGAGGTCCATGCGCGGCGGGTCGAGGTAGCGCAGCCGCAGCGTGCCACCGGTCTTGGCGTACTGCGCCGGATCCGCCTCGCCCACGCTCGGGGCGACGGCGCCCTCGTACATCCCGGGCTCGAGCACGATCGAGCCGCTGGGCTCACCACCGCCGCCGCCACCGCCGGTGACCGTCGCGGTCGCGCCACCACCGCCACCGTCGTCGTCGCCGCCACAGCCGATGAGCGCCGCGCCGGCGAGGCCCGCGACACCGACGCCGGCTCCTTTCAAGGCAGTGCGGCGCCCGTACCGGGTTCGACCCCAGTATCCCGTTCCCTCTGGCATTCGATATCCCTTCGTCGGTGTAGCGCTGCGCGCAGCGCCCCCATCACGAGCACAGTGCTGAATGACTACGCTACCGCCACAGGGCCGTCAACGCGGAGATATGGGCGATATCGGGAGATATCGCGATGTGGACGAGGGCTGGTACCTGAATGTCATTCGTAGATACACGAGAGTAATCTCCAAATGAAATGACCATCGAGGCCGGCCCGCTCCCGATGGTCCGCGGCGTCGCCCGGCCCCTGTGCGGGCTACAATCACGATCCGGCGGCCCGGACGGGAGCCATCCATGGCCCGCATTCTGGCGGTGGACGACAGCGCCGAGATCCTCTCCGTGCTCCGCCGCGGCCTCACGCGCCTGGGCCACGAGGTCACCACCAGCGCCGACGGTTGCTCCGCCCTCAACGCCTTCCGGCGCGAGGTCCCGGACCTCGTCGTCCTCGACCTGCGGCTCCCGGACATGGACGGCGTCGATGTCTGCGCGGAGATGCGCGAGGTGCGCGATGTCCCCATCATCATGCTGACCGCTCGAGATACCGTGGCCGACAAGGTCGAAGGCCTGCGGGCGGGCGCCGACGACTACGTGGTCAAGCCGTTCGCCATCGATGAACTCGCCGCACGCATCGAGGCGGTGCTGCGCCGCCGCCCACCCGGCGAGCAGTCCATCGAGTACGAGGACCTGCACGTGGACGTGGGCGGGCACCTGGTCACCCGCGCCGGCGAGCGGCTGCATCTCACCCCCATCGAGTTCCGGCTGCTGGAACTGCTGGCGCGTGATCCGGGGCGGGTCGTCCCCCGCCAGGTCATGGCGGCGGGCGCCTGGCCGGACGACGAGTTCGTGGAGGACGGCGTGATCGATACGCACGTCACGAACCTCCGCCGGAAACTGGAGGCCGGGGGTAGGCGCCGGTTGGTGCAGACGGTGCGCGGTCTGGGCTTCGTCCTCCGCTGATGCTGCCCCGGGGCGTCTCCGCGCGCTTCGCCGTCACCTTCGGCGCGCTCTTCGTCGTCATCCTCGGCCTGCTGGTGGCGCTCGTCGTCTACGTGGCCTCCGGGTGGCTGGAGAGCGCGCTGGACGACCACCTCGTGAGCGTGGCCCGCGATGCCGAAGCGCGCATGGAAGACCCGGACGTCGACCGCGGATTCCTGGTCGAGCGCCTCTCGTCGCCGACCCAAATCATTGAACTGCGCGACGCTGACGGCACGGTCCTCGCGCGGTCATCCCTGCTCGACGAGCAAACGCTCCCCGTCTCGCGCGCATCCATGGCCCGGGAGCAAAGGACCTTCATCACGGCGCCTTACGAGGGCGGCCGGCTGCGGGTGCTGGTCCATCCGCTGCTGGTGGATGGCGAGGTCACCGGCTACGTGAACGTCGCGACGCCACTCCCGGGGCTGGCCCGCCAGGTACGCCAGCTGGTGCTGATCATCTTGCTCATCGGCACCATCGCCCTCGGGCTCTCGCTGGTCGCGACCTGGCTCGTCGCCGGTTGGCTCACCCGGCCCCTGCGCGAGCTCGCCGCCGCCGTCCGCCGCAACGCGACCGCCGAGGTGCCGGAGGAGATCACGGTGCGCCCGCCGGGCAGCGCCGAGGTGATGGCCGTCGCCCACGCCGTCCGCGAACTGACCGAGGAGCAACGCCTGCGTCTGGAACGCGAGCGCAGCTTCTTCGCCGACTCGTCCCACGTGCTGCGCACGCCGCTGGCGGTGCTGCAGGGGAACCTGGAACTGATGGAGCACGCGCAGGACGACGCGGAGCGCCGCGACGCGGTCAGGCAGGCGCAGTCCGCCCTCCAGTCCGTCAACCGCACCGTCCGAGGCCTGCTCCTGCTCTCCCGCGAACGGCCGGGCGTGGCCGACTGGCGCCTGGTGGACCTCTCCGCGCTCGCCGCCAGCGTGGCGGCCGAGTTCCGGCGCGCGTGGCCGGACCACAACCTCACCTGCGACATCGAACCCGGCATCGAGGTGGCCGTGGACGAGCACGAGCTTCGCGAGGCGCTGGAGGCGGTGCTGGAGAACGCCGGGCGCTACACCCCCGCCGGTGGGGCGGTCGACCTCCGCTGCTACAGCGAGCAGGACCACGCCGTCATCGACGTGCGGGACAACGGCATCGGCCTGTCGGAGGACGAGGCGCGCCGCGCGACGGACCGCTTCTTCCGTGGCTTCGAGGCGCGCGCCCTGCAGCCCGGCGGCAGCGGCCTGGGGCTGGCCATCGCGCGCCGCATCCTGGCCATGCACGGCGGCCGCCTGAGCATCGCCCCGCGCGAGGACGTCACCGGCGCGCATCTGACGATCGTGTTGCCGCTGCTGGCCGGCCCCGCCGACTGATCCTCCGCGCACAATCTTGTGGAAGCCTGTTGCCCGCCTTGCGACTGTCTTGAGGGTCGCGCTCGATGCTCGACGCATAACAGATGCGGTGCGCCCTCGGGCGCGAAGACGAGCCGGACAATCCGGCCGGGGAGGAACAGCAGCCATGGTCGCGACCACAGGAGGGGCCCAGTGGGCGGCGCTCGCCACGCTCGACGAGACGGAGCGCTTGCGCGGCATGCGCGAGCATGTCGAGTCCGTGCGTGCGATGGAACCGGAGGCGCGGGGCGAGGCGCTGTCCGCCATGGTGCGCGCCGAGTACGAACTGGACGACGACGCCCTTCGCACCTTTACCGCCAGCCGGCTTCGCCTGTGGGCGGAGATCGCGGAGCAGGACATGGCCACCGCGCAGGAGCTGGCCCGGGGCTATGACACCGTCTTCGACACGCTGCCTGCCAACCTCGCGATGCGCCGGGCCAGCGTCGTGCAGAGCGTCGTCCGCGGCGAGCTGGCGCCCGAGCAGGTGGAGCGGCTGTTCGAGGTCATCCCGTCCATGCTGAAGCAAGTGCCGCGCACGCCGATCGCTCAGACGAGCAACCAGCCGGCCAGCAAGAAAGCGATGCAGAAGGCCGCCGCGAAGGCCGCGCCGGTGCGCGCTCGTGCGCCCTTCTGGAAGTTCTGGGAGCGCTAGCCATCTCCTAACCCGCGCGACGCGGGTGGTGGTGGAGCCCCACCGCCCGCGTCCGCGCGACCCGGTAGACCGCGGCAGCGTGCTCCGCGGGGCGCCCGACGACGGCCTGATGTCCAGGCCTGTGCTGGGCCATCGGCCCCCTGAGGTTCGGGCGTACGCTGCTGGTCCTGCCGGTTCCACTCCCAACGTGGGCGCCTGGCGCCGGTGGTAACATGGCCCCTCCTGCCGCCGCCGAAGGGGCGTCTATGTTCCGCGCATGCACCCTCCTCGTGGCGGCCGTGGGCGTGCTTGCGGTCGCCTGTGGCGGGGATGATGGTGGCCCTGACGAGGCGGGCGCCGCGCTCGCCGATCGCTGGCTACGCGTTGGTGAGGGCCTGCGCACCAGCGTCCAGGTCTACGATCGCGCCCTGCCGCCTCAGCTCGCGCAGTTGCTCAACCCCGGACTGACCCCCGAGACGCCCCCCGAGGATGTCGTCGCCGTGCCCGTCCACCCGGACGGCGAGCTGCTGGGCTCGTTCCACGTCCGCCGGGAGGACGGCGTCGATATCGTCTGGCTCGTCTACGACGTGGCCGCCGACGACGCAGCCGTCGAGACCACGGTGCGACAACAACTGAACGAGACGCCCTGGCAGACGGTCGGCGGTCAGTCACGGGACGGCGTGGCGGTCGTCGGGTTCCAGAGCACCGTGTCCGGCGACATCGAGGGCCAGGCGTGGGTGCAACCCCTCCCCACGGCCGCCGAGTACGACGTGGTGGTGTCGCGCGAAGGCGCGGAACAGACGCTGCAGGTATCGCGCGGCGCCTCCGTGCCGCTGCTGGAGGCCGAGGTCGTGGAGCGGGATGGCGGTCTCGTCCTGGAGGGCCTCGAGGGCGGCGCCGGGCAGGCCGGCGGGCTGCGGGAGGGCGACCGCATCGTCTCGGTCGGCGGCCGGGCGGTGTCCACCCGCGACGACCTCGAGGCCGCCTACCACGCCCTGCGCGACGCCGGCGAGGTGCGCACGTCGGTCGTGTACGTCGTCCAGATCGCCCCGCAGCTCACGGCAGAGGCGCCCGCCTTCCGGCTGCCGCCGAGCCGGACGCTGCCGGAGGGGTTCCCGGCGCCCTTCCTGCAGGCGGACGGTATGACCGTGCTGGAGGTCAGCTGGGCCAGTCAGCCCCAGGGTCGCGGCTACCAGGTCGTGTTGGTGACGGACGCGTCCACCTCCGAGACCGCGGACACGGTGCGGGCGGCGCTCGACGACGCCGGATGGCAGGTGACCGGCGACAACGCCGTCGGCTTCTCCACCGAACTCACCGTCGAGAGTGCGGGCGGCGCCGACGGAGGCACGATCACCATCGATGTCTTTCAGGGGGACGACTCGTTGACGGCCGTCTTCGTGCAATTGCAGTCGACGGCCGGCGGCGCGAACTAGCCTCGCTTCCGGCCCGCGCCCTCATCTCGGATACACCGTTTTCCCAGGCGCGGTCAGGGGGAAGGCCCGGCCCGCCCTCGGGCGATCCCTGATCGAGCGGCCGTCCCCCACCTCGATGATTGCGCTGTCGGCCGCGGGCACGCTCGCCCGCCGGCACGCACGGACGCGGTTACCAGGCACCAGGAGGCGCCAGTGTCGCTGCAGATCAACACCAACGTCATGGCCATCAACGCGCAGCGCAACCTGGCGGTGACGAACAAGGAGATGGGCAACCTCTTCGAGAAGTTGTCCAGCGGTCTGCGCGTCAACCGCGCCGCGGACGACGCCGCCGGACTCGCGATCAGCGAGAAGATGCGCGCCCAGATCCGAGGCATGAAGCAGGGCCTGCGCAACGCGCAGGACGGCGTCTCCATGATCCAGACCGCCGAAGGCGCGATGTCTGAGACGCACGCCATCCTCCAGCGCATGCGCGAGCTGACCGTGCAGGCCGGCTCCACCCACCTCTCCGCCTCGGACCGCCTCGCCATCGGCGAGGAACTGGTGACGCTGCGCTCGGAGCTGGACAACATCGCGACCCGCACGCGCTTCAACGGACTGAGCCTGCTCACCGGCGCGCTCTCCGTCGTCGCCGGTGGCACCCTCAACGGCCTAGCCACGTTGGACACCGGTGTCACGGTCACGACCACCGTCGAGGGCCGCGACGTCAACCCCGCGGACACGTTCACCGTCGCCGGCGCCGGTAGCGACGTGACCATTACCAACACCACCACGAACGTCTCCCAGACGATCACCGCGCAGAACATGACCGGCACGACCCTGGGCGAGACGCAGCTCCTGGACTTCGATGCCCTGGGCCTGCGGCTGCACATGGACGTGACCACGGCCGGCGCCGGACCGTTCACCGCCGCCGCCTACGCCACCGATGTGAACGCCGAGACGCTGACCCTGACCGGCGACGGCAACGCGACCTTCCGCGTCGGTCCGGACGCCGGTGACAACGTCGTGGTCGGCTTCACCGACATCCAGTCGTCCGCGCTCGGCTCGGGCGGCGCTACGAACCTGGACGGCCTGATCGTGGACAACACCGCGCTCTCCAGCGTGGCGAAGTCGGACGTGCTGCTGGCCTCCATCGACGCGGCCATCGACCAAGTGTCGAACCAGCGCGCCAAGCTGGGCGCCGCTCAGAACCAGATGGAGTCCGCCATCAACTCGCTGGGTGTCTCCGTGGAGAACCTCAGCGCCTCCGAGTCCCGCATCCGCGACGCCGACATCGCCGAGGTGTCGTCGAGGCTCGTCTCGCGGCAGATCATGCAGCAGGCCGGTGTCGCGGTGCTGTCGCAGGCGAACACCGCTCCGCAGGCCGTGCTCCAGCTCCTCCAGGGCTAGCCCTCGAGGGCGACACTCGCGAGGTGCTCTCGTTGTACGCGCCGGGCCGGTCCCATTGGGGCCGGCCTCGGTGCGTGTGCGGGGTTCTCCGGGGTTCAGACCGGCGCCGCCCTCCCGATAATCCGGGCAAGGAGCAGCGCCGATGGAGGAGCTCCGCGTTCACCGTACGGGCGGCATCTCGCGCGACACGCCTCGCGTCCAGCAGGACGGCGGACGGCGGCCGCACGAGGAGCAGCACCAGGACGCTCCGCCGCGGCGACAACGCAGCGGCGCCGAAGAGCTGTCACTGGCGCTGATCGATGGGGCGCGCGGCCACCTGGAAGCACGCTTCGAGCAGGACGCAGAGGGCCACGCCCGGATCCGCATCGTGGACCGTGAGCGTGGGGAGACCGTGGCGGTGCTAACCCCGGAGGAGCTCCGCGCACTCGCGGAGCAGACTGGGCTACCGCCGGGGCTGCTGGTACAGACGTCGTCGTAGGCGGTTGAGGCCGGCAGCGGCCGTGCAGGGAGGCTCAGTCATGGTCACGGACCGGCTCAGCTTCGGCGGCCTCGCCTCCGGCCTGGACACGAACGCCATCATCGACGCGCTGGTCCAGGTGCGGATGCGCCCGATCCTGCTCGCGGAGAGCCGCAAGGCCGGCGTGCAGGTCAGGAAGGACGCGCTGCGGCAGGTCGGCGGCAGCCTCGGCTCGCTGCTGGGACAGATCAAGGCCCTCACCACCGCCTCCACCTTCAGCGGGCGCGCCACCAACGTGCAGGGCGGCCCCGAGCCGCAGGCGATGGTCGCCGCTTCGGCGTCCTCGTCCGCCGCGGTCGGCTCGTTCACCCTCGACATCGTCTCGCTGGCTTCCGCCACACGGGCCGCCAGCACCACGGCGCTCGGACTGGCTGTGGACGCTGGCGTGCCGCTGGACGAGGCGGGCTTCGCGACCGCGCGCACCGCCGGGACCTTCACCGTCAACGGCACGGAGTTCACCATCCCGGCCGCCACCAACGCCACCGTGGCGAGTGCCGCCGCCATCGGCGCCGCGGTCGACCAGACCGTCGCGCTGGACACCGCCGGCCTCGACATCGCGCCCGTGAGCGGCACCTTCGAGGTGAACGGCGTCTCGATCGCCTTCGACGCCACCTCGGACTCCCTGAACGACATCGTCAGCCGCATCAACGGCGCCGAGGCGGGCGTCACCGCCACCTACGACACGGACACCGGCGTCCTCACGCTGGAGGCGGAGGACGAAGGGGTAGCCGCGATCACCCTGGCGGACACCGCCGGCAACTTCCTCCAGTCGATGAAGCTCATCGATGGCGGCGGCGCGGTGATCGGGACGGAGACCGCCGGCACCGCGCTGATGTCGCTCACGGACGTGGTTGCCATGATCAACGGCGCCAGCATCGGTGTGACGGCCAGCCTCGTGGACGACGCCTACGGCCGCCCGAACCTGCTGCAGGTCGACGGCGGCGGGTCGGCCGTGACGCTGGGTGCGGGCGCCGACACCAGCAACTTCCTGCAGACCACCCACCTGCTCGCCTCGCCCGGCGGGACCACGCGCACGAGCCTCTACGGCCTCGGCGGTGTGAGCCTGGCTGCCGACCTCCAGGACGCGCGCCTCCAGACCGCGCTCTCCCAGCCGGCCGGGAGCTTCGAGATCAACGGCGTCGAGTTCACCTTCGACGCGGAGAACGACTCGCTCTCGAACGTCATCTCGCGCATCAACCAGTCGAGCGCCGGCGTGACCGCCGCGTACGACCTGGCCACCGACCGTCTCACGCTCACCTCGAAGGCCACCGGCTCCACCTCGATCAGCCTGGAGGACGTCGACGGCAACTTCCTCGTAGCCGTAGGGCTCAGCGGGGCGGCCCAGACGCTGGGCGAGAACGCCTCCTACCGAGTCGATGGCGGCGCCCTGCGCTACTCGACCAGCAATACGGTGGCTGACGCCGTGCCCGGCGTGACCCTCACGCTGAAGGAGACGACGCCAGCCGCCGTGACGGTGGACGTCTCGCAGGACAACGGCAACGCGAAGACCGCCATCCAGGCGCTGGTGAAGCAGTTCAACGCCGCGCGCACGCTGATGAAGGACCTCACGAAGTACGTGGAGGACGGCCAGAGCGGCGTGCTCATGGGCGACAGCACGGTGCGCATAGTGGACCGGCGGCTGCGCAGCGCCATCGTCGCGCCCGCGCTCGGCGTCGACGGCCCCTTCCAGTCACTCCAGGACATCGGACTGAGCTTCGGCGCCATCGGTTCCGCGGTGGGCGCCACGGACGAGCTGTCGTTCAACGTGAGCAAGTTCGACCAGGCGATGGCGGAGGACCCGGAGGCCGTGCGGCGGCTGTTCGCCGGCTTCGAGGCAGCGGCGGGCCTCGAGCCCGCGGGCACCGGCTCCATCGAGTCCGTCAGCGGGACGCCCACGGCGGCCACGCGCGCCGGGACCTACACGATCGAGTCGAGCATCCTCGGTGACCTGACGGTGACGTTCCGGCCCGCGGACGGCGGCACGGCGGTGGTGAGCACCGGCACGATCACCGCTGGCGGGGTGAACACCTCGCTGATCCCGGGGGTCACGATCCAGGCGAAGGCCGCGTTGGTGGCCGGCACGGACGAGATCACACTCACGGCCACCCAGCAGGGCGTCATGCAGTCGCTGCAGTCCTACGTGGACGGCCTCACACGCGTCGGCGGGCTCATGGAGGCCCGCGACACCGAGCTGCAGACCCGCATCCGCGACATCAACGACCAGATCGACGCCATGGAAGACCGCATCGGGCGCTACCAGGAGGGCCTGATCCGGAAGTTCACCGCCCTCGAGGTGACGATCGCGCGGCTACAGGGCCAGCAGCAGGCGCTCGCCGGTCTGTCACAGCAACTGGCCGCGAACCGGCTTCCCCAGCCCAGGTAGCGGCGCCTCCGCCTCGAATCAGCGAACCACCTGACTCGGCATGCGCTCCTTCCTGTCGATGGTTGAACTAGGCAGCGGGCCAGGTCCACGGCCCGACACAGAATCCACTGTCCGCAGGCACGGGGGACATGTTGCAGGTCGCGGGATACAGCGCCTATCGGCGGGTGCAGGCTGAAACATCGTCGTCCGGGGAGTTGGTGCTCCTCCTCTACGACGGCCTGCTGCAGCGGCTCCAAGGCGCCGTCGAAGCCCTCGAGGCGAGGGACTACGCCCAAGCGAACGGGCTGCTGGTGCGCTCGCAGGAGATCGTGCTGGAGCTGATCAGCAGCCTGGACATGGACAGCGGAGAAATCGCCCGCCAGCTCGCGCCCCTCTACGAGTACCACTACCAACGGCTGCTGACGGCGAACCTCCAGAAGGACGCCGGCGCGGTCCGCGAGGTGATCCGCCTGGTCACGCCGGTCCGCGACGCCTGGGCGCACGCCGTGCGCTCCGTGGCCGGGTCCGTGGCCGGGGGAGCGGCGATGGGAGGCGGCTACAGTGCCTGACCGCCTGGCAGCCCCCAAGTTCGCCATCCTGCGCGAGATCTTCCAGCTGGCCCAGGAGCAGCGGGACGCGCTTGCCGAGGACCGCTTGGACCGCTTCCGTGACCTCATGGACCGCCGCGACGAGCTGATGGAGCAACTGCACGCGCTCGCGCGGGAGTCCCAGGACCTGCCCGCCAACATCGTCGCGCTCCCGAGCGCGATCGAGGCCGGCGCGGAAGATACGCTGGCCCTGGATGCGGTGCTGCGAGGCATCATGGAGCAGGACGCCGCGAACGAGGCGCTCCTACAGGCGCAGATGGACGAGGTCAGCGGGCAGCTGCCGCAGGTGCGGCAGGGCCGCCGCGCGGCCGCCGGCTACCGCGTATCACAATCGGGCGCCACCTACATAGACCGCGTCTCCTGACGATACTAAGGGTGTCCCCCTCGGCGCGATCCGGGTAAACCCGGACCCCGGGGAGTGCCGCTCCCACGGCATCGCAGGAGAGTCGCTGCATGGCCCCGACCACCCGACGTTCAGCCGCTGCACGGCGTTCCGCCGCGCTTCGCCACGCCGTAGCGGGCTTCACGGTCGGCCTCGTCGCCGTCACGGCCGGCTTCCTCGCCTCCAGCGGCGGGCCAGCCGACGGCCCGGTGAGCGAGGCAAGCGAGCAGGCGGCGGTGGCCGCCGCCGTGCGGATGACGCTGGAACGGGCGCCCGAGCCCGTAGCGGCGGCGCCCGCGCAGGAGGCCGTCGCGTTCAGCTCCGACGGCCAGTCGTTGCTCCACCCGCGCGGCGCGACGCGTGTCGTCCTCCCCTCCGTCGGCATCGACGTGCAGGTGCGCCCGGTCGGCTATGCCTATCGCGGCGGTTCGCTGCTGTACGACGTGCCCCAGTTGGAGGCGGGCCACTACGTGGGGTCGGCCGAGCCCGGCGAGCGGGGGAATATGGTCATCGGTGGCCACGTCTCCCGGCGCAGCGGGCCGGCGGTCTTCGCACCCCTCCCGGGGGTCGCCGCCGGCGACCTCGTGGAGGTCTACCAGGGTGAAGAGGTGTACCGGTACTCGGTCACTGAGATCAGGGTCGTCGACGCGGATGCGACGGCCGTGATGGCGCGGACGCAGGATGCGACGCTGACGCTCATCACCTGCTTTCCGGATGACGGCTACGCCCAGCGGCTGGTCGTCGTCGGAAAGCTGCTTTAGCAGCATCAGTGTACGCGCAGACTTGCCGTACACTGCCCACGCAGCGGGCGCGCAGAGGAGCACCGTGTGACCATCGACCCCATCCAGCCGCTGCCGGCAACGCGCCAGACCCAGTCGCAACGACGCAAGCCAGCGGAAGCGCCGCAGGGTCCGCGGCCGGACGCGATCGAGCTGAGCGACGAAGCGCGCCATGTGATCGAATTCGCCAGCGCCACCCCCAACCAGCGCGCCCAGCTCGTCGAGGAGCTGCGCCAGCGCGTCGGCTCCGGTGAGTACCGCCCGGACGCCGAGGCCGTGGCGAACCGCCTGGTCGAGCAGGGCGGGCCGTAGCCGCTCCTCCCTCCCCCACTGCTCCCTTCTCACGGCCCGCCTTGCGGGCCGTCTTGTTGCGTGCGTCGGCCGCACGCGCCCTCGATCTGCGCGCGTCGCCCGCGTCCTCTCAGGGACGGGACGGGCCGCACGGCGGGAAACCCCTGATACGTCCCGGCCAGGTGCGTCCGTACCCTCGGTGGAGCCGCTGGGGAGGGCACCTCGTTGGACCAATCGCTCCGTCGATTCCAGGACACCTGGGGCGCGCTGTCGCCCGTCCGCAAGGGGATGCTCACCGCGTCCGCCGTGGGGCTCGTCGCGCTGCTCGTCCTGCTCTATACGTGGTCGACCAGCGTCGGCTACGTCACCCTCTACTCCGGTCTGGACGAGGCCGACTCCGGCCGCATCGTCGAGGCGCTGCGCGCCAACGGCACGCCCTACGAGCTGGACGGCGGCGGCACCACCGTCCGCGTCCCGCAGGACCGCGTCGATGAGCTGCGCATCGAGTTCGCCGCGCAGGGCCTGCCGGAGGGCGGCCAGGTTGGCTTCGAGCTGTTCGAGGGCAACGCGTTCACGGCCACGGACTTCGTGCAGCGGCTGAACTTCCAGCGCGGGCTCCAGGGTGAACTCGAACGCACCATCGAGTCCTTCCCGGCCGTGGACCACGCGCGCGTACACATCGTGATGCCGGAGCGGTCGCTGTTCGTGGACGACCAGCAACCCTCCACCGCTTCCGTCGTGCTGAGCATGAAGACCGGCAGCAGCCTCGGTCGCGACGAGGTCGGCAGCATCGCCCACCTGGTATCCGGCGCGGTGGAGGGGCTCGAGAAGTCCGCCATCACGATCCTCGATGACCGGGGCACGCTACTGTACGACGGCGCGACCGTCGCCGACGAGGGCGGCTTCGGCGTCACCGCGACACAACTGGAGATGCAGCGCGCCTACGAGCAGCAGCTGGAGGGGGGCGTCCAGCAGGTGCTGGACCGCGCCCTCGGGCCGGCCAAGGCCGTCGTCTCCGTCCGCGCGGCGCTCGACTTCGACCGTCGCGAGACGGAGACCGAGACCTACGCGCAGCCCGAGGACGGCGGAGTCCCCCGCTCCACCACCACGCTGGCCGAGCGCTACACGACCAGCGAGGACGGCGTCGCGGGCGCGGTGCCCGGCGCGGTCCCCAACGTCCCCGGCGCCAACGCGGACCTCCCCGGCGGCGAAGGCGACACGGGTGTCGTCGGCGCCACCGAAGGCGCCGTGACCGACTACGAACGCACCGAGGAGACCTCCAACTTCGAGGTCGGCCGCACGCTGGAACGCACCGTGCGCGCCCCCGGCAGCCTGGAGCGCCTGTCCGTCTCGTTGCTCATCGACGAGTCCGTCACGGAGGCGCAGGCGACCGCCCTTGAGGCGAGTGTCGCCGCCGCCGTCGGCCTGGACACCGAGCGCGGCGACCAGATCGTGACGAACCGCATCCCCTTCGACACCACCGCCATCGACCAGGCGGCGGCGGCCTTCGAGTCCAGCGAGTCCAACGAGCAACTCCTCAACTGGGTGCGGCTGGGGTTGCCGGTGGCGGTCATCATCGTCGGCTTCATCTTCTTCCGCCTGCTCATGCGCTCCGTGGACCGCCGTGGCCACTACCAGGTCGTCGACGACGGCTACCAGGGCGACGAGGAGATGCTGCACGCCATCGCGGCGGCCGGCGGCCCTCGCGCGCTGGCGGCCGCCGGGGCCGGAGCGGGCGGCGCGATGCGCAGCCTGCCGGGTCCGGACGAGATCAAGAAGAGCGACCTGGAGCTCCAGGTCTCACGGCTGGCATCGAGCCACCCGGAGACCGTGGCCGAGGTCGTGCAGGCCTGGTTGCGTGAGGACTAGGCCGTGACGACAGAGGTCGCACCGCGCAAGGCCGGGCCCTTCGCCGGCGCCCGCGGCCGCAAGCGCGCGGCCGCGCTGCTGATCGCGCTCGGTCCGGAGCTGGCCGCGGCCATCCTCCGGCAACTGCCGGACGAGGACATCGGCCGCCTCACGTGGGAGATCGTGGGCATCGGCCAGCTCAGCGCGCAGGACCGCCAGGACATCCTTGGCAACTTCTACGAGACCGCGCTGGGCCGCGACTTCGTCTCCATCGGTGGCCTCGAGTACGCGCAGGAGATGCTCGAGAAGGCGGTGGGCAAGGACCGCGCCGACGAGATCACCTCGCGGCTCGGCAAGCACGCGGGGTCCCGGCCGTTCACCTTCTTGCAGCAGGTGGACACCAAGGACCTGATCAACTTCCTCCAGAGCGAACACCCCCAAGTGATCGCCCTGATCCTCGCCTACCTCCCCGCGGACAAGGCCGCCGAGGTGCTGTCCAACCTCCGCGAGGAGACGCAGGCGGAGGTCTCCGTGCGCCTCGCCATGATGGAGCGCACCTCCCCCGAGGTGGTGCAGGAGGTCGAGGACGTCCTGCGCTCGCGGCTGGGCTCGGTGTTCTCGCCGCGCTCGGAGCTGAACGCTGTCGGCGGCCTCGATGCCGTCGTGGACCTGCTGCGCAAGGTCGACCTGGCCACGGAGAAGAGCATCCTGGAGGGCCTGGAGCGGACCGACCCGGAGACGGCGAACGAGATCCGCAAGCGCATGTTCGTCTTCGAGAACATCACCCTGCTCGACGACCGCTCCATCCAGCGCGTGCTCCGCGAGGTGGACGGCAAGGACCTGGGCATGGCGCTCAAGGGCGCCGTGGACGAGGTCAAGCAGCGCGTCCTCCAGAACATGTCGGACCGCGCCTCCAAGATGCTCGAGGAGGACATGGCCGCCCTCGGTCCGGTGCGCCTCAAGCAGGTGGAGGAGGCCCAGGGCCGCATCGTCGCCGTGATCCGGCGTCTGGAGGAGGCCGAGGAGATCTTCGTCATGCGCGGCGGCGAGGAGGACATGCTTGTCTAACCTCCGCTTCCTGCGCTCCACCCGTCGAGGCGGCGAGATCACCCTCGGCGCCGATGGCCGTCCCCAGGCACGCCCGGAGGACGGTCCGGCGCGCGCCGGACTGAGCGCGGAGGACGCGGAGGAGACCGCGGAGGCTGCCGGCATCGTCGAGGAGGCGCGCCAGCGCGCCGACGACCTGCTGCGCGACGCCATGGCGCAGGCCGCCGCCGTCCAGCACGAGGCCTACCGCGAGGGCCGCGAACAGGGGTACCGCGACGGCGTGGCGGAGGCGCGCGCCGAACTGGCGGACGCGCTCACGCTCGTCCAGACCGCGGCCGCCGACGCCAAGGGCGTGCGCGACCGCATCGTCTTCGGCGCCGAGCGCGAGATCGTCGAGCTGGTGCTGGACATCGCGCGGGCGATGGTGGGCGAGCAGGCGAAGATCGCACCGCCGCTCGTCCTCGACACTGTGGAGCGCGCGCTGGCGCGCGCCGGCGCACAGAACGTCGTGCGCATCCGCGTCCACCCCGAGCAACGCGAGGTCGTCGCGGCCTCCATCAACGAGCGCCGCGGCGACGCGTCGCCGTTCGCCATCGTCGGCGACAGCGCTGTCGAGGTCGGTGGCTGCCTGATCGACACCGAGGCCGGCGAGGTCGACGCACGCCTCGACGTCCAGCTCGACGAGGTCGCCCGGCTGCTGCGCGCGGCGGTCCCCGAAGAGGAGGTGCCTCGTGCCGGATAGCGCACCGCCCATCGAACTCCGGCGCTATCGCGACCTGGTGCAGGGCGCCGTCCCGATCCGCCTGCGCGGGCGCGTGAGCCAGGTGGTGGGCCTCGTCGCGGAGCTTGAGGGCATCCCCGGCCGCCTGGGGGAGATGTGCACCATCGAGCGGCTGGGCGGCGAGGCTATCCAGGCCGAGATCGTGGGCTTCAAGAACGACCGCGCGCTGGCCATGCCGCTGGGTGACCTGCGCGGCGTGCAGGCCGGCGCCCGCGTGCACTCGCAGGGCGGCCTCCTCACCGTGCCCGTGGGCGACGAGGTCCTCGGCCGCGTGATCGATGGCCTCGGGCGGCCCATCGACGGCCGGGGCGCCATCACCGCCGTCTACCGGCAACCGCGCTCCGGTGCGTCACCGCACGTCCTCGGCCGCCGCACCATCGAGCGGCCACTGTCCACCGGGGTGCGCGCCATCGACGGGCTGCTGACCTGCGGCCTCGGCCAGCGCATCGGCATCTTCGCCGGCTCCGGCGTCGGCAAAAGCACCGTCCTTGCGATGATCGCGCGCCACGCCTCCAGCGACGTCAACGTGATCGCGCTGATCGGCGAACGCGGCCGCGAGGTGCGCGAGTTCATCGAGCGCGACCTGGGCCCGGAGGGCCTGGCGCGCAGCGTCGTCGTCGTCTCCACCTCGGACGAACCGGCGCCGCTGCGGATGAACGCCGCCTGGGTGGCGACGACGGTGGCTGAGGAGTTCCGAGCGCAGGGGCTCAACGTCACGCTGATGATGGACTCGGTCACCCGCTTCGCCATGGCGCAGCGCGAGATCGGGCTGGCGCTCGGCGAGCCCCCCGCCATGAAGGGCTACACGCCCTCCGTCTTCTCGCAGCTCTCGCGGCTGCTGGAGCGTGCCGGGACGGCCGAGTCCGGCGCGATCACCGCCTTCTACACGGTGCTGGTGGAGTCCGATGACCTCACCGAGCCCGTCACCGATGCCGTCCGCGGCACCCTGGACGGACACATCGTCCTCTCGCGCCAGCTGGCGGGGCAGAACCACTACCCGGCCATCGATGTGCTGCAGAGCGTGTCCCGCGTGATGCCGTCCATCGCCTCGCCCGAGCATCGGGCGGCGGCCGGCCGGCTACGCGAGTTGCTCGCGCGCTTCGAACGCTCGCGTGACCTGGTGCAGATCGGCGCCTACCAGCGCGGCACGGATGCCGCGCTCGACGAGGCACTCGAGCACCTCCCCGCGATCGAGGGCTTCTTGCGCCAGCGGCCCGACGAGTACGACCAGCTGGAGGACACCGTGGCCGCGCTGGAGGCCGCCGTGGCGCCTTCGCTCGGTACCGCGCCCATTCCGGTGAAGGCGGAGTCGGTGATCGCCGAGCCGATCGAAGGCGTGGCGTGATGGCGCGTGGACCATTCCGGCTGCAACAGGTGCTGGACCACAAGCGCCGCGAGGAAGAGGCGAAGACCCTCGAGCTCGCGTCGCTGGCGGCCGAGCAGCGCCGGTTGGAGGACGACCTGCACCGGCTGCGCGAGCAGGAGGAGCAGCAACTCGCCTCGCTCTCCGCGGTCGGACAGACGGGCGCCATCGACGCCTCCCGCGTGGACCGCGCGCTCAGCTACCTGGACGCCATCGAGGCGTCGATCAGCAAGCAACTGGCGCACGTCGCGGCGCTGGAGTCGCGCGTGTCGGCCAGCCGCGAGGCGCTGGTGGGCATCCTCAAGGAAAAGCAGCTGCTGGAGCGGCTGCGTGAGCAGCACGCCGGCGAAGCGCGCGAGGCGCAGCAACGCCGAGAGACGGACCAGTCGGACGAGATGGCGTCGCAACGCCACATCCGGCGCACCCGAGAGGGGGCGTGACCGCATGAACACGCTCTTCGACACCACGGCCATGCGCGCGGCGAAGGCCGCGCTCACCGGGCTCAGCCGCCGCCAGGAGGCGATCAGCGCCAACGTCGCCAACATCGACACGCCGGGCTACACGCGCCGCGCCGTCAGTTTCGAGGGCGCGCTGGAGGCGGAAGTGATGCGTTCGCAGGGCGCCGCGGCGCCCGGCGAACTGGTGCGCACCGACGCCGCGCACCTGGCGCATCGAGGTGGCAGCCAGCTCGGCGGCGCCGGCGCCTCCGGCGACGTCACCCGCGATGTCGTCTCCGCGCGCAACGACGGCAACACCGTCTCGGTCGACGAAGAAATGCTGCTGCTGGTCGAGACACAGCTGCGCTACCAGGCGCTCACGCAGTCGGTGGGCCGCCGCCTCAGCACGCTGCGCTCGGTGATCCGGGGCTAGGAGGTCGGAATGGGACTGATCCAGAGCCTGCGCGTCTCGGCGAGTTCGCTCGCCGCGCAGCGGCTGCGCATGGACGTGGTCGCGAACAACGTCGCCAACATGAACACCACCCGAGGCGCGGACGGGGGGCCGTACCAGCGCCAGTCCGTGATGTTCGCGGAAGCCGGCCGCGAAGTGCCGTTCCGCGATGTCCTGGGCCGTGCGCGCGGCCAGGAGCCGCCCGGCGGCGTGGTAGTCACCGGCATCCACGAAGACAACGCCGCGCCTCGTCGCGTGCACGACCCCTCCCACCCGGACGCCGACGCGGACGGCTACGTGCTGCTGCCGAACATCGATGTGGTCACCGAGATGACGGACCTCGTCGGCGCCAGCCGGGCCTACGAGGCCAGCGTGACGGTGCTGAACGCCACCAAGTCGCTGGCGATGAGCGCGCTGGGCATCGGCCGAGGCTAGTCGCGGACTGTGCGCGGCGCCTGAGCCGCGAGGACGGAGCAACACATGAGCATGGGCATCGGACCGGGGCTACCGCAGCGCCTGCCGGGCATCGAGGACATCGGTGCGGCCTCCGGCGGCACGCCCGAGGTGGACGCCGCCGGCGGCGGCTTCGCGGGCCTGCTCGCGGGGCTCTCCGGCGTCGAGCAGGCGACGGACGCCGCGGTCACGGACATGGCCGTCGGCGGCGAGAAAGACCTGCACGACGTGGTGCTGGCCGTGGAGATGGAGTCGCTGAGCTTCGACCTGGCGGTGCAGATCCGCAACCGCCTGGTCGATGCCTACCACGAGATTTTCCGCATGCAGGTGTAGCGCTCCCGACGCGCCCGGAAGGGCCGCGGTGCGTGACGCGCTCCCATCGATGAGAGTCGGACCGCCCCCGCGGGCGGAGGACGGGTAGCTCCAGGAGGAGGAGATATGTGGTGATGACAGCGGACCTGGCGAGCCTGATGGGCGCGCCACCCCAGATGGCGAACGCGCCGCCGGCGGGCAGTCAGCCCTCGGCAGCGGCCACCGGCACCGGCCGGACGTTCGCCGGGATCGTCGCCCGAGTGCTGGCGGGGGCGACATCCGAGGCGGGGACAGCGACAAAGACCGCCGGCAATCAAGACGGGACCGCGCTCCAGACCAACCTGGCGCTCCTGTTGCAGGCACTGATGCCGCAGACGGGGACGGCCGGGACGGCGGCCGGAGACGGGACCGCAACACCTCGACTGGACCGCCCCGCGGGGGTCGAGGTCACAGAAACAGGGTTCGAGGAAGCGTACGAGGCACTCATGGTGCAGTTGCGCCTGATGCTGGCCACGGAGCCACCGCCCGCGACGCCGCCGGCAGGGACCGACGTGTCCCCGTCGACAGCCGCATCGGGTCACGGCGCCGGGCCGTGGGTGAGCCCGGAAGGGTCGGCGGCCGGGCAGTTGATGCTGCTCGCCCGCGCGGCGCTCGCGGCCTTGCCCGCGCGGTCGGCTGGCGCGACCGCCACCTCGACGCAGCCCGCGACGGTGGCGGCGGAGTTGCCGCCGGCGACATCGATGCCGCCGGTGGCCGTGTTGCCGCAACCGCCCGCGGCTGCGGCGGGCGCTCCGTCCACGGTGCGCTTCGCGCTGCCCGGTGACATGCCCGCCGATGCCTCGGCGCAGCGGTCGGGCGTCGAGGCGCCGCCGGCCCGTCTCATCACTGCCGCATCCGCGGCGGGGGCGGGCACAGCCGCCGTGCAGGCGGCCGGAGCGTCGCCGGCTGGGTCGTCGGACGTGGGGACGGGCAGCCAGTCCGCCCCGCAACAGGCGCTCGCCGACGCCGCGCAGCCGCCCGTCGACATCGATGCGCCGCCGGTGCCTTTCGACACCACGCCACGGATCACGGCCACGCCGCTGACCGTGGAGGTGGTGGAGACGGCGGATCCGGTGCGCATGGTGGCGCCGCTGGCGGACAGCGTGCAGGCCGCGTTGCTACGAGGTGACAGCGAGGTTCGGCTGGTCTTGAACCCGCCTGACCTGGGCCACCTCGACATCCGCATCGCGGAGACGGCGAACGGGCTGCGCGTGGTGATGGAGGCGGCAAACGCCGACGCCCACGAGTTGATCGAGCGTCACCTCCCGGCGCTGCAGGCGGCACTGGAGTCACGCGACCTGCGGGTCGAGCGGCTGCAGGTGTCACAGACAACCGGGAGCGCTGACACCTCGATGGAGCAGGCCGGCACCGGCGGCCGCGACGGAAACACACAGGGCCGGAGCGACGGCGACGGTGACGACGGCGTCCCGTGGTCGCCGGTGGCGTCTCTCCGCCGGGACGGCGGAAGCGAGGCGCCTCGGCGGCTCGCTCCCGGCGGCGCCGGACTCGTCGACGTGATGGCATAGGAAAGGAGGAAGCGATGGTCAGCAACGTTGGCCGCTCGCTGGACGACTTCAGCATCCCGACCTCACAACGGGTCGCGGGGCCGGAGCTGGACCAGCAGGACTTCCTCAAATTGATGGTGGAGCAGCTGCGCGGGCAGAACCCGTTGCAGCCGCAGGACAACAACCAGTTCTTCAGCCAGATGACGCAGTTCCAGACGCTGGATGCGATGCAGTCGATCTCGAAGGCGATCTCGACGCTGGTCGAACTGAGCGGGCTGGCCAACGCCAGCGCGCTCATCGGCCGCTCCGTGACCGCCGAGATCCCCGGCGGGGAGGACCCCGAGACGGGGCTGCTCCGCGACCCGGAACTGGTCGAAGGCGTGGTGGACCGAGTGTCGTTCGAGGCCGGCCAGGCGGTCATGCACATCGGCGACCGCCCCGTCCCCTTCGCGTATGCGGTGGAGGTGGCGTAGGTGGTCGATCCGCTCTACGGGCTGCGCCCGGGCGGCATCGAGGCCGGGGCGTATCCGGCGCCGGCGTCGCCTCGGACCGGCACGGGCGGGGACTCCTTCGGGGCCGTCCTCGACCGTGTGGATGGCACGTCCCTCCAGTTCTCGCAGCACGCCCTGCGTCGCATCGAGCAGCGCGGGCTGCAGATGGACGAAGGGCGCATGCAACGGCTGGAGGCCGCGGTGCAACGGGCGGAGGGCAAGGGCTCTCGCGACTCGCTGATCCTGCTGGACGAACTGGCGCTGGTGGTCAGCGTCCGGAACCACACCGTGGTCACGGCCATGGATGAAGGCAGCCGAAAGGAGCACGTCTTCACGAACATCGACAGCGTCGTGATCGCAGACTAGCGGCGCGAGGCGGACGCCTCGGGCCGGCATCGAGTACGCCGCGCGGCTGGACCTTTCCAGGAGGCCCCGCGGCAGCAGCAGTGACCGTTGGGTAGGACCTCCCGGAAAGGAGTCACCCGCTCATGATGAAGGCACTCTTCGCAGCCATTGCGGGGCTGCAGAACCACATCACCTACATGGATGTGGTGGGCAACAACATCGCGAACGTGAACACGCAGGGCTTCAAGGCCAGCCGCGTCACGTTCCAGGACATGCTCTCGCAGACCGTCGCCGGCGCCAGCGCGCCGACCGACAACCGAGGCGGCACCAACCCGCAGCAGGTCGGCCTGGGCATGAAGGTCGGCGGCATCGACGTGGTCCACACGCAGGGCTCTCTCCAGGCGACCGGCCGCAACACCGACTTCGCCATCCAGGGCAACGGCTTCTTCGTGGTGAAGGATGGCGCGCGCGTCTTCTACACCCGCGACGGCGCCTTCGATGTCTCCGTGGCCGGAGAGCTCGTCAACCCGACCACCGGCTACAAGGTCCAGGGCTGGGGCGCGGACGCCGCTGGCGTCATCGACACCAACCAGCCGACCGGCGCCATCGAGATCCCGTACGGCCAGTCGATCTCGGCTCAGCCGACGACCGACGTCACGTTTGCCGGGAACCTCGACGCGCGCGTCGTGGACACCGAGTTCTTCTCGACGACGATCGAGGTGTACGACTCGCTGGGCGCCGCTCACGCGGTGGAGGTGCGGTTCGAGAAGAACGGCGCCAACACCTGGGACGTGACGGCATCCGGACCGGACGTGGCCACGGCCACGCCGGTCCCGGCCACCATCGTGTTCGACGCGACCGGACGCATCACCACGCCGGCCGCGGGCACCCGGCTCGCGATCGACATCGACCTGACGGCGGCCGGCGCCGGCGGTGCGGACGTGGACGTCCCGGTGGACATCAACGTGGACAACCTGACGCAGTTCGCGTCGGAAGGCCAGGTCGCGCCCACGTTCAACAACGGCTTCTCGGCCGGCTCGTTGATCTCGTTCTCCGTGGGCCCGGGTGGTGACATCACCGGCATCTTCTCCAACGGCACGACGCGGCCTCTGGGGCAGGTGGCGATGGCGCTGTTCACCAACCCGGCCGGTCTCCAGAAGGCCGGTGCCAACCACTACGAGTCGACCTCCAACTCCGGCGTCCCCGTGGTCGGTACGCCGGGCACCGGCGGTCGAGGCACGGTAGGCACCGGTGTGCTGGAAGGCTCGAACACGGACCTCGCCCGCGAGTTCACCAACGTGGTGATCGCGCAGCGCGGCTTCCAGGCGTCGAGCCGCATCATCTCCACTTCCGACGAGATGCTGGAGAGCCTTGTCAACCTGATCCGGTAGGCCCCGCCTACCCGAGATTGGACTCGGCAGCCCCGCCCCCACGCTGAGTGCGGGGGCGGGGTCTGCCGACAATCAGAGGGAAGCGGGGGCGTCGGACCGGCGCGCAGCCGGTCTGCCGCCGCTCGCCGCCGTCGCGCACCCCTTGGCTACCCGGGAAGGAGCCCGATGTGGCCCGGCCACTGCCGGACAGTTATCGACAGCTCGCCAGGTACGCCCTGCGGCTGCCTCCCGGCGCCAGCCTCTACGAGGACGGCGTGGCGCCCCAGTACCTCTACCTGGTGTTCAGCGGCCGCATCCGGTTGGATGCCGGCGACGGAGACGACGCCACCGAGGTGGAGACGGGCGAACTGGTGGGCGCCGTGGAGGCGCTGACCGGTGCGCCCAGCCTCGTCCGCGCCTCCGCGGTCGAGCCATCGGTGGTGGTGTCCGTGCCCCCGCCGGAGCTGGCGGCGGCCTTCCACGCCGCGCCTGAACTCGCCTTGCAGGTGATCGAGGCCTTCGCTGGTGAGCCGCTGGTGCTGCGCGCCCCCTCGTCGCCGGCCGTCGACGTGCCGGAGGTGGAGCCGGCGGACCCCTCGCTGCTGACCATCGAGGGCGACGTCGACGAGAGCTTCTTCTTCAAGGACACCGCCGTCTGCCCGGTCTCCTCCACGCGCTTCGAGTTCCTGCGCGTGCGCACCAGCGCCGTGCGTCCGGTCGGCCGCGACAGCGACTTCCGCGTCACCTATCGCTCCTTCGACCCCACCCGCTACGCCGTGGTGGTCTGCCCCGGCTGCGGCTACTCAGCCATGCAGGACGACTTCACCGCCCTCTCCGATGAGGAGCGGCAGGCGCTGCGCGTGAGCAGCGGCGAGCGCACCCCACTGGCGCCGGAGGAGTTCCGCGGCGAGCGCTCGCTGGAGCAGTCCGCCCGCGCGGTCGACCTCGCGCTGCTGTCCTACGCGCGCCGCGCGCCCAACACCCGGCGCTCCGCCGTGCTGCTGCACCGCCGCGCCTGGATGGAGCGTGAGCGCGGTGACGCCGAGGCGGAACGGGCGTTCCTGGGCCAGGCGCGCGCCGCCTACGTGGCCTCGTTCGAACGCGACGGCAGCATCTCCGAGGAGAGCGCCATGCGCGCCGCCTACCTCATCGGCGACCTCTGCCTGCGGCTGCTCGATGCCGTAGACGGCGCGAAATGGCTGGAGACGGCCACGCGCTTCCCGGCCGACAAGCAGCAGTCGGGCCTGCTGCGCATGGCCCAGGAACGACTACAGGACGCCCGAGGCGTGCTGAAGGAAGCCCAGCGCGAGGCGGAGCGGAAGTCCGCGTGACCCTCGCCCGCCGGCTGCGCGGCGACGCTCCCGCCCTGCGCGCGCTCGCCGCCATCGCCGTGCTGCTGCTCACCGCCTTCGCCCCCATCGACTTTGGCCCCGCCGACGCCGAGCAGGACCTCCTTCTGGTCGCCGACCTCCGAGGTCACGCGCTCGTCCTCGTGGACCCCGCGGCGCCCGAGGCGGTCGGCCGCATCCCCCTCCCCGGGGGCCCGCACGAACTGCTCCGGCTGCCGGACGGCCGCGTCGCGGCCACCCTCGAACAGGCCGGCCTGCTCGCGCTTGTCGACGTGGCACGCCGCGAGGTCCAGACGGTCGACCTGGGCGGCCTGCCGCACGGGATGGCCGTGGACGGCGACCTGCTCTACATCACCGACCGCGCCTCGAACGTCGTGCGCCGGCTGGACCTCCAGTCGTGGGTGGAGCGCGACCCGCTCCCGGCGGGCGCGTGGCCCCACGCGGTCGGCGTGCTCGCCTCGGGCGCCCTCGTGGTCGCGCACGCCGAGGACGCCACGCTGGCCATCGGCCCGCGTGTCCTCAGCGTCTCCGCGCTGCCGGAGACGCTGACCGTGGCTCCCTCGGGCGACCGCGTCGCCACGGCCGGCGCGCTGGGCGGGCGGTTGGAGGTCTTCGATGCCTCGGGTGAGCCGCTGTGGGACGCCACCGTTGGCGGCCGGCCGGTGCGCGCGCTGTTCGGCCCGGACGGCGCCGTGGTGGCGGTGGCGCTCTCCGCGACGGGCCGCGTGGCCCTCGTGAGCGCGCCCGGCACAGTGCGCACGGTGGCCGTGGGCGGCACGCCCGATGGCCTGGCCTTCGATGCCACGGGGGACGTGCTGTACGTCGCTGACATGTACTCCGGCGAGGTCGCGGCTGTGGATGTCGCCTCTGGGGCCGTCACCGCCCGTCTGGACGCCGGAGAGAGCGCCGGTTCGCTCCTCATCATCGTACGCTGACCTCCGCCATACCCGCGTTTGAGGCCCCGCGCCGGTGTGCGACAATGGCTTCTCTATCGACGTTGGCGTGGTGGGGGATAGACGCTTCGTGCTGGCGGAAGGCACATGCACCATCAGCCGCGGCCTGTTTCGAGGGTCCTGCGACCGTCAGGCCGTGGGGATGTGCGTATACTGCGGGCGCCCGTTCTGCCGTGAACACGGCGAGCGCGGCGCCGACTACATCGAGGTCTGCTCGCGCAAAGTCTGCCAGGCCAAGTGGCGCGACGTGGAGGCCCACCGCCAGTGGGTGGACCACCACCGGGTCGCGAACCGCTCCTCGATCTGCGCCCACGAGGCATGCGAGGAGCGCATGCGGCACCAGTGTCAGCGCTGCCTGCTGCTCTTCTGCGACGACCACCTGAAGTCCCAGAACATCGTGGACCGCACGTTCAACGACCCACCGCGACGCGTGACGCTGATGCTCTGCCGCCATTGCGTCGCGCGCCGCGATCTCTGGGACTGACCGACCGGCGGCTCGCCCGCCGAGGACGCAAGCTCCGTTCGTCCTGAGCCTGTCGAAGGACGCCTTCCTCGGACGGGCGGTTCCGAACGGCCGCGCCCCTCAGACCGAGCCGCTGCTCGCGCCCGCCACCGGCTGAGGCGTCCCCCTCGCGACCGAGGCGCGCCCCCACTCCGCGATGGCGACCGAGGGCTCACCCGTCGCCGACGACGCCAGGACCGCACCCCCCGGCCCGGCGATGCACGCGCCACCGCCCGCATCCAGGTCGCCCGCCGCCGCCACGGTGACACCGGTCTCCAGCGCTCGCGTGCGCGCCAGCACGTCGAGTCGCCCCCCGGCCCCGCCCAGCGCCCCCGCGCACCACGCGAGGAGGGACGGGCGCGCACGCGCGACCGCCGCGGCCGGCGCCGCGGCCAGCCCCTCGGCGCCCGCCAGCAGGCCGATGCGCCCCGCGGCGCTCTCGACGGCCGTGCCGGGCAGGTGGCCGGCGGCGAAGCCCGCGGCCAGTTCGGCGGGCGTGAGCAGCGTCTGGCGGTGGGATGCCAGGACGCCGCCCCGCTCCACCAGGTAGACGGTCTTGTAGGTCGCACCCTCGGCGCGCTCCGCCAGGCCAACCGCCAGCGTGGCCCGGTGCTCCAGCGACAGCGCCTCGAACAACGGCAGGAACTCCTGCTGCGTCACCGCGCGCGCGTCGTTCCCGGCGAAGTCCGGCAGCACGATCAGCCGCGCGCCTCGCGCCGCCGCCGCCGCGACGAGCCTCCGAGCGCCCTCCATCAGGTCGACCGCCGAAGGCGACGGGTCGGCGGTGATGGCCGCCACCACCGCGGCCGGCGGGGCGCCCGAGGCGTCCCCGGTCACGCCGAGGTCGGGTGCGCCGGGCGAGTCGGCTGACCACTCGCCGAAGACCTCCGGGCGCCCCTCGACGGGAGGCGTCGCGCGGCCGCCGAGGTCCAGCGTGTGGACCACGAGGCCCGGCTCACCGGCGGGCGCCTGCACGGCCCACCGGCCGTATGGGTCGACGACGCCGGAACGTCCCGCGTGCATCAGCGCCGCGCCCTCCGGTCCCGACTTCGCCGCGCGCAGCAGCCACGCGCCCGCCTCGATGGCGCGCGTGGGGGCGATGTGCGCGACGTCGTCGGGCGGCATCGAGGGCGTGGGTGCGGCATCTCCGCCCGCCACCAGCAGCAGGTCGACCCCGATCGCGGCTAGGCCTTCGACCGGCTGGGGGGCGTGCAGGTCGCCGCCGGCGAGAACGCCCACGCGGAAGCCGTCCAGGTCGAACAGCGCCGGACCGTCGCCGGGGCGGAGCCAGTGCGTTTCGGACCGTGCCGGTTGGGCTCGAGAGGCTCGCGCGACCTCCCGGCCGTCCGGACCGAGGACCACGACGGCGCTTTCGACGCCGTCGGCCCTCGCCAGCAGGACGCCGGCCACCAGGTAACACGCATGGCGGCGGGCCGCGTCGCCCAGCGCGCCGATCACCTCGTCCTCACCTCGAAGGTCACGTAGCCCGTCCGGGCCGGCGAGCACCGAGGCGGGGTAGGCGGCCTCCGGCGCCAGGATCAGGCGCGGCTGGTGCGCCGCGGCCTCGTCGATGCGGCGGAGCAGGTCGCCCCACGCCGCCTCGTGGTCGGACAGCGCGTGCGCGCGCAGTTGCAGCAGCGCCACCGGCAGCGGACGGAGGTCGGCGGTCACCCGCGGGGCTCCTCGGCGATCACCGGGTTGGAGAGCACGCCCACGCCGTCTACCTCCACCTCCACGGTGACGCCGGGCCGGATCTCGGCGGTGGTGCCGGGCGTGCCCGTGAAGATCAGGTCTCCGGGCTCCAGCGTCACGTACTTCGTGATGCGGGCGATGCAGGAGCGGATCGAGTGGATCAGCTCGCTCGTGTCGGCGGCCTGCACCTCCTTGCCGTCCACGCGCGTGCGCACGGGGATGCGCTCCGGCCCGAGGTCCGTCTCGATCCACGGGCCTACCGAGGTGAACGTGTCCGCGGACTTGGCGCGCCACCACTGCCCGTCGCCGGCCTGCCATTCGCGCGCGCTGACGTCGTTCCCGGCGGTGTAGCCGAAGACATAATCGTCCACGCGCTCCTCGGACACGTGCTTCGCGCGCCGGCCGATGACCGCGACCACCTCGCCCTCCGCGTCCACGCGTCCGGCGTCCGCGGGGATCACGATCGGCTCACCGTGGCCGATCAGGGAGTTCGGCGCCTTCAGGAACGGCTCCGGGCGCTCCGGCGCCGGGCGGTCGCCGGCGTGGCTCCGGTAGTTCACGCGGATCGCGAGGATCTTCGAGGGCTGGGTGGGCGGCAGTAGTTGCACCTTCGAGAGCGGGAAGCGCTCGCCGGTGGGCGCCAGCTTCCCGAACGGCCCGCCGCGGACGAGGTGGACGCTGCGTCCCTTGACGACCACTGTCGAGGTCTTCCCGCTTACCCGGACCCGCGCCACCTTCATCGTGCAACTCCGTACTCGAAGGGCCCCGCTGTTGATGTCACGGGTCTGGCTTCTGGGCTTACGCGCATGATCATATCAGCCTCGAGGTACATCCGCCGCGCAGTCCTCCTCTCGGGCGCAGCTAATCGAGGGCCGGCGCGCTCCGCGCCCGCGCCTCCAGTATCGTGAGCGCGTGCTCGCCATCGTGCATCGCCCGCGTCAGCAGGTGCGCGCGCACGCTGTCCTCCACCCCCCACGGCGCCTCCACGTGCTCGTCGAAGACGGCCTCTCCGATGCCGGCGGCTGCCCCCAGCAGCTGGTCGTGGCACTCGTGGAGGCGCTCCGTGCGCACCGCCAGGGCCGCGCCTCGCGCCTCCGCGATGCGCGTGGCGTTCCAGGTCGCCCACTGGTCGTCGGGGGCAGCTACTACCTCGAACCGGCGTTCGCCGCCGGCGACGCGCGCGAAGAAGTCGGCGCATAGCTCGTCCCACGCGGCGACGTGGGTGAGCAGGTCCGCGATGCTCCAGTCGCCGTCCGCGTGGACCGCGAGCGCCGCCGAGGCGTCGTCCAGCCCATCGATGGCGCGCAGCAGCTGCCCACGCCCGTCCTGCAGCGCGGACCAGAGGTCGATGCTCGCCAGCGGGTCGTCGGACACAGGCGCCTCCGCCTGCGAGTCTACCGGGCACGGACGCTGGGGGCTCCTCGCGGCAGAGGCGGACCCCTCGACGTGCGGCGCCGCCTCCAGGCCGCCGGTCGCGTGCTACGATCGCGCGACCCGCGGTCCCGGGTCACCGGAGCCCGCCCGGGAGTGCGACAGTCCGCGCGACCGCTGTCATCGACGCGGCACGCCCGCCGACGGGGAGCCACTTCTGCTCGAACCACAGCCGTACGAAAACCTGCAGCTGTACAACAGCCTGACCGATGAGCAGGAGCCGTTCGAGCCGCTCGATGACCACGTCGTGCGGATGTACGTCTGTGGCATCACGCCGTACGACGTGGGGCACCTGGGTCACGCACTCGCTTACGTCGTCTTCGACACGCTGCGCCGCTGGCTC
Source organism: Dehalococcoidia bacterium (assembly GCA_009379925.1). Taxonomy (GTDB): domain Bacteria; phylum Chloroflexota; class Dehalococcoidia; order UBA2979; family UBA2979; genus WHSU01. Next base: position 5,115 of record WHSU01000037.1, on the reverse strand, counting down.
GAGTTCCAGGCCTACGAGGTGCGCCACGTCCAGAACATCACCGACGTCGACGACGACATGGTGCGCAAGTCGCGCGAGCTCGGCGTCTCCATCGCCGATCTGACCGAGCGCAACCACGCCCTCTACCTGGAGGAGATGGACGCCCTCAACGTCCTCCGCCCGGACGCCTTCCCGAAGGTCTCGGACCACGTCCCGCAGATCATCGAGATGATCGGGCAGCTCATCGAGCGCGGCCATGCGTACGAGGTGGAGGGGCACGTCTTCTTCGACATCTCGACCACGCCCACCTTCGGGCGGCTAGCCGGCATGTCCCAGGACGAACTGCGCTCCGCGCCGCGCACGGACACGATGCCGGACGAGCCCGAGCACCTGAAGCGCGACTCGCTCGACTTCCTCCTCTGGCAGCCCTCCACCGACGAGGGCGCCACCTGGGACTCGCCGTGGGGGCCGGGCCGCCCCGGCTGGCACATCGAGTGTTCCACCATGGCGCAGACCAGCCTGGGGACACAGATCGACATCCACGGCGGCGGGCGCGACCTCCGCTACCCCCACCACGAGTCCGAGATCGTGCAGTCGGAAAGCGCCAGCGGCGCCACCCCCTGTGTCGCCACGTGGATGCACAACGGCACGCTCACGCTGGACGGCGTGAAGATGTCGAAGTCGCTCGGCAACCTCGTCAAGGTTAGCGACCTGCTCTCCGCGGGGCACACCCCCGACGCGATCCGCCTCTTCCTCCTCGGCACGCACTACCGGCAGGACCACGACTTCAGCGAGGCGGAACTCGACCGCTGGGAAGAAGCCGCCGCGCTGCTGAGCCGCGCCGTGCAGAGCCCCGGAGCCCCGCCCGACGCGCTCCGGGTGCAAGGCCAGCGCGTCGCCTTCATGAACGCCATGGACGACGACCTCGACACCCCCGCCGCCATCGAGGTGCTGCTCTCCGTCGCCCGCGACCTCGAAGCCGGCCGCGTCGCCGGCGCCACCGGCATCCCCACCCTCGTCGAACTGGCGGACGTGCTCGGCCTCACCCTCGGCCGCGAGGGGTAAACGCCGGGCACTCCAGGGTCGCTCGCAGCCTGTACCGCGGCTCGAGCCGCCGTGCGGTTGTCCTCGGGGCCCCTGTGACTGACTGCCATGAGAGCAGTCGCCGAGGAGCGCGACCGGCCCCGAGCCGCGGGGGAGGTTCAGTGCCGATCGACCGGCCCGTTCTCACGAGGCAGTTCGACGAAGCGATCGACGACCTCGAGCGGGCGCTGCGTGCGTGCCCGGACGAGCTGTGGGAAGCGAGCGCGTGGCGCGTCAACAAGACCGACCTCTGGGTCTGGCCCGCCGAGGGCGTGACGCCGATCGCAGAGCGCACTGAGGAGTCGATCCAGTCGCTGTCCGCCTTCTGGGCGGTTGCCTACCATTGCCTGTGGTTCCTCGACTTCTATACAAGCACGGGCACCGGCGGCTTCGAGAGCCCCGAGTACGTCCGCGGCGGCCCCGAGGAGCAGGGCATGGCAGCCGACGGCGCCGCGCCGCTACCCGCGCCCGTCTTCCCCCGCGCGGCGCTGCTTCGGTACCTGGATCACGGTCGGCGGAAGGTCCGCGGCTCGATCGCGAACGTTACCGAGGAGGAACTGCAAGCCCTGTGTCCCCCCTGGCATCCCCACCGCGGCAAGTCCCTCGAACAGCTCCTCGACGTGAATCTCAGACACGTCCGCCAGCACGGCGGCGACCTTCTCGCCTTCCTGCACCGGCACAGCTCCGGAGGGGAGACCTCCATGACGTCGACAACGTAGCGATTGCTCCGGCCCGGACGACACATCTGGTGTCGTACGGAAGTCACCTCGGACGTATGGGGCTCCTGGGCGCGACGTCGGGTGTCCAATCCCGACGCAGCAGAACGCACACCGCGAACGGCGCGTCGTCTTGCGCTTCCTCAAGGCCCTGGACGACCCCGCGGCTGCGGATCTCCCCCGCGTACTGCATGCCGATGCGCTCCATCACGGCGCGCGAGCGGACATTGTGCCGGACGGTGCAGGACACGACGGCCTCCATACCGAGGATATCGAAGGCATACTCGAGCCCAGCGCGCCCGATCTCGGATGCGTAGCCGAGTCCCCAGAACTTGGGGCGCAGCGCCCAGCCGATCTCGAGCCAACGCGCATGCGCAGTGAACGGCTGGTCGATGTCGTGCGGCTCTCGCACCCACGGCTCGGACGGGAGAAGCGCGTAGATCTGACCCCAGTCGTCGTCGACGGGAGTGCGCGACAATCCCCCGCGCCCCACGACCTCACTGCTCGCGTGGTCATAGGCGATCCACTTGTGGACGCCGTGCAGCCGCCACGAATCGCTCATGAACTGGGCCTGCTGCTCTACCTCCTGGAGACTCGGCTTCCGGCCGTCATACCAGCGGGCGACCTCATCGTCGTTGTGCACGAGCCACAGGTCCCGAGCGTTGGCCGGACCGGCGGGCTCAAGCCGCAGACGAGCAGTCAAGTAGGAGCCCGAGGTAGGCATGCCGAGACAGTACGGTGCAGTGATCTAAGCGCAACCAGGCGGATGGGAGCACTCCGCTAATAGGGATTCGCCCAGTACGCCTTAATCGGTACGATGCCGGAGACCTCGTTGGCGCCAACACCTGCAGCGACGGCTCCTCGCCCCCAGGGCCTCTGCGAGGTCGTCCCCTAGCACCACAAGCCGCGAGGGGTCGCGCACGCCCCTCGCGGCTCAACGGCCCGTCGAGTGTCACGCCGTCGACGCCTCGACCGGCGGCCATTCCTCCGAGGTGCCCCGCGCCCCGAGCGCATCGATGCTCCACCGGCCGGCGCCGCGCCACAGGATGTAGGCCCCGCAGAGCAGCACCACGATCGGGAGCGCGAGCGGCGGCTCCTGGTCGGCGCCGTTCGGCCACACATCGATGGTGGCGTGGGCGTAGATCGCCGCCAGCATCGCGACCACCGCGAGCGCCGCGCCGGCTCGCGCGAACGCGCCCAGCAGCAGCGCGACGCCCGCGGCGACCTCGGCCGCGACCGCCGCCGGCGCGAGCAGCGCCGGCGCCGGCAGTCCCGCGGCCTCGACCAGCGGCTGCATCGGCGCACTGTCATCAAAGACATGGGCCAGGCCGATGACGAGCAGGGGTGCCCCGGCTGCCAGCCGAGGGATCACCAGATGTCGGGCCGGACGAGTGCCGCGTGCTGCCTCGATCACTCGCCGCCGTGTGGACGTTTCTTGCGGCATCTCATTCCTCCATCTGTCGCATCCGCGTTCATGTGGTGCCGGCAGGATCGCGATCCGGCGGTGGGCCGCCATCGGTAGGGCTGCCCATTCGGTCGCGTCGAGCGCTCAGCGGGCGGCGTATAGTGCGACGATCTCGCCTCGGAGGTGACCGATGCCGGAGGGCTTCTCGAAGGGCGCCGGCGCCGGCACGCTTCGGCTGGCCGAGGTGCTCGCGCCGCTCTCCCTGGTCACGGACATGGGGATGGGTTCACCGGACGAGCACGCCATGCGCGCGTGCCTGCTCGCCACTAGTCTGGCGCGCCGCGCGGGATGCCCCGAGGACACCGTCCGCGACGTCTACTACGCCACGCTGCTCCGCCACCTCGGCTGCACCGCGACGGCGGCCGAGGAGGCCTCGCACCTCGGCGGAGACGAGATCGCCGCGCGGCCACTCATTGGCCCGGCCGACTTCGAGCGGCCGTCCGAGGTACTCGGCGTGTTGCGCAGCATCGGCGGCGGCCGCCCGGTCCGCGAGCGCGCCGGCATCGTCGCGGGCACGATGGCGGGCTTCCGATGGGGACCGGGGGTGCAGCGCGCGGTGTGCGAAGTGGCCTCGATCCTGGCAGCCCGGCTCGGCCTGCCGGAGGCAGTCCGGATCGCGATGGGCCAGATGTTCGAGCGTTGGGACGGCAAGGGCGAGCCTGCCCACCTCTCCGGCGAGCGGATCGCGCTCCCCGCGCGCTTCGCCGCAGTCGCTTCTCGAGCGACGGCCATCGCCGACCTCGGCGATGTCGACGCGGCGCTCGATGCGACGCGCGCCAGCAGTGGAGGTTGGCTCGCCCCGGACGTCGCCGCGTGCTTCGTGGAGCACGGCCGCGACCTCATGGCGGAGATCGAGACGCTGGATGTCATGCTGGCCACCGTGGCCGCCGAGCCGGACCCGCCGCTCCGGATCTCCGCGCGAGGTCTGGATGACGCGTGCCGGGCGTTCGGCGACATGGCCGACCTCAAGAGCCCCTATACCGTCGGCCATTCCAGCGGCGTCGCCGCCCTGGCGGAGGCGGCCGGCCGGGCACTCGGACTGGCCGGCGATGACCTCGACGACCTCCGGCGCGCCGCGCTCCTGCACGACCTGGGCAGGGTCGGCGTCCCGGCCGGCACCTGGGAGAAGCAGTCCCGGTTGACCTCCGCGGACTGGGAACACATCCGCCTGCACGCGTACTACACCGAGCGCATCCTCCAGCGCTCCACCGTGCTCGCGCGGCTGGCGACCGCCGCCGGGATGCACCACGAACGGATCGATGGCAGCGGTTATCACCGCCGCGCGGCCGGCCGCGACCTGCCGCTGGCGGCACGCATCCTCGCCGCCGCGGACACCTACGATGCGAAAACGCACGACCGCCCGCACCGCTCGGCGCTGTCCCGTGAGCAGGCCGCCGCACTGCTGACCGAGGAGGCACGCGCCGGCCGCCTCGACACCGGCGCCGTACGCGCGGTCCTGGATGCCGCCGGCCAGCCGGCCGGCCCCGCTGCCGTCCAGCGTCGTGAGTACCCCTCGGGTCTCAGCGAGCGCGAGGTCGAGGTACTGCGCCTGGTCGCCTCGGGCTGCTCGAACGCGGACATCGCGGAGCGCCTCGTGATCTCCCGACGCACCGCCGAACACCATGTGCAGCACATCTACGACAAGATCGGCCGCTCCACGCGGGCGGCGGCCACGATGTTCGCGGTGGAGCACGACCTGCTGACGACTCCTACTCCCCCTCTCCCGCAGCGTGTTCAGACGGGAGAGATGGGTGACAGGTGTTCGGAGACATGCGTGACACCTGTTGGGTGGGTCATCGGCGCTCCCGGAGGTCGCCCTCGGCGATCTGGATGGTAGCGAAGAAGACGGTGAACCGGCCGCCGACGTTGGTG
>WHSU01000044.1 GCA_009379925.1 Dehalococcoidia bacterium | reverse complement strand
TGGGCGGCCCGCGGGCATCCTGGCCAACGACCCGATGCGGATGGGTGGCTCGCTGGACGGCGACGGCTCGGACAAACTGGCGAAGTTCGTGGACCTCTGCGACACCTTCAACCTGCCGATCGTCAACTTCGTCGACCAGCCGGGGTTCATGCTGGGAGTGGCCGCCGAGTCCGCCGGCACCGTCAAGCGAGGCGTACGCGCCCTCGCGGCCGTGTACCAGGCGCAGGTGCCATGGGCGTCGGTCATCGTGCGGCGGGCGTATGGCGTGGCCGGCGCCGGACACCAGAACCACAGCCGCTGGAACTACCGCGTCGCCTGGCCCTCCGGCGACTGGGGCTCGCTTCCCATCGAGGGCGGCGTGATGGCCGCCTACCGCCGCGACATCGAGGCGTCACCGGATCCGGCCGCCGCGCAGGCGGAGATCGAAGAGCGCCTGAACACCATGCGCTCCCCCTTCCGCACGGCGGAGTCGTTCAACATCGAGGACATCATCGACCCGCGGGACACCCGCCGGCTGCTCTGCGAGTGGCTGGAGATGGCCTACGAGGTGCTGCCGACGATCGCCGGCCCCAAGTACCGAGGGATGCGGGGCTAGCTGTGTGGTCGCAGCTGGCACGAGAACGGAGCACCTGATGGCGTTCGAGGTAGCGGCCGAGGCGGATGTGGAGTTCGCCTCCGAGGGCGGTCAGCCGTTGCGGTGGGACATCTACCGACCCCTGGGGGCAGAAGGATCGCGGCCCGTAGCGCTGCTCTTTCATGGGGGAGGATGGCGCCGAGGCGATCGGTCGCGCTTGGCCGACGCGGCGTCGGGCCTGGCGTCTCGAGGCTACTTGGCGCTGGCGGTCGGGTACCGGCTCCTGTCGGACGAGGCTCCCTGGCCGGCTCAGGTCCACGACGTGAAGTCCGCGGTGCGGGTGGTACGCGCGGGCGCCGCCGACCTCGGAGCCGCCTCGGGGCAGGTGGCGCTGGTCGGCTATTCGGCCGGTGCTCACATCGCCCTGCTCGCCGCGGCGACCGCCGACAGTGCGGAGGCCTTCGTGGGAGGCGACCGCGCATACGGTGATCAGTCGGAGGCAGTGGGTGCGGTTGCCGCGTTCTTCCCACCGGTGACTGCCGCCGGGGTCGGCTCGATGCTGGGCCTGGATGAAGCGATGGCTCGGGTGGCCGCGCCGCTTGAGTACGCCTCAGGCAGTGCATTGCCCCCCGTACTGTTCTTGCACGGGACCAACGATCCGCTCGTACCGCACGAGCCGAACAGCGTTGCCATGTTCGATGCGATCCGCGCATCGGGTGGCGCGACGGACTTGCGGCTGTTCCACGCCCTCCCGCACGAGTTCGTGCGGTTGCCGGGCATGACCGACCTGACGGTGCACGACGTGGCAAGCTTCTTCGACCGCCACGTGGTTCATCCGGATGTCTTCTCCGAGGCCCTCGGCGACGCCGAGCGCGCGTGGGCCGAACGGGCGGCCGCAGCACGGGCCCGCTAGCGGACCAAACGCCTCAGCACACCCCGTGCCGCCGCAGCGCCTCGAGCATCTGCGCGGCCGGGTCGCCGGTGTGGTCGACTAGCTCGGCGCGCCATCCCGCCGCTTGGGCGGCCTCGATGTTCGCCTCGCCGTCGTCGAAGAAGAGGATGCGCTCGCCTCGATGGCCGGTGGCGTCCTCCAGGGCGCGGTAGATCGCCGGGTCCGGCTTCATGAGGCCCATCAGGTGGCTGGCGTGGTGGCTCTGCAGCCGGCCCACCGAGGGGTAGCGGTCCCACACCCGGTCTTCGGGGCAGAGCGAGAGCCAGTGACGCGGGTTCGTGTTGGAGAGCGCCGCCGTCGCGACGCCCGCGGCGTGCACAGCCTCGATGAGGCCGCCGACGCCGGGGTACTCGTCCATCGACCATGCATCGAGGATGCGTGCGGCGTCCTCCACCGTGTAGGCGCCGTCCGAGCACGCGACGACGCGCTCGCACCACTCATCGAAGGCAAGCGTGCCGACTTGGTGCTGGCGATGCACCTCCGCGCTCGCCGCGAGAAAGGCCGGCGAGTCCAGGATCGGATGCGGTGGCAGCCCTGCCCCCTCGTGGGCCTCGCGCCACGAGCGGACGATGCGCACTAGCACCCCGCCGAGGTCGAAGACGACGAGGTCGACCGGGGACGGCGGGTCGACGTGGGGCCGGTCGGTGGGGGAGGACATCGGGCTCCTCGTCGCTCCGCCGGCCCCGCGACCTGGTGTCGCTAGCCAGCCTTCTTCAACATCGGCAGGCCGGTGCGGCTATTTTCGGAGACCATGTACCCGTCCGGCAACGCGTCCAGCACGTTCTCCTTCGCCTCCTTGGCGAAGTAGAAGATGCGCTGCAGGCGGCCGCCCTTCAGGGTGACTTCCTTGGAGTGGAGGTAGTAGGTCTGTCCCTTCGAGTTCGTCTTCGTGTACGCCATGAGCCGTTCCTCTCGCCACCGGGAGCCCTTCGGCGCCCTGACCGGACCCCAGCCGCACCATGTGGGTATCACGAAGACAGGGAAACAGGCAAGTGCTTAGGCGGATTCTCCTGACGCGGGGCTGACGCTATCAACAGTGCCTCGCGAGCTATCGATCACCTGTCGCGGCAGCACCGAGGCACGTTCGCGCCCCACGCGGGACGCCTACGCCCCGTACTGGTACCGCCAGCCCGGCCGCCAGGTGTACGGCGCCGCGATCGTCTCGGCGATCGGGACACCCTTCGCGAGGTACTCCAGCCCGATGTGCGTCGCGTAGTGGCCGATGAGGAGCACCGTGCCGGCCGGGTGCGCGCGTGATGCGTCATCGAGCAGTCCGCGCAGCCGCTCGACGGCCTGCACGTACGACTCGCCGCCGGGGAACGGGTCCTCGATGTGCCGCAGGCGGACGGCGTCCACCTCCCCTTTCGGCCGGCGAGTGAGCTCCCCGTAGTCGACCTCGCGCAGGCGCGCATCGATGACGACCGGCACTTCGCGGCCGGCCAAGGCGATCTCCGCGGTGCGGTAGGAGCGCTGGAGGTCGGAGCAGTAGACAGCATCGAGGCGGGCCTCGGCGTACCGTTCGCCGCGCTCCCGCGCCTGTGCCTCTCCTGTGGCGGAGAGCGCGACGTCGTAGTGACCTGAAGCGCGACCGGCCTCGTTGTCCAGGCTGGTGGCATGCGTCTCGAAGATGACCGTCAGCATCGGACCTCCCGCTCGGCCGGCGGCAGGCCAGCGGCGCGTGGAGGCGCGAGCGTGCGCTGGGTGCTGGCCCTGATCGTCGCGGGGCTGCTCGGTGTCGGTACCACGGTCGCGATCCTCGTCTTCGGAGCCGGCGTGTTCTGGCTCGTGATCTTCGGCGATGACCCGTGGCCGGATTCCGCCGTTCGCGTGCTCGAGGTGGGTGGCTTCCTTGCGGGCGCTGTCGTGTTCCTCGTCGTCCTCGTGGGCATGGGCCACCGTGCCTCGAGGCGCGAGTAGCCGCGACGCAGATCAGCGCCACGGGCCGAGAGGTCGCGCGTAATATGGGCGTGGAGCCGGCATAGCGGGCCGGAAGGGAGCATCGAGATGACCATGGAAGACGCGAACGCGGCCATCAAGGACACGATCCACGACGTGCATGTGATCCTGGAGCGCCACGGTTCGGTCAGCGACGCGTCGCTGGCCGCGGTTGGTGAGCGCATGAAGGAACTCGCGCAACGAGACGACCTCGAGGAGGTCTACCAGGCGGCCGCCGCTCGAGGCGAGCGGCTGTTCAGCGAGCCGGAGGGGCTGCAGCTGATGCTGTCTCACTTCCCGGAGACCACCGCCGTGCACACGCACGGCGCGTGGGGAGTGATGGTCGGCTACCGGGGCAACGAGCGGTACCGCCAGTGGGTGCGCGAGGATGACGGCTCGGAACCCGGGCACGCGAAGCTCCACCTGGTACGCGACGTCGAGGTGAAGCCCGGCGATGTCGGCTGGTGGTTCGCGCCGCCCAACGACATCCACCAGCAGCTGCCGGAAGAGGGCGGCTCGGTCGAGTTGATCCTGATGGGGAACCCGCCGTCGCCGACCAGGCTCTACTTCGACCTCGACGCCGACACGTACACCGAGGCGACACCGGCCGAGCGGCACTACCCCGGCCGCTGACGCGCATGCCCGCCGACCGCGCGCAACTCGCGCAGGCCGTCCAGGACGCCTTCGCCGGAGTCCCGCGGCCGAGCGCCGATGCAATCGTCTCGCACGTTTGTGACGAGTGCTGGGACCTGCGCGACCTCCTCGACGGACGCACGGTCGAGGAGGTCGACGACCAGGTGATGTTCGGGGCGATCTGGACCCTCGTGCCGCTCTCGGCTGAGGCGAAGTACTACTACCTGCCGGCGTGGCTGCTTCGCGCCGTTGATGACCCGAGGTCGGACGCCAGCTCCGACCTGCTGTTCGGGCTGGACAGCGACCACCGTTGGGATCCGCCCGGCGGCTACACGCCGGCACAGCGTGCGGCCACCGTGGGCTACCTGAGGCTGATGATGGACCACGCGGATGGGACGAGGTCTACGAGGTGGATCGCGCCCTCAGCCGCTGGTTCCCGTGGCGCTGCCGCTCACTGATCTCCTCCTCCACGCCACGTCCCGCATCGTCGGCGGCCGCCCGGCGATCTAGGCACCACCCGCAGGCGAATTGGGCACCGCCCGCCGACGAGCGCGAAGGGCCGCACATCGCATCATGGCTTCAGTGACAGGGCCGGGACGCAGCGCGCGGCCGGCAACTGAGGAGGTGCGAGATGGTCAACACGGCGGAACGAGCGGCTGACGTGAGGCAGCGGCCCGATGCGCCCGCGCCGGTGGCCGAGGCCCTGTTCGTGGAGGAGGGCGGCCTGTTCGTCCCCGCGGAGTACGCCCGCGGTCCCTGGGGCGCCGACGTGCTCTTCGGTGGCGTGCCGCCGGCACTACTGGTACAGGAGATGGAGCGCCGCCACGGCGTCGCGGGCTTCGACGCGGCGCGCATCACCACCGACCTCGTACGGCCTGCACCGATGGCCGCCCTGAGCGTGGAGACCGAGGTCGTCCGCGAGGGCAAGCGCATCCGCGTCATCGAAGGCGTCGTGCGCAGCGCGGCCGACGCGCGTCCGGTGGCGCGCACGACAGCGCTCTTCATCACGGGCGACGACACGGTCGCGCCGCCGCCCTTCGAGGCCGAGCAGGAGTCGGCTGCTCCACCTCCGGGCCCCGCCGAATGGCCGGAGATCAAGATCCCGGTCGCGTACCCCAGCATCTTCGATGCGGTGGAGCTTCGAGGGCCGGAGCCGGCCGACGGCGCTCGCGAGTTCGCCTGGGTGGCGCTGCGACGGCCGATGCTGGAGGGCAGGCGAGTCTCACCGGCCGTCCAGGCGACGCTCGTGGCGGACTTCGCGTCGGGCATCGTGAACACACGCGACGGCATGCTGGAGTACATCAACGCGGACCTGACCGCGTACCTGCACCGCCCGCCGACTGGTGCGTGGCTCTGTGTCGAGGCCGGCAGCCAGTTGCGCACCTCGACGACGGCGCTCGGCTCGGTCCGGCTCCACGACGCCGGCGGCCTCACCGGCGTGCTGTCGACGGCGTCGCTGCGGGTGCCGGTCCCGGTACGGGTGATCTAGCGGCCACCCGCGGGCGCCACGCACGATGAGGGCTCCCGGGACCTGCCCCGGGAGCCCTCGTCACGCGTCAGGCGTCGCTGGCTACGCGTCGAGCCAGTAGTGCGCGATGCTCTCGGTCGCGCCGCCGTAGGCCCGGGTGCGGCGCAGGTCGCGGAGGGCCGGGTGGAAGCCCACCCAGCCGGCGCCCGCGCTGCCCTGGGCCGGCACGTAGAACATCTGGTCCGCGTTACGGCGCTGGATGTTGTGGATGTGCTCGCGCCGGGCCGGCTCGTCGAGCTCCACGCGCTGCTGCTCGTGCAGCGACGTGATCTCCGGGTCATGCACCCGACCGTGGTTCGTCTCGCCCTCGCCGAAGAAGCGCTCGACGTACCCGCCGACCTCCGGGAAGGGCGTGGACGCGCCAAAGGCGATGCCCTTGAAGTTCCCGAGGAACGTCTGGGTGATGTACTGCGAGTTGTAGTCCTGGACCTGCGTCTCCAGCTCCAGCCCGATGTCCGTCATGAACTGGTGGAGCGCCTCCGCGAAGAGGCCGAAGCGCACGCCGTAGCGGTTGTTGGTGTACACGTACGGGATCGACCCCTGCGTCCCCACCGCCTCCACGAGCTTGCGGGCCTCGTCCGGCTGGTACTCGAAGTTGGCTGCCGATGGTCCGTGCGATTCGCCCAGCGGGTCCAGCCACCAGCGGTCGCCGAAGGCCGCCGGGATGATGTTGTTCCACTCCACGTGCGGCTCCAGGCCGACGGCCAGCAGGCCCTCGCGGTTGGTGCCGAGCGCCGCCAGCCCCGCGCGGTCGAGGGACATCGAGACGGCGCGCCGGAAGCGCTCGTCGCGCCACGGCGCGTCGGGCTCCATGTCCTCCGGAGAGAAGTAGATGAAGACCAGCGCGTTGCTCGGCTCCGCGCTCCATTGCACCCCGGAGAGGTCGGCGTTCACGTCCGGCACGTCGTCGAAGTTCACGGTCGCCGTGTGCAGGTTGCCGGCGCGGAACTGCGCGATCTGGTTCGCGTACTCCGGGATGATGAAGAGGTCCGCACCGTCCATGTACGGCAGGTCGGCGTTGTAGTAGTCCGGGTGCGCCTTGAAGTTGAGCTGGGACGCGATCGAGTAGTTGTCGAGCACCCACGGCCCGCTGCCGATGGCCTTCTCCTGGGGGTTGAACCCGCCGTCCGACTCGGTCGGCATGACCCAGAGCAGGTTGGAGTCCGCCAGCGTCTCAAGGAATGTGGGCGACGGTGCGGACAGCGCGAAGCTCAGCGTGCTGTCGTCCACCGCCTGCACGTCCGCGAAGTGCGCGACCTGACCCGCGGTGTGCGACTCGGGCGCCGACACGCGCTGCCACGAGAAGAGGACGTCCTCCGCGGTGACCTCCCGGCCGTTGACCGGGTCCACGTTGTGGAATTTCACCCCCGGTCGCAGCTTGACGGTCCAGTGCTGGCCGTCATCGGTCTCGCCGCTCTCGGCCAGGTCCGGCCCCGGCAGCGCCGCGTACGACTGCACGTCGGGAGCGGTTTCGATCTGGAACAGGCGGCTGTAGACGTAGGCCGCGAACGTCTTGGTGCCGGTGCTGGCGTTCCCATACGGGTCGAGCGTGGGCGGGTCGCCGCTCGTGAAACTGCGGTAGGTGCCGCCGCGCTTCGGCTCGCCCGACGCGGCCGGGGATGCGGCGCCGGTCGCCGAGGCCCCGGGCGAGCCGCCGGCCGCCGCCGTGCCCGTCCCCGGCGCGGTCGTCCCGGAAGGCTCCGGGTCGTCGTCACCGCCGCAGCCGATGAGGGCCGCGCCCGCGAGGCCCGCGCCGGCCACGCCCGCGCTCCGCAACAGGCGACGCCGCGAAAGCGCCGCACGACTCCAACTCGAGATGCCGTGGCTGTGCACTCGTTCCAGTCCCTCCAGTGAGTGCATCATCAACGAGATGATGCCGAGCTTCGTGATACCGCGAGCAACAGATCGCGTCAAGCATTCTGACAGGGATCCACCGACCCCTGATAACAAGGCGCATCGTCCGTCCGTCTCAGCCTGGCAGGCTGCCGCGGATCGCCCGAAGCCGCCCGCGAGGCCGTTGCCCTGCGGGCATCTGGCGCGCCGCTGCCAGGGTCGTACGTCCCGGCGCGCTGCGCCCTCCGACCGCGCAGGAATGCCGCGGCGCGTGTAGTATCGGTGCCGCCTGGCGCCGAGCCCCGCACCGGTGGGGACGCACGACCGTGCGCGCGAGGAGCGGAGGGGGTCGTATGGGAGAGATCAGCGGAGCGGCGATCATCGCTCGCGCGCTCAAGACGCAGGGCGTGCAGACGATGTACGGCGTGGTGGGCATCCCGGTCAGTGGGATCGCCTCGGCCGCGCAGCGCGAAGGCATCCACTATTACGGCATGCGGCACGAGATGCCGGCCACCTACGCCGCGCAGGCGACCGGCTATATGACCGGACGCCCGGGCGTCAGCCTGGTCGTCTCCGGCCCCGGCGTGCTGAACGCCGTCGGCGCGTTCTCCAACGCCTGGTCCAACCGCTGGCCGTTGATCATGCTCGGTGGCGCCTCGGACTCCACGCGCGTGGGCATGGGTGACTTCCAGGAGGCGGAACAGGTCGCCTCGCTCGCCCCGTACGCGAAGTGGGCCGTGCGGGTGGAGAGCATGGAGCGGCTGCCTCAGTACATCGCGGAGGGCGTCCGCAAGGCCATCTCCGGCGTGCCCGGTCCCGTGTACATCGAGTTGCCCGGCAACATGATCATGGGCGCCACCGACGAGGACCGCGTGGAGTGGGCCGCCCACGTGTCGGACCCGCCCCGGCTCCCCTCCGATCCGCAGGCCGTCGAGCAGGCGCTGGAGGTGCTGAAGGCTGCCGAGCAGCCGCTGATCATCGTCGGCAAGGGCGTGGCCTACGCGCGGGCCGACGAGGAGATCCGCCGCTTCGTGGAGGCCACCGGCATCCCCTACCTCGCGATGCCGATGGCGAAGGGCCTGATCCCCGACGACCATCCGCAGTCAGTGGCCGCGGCGCGCTCCTTCGTGCTGCAGAACACCGACGTCATCTTCCTGGCCGGCGCGCGCCTCAACTGGCAGCTCCACTACGGACTGCCGCCGCGCTTCCGCGAGGACGTGAAGGTCATCCAGCTCGACTTCAACCCCGAGGAGATCGGCGTCAACGTGCCCGCGGCGGCCGCGCTCGTCGGTGACGCCAAGGTCACCCTGGGCCAGTTGCTCGACCGGCTGGACGAGGAGCCGTGGCAGTTCCCGCAGGACTCCGAGTGGTTGCAGACCGTCAAGGCCGAGGCGCGCAACAACGAGGAGATGGTCGCCGGGATGCGCGGCAACGACGGCGATCCCTACGGCTACTACACCACCCTCATGGAGGTGAAGGACGCCGCGCCTCGGGACATCGTCTACGTGACGGAGGGCGAGGGCACCATGGCCATCGGCCGTACCGTGCTGGACACGTACTTCCCTCGGCACCGACTGGACGCCGGGACCTTCGGCTCCATGGGCCTCGGTCACGGGTTCGCGATCTCGGCCCAGGTGGAGCACCCGGACAAGCGGGTGATCTGCGTGCAGGGCGACTCCGCCTTCGGCTTCGCCGGCATGGAGTGCGAGGTGGCCGTCCGCTACAAGCTGCCGATCACCTGGGTCGTCATCAACAACAACGGCATCGGCGGCTCGCCCGTCGATCGCTTCACCGGCGAGCACCTGCCGCCGAACGCGCTGACGCCGGGTATCCGCTACGACAAGGTGATGGAGGGCGTGGGCGGCAAGGGCTACCACGTCGAGTCGCCCGAGGCGTTGCGTGCCGCCTTACAGGAGGCGCTCACGCTGGACGGCCCGTCGCTGATCCACGTGCCGATCGACCCCGCGGCCAAGCGTAAGCCGCAGAAGTTCGGCTGGCTCACCCGCTAACCGGCAGCCGCGGCGGTAGCCTGCGAGTCATCGAGGGCCGGCGTCCAGCCGGCCCTCGTGCTATCCAGACGCGCGACGGACGCGGGACGCATGCACGTTGTATGCTCCCCCTGTTATCGAGCCACGGACCGAGCGAGGAGGGGCCTCGATGGAGCTGGTCGACACGCCGCAGGAAGCGGCATTCCGCGCCGAGGTGCGCAAGTTCATCGAGCAATACGGCGCCAAAGCTCGCCCGGGCGGCGGCAACGGCGGTGGGCGCGGCGAGGACGCCGAGAGCGGATGGTCCGCCGACTACCGCGAGCGCACGAAGGCCTGGCGCGACGCCCTGGTGGAGCGCGGCTGGATCGCCCCGGCCTGGCCGAAGGAGTACGGGGGCGCCGGCCTCACGGCCAAGGAGCAGTTCATCCTCAACGAGGAGCTGGCGGAGGACGGCCTCTCCAACGTGGGTGGCTTCGGCGTCATGATGCTCGGCCCCACCCTGATGGTGCACGGCAGCGACGACCAGAAGCAGGAGCACCTCTCCAAGATCCTCAAGGGCGAGGTCGTGTGGTGCCAGGGCTGGTCCGAGCCGAGCGCCGGCTCCGACCTCGCCTCACTGCAGACGCGCGCCATCCGAGACGGCGATGAGTACGTCCTGAACGGCCAGAAGATCTGGACCTCCGGCGCGCAGCACGCGGACAAGATGTACATGCTCGCCCGCACCGACCCCGACGCCCCCAAGCACCGAGGCATCTCGATGCTGATGCTCGACATGCACCAGCCGGGCGTCACCGTCCGCCCGCTGACCAACCTCGCCAACACCCAGGGCTTCAACGAGGTCTTCTTCGAGGATGTTCGGGTGCCGGTCCGCAACCGCATCGGCGAGGAAGACCGGGGCTGGTACGTCGGCATGACGCTGACGGACTACGAGCGCTCCGGCATCGGGAATGCGGTGGGCACGCAGCGCCGCCTGGAGGGCATCCTCAAGCAGGCGAAGGACTCGCCGGAGCACCTCGTGTCCGGTAAGCGCGGCGGCACCTGGCGGCTCGCCTTCGCCGACCGCTGGATCGAGGCGGAGACCGCGCGGCTGTTCTCGTACCTCAACATCACCATCCAGACCCGCAACCAGGTCCCCAACCACGAGGCGTCGATGTCCAAGCTCTTCACCTCGGAGCTGGGCCAGCGCATCTCAGCGACGAACCTCAAGCTACACGGGCTCAACGGCACCATCTGGGACCGCAAACGCGAGGAAGGCGACCACGGGCGCGCGGCCGGCGGCTACCTCCAGGCCGTCTCCGCCACCATCGCCGGCGGCACCTCCGAGATCCAGCGGAACATCATCGCCACGCGCGGCCTGCAACTCCCGAGGGGGTAGGTTTGCGTCGGATCACCGAGTTCCGAGCGAGGGCCGCCACGGGGCGGCCTTCGCGTCGCCCGGCTGTGGGAGCGATCAATGGCCATCCCATCGACCACCGACACCATCCTCTGGCGGTTGCATCTGCGCTCGAGCCCTGCGGACGTGTACCGGCTGCTGACCACGGACGAGGGCCGTGGGAGCTTCTGGTCGGAATCGACCGTGGAGACGGACTGTGTTGTCGAGTTCCGGGCGAAGAACGGCAACCGATGGCCCGCGCGCATCCTGGAGCAGACCCCGCCTCGGCGCTTCGTGCTGGAGTACGGCGGCGTAACGACCTTCGAGTTAGAGGATGATGGAGATGGCGGGACGGATCTGACGCTCACGAACACAGGGTTTGAGCCTGACACACGTGACGACGCGTTGCCGGGGTGGCTCAACATCCTGCTGCCGCTCAAGGCCCGCGCGGACTTTGGTGTGGACCTCCGCAACGACGATCCCGCTCGAGACTGGTCGCGCGGCTACGTCGACCATTAGCGGCAGCAGCCGAGACTGACCCACGCCGGGCTAATCCGGCTCCTCGTCCCTACCTCCCTCGAGGCTTGCCGCCGCATTCGCGATCGCGAGCCAGGCGGCGGCGCGGACGCGACGCTCCTCGGGCTGCGACTCGTCCGAGGCGAGTTCGCGGAACGCCGCCCAGATCTCGGCCGGTTCGAGGTCGCAGAACGCCCCGACGATTTCGCTGGCGGTCATTCGGTCCTCGCCGTCCACGGGTTCGTCTCGATGTGTGCCACGCGTCTAGCGTCTCACGGCGCCGGGACGCCCGCCGCCTACCTCGGCCATCGCCCGTCTCGCCTGCTATCGTGCGCGGGCAGCGCGCGAGGTGGACCGTGACACCCGAGGCATCGCCGGTTCTGGTGATCGTGACCGGCCCGCCCGCGGCGGGGAAGACCACGCTTGCGCGGCGCCTCGCCCGCGAGCTGCGGCTGCCGCTCGTGGCGAATGACAGCATCAAGGAGCGGCTGTACGACCACCTCGGCGCGGGGGACGAGGACCGGGCGTGGTCCAGCCGGCTGGGCGCCGCGTCCTTCGATCTCCTCTTCGACCACACCCGGCAGCTGCTGCTCGCCGGCGTCTCGGTGCTTCTCGAAGCCTACATGTACCGCGCGATGTCGAGCCCGACGCTGCGGGCGATGGTCGAAGAAGCCGGCGCCCATGCCGTCCAGGTCGTGCTGAACACCGACCCCGCCACCAGCCTCGCGAGGTACGAAGCGCGCGCCCTCGCGGGCGGACGCCATCCCGGCCACCTCGACCTGGTCCGTGCGGCTGAGATGCGCGCCGCCCCGCCGCCACCGTTCGAACCGCTCGATCTGCCCGGCGACTGCATCGAGGTGGACACCACGGACTTCGCCCGCGTGGACTACGACGCGATCACAGAGCGCGTGCGGCTCGCCATTCGCCAGGTGCGGGGTGAACAGCGCCGAAGCGGCTGACTCCTTCGCCCGCAGGGCACGTGAGGGCTACGCCTGAGGGAGAGGAGCAACACGAGCGCATGCCCGAGCGAGTGCTGCTCGTCGTCCTGCTCTACGCCTACCCGGGCCAGGAGGCGGCCCTGCGCGCTTTCGAGACGCAGGCGCTCCGCATCCTGCGCGAGCACGGAGGCGAACTGCTGGCCGCGCAATCACCTCGGACCGTCGTCGGCGCCGACCTCTCCGCACCAACCGAGGTGCACGTCGTCACCTTCCCCGACGAAGCCGCCCTCGCCGCCTACCGCGCCGACCCGCGCCTCGCCGCCCTCGCCGCCTACCGCGCCGACCCGCGCCTCGCCGCCCTCGCCGCCTACCGCGCAGCAGCCATCGAGCGCACGGTGGTGATCAGCGGGGACGTGGTGGAGCCTCATTCCGGCAGTGAGGACTCCCGACGGGCGAACACGGCGGCGGCGACACCCAGCAGCGCAGACAGCACGAAGTAACCCCCAACGGCCCAGCCGTAGACGGCGGTGGCCCACAGGTGCAGTCCGACAGCCGTGTAGAGAGTCCACCGAGCGATTGATCGAAGCAGCCGGTGCCTGATGACGTCGCGCGACGGATAAGCCCAGGACAATGCTTGCCATAAACACAACAGGACTGCGACCGCCTCAAGGCGGGGATCCCGATGAAGGGCGGCTGACGGGGCACCGAGACTCAGGTACGCGGCCGCAGCAAGGCTGGCACCGAAGGATGCCAGCCCCGCCACGGTCGTGCGACCGAGCACTAGGGTCACGACGCCGAGATGTAACAGGTTGCAGTAGAACCGAGTGGAAGGTCGCCTGACGCGGCGCAGGAACCGGTCCCACCACCCACGCCGAATGCCAACGAGTTGGCCACGCCAGCGGCTCGCGCGAAGAAGGGGGGAATCGCGCAGGTCGACGTGAAGTTCCCAATGGCCGAGTACTGGATGGATGACGGCAGGCCGCTCACGTTATAGCCACCATACAGCGCGTCCAATATCCACCCGCAACCGGACGGATATGCTGACGGATTGACCTGATACGACTGAATCTGGCCCTGGTTGAAGACGTACGTCAGACTCGAGATCACGATGAACTCCGTGAAGCCAAGATGGTCCACCACGAGCTGCGTGTCCACCCGGCCGACGGGAAACAGGGACTGCCGCCCCTCCCGCGGCGTAGCAAGAACTCCCTCGCGTTGGAGCGATTCAACCTCGTCGTCGCTGAGCAAATGCGGTTCGCCGTAATGGATCTCGCAGTTGCTCCCGATGTATGCAGTCACGGCTGCAACGGTGCCGGGAGCTACATCAGGACCCTGCAAGTTGATGTCGACGGTTCACAGCGCAGCATCGGCTGCCGCCCCCGCCTGGGATGGAGCGGTTGTCAGGATCGTGACGGCAAACAGCGCCAGTACGAGGATTCTTCGTCGCATGCATCTTCCTCCATGATCGACCACGTTGAGTTGGGCGACCATATCGGCCGACGGCCCGCCACAAATCACGGAAACCCACTACATCGGGATAGCGGAAACCCACCACACCGGAGCGGCGGCCCCACCCCCGCCCGCGTCAGTACCGCCCACCTCCCGATCTGTGCTACCAATGCCGCGCGACGCCTCGAAGGCGTACCCGACGCGCGAGAAGGCCCACCTGCGGTCACGGACAACCGCGGTGGCGGATCGCTACCCTCCGAGTCGCGGCACTCGCCGAGCAGCGCGCGGCCGCCCTCGAGCGCACGGTGGTGATCGAGGGTGACTCGGTGGCGTACGAGGGGTAGCGGCCGGCATCGCTACTCGCGCTCGATGCCCGCCACCTGCGTCATGAGAGTGACCTCGGGGCGTCCGGCTGCCATGTCTCGCATCGCGGCGCCCAGCGCCTTCATGTGTTCGGTCTGACGGTGCGCCTCTTGCGCCTCGGTGTTGGCGTACTGCTCGTAGAAGTAGAAGACCGTGGGGTCGTCATCGGCCTGGTGCAGCGAGTAGGCCGGCACATCCGGCTCGGTGGCGGAGACGGCCTGCACCATGCGGGTGAGTTCCGCCTTCATCTCGTCTTCCTTGCCGGGCTGAGCCTGGAGCTTCGCAATCACCGTGATCATTCGGTCCCCTTCCTGGCACACTCGCCGCTAGCTTACCGGACGCCGCCTACTCTTCCCGTGATTCCCCTTCCCGGTACCGCCGACCGGCGCGGCGCCACGATCGTCAGGTTGAGTCGTGACGTACGCCCAGGCGATTCCGTGGAGAGCCGGGTGCAAGAGGTCGACGACGATGTGCGGATCGTGAACAGCAAAGAGTCCACCATCCATCACCTCGTGTTCGCCAGCCGTCACCCCCGTGGGCGGGATTTCTTCAGCAAGATCGCGCAGAGGACATACCGCGGGCAGCGCCGCCTGCCCCTCGAGTGACCCATTCGTCAGTACCGCCCGACCGGCGATCTGTGCTACCAACGCCACGCGCGAGCACTCGAGGGGACCCCGCCGCGCGAGGAGGCCCGGCCATGGTGACGGACAACAGCGAGATCGGTGGTGGCCCGCTGGCGTTCGAGTCGCGGCGGTCACCGGTGCTGGCGATGCGCGGGATGGTCGCGACGAGCCAGCCCCTGGCGGCGCAGGCGGGCCTCGAGGTGCTGCAGGCGGGAGGGAACGCGGCCGACGCCGCTGTAGCGACGGCGGCAGCTCTAGCCGTGGTCGAACCGACCGCGACTGGCCTCGGCGGTGACTGCTTCGCGCTGGTCTACGAGGCGGCGACGAAACAAGTGCACGCCGTCAACGGCAGCGGCCGGGCCGCCGCGGCCGCCAGCATCGATGCGCTGCGCGGCCTCGGCGTGGAGGGCGCGATCCCGCGCACGGGCGTCCACGCCGTCACGGTGCCGGGCGCCGCCGCCGGGTGGGCGGATACGGTCGAGCGCCACGGCCGCATGCCGCTGACGGAGGTCCTGACGCCCGCGATCCGGCTTGCCGAGGCGGGGCACCCGGTCTCGCCTTTGATCGCGCGCTACTTCCAGATGGGCGCCCAGCGTATTCGCGACGCGAGCCCGAACGGCGACGAGATGCTCATCGACGGGCGCGCGCCGGAGGCCGGCGAGGTCAGGCGCAACCCGGACCTCGGGCGCGTCATGCGCGAACTGGCCGATGGCGGTGCGGAGGCCTATTACCGCGGCCGTGCCGCCGATGCCATCGTCGAGGTCGTGCAGTCGCTCGGTGGCCTGCTCACCGTGGACGACCTGCGTGCACACTGCTCCACGTTCGAGCCGCCCATCAGTACCACGTACCAAGGCTACCGCGTCTATGAGTGCGCACCGAACGGGCAGGGGCTCACGGCCCTGCTGGCGCTCAACATCATCGAGGGATGCGACCTCACCTCGATGCCGCGCCGCTCGACCGCCTACCTGCACACGCTCATCGAGGCGGTCCGGCTCGCCTTCGCGGATACGCGCTGGTACATCGCCGACCCCTCCGTTGTGGATGTGCCCGTGGAGGCGCTGCTCTCGAAGCAGTACGCCGCCGAGCGCCGCGCGCTCATCGACCCCTCGCGCGCCACAGTAGACCCGGAGCGCGGCTCGCCGGTGGCGTCCTCCGACACCGCCTACCTCTCGGTGGTGGATGGCGAGGGGAACGCGTGTTCCTTCATCAACAGCAACTACAACGGGTTCGGGACGGGCATCGTGCCTCGAGGCTGCGGGTTCACGCTGCAGAACCGGGGCGCGGGCTTCAGTCTCGACCCGCTGCACCCGAACACCCTGGCGCCCGGGAAGCGGCCCTACCACACGATCATCCCGGCGATGGTCACCCACTCGGACGGCGAACTGTACTCGTGCTTCGGCGTCATGGGTGGCTACAACCAGCCGCAGGCCCACATGCAGGTCATCCTCAACCTGGTCGACCACCACCTCGACCCGCAGGCGGCGCTCGATGAGCCACGTTTCTCGATCTACTCGAACCCGCCGTCGGGCGATGTCTTCCTGGAAGAGGGCATCCCGGTGGAGGTGATGAGCGAACTGGCGCGTATGGGCCATCGAGTGGTGCCCACGTCGGGATTCCGGCGCACCGGCGTCTTCGGACGAGGGCAGGTCATCGTCCGCGATCGCGACACGGGAGTACTGTGGGGTGGCTCCGATCCACGCGCGGACGGCGCCGCGATCGGATACTGAGCGGCCGAGTCGGAGACCTTCCGCATCGGCCTCGCCGCCACGAAACCACCACCGGGGAGGAGAGATGACATGGGAGTCGTTGCCGTCGACAAGTCGATCTCGCTCGATGGGTTCATCACCGGGCCGGATCCTAGTCCCGAGAGCCCGCTGGGCGCCGGAGGCGAGCGGCTCTTCTCGTGGATGATGGCCGCCGCGCCCGACGGCTACAGTTCCTCGGAGATGAACAAGGCCTGGGACCAACTATTCGGTGATGCGATCGCGGGCGGTACCGGGGCCGTGATCATGGGCAGAAAGTCGTTCGACATTATCGATAGCCCGGAGGGCTGGGTGGCGCCGGATGGGACCGCGTTCGACTGGCCGGTATTCGTCCTGACTCACCGCCCGCTGAAGAACGAGACGAAGGGGGCGACGCCGTTCACCTTCGTGAGTGATGGCGTCGAGAGCGCACTCGGACAGGCTCGAGCGACGGCAGGCGAGAAGAACATCGGCCTGCATGGTGCGAGCGTCGCACAGCAGTTCTTGAAGGCCGGGCTGCTGGACGAGATTCACCTGCATGTCGTGCCGGTCCTGCTCGGGGACGGTGTGCCCCTGTTCGACCAGCGCGGCGACAAGCAGATCGAGCTTGAACGGACCAGGATGATCGAGACGCCCGGCGCCACCCATCTTTCGTTTAGCGTGATCAAGTCGGGCTAAGGGACGATTAAGATGAGCAAGCGCGCCGTGCCCCGGTTCTTGTCTCCCGACGAGCTGAAGCGCCGCGCCGCCTGGGCGGCCGGGCGTGTGGTCCCCGAGGCCCGCTACCTGGGCGCCCGTGCGCGGAGGCGCGTAGAGGAGATGAGGCGGCCAGTGAACACACCAACAGGCCACCACACGGCTACCGTCGGCGTCGTGCATCCCGGCCAGATGGGCTCCGCGGTCGGCGCGTCGGCGCGCGCGGCCGGCGCCCGCGTGGTGTGGGTCTCCGAGGACCGTTCGCCCGCCACGGTGCAGCGCGCGGAGTCGGACGGCCTGGAAGACGTCCACTGGCTCAACGGCCTCGTGAACCAGAGCGACGTGCTGCTCTCGGTGTGCCCACCGCATGCCGCGGAGGAGGTCGCACAGGAGGTCCTCAACCTCGGCTTTCAGGGCGTCTACGTGGACGCGAACGCGATCTCCCCCTCGACCTCACGTCGCATCGAGGCGGAAGTGCTGCAGTGCGGCGGCACCTTCGTGGATGGCGGCATCATCGGCGGCCCGCCCCGGCGTCCCGGCGCCACGCGCATGTACCTCTCGGGCGACATGGCGCCGAAGGTCGCCTCGATCCTCTCGGGCGGACCGCTCGAGGTGATCCCGATCGCTGGTGGCGCCGGCGCGGCCTCCGCGCTTAAGGTCGCGTACGCCGCCTGGTCGAAGGGCACCACCGCGCTGCTGGCGGACATCCTCGCGCTGTCGCTCGCCGAGGGGGTGCATGACGCCCTGCTCCAGGAGTGGCGGAAGTCACAGCCGGACGTCGCCCGCCGCGCCGAGCGCGACCAGTTCTCGGCGCCCAAGGCGTGGCGCTTTGCCGGGGAGATGGAGGAGATCGCGGACACCTTCGCCGCGGACGGCCTCCCGGACGGCTTCCACCGCGCCGCCGCGGATGTCTACCGTCGCCTCGATCGCTTCAAGGACGACCCGGACGCCCCGAAGGGCGCGGAACTCGCGCGGTGGCTCCTCGAAGGCCGCGACTAGCACGGGGACAAGCGCGACCAGCAGCGACGAAGGCGGGCGCCACTGGCGGGTGATCTCGTGGGACTGCGCGAAGGAAGCGTGAGCGCGGTCTCGATGACCGCGCTCAGCTCGGATCAGGCCGCCACGCGCTCGTACCGCTCGTCCTCGGCCTCGCGACGGCCCTCCGCGACGACGGCCCGCACGATGCGCCACACGAGCGATGAGCCGGCGGTCGCGCCAGCAAGCAGCGCGATGAGCGCCGCGGAGGACGCGACATCCGAAGCGAAGCCGTCCGCGATGGCCTCGGCGCGCTCCAGCAAGGCATCGGTGACCACCGCCGGGACGGTGCTGTCCTCGGTGGCCCGTTGCTCGTCGAGCGCCGCCTCGATGCGCGCCCCGGCGGTTGCGTCGTAGAGCGGCCCGGCGACCACGAACGATACGACCGCCGCCAGAAACAGCGCCGTGCTCGCCCATGCGAGGCGCGAAGCCCACGTCCGCCCGCCCGCGAGACCGACGAGCGCTACCAGCGCCAGCACGGCGCCCGCCGAACCCCAGCGGACGGCGCCCGTCAGCAGGGCAACACCGGCACGCAGGCGGTCGAGTTCCAGGGCCTCCGCGCCCTCCTCTGGCGACGGCGCGAAGTCGTCCGCGTTGAACACGATCCCGTCGCGAAACGCTGAGAGGGCGCGCTCAACGTCGCTCACCGCCTCGCGCCCGGACGCCTCGAGCGCCCGCTCGAGGTCGGCGTCGGTCACGCGGTAGCCGTCTTTCTGCAGCGACTCCTCGCTGCGCTGGAGGACACCCGAGAGCGGCCCGGCCAGCAACGGGTACTCCTCGAACGACACGGTGACCTCGAAGCCGTCGGAATCGCCGGCCAGGTAGGGGTGGACATCGTCGACGGCAGCAAAGAGCTCGGTCTCCAGCCATGTCGCCGCCGGTTCGAGGTCCTCGTCGTACGCCTCGAACAGCACACTCTCGCCTCCCACCGCAAGCGGGACGCCTGCCTCGGCGGCGCGCTCCTCGGCATATGCGGCCATGAGGCTGCGGACCGCGGTATCGGAAAGCCCCAGGTCGCCCCATGCCTGCTGGAGCACCGAGGGCTCACCAGGCTCGTGGGCAGCGACCGCGCGTAACGGCTCGCCCAGCGGGACTCGCACCTCCAGCTCGTCGGATGAGCCGCCCACGTAGGCGCCGACGTCCTCGGCGGCTGACTCCACCCCCCTGTTGATGTAGGCCCGCGGGAACGCGGTCGTGAGCACATCGAGGAGCACCGCCTGCGCGTGACCGTCCCTCGGCAGCTCGACCGCGCGGACTGACTCGGGCAGCCGCTCCTCCTGGCCGTCGAGGAAGGACTCGACCGCCTCGGGAAACGCGCTCTCGTGCGCAAGCCGGCCCACGTCGAGGGCGCGGACCTGCTCTCGATAGAAGTCGGGTGAGCCCACGGTGTCAGCCGCGCGCCAGCCGACGAGGGCGACGAAGAGCACCGGAACCAGCAGGATCCCGGCGAGCACCGCCAGCGTCCGCCGGGCGATCAGCATCGGTGGCTCCCCATGTCGCGGCCATGTGACCTCGAGGACTACTGTCCGATCATCGGCAGCGTCCTTGTGGCCTGGATGCGTGCGCGGCGCTGGAGTTTCGCTGACGCTTCAGACGCGCCGGCGGCGACCTCTAGCGCGCGTGGTCCCCGCAGAGCGGGACGGACCGCGGAGGACACGGGGGCCTATCGGTAGAGGGAGAGGTCCCCGCGCCACACGAGGCGTTCCTCGCTCCCCGGGTCGTGCTCGAGCCGCGGGGGCACGTCGAACACCATCGTCGCACGCGACGCGGCATCGAAGGCGGGCCACGACGGCAGCGCCTCGTGGTCCGGGTTGCCGTTTCGCGCGAACGCCGCCCACGTGGTGCTCATCGAAGCCGCGAGTTCACCTCGGTCGGCGCGCTCACCGGTCATCGGCACGCGGTCCGCATTGTCGAAGACGAACGGGATTTCCATCGCATGGGCGGCCTTGAACAGGCCGCCCATGAAGTCGCTCTCCCACTCGAAGAGGTACATGTACACGGGCGCACCGCCGGCCGCCGCATGCCGCTCCGCCAGCGTCACCGCGGCCAGGCGCCTGGCCTCGCTGTTGATACCCACCCAGAGGTCCCACGGCGTGTCGTCCGGGCGGCACCTCCGGTAGACCGCGAGGACTTCCTGCCAGCGGTCGCCCAGCAGCGGCTGCAGCCGCTCGTGCAACTCGGACTCATCGAGCTTGCGACGGCGAGGGTCGCCGGCCGAGAAGAGCGCCGCCTCGTCCTTGTTGGTGCCGACGATCAGAGGCACGGTGGTGGCCGTCGGCGCCGGCGCCGGGTCGAAGGGGTGGGCGGGCAGGTAGTCGCCCTCCATCACCGGCACGGGGATGAACGCCGGACCCGGTAGCGTGCCCATTGCCTCCGTGAGCTGCTCGAACGGCATCTCCTGCGGGCGATGCAACTCGCCGTGGCCGATCCCGAGGTGGGCGAGCAGCCGCTCGGCGGACTCGGTCGCCCTCGCGGCGTCCCCGGCGCGAAGGGTGACGCTGCTCTGCACGATAGCGCGGTGAAACAGGCCCTGCGCGGAGGGCATCCCGAGCAGCGTGCAGACCTTCCGGCCCCCGCCGGACTCGCCAAAGATCGTGACGTTGTCCGGGTCGCCGCCAAAGCGCGCGGCGTTGTCGCGCACCCAATCGAGCGCCAGCACGGCGTCCAGCATGCCCGCCACCCCGGACCCGGCGAACTCGGGTCCGCCGATGTCCGCGAGGTGCAGGTAACCGAAGACGTTGAGCCGGTGGTTGATCGTGACCACGACGACATCGCCTCGACGGGCGAGGTTCGTGCCGTCGTACCAGCCTTCGGAACCCGCGCCCGCGCGGAAGCCGCGGCCGTGGAGCCAGACCATGACAGGCCGCTTCGCACCGTCATCGACGCCGGGCGTCCAGACGTTCAGGACAAGGCAGTCTTCGCTCTGCGGGAGCCTCGGGATCGTGCCCAGCGTCCGGCTGTCCGTGTTCTCGCCGACCAGGGCGCCCGTCTGCGGACAGATCGGCCCGAACTCCGTCGCATCACGAACGCCGCTCCACGGCTCGGGCGGCAGGGGCGGAAGGAAGCGCCGTCCGGCGGTGGATGCGCCGTATGGGACGCCGCGGAAGACCGCGATGCCGTCCTCCAGCGCACCCCTCAGCTTGCCGTCGCGCGTCTCGACGATCGGCTCGGTCGTCGTGGCCATCGGTCGCCTCCTCCGCGGGCGCCGCGTCCGATGGCGCGGCACATCGGCCGGACAATACACGAACGGCGGAGGCGGCGGTCTGTCGAGGTCAGGGGTAGCGCTGGCTGAAGTGCTCCCAGATCTGCTGGCTCGCCTGTTGGAAGAGTCCGAGCTGCGCGTACTGCGTCGGAATACGCTGTCCGAGATAGGAGATGGCGTACGCGTACGTCTCACCCCCTCGCGTGAAGCGCACGATCCCGATGTCGTTGTCGACGTACCACCCGGCGGTCGTCGGGAAGAAGCCGTTCTTGTGGCTCGTCACACCGCCGTTGCCATAGCCCGTCAAATACTGGAGGCCCGGCTTCACGCCGCTCATCTTCTCCAGCAGGTACTCGCGCCACTCGGCTGTCAGCAGGTCGGTGCGGTAGACAGCCGCGAGCGCCTCGTTCGCGTCCGCGGCGGTGAGCCAGTTGTCCGGGCCTTCGCCCGTGGAGCCTGCGTGCTTGAAGAGCGGCGCGTGGTCCAGGATCACGCGCTCCAGCCCGAGCTGCCGGGCCAGCGCCTGCGTGCGCTCGATGCCCCGCAACACGTCGCCGCTCCCGGTGATGCGGTACAGCTCCAGGCCGGTGACGGGGTTGCTGCTGTAGACCGTGCGGCTGATCAGGTCACCGACGCGCGACTCGGCGTAGCGGCCCTCCTGCACGTCCAGCACGGCGCGGAGGATGACGAAGAAATTGATCGAGCAACCCGAGAGATGCCACTCGTCCCCATTGACGCTGATCGTCTCGCCGGTCTGTAGGTCCGTGACCGCCAGCGCGTACTCCCCGCCCACCGCCGTGGAGGCCATCAGCTGTTCGAGGCGTCCCTCGAGCGCTCGGAGGTCCGCGCCGGTCGCTGCTCCGGTCCCCGCGTTGGTCCCCGAGTCGGTGTCCACCGTGGAGGCGGGGTCGTCCGGCGGCGCCGCGTCGTGCCCGCAGATCTGCGCGAAGTGGCGCGCCGCGGCCGTCCATGCCGGCAGCTCGTTCTGGTAGTTCACACACGACAGCGTGACGTCCTCCGCGTCCGCACGAAGCGCGAACAGCGCGACCTGTGTCACGAGGGCGAGCGCGGCGATCCCGAGGGCGAGACGCGCGCGCGACGGGCGCCCGAGCGCCCTCACCGCGGACGGGGCGGTGAAACCGGGCCTCAGACCGGGGCTGGCTTGGTCGTCTCCGTCGCGGTTAGTGTTCATTGGCTGCGCGCCCTCGCATTTCAGCGAGTGTAACCTGACGCGGCCAGGCGCGCACCTGGGTCATCGAGCCCGGAGTGCGTGCGACATCAGCAAAAGGTCGCTACCGCGCAGGCGACCTCTGCTAACGTGGCGCCTCGATGGACCAGGCCGTGCGAGGTGTGGCGGACGCCGATGACCCAGGGGCACAGCAGCATCGTTCAACCGGGTGGGCCGCTCGCGGGCATCCGCGTGCTCGACCTGGCAGGCGAGGCGGCGGCCTTTGCCGGACGGCAGCTCGGCGAGCTGGGCGCCGACGTGGTCCACATCGAGCCACCGGGCGGCGATCCGATGAGAAGGCGGTCGCCGTACGTCGCAAACGCGTCCGAGGGCGAGCACAGCCTCCACCACCACCTCCACTACAACGCCAACAAGCGCGGCCTCGTCCTCGACCTGCACGACGAGGCGGGGCGCGCGGCGTTCCTCCGCCTGGCAGCGACCGCGGACGCGGTCATCGAGAGCGCCCCACCCGGTGAGATGGACCGGCTGGGGCTTGGCTTCGAGGCGGCGCGAGAGGTGAACCCGGACCTGCTCTACGTCACCGTGACACCGTTCGGTCAGGCTGGGCCGTTCCGGGACTGGCAGGGCAACGACCTCGTCGCGGCGGCCGCCAGCGGTCTGATGTACCTCAACGGGTTCCCGGACGACCCTCCGAACGTCCCCGGCGCCGAGCAGGCGTACCACATGGGGTCTCTGGTCGCCGTCGCCTCGATGCTGGTCGCGCTGGTCGGCCGCGAGCGCGGCACGACGCCGGGCGCACACCGCATCGATGTCTCGATGCAGGAAGCGGCCGCCATGGCGACGTTGCAGACGGCGAACGCGAACATCTTTACCTGGCACGGCCGCGTCCCGAAGCGCGTGGGCCTGGCAGCCGAGGCCACCGCGCGCTCCCTCTTTCCCTGCCGCGACGGCCGGTGGATCAGTTTCGTCGTCCCCATCGGGGCGCCGGCGCTCTACCGAGGCTTCCTCGACTGGCTGGAGGAGGAGTCGCTGGCCTCGTTTCCCGGGCCCGACTGGGTCGACCCCGCCTACCAGGCCGCGCATCGGCCCGCGCTGGCGCCGCACATCGAAGCGCTCGCCGCGCGATACGACCGCGCAACGCTGTTCGCCGAGGGTCAGCGCCGGCGCCTGCTCGTCATGCCCGTGAACGATGCCGCGGACCTGCTCGCCGACGCCCACCTCGAGGAGCGAGGGTCGTTCGTCCGTTACCGGCGCCTCGGGCGGCAGTTCACGGACGTCGCGCCGCCGTACCGTTTCAGTGAGACGCCGGCCGCGTTCCGCCGCCCCGCACCCCGTCTCGGCGAACACACCGCCGAGGTGCTGGCCGACCTCGATCGCCCACCGGCGCCTCGGGAGCGCCGCACGGCAGTCAGCGAGCCGCGAAGCCTGCCGCTGGAGCGCATCCGCATCGCCGACTTCTTCTGGCTGATCGCGGGACCGTCCGCCTCGCGGGTCTTCGCGGACTACGGGGCCGATGTCGTGAAGGTGGAGTCGGAGTCGCGGATCGACACGATCCGCGTGGTCGGGGTCCAGCCCGCGGACGGCGGCAGCAGCAACACCAACGGCGTGTTCAACGACTGCAACGCCAACAAGCGCTCGGTCACGCTGGACCTGAACCATCCGAAGGGCATCGAGCTGGCGAAGGAGCTGGTGCGGGCCTCGGACATCGTGACGAACAACTTCACCGGCGACCGCATGGACCGCTGGGGGCTCGGCTATGACGACCTGCGAAAGGTGAAGCCGGACATCATCATGCTCACGATGCCGGTGATGGGACGCTCCGGGCCGTATCGCCAGTACGGCTCGTACGGGAACGGGGTGATCGCGTTCAGCGGCTTGAGCACGAACATGGGCTACCCACACCGCCCACCCACCGGGATCGCGCCGCTGTACTCGGACTTCGCCGCGCCCTACTTCGCCGTCAGCGCCCTGCTGGCCGCGCTCTACCATCGAGAGCGCACGGGCCGCGGCCAGTTCATCGAGCTGGCGCAGGCCGAGGCGGCGATCAATCTGCTCGGCCCCGACATCCTGGAGGCCGCCGAGGGCAGGCTGCCGCCGCGCCTCGGCAACCGCTCGCGCGACCACGCGCCGCACGGCGCGTACCGCTGGTGCGCGATCAGCGTCCGGAGCGACGAGGAGTGGCGACGCCTTGCTGAAGCCATCGGCGCGCCCGACCTCGCCGGACGGTGGCTGGCCATCGACGCCCGTCGGGCGCACGAGGAGGCGGTGGACGCCCGCATCGAGGCGTGGACGTGCGCGCGGGACGCCTGGGATGTCGCACGGACGCTCCAGGCGGCCGGCGTCCCGGCGGCGGTCGTCGAGGACCTGGAGGACATGACGTCACGCGACCCGTGGCTCTCCACGCGGCACCTCCTGCCCGTCTCCCGCGATGACGAGGGCATCGTGTTCACCACGCACGCCCAACCGGCGCGTATCGACGGCACGGTCCCGGCGCTACGGCGCGCGCCTCGGATGGGCGAACATAACGAGGCGGTGTTCCGGGACTTGCTCGGACTGACCGAAAGCGACTACATCGAACTGCTCGCCGAGGGCGTGTTCCGGTAGCAACTCACCGAAGGCAGGTGCCATGGCCCCGTCGAAACTCCTGATCGCGAACCGGGGCGAGATCGCGATCCGCATCATGCGCACGGGGCCGAGATGGGCATCGCCACCGTCGCGGTCTACGCGGAGGACGACGCGGCCTCGCTGCACACGCGGCGTGCCGGCGAGGCCCGCCCGCTGCGCGGACAGGGCGCCGCTGCCTACCTCGATGCCGCGCAGATCGTCGAGGTGGCGCGCGATGCGGGGTGCGACGCGGTTCACCCGGGCTACGGCTTCCTCAGCGAGAACGCGGAGTTCGCACGACGCTGTGCCGAGGCGGGCATCACCTTCGTGGGGCCGCGCCCGGACGTGCTGGAGCTGTTCGGCGACAAGACCCGTGCGCGACAGGCGGCCATCGAGGCCTCCGTGCCGGTCCTGCGCGGGACCTCCCACGCAACCAGCGTCGATGAGGCGGCGGAGTTCCTCGCCTCGCTACCCGATGGCCGCTCGATGATCATCAAGGCGCTCGCCGGCGGCGGCGGACGAGGGGTGCGCGTGGTGCGGGCCGCGGATGATCTCCCGAAGGCGTACGCCCGTTGTCAGTCGGAGGCCCAGGCCGCCTTCGGCCGCGGCGAGGTGTATGTGGAGGAATACCTCGAGCGCGCGCGCCACATCGAGGTGCAGGTCGCAGGCGACGGCACCGGCGCCGTGACGCACTTTGGCGAGCGCGACTGCAGCCTCCAGCGGCGCTTCCAGAAGCTGGTCGAGGTAGCACCTGCGCCGGGCCTCCCGGACGGGCTGCGCGACCGGATCATCGAGGCGGCGGTGCGGCTCTGTGCGGCCGCCCGCTATGAGAGCCTGGGCACCGTCGAGTTCCTGGTCGACACCGCCGATCGGCCCACCGACGCGTCGTTCGCCTTCATCGAGGCGAACCCGCGCCTGCAGGTGGAGCACACCGTCACCGAGGAGGTGACCGGCGTCGACCTGGTCCGGCTACAGCTGCTGCTGGTCGGTGGCGCCACGCTCGAGAGCCTCGGGATGACGCAGGCGCCGCCGCCTCGGGGCTTCGCCATGCAGGTGCGCGTGAACATGGAGACGATGCGCCCGGACGGCCTCGCGATGCCCTCGGGTGGCATGCTCATGGCGTTCGAGCCGCCGACCGGGCCGGGTATCCGCACGGACACCTTTGGCTACGCGGGCTACCGCACGAGCCCGCGCTACGACTCACTGCTCGCCAAGGTGATCGCCCACACGCCGGCGGGCGGCTTCGGCGACGTGGTGGCGAAGGCCGGGCGCGCGCTGCGCGAGTTCCGCATCGAGGGCGTCCCGACGAACATCTCGTTCCTGCAGGGCCTGCTGGAGCAGCCCGATGTGATCGCCGGCCGGGCCTACACGCGCTACATCGAGGACCACGTCGACGCGCTGGTGTCTGCCGCCGCGGCCGAGCGCGTCCCTCTCCACTTCCTCGCGGCAGACAACGAGGAGCGGGTGCGGGCGGGCGCGCGGGTGGACGCCAACGACCCGCTGGCCGTCCTGACGCACGGCAAGACCGCTGCACCACCGCCTCGGGCGGCCGGCGCGGCCGAGCCAGCCCCGCCGGAGGGCAGCGTCGCCGTGCGGGCGCCGCTGCAAGGGACGGTGGTGAGCCTGGCGGTCGCCGAGGGCGCCGAGGTGCGTACCGGGCAACAGCTGCTCGTGATGGAAGCGATGAAGATGGAGCACGAGGTACTCGCGACCGCGAGCGGTGTCGTGCGTCGCATCGCGGTCACCGTCGGAGACACCGTCTACGAGGGCCACGTGCTGGTCCTGATCGAAGAGGGCGATGTCGCCGGTGCCGACCTTGCCGCCCTGAAAGACGTAGACCTCGACGAGATCCGGCCGGACCTCCGGCAGGTCGTCGACCGCCGCGCGACCACGCTCAACGAGGCGCGCCCGCAGGCCCTCGAACGCCGCGCGGCGAAGGGACAGCGCATCGCGCGCGCGAACGTCGAGGACTTGTGCGACCCCGGCAGTTTCGTGGAGTACGGCCAGCTGGCGCTGGCCGCGCAGCGGCAGCGCCGCTCCGTAGAGGAGCTGATCGGGAAGTCACCGGCGGACGGCATGATCACTGGCGTGGGGACCATCAACGGCGACCTGTTCCCGGAGCCGGCCTCGCGTTGCGCCGTGATGTCCTACGACTACACCGTCTTTGCCGGCACTCAGGGCCAGCGCAACCACCGCAAGACCGACCGCTTGCTGGACGTGGCGGAGAAGTGGCGCATGCCGCTCGTGCTGTTCGCAGAGGGCGGCGGCGGGCGGCCTGGCGACACCGACGGTGTGAGCAACCCCGGTGACAACCGCACGTTCAGCCACTTCGCGCGCCTCAGTGGCCTGGTGCCCACGGTCGGGATCACCTCGGGCCGCTGTTTCGCCGGCAACGCCTCGCTGCTGGCCTGCTGCGACGTGATCATCGCGACGGCGGACTCGAACATCGGCATGGGCGGCCCTGCGATGATCGAGGGCGGCGGCCTGGGCATCTTCACGCCGGAGGAGATCGGCCCGATGGAGGTGCAGGTCCCGAACGGCGTCGTCGACATCGCCGTCGAGGACGAAGCCGAGGCCGTGCAGGTAGCGAAGCGCTACCTCTCGTACTTCCAGGGCGCCATCGACGACTGAGAGGCGCCCGACCAGCGGTTGATGCGGCGCATCGTCCCGGAGAACCGGCTGCGGGTCTACGCCGTACGCTCCGTCATCGAGACGCTCGCCGACGCCGGTTCGGTG
This sequence comes from Dehalococcoidia bacterium, assembly GCA_009379925.1. Classification (GTDB taxonomy): domain Bacteria; phylum Chloroflexota; class Dehalococcoidia; order UBA2979; family UBA2979; genus WHSU01. Next base: position 367 of record WHSU01000044.1, on the reverse strand, counting down.
CTTGAGCTGCGCAAGGACTTCGGCCATGGGATGGTGACCGCCTTCGTGCGCGTCGAAGGGCGTCCGATGGGCGTGGTGGCGAACAACCCGATGCACCTCGGCGGCGCGATCGACTCGGACGGCGCGGACAAGGCCGCCCGCTTCATGCAGCTGTGCGCCGCCTTCGACCTGCCGATCCTCTTTCTCTGCGATACACCCGGCATCATGGTCGGCCCGGAGGTCGAGAAGACGGCGCTGGTGCGCCACGCGAACCGGCTGTTCCTGGTCGGTGCGAACCTCAGCGTCCCGTTCTTCACGATCATCCTGCGCAAGGCGTACGGCCTCGGCGCGATCGCGATGGCGGGCGGGTCATACAAGGTCCCGGTCT
>WHSU01000016.1 GCA_009379925.1 Dehalococcoidia bacterium | reverse complement strand
GAGCGCGTGAGTGCGCGCTGCGGCCCCACGAAGACGAACGCGACATCCGGGGACGCCTCGGCCAGTCCTTCGAGCAGCGTCCAGTCGTACGTCTCGTTGATGATTCCGACGCAGCCCGCGCGCGGCCCGGCGATGGCCGCCAGGTGGTCTGGGAGGGGACCGGGCTGCCGGCATGCCTGGACGAAGGCCGCCGGTACGGCGGTCGGGGACTGGTGGACCTCGGTCGCGCCCCCAGCGCGGAGGTCTCCGGCGAGCAGGGCGGAGCCGGCAAAAGCGACGTCAGAGCCTTCGAGCATCAGCCGCTCGCGCCGGACCGTCTCGTCGCGTGGCCACGAGTAGTAGCGGTACGCGTCCGCCGCGAAGTAGACGCGTGGCACCCCAGGCGCCAGATCGAGCAGGCTCGCCAGCCAGGGGCTGTCGAGGACCACGGCGTCGGGGATGCCCGACTCCCGGACGGCGCGGCGGTAGGCCTGCCGAAGGGCGAACGCCGAGGCGCGCGGGAAGCGCCGCAGCCCGGGCACGAACGCCACGCTGCGCCGGCTGCCCTCGGAGGGCCGGCCCCAGGCGAAGCCGGTGCCGCCCAGGCGGACCCGGAGGTACCAGTTCGGGCTGCAGACCCGGACGGTCCGGACCTCCGCTCGAGCGCCGACCGCATCGAACAGCGACGGCACGGTCTCCGCGTTCTCGTGGAAGACAAGGAGCTTCACGCGGTGACTGCCCCTCTCCCACCCGCAGGCGGGACGGCGCGTCCGCCCCTCGATGTTCGCGAGGCCGACAGCAGGAACGGTACCATCGCCATCCGTCAGGCGAGAGGAGCAGGCGATGCCCGATGCGGAGCGGTACAACGAGCGGACCGCACTGGTCGTCGTCGACGTACAGAACGACTTCGCCGACCCCTCCGGCGGCCTCTACGTCCAGGGGGGCGAGACCATCATCGAGCGGGTGAACGAGGAGGTGGCCGCGGCGCGGGCAGCCGGCGCCTTCGTGGTCTACACGCAGGACTGGCACCCGGAGAGCACGCCGCACTTCCAGAAGGACGGCGGCGTCTGGCCGGTGCACTGCGTCATGGACACGTGGGGGGCGGAGCTACACCCTGACCTCCACATCCAGGGCGACGTGCTGCGCAAGGGCACGGGCGGCGAGGATGGCTACTCCGGCTTCACGGTGCGTGACCCGGAAAGCGGCGCCGAGGCCCCGACGGCGCTCGAGCGCATGCTGCGCGAACGTGGCGTCGAGCGGATCGTGGTCGTAGGCCTCGCCGCTGATGTGTGCGTGAAGGCGACCGCGCTCGACGGCCGGGCCACGGGGCTCGCCACCACCGTCCTGCGCGACGCGACCCGCGGCGTCGGCGTCGAACCGGGCGACACCGAGCGCGCGTTCGCGGCCCTCGAGGGTGCCGGCGTGACGGTCGAGTAGGCCACGTGAGCGACGGCACGTCCTCGGATCCCGCTACCGGCTTCGACCCAGCGCTCTTTGTCGACCTGTACGAGCTGACCATGCTGCAGGCCTACTACGCCGAAGGGATGGCGGAGCCCGCCGTCTTCTCCCTGTTCGTGCGCGACCTGCCTTCCGACTGGAACTTCCTGCTGGCGGCGGGCCTCGAGGATGCGCTGGCGTACCTGGAGACGCTGCGATTCTCGGAGGCGGCTGTCGAGTACATCGACACACTGGGGCTGTTCCAGCCGGAGTTCCTCGCGTGGCTGCGCGACTTCCGCTTCACCGGGGACGTCTTCGCCGTGCCGGAAGGAACACCGGTGTTCCCGAACGAGCCGCTGATCGAGGTCGAAGCGCCGATCGCGGAGGCGCAGTTCGCAGAGACCTTCCTGCTCAACCAGATTTCGTTCCAGACGCTCGTCGCATCGAAGGGGGTGCGCTCGGTGCTCGCCGCCCGCGGCAAGCCCGTGATCGACTTCGGCACGCGCCGCTCGCACGGCGTGGATGCCGCGAGGAAGGCGGCCCGCGTGCTCCACCTCGCGGGCTTCGCCGGCACATCGAACGTCGAGGCGGGGCGGCGCTATGGGATCCCGGTCACGGGGACGATGGCGCACTCCTACATCATGGCCCACGACGGCGACGCCGCGGCCTTTCGCGCCTTCTCGCGCCTCTACCCGGAGACCGTGCTGCTGGTCGACACCTACGACACGCTGGATGGCGTGGGCGAGGTCATCGCGCTAGCGCGCGAGCTCGGGGACGGCTTCCGCGTGCGCGCGATCCGGTTGGACTCGGGCGACCTCGCGGCGCTGGCGCACGAGGCGCGTGCGTTGCTCGATGCCGCCGGCCTCCAGCGCGTGCAGATCGTCGCGAGCGGCGGGCTCGACGAACACGGTATCGCGGCGATGGAGGCGGTCGGCGCGCCCATCGACTCGTACGCCGCCGGCACGCGCATCAACGCACCGGCCGATGCGAACGCGCTGGAGAGCGCGTACAAGCTCGTCGCCTACGCCGGCCGAGGCCGCCGCAAGCTGTCCACGGGCAAGGCGACACTGCCCGGCCGTAAACAGGTCTTCCGTCGCTTCGCGGACGGCGTGGCCGCGGGCGACACGATCGCCCTCGCTAGCGAGGCGCTCGAGGGCGAGCCGATGCTGCGCAGGGTGATGCGCGGCGGCGTGCGCACCGAGACGGGCCGCGAGCACCTCGACGCGTCGCGCGCGAGGGCCGGCGCCGAGGTAGCGCGGCTACCGGAGCGGCTGCGCAGCCTCGAACGGGCGGCCGAGGGCTACGACGTGCACGTCAGCGACGGGCTGCAGGCCGCGGCGGAGAAGTTGAGAGACAGGGGATCACCGTGACCGTGATGACCGAGGCACAGAGCGTCTACCTGGCCGAGCGGCAGGTCGGCGTGCTCGCGACCGGCCGCCGGGACGGCTCGCCGCAGCAGTCGATGATCACGCACCTCTTCGACGGCACGCACGTCCTGATCTCGATCACAAAGGACCGCGCGAAGTACGCAAACGTCCGACTCCAGCCGCGCGTCTCGCTGCTCGTACCCGATGGGCGGCAGCAGGTCATCGTGTATGGCACGGCCGAGGTCCTTGAAGGGAAGGCACGCGACAAGGCCATCATCGCCATCCGCCACCTCTACCAGTACGACCGCACGCTCCCGCTGCTTGCGACCAGCGAGCCGGAGCCGGTCATCGATGTGCGCACGCGCGCGGCGGTGCCAGGCGTCCGGCGCGAGCGCGTCACCTTCGGGTCCACGCACGACGAGCGAGTGGTGGCGACCCTGACCTACCCGGACAGCGGTCGGCCGTACGCCGCAGTCATCCTGCAGCATGGCTCGACGCCCATGGGGCGGCACTCCTGGCAGACGCGCCCGAGTGGCCCGATCCACCTCGAGTGGGCGCAGCGAGGCGTGATGACGGTGGCCGTGGACGCCTACGGCTTCGGGTCGCGGGAGGCGCCGGACGACCGCGGCCGCCTGCGCACGGGGCGCCCGGACCTGCTCTTTCGCACGCGCGACCAGCGCATCCAGGCCGTGCAGGACCTGATGCGCACGATGGACTACCTCGCCTCGCGCGCGGACGTCCGAGGCGACGCGGTCGGCTACCTCGGCGTCTCGATGGGCTGCCGTATCGGCGTGCCGTTCTTCGCCCTCGACTCGCGCGTGGGCGCCGGCGCCTTCTTCGTCGGCGGCTCCGGGGACTACTCGCGCTTCGTCGTGGCGGGCACCGAGTTCGCCGCACTGGCGGAGGACGAGCAGCTGGTGTTCGACCTCACGGACCCGATCGCCTTCGCGCCGCTGACGGCGGGGCGGCCCGTCTTCGCAGTCAACGGCGAGCGCGACGAGACCGTGGGCGGCCGCGAGCCGGCCGAGCGGCTGCAACAGGCCCTCGGTGAGCCGAAGACGCTGCGCTGGTTCGACGGTGGCCATGGCGAGAGCCCGCCGGAACTGTACGAGGAGGCGTTCGCCTTCCTCGGCGCGCACCTGCGGGCCTAAAGACAGGGATCTGACGCGTCGGTCAGTCTGAGTGGGCGGGGAGCCCGTCGCGGTGGCGGCCCGCATGCCCGGCTCCAACCCCTGGGCGTCGACCTGCGATTTCGCACTATCATGAACGGCATGCAGGCCCGCGCATGCTTCGTGATCATGCCGTTCTCGACGACGGCGTCGTGCTCCGAAGATCAATGGACAGAGATCTTCGAGGAGTTGATCCGTCCAGCGGTGGAGGAAGCCGGGCTGGGCTACTCGTGCACCCGATCGACGGGTACGCGTGGCAACATGGTCAAGAGTATTCTCGAGCAGTTGCGCGGATCGGATGTGGTGATTGCGGATCTCACAGATCGCAACGCGAACGTCTTCTACGAACTTGGTGTTCTCCACGCACTTGCGAAGGGAACCATAATCATAGCCCAGCGCCGATCGGACATCCCCTTCGACCTATCGAACTACGCGAATCATGAGTATGACTGGGAATCGCATGAGGGGGCGTGAGACGTTCCGTACGACGATTGCGGAGCTGCTCAGCGAGTTCGATGCGGATCCTAAGCGCGACGACAATCCGGTATGGGACTTTCTCCTAGCCTCTGCGCGGCCAAAGAGAGACGACTCGGTGGAAGAGCGCCTGTCCGCCCTTGAGGCTCGCCTCGCGAGCGGCGCGGAGACTACCGAGACGTGGTCACAGACAGTTGACCAATCCCTTGTGGAGCGCCTCCCGCAGGGACATCATGGGCGGACGTTCTCCGGCGGATGCTATGACAGCCCGCGACTTCCGGAGATTGATTCGCAGTAGCAGCGCAGACCTCAGGCTCAGCTCAATGAAGTCGTTACTGAGTTGAATCAGACCGCGGATCGCCGAAACGTTGAACGTCAAGAGATCGAGGATCTGGCCAAGGGCTATATCGACCGAGTCCAGCCGCTTATGCGGGGTATCGAGGAGCTAGCACTTGTCTCTGCCGAGCAGGATTCGGTTGATGGTGCGAGTGCCGTCACCCAGGTTGCCGGAGAGCTAATCAGTCTGGAGCAGCGGCATTCGATTCGCCACCGGGCTGCCCGCATTCTTAGCCTGGAGATTGCTTCTGATCGGCGGGTCAGCCAGCTTGGTCAACGAGGGCTACCGGACGGCGCGAGTGAACATGCGCGAACCGATCGAAGTCGAGCTGCTAGGTGGTCAGATCGCCCATACGCCACTCCCTCGCATGAGGAAGCTCTTCCACCCCGAAACGTTCCTCGGACATGCCGATATTGCGATCAAGTATCTTGCGTCACAGTGGGATGATCATTTCGCGATAGCCTTCAGTGACGCGGCCCAATTCCGAGAGGGGCTTGTCTGGCACCTAGCGTTGCTGTCGTTCCTCGATGATGAGAGCGAATCCTATCCGCTCTATCCGACGTACCGGTTAGTCGACGATGCGCGGCGGGCACTTCGCCGGCTCGCTGGCCGGGTGAAGGCTATCGACACCTTCGCGGACGGGGTGGCAAGCATTTTTGACGAGGATGCCCAGCTTTTCCGGGCCAGGTGGCGAGAACGCGCAGAGTTGGCAAACGAGGCGCAGCTTGGAGGTGGCTACTGGCACAACGAAGTAAGAGTACCTGAATTGCCATCTCCCGAGGCACCCGACTAAATCTGGTTACGATACCGCCTCGGTGCCCGATGCCTCGGCGGGTGCGGCCTGCGCTTCGATGCGCTGCTCGGTCTCCGGGTCGAAGGCGTGCATGCGCGACACATCGATGACCACCTCGGCCTCCTGCGCCGGCGTGGCCTGAGTGCGTGGGTCGACGCGGGCGAGGAAGCGTGTGCCCTCGCGGTCGAGGTGGAGGAACGTCTCGTTTCCCATCAGTTCCGTGACGTCGACGGTCGCGCGGATCGAAGCGGGGAGCACGCCGGACGGCAGGTACGCGGGGTCGTGGATGTGCTCCGGGCGGACCCCGAGGACGATCGGACGGCCATCGTACGGCAGCAGTCCGGGCACCCAGCGTGCCGGCACCTCGATGCTGAGTCCGTGCATGTCGAGCCGCAGCGTCTCCCCCTCGCTGCGCACGACGGGCTGGAAGAAGTTCATGGAGGGGCTGCCGATGAAGCCCGCGACGAAGACGTTCGCGGGGCGTTCGTACAGTTCCTGCGGCGGGCCGACCTGTTGGAGCAGGCCCAGGTTCAACACGGCGATACGCGTCGCCATCGTCATCGCCTCGACCTGGTCGTGGGTGACGTACACGAAGGTGGTGCCGAGGCGGCGGTGCAGCTTGCTGATCTCGGTGCGCGTCTGCACACGCAACTTGGCGTCGAGGTTCGACAGCGGTTCGTCGAGCAGGAAGACCTCCGGCTCGCGCACGATCGCGCGGCCGAGTGCGACGCGCTGGCGCTGGCCGCCGGAAAGGGCGCGCGGCTTGCGCTCCAGCAGTTCCTCGATGCCCAGCGTCTCGGCGGCCCGCTCGACGCGCTCGCGCACCTGCGACTTCGAGGCGCCTCGCAGCTTCAGGCCGAAGCCTATGTTGTCGCCCACGGACATGTGCGGGTAGAGGGCGTAGCTCTGGAACACCATCGCCAGGTCGCGGTCCTTCGCGGGGACGTTGTCGACGCGACGGTCGCCGATGTAAATCGAGCCTTCCGTGATGGCATCGAGGCCCGCGAGCATACGCAGGGTGGTGGACTTACCGCAGCCGGAGGGCCCGACGAGCACCAGGAACTCGCCGTCTGTGACCTCCAGGTTGAGGTCGTTGACCGCGACGACCTCGCCGAAGCGCTTGGTGACGTGGTCGAACAGCACGCGTGCCATCGGGTCTGCCTCCGGTCCCCTCAGGCTAGCCCTTGGTCGCCCCGGCCAGGATGCCCTGTACGAAGAAGCGCTGGAAGGCGAAGAAGACGACGAGCGGGAGCGCCATCGAGATGAATGCGGCGGCGGTGAGCAGCTGGTACGACGAGCCGAACGACCCCACGAGGTTGGTGATGCGCAGGGTCATCGGCGCCAGGTCAGGGTCGCCGAGCAGCACCAGCGCGATCAGCAGGTCGTTCCATGTCCACAGGAACTGGAAGATGCCCAGCGCCGCGAGCGCCGGCACCGACAGCGGCAGCACGATGCGCCAGAACACCTGCCACTCGCTCGCGCCGTCCAGCTTCGCCGCCTCGATGAGGTCGCGGGGCAGGCTCGAGAAGAAGTTGCGCAGCAGGAAGATGGCGAACGGCATGCCGTAGGCGGCGTGCGCGAGCCAGATGCCGGTGAAGCTGTTGATGCCGAAGACGTTGCCACCGAGGAGCGGCAACTCCTCGTTGACCGTCATCGCGGCGTAGAGCCGCAGCACGGGGATTAGGGTCATCTGCAGCGGCACCACCAGCAGGCCGACCACGACGAGGAAGAGCAGCCCGCGGCCTCGGAACGGCATCCACGCGAAGGCGTACGCCGCGCCGGAAGCCACGAGGACCACCAGGGCCGTGGCGGGCAACGTGATCAAGACGCTGTTGATGAAGGACCGCCCCATGCCTCGCTGGTCCAGCACGGTGCGATAGTTGTCCAGCGTGAGCGTGTCCACGGTGGCGGTCCACCAGCCGCTGGAGGCAATGGCCGAGGGCTCGCGGAACGAGCTGATCAGCAACGCGACAGTCGGCACGCTCCACAGCACGGCGAAGCCGATGACCGCCGCGTGCAGCGGCAGCCGCGCCCACGTCGCGCGGAACCAGTAGCCGAGCGCCGGGCGGCCCTCGCGGGCGGGGACCGGGACCCCAAGGCTCATGCCGCCTCCTCCGACTGGAAGCGCCGGATGTTGAGCAGCATCAGCGGCACGACGGCGAGCAGCAGCACGACCGCCAGCGCCGCGCCGGCGCCGAAGTCCCGGTTGATAAACGACTGCTTGAAGAAGAGCGTCGCCACCACATCCGTCTGGAAGCGCCCGCCGGTGATGACCCAAACCAGGTCGAAGATCTTGAGCGCGTTGATCAGCAGCGTGACCGTGACCACGACGATCACCGGGCGCAGCGTCGGCACGATGATGTGGCGAAAGATCTGCCACTCGTTCGCGCCGTCCACGCGGGCGGCCTCCAGCATCTCCGTGGAGATCCCTTTCAACCCCGCGGAGAGCACTACGAGTGCGAAGCCGGTCCACATCCAGACGCCGACCGTGATCAGCACCAGGTTGTTGAGCTGGACCGGCCCGGGTATCTCGTCGGGACCCCGCTCAGTGAGCCACGTCTGAGGCGCCCCCGTGTCCTGTAGCCACGCCGTCGGCTGCCCGCCGAACTCCGTGACCACGGCGTTCACGGTGCCAACGCTCGGGTTGAACTCCAGCATGAAGCGCCAGATCACGGACGCCGCAACGAACGAGATCGCCATCGGGATGAAGATCGCGGACTTGGCCGCCGCCTCGTAGCGCACACGTCCGGTGAGCACGGCAAGCACCAGGCCCAGGGGGACAGTGACCGCCGTGAACAGCACGAGCCACATCGCGTTGTTGGCCAGCGCACTGTGCGTGTCGGCGACCAGCGGGTTGGGGTTCTCGATGATCGCCTGGTAGTTGTCGAGGCCGACGAACCCATCCGAGCGAGCGTCCAGCACGCTACGCCGAAAGGTATCGATGCCGGGGTAGACGAGGAAGGTCGCGAGCAGGAGCAGTGCCGGCAGCATCCACAACCACGGCACCCACCAGCGTCGCCCCAGCATCGACCGGCCCTTCACCCGGCGCCGCTGGCCGGCCGCGAACCGGACCTGCCAGCGGCGCCTGCTGTCCCTACGCCCGCGCCGCCTCGATCTGCTCCAGGAGCGCGTCGAGCTGGCTCGGGTCCTGCAGGTACTCCGTGACGGCGCTGAAGTATGCTTGTTGCACGTCGCCGCCGATCCCGTCGTCCAGGTCGAAGCGGAAGACCTCGGCCTCCGTGAGCTGCGCAGCCTGCCGGCGGGACACCTCGTCCGGGTAGGCGTCCAGCGAGACGCCCTGGTGCACCGAGACGAAACCGCCGCGGTCCACCCAGACCTGCTGCGCCTCCGCGGTCGCCAGGTACATCAACAGCGAGCACGTCGTCTCCTCGCTGTTGAACGCGTACGCGATGTTGGCGCTGCCGGTGATCGCGCCGCCCGGGAACGGGAAGAAGTCGTAGTCCTCGCCAGCCACCAGGTCGGGGAACTGTTCCTGGATGAACCCGGCCGCAAAGCCGCCCAGGTACACCATGGCCGCCTGCGGCTCGGACTCGAACGGGGGGTACGTGGAGTTGATGAAGTTCGTCGCGTTGATCCCCTGGCCGCCGCCCTGCACCGTCCAGCCCTCGGTCAGCGCGATCTGGCCAAAGCTCTCCCACGCCGAGCGCATGGCCGGATCCGTGAACGGCACCGAGCCGTCCACGATGCCGTCGTAGACCTCCGGGCCGGACTCGTTGAGTAGGATCTGCTGGATCCAGTCCGTCCCGGGCCAGCCGCTGTCGCCGGCCGCCTCCACGCCCATGGACCACGGCGTGAAGCCGGCGCCGGCGATCTCCTCCGACAGAGAGACCAGGTCGTCGAAACTGCTGTCGGCCGTCAGAGGCTCCCACCCCTGCTCATCGAACAGCCGCGGGTTGTACCAGATCGTCCCCTTCGAGTCCGCCTTCATGAAGTAGCCGTACAGCTCGCCGTCCACGGTCCCGAGGTCGACGAAGCCCTCCGGGTAGTTCCCCATCGCCTCCTCGTCGACACCGCACTCCGAGAGCGGGACGAGCAGGCCCTCGCGCGCGAACTGCTGGAACAACCCGACCTCCGCGGGGAGCGCGATGTCCGGCGGGTTGCCGCCCTCTACGCGCGTGGTGAGCAGGGCAGCCAACTCGCGGGTGCCGACGAACTCCATGGTGCCACCGGTATCGTCCTCCCACGGCGCCACCATGGCCTCGAAGTTCGGCACCTCTTCGCCCCAGATGCCGACGACATCGGCCGTCCCGATCTCACCGCCGCCTGCGGGCGGCCCGCCGGTCGCCGTGCCGCCGGGTGAAGGAGCGCCCGATGGCGTCGTGGCGCCGCCGCCAGGTGTCCCGTCGCCGTCCGCGGGCTCGTCATCGTCGTCGCAGCCGATGAGGGCGGCGCCGGCCAGGCCGAACGTCGTGAGCGCCGTGCCCCGCAGGAAGAGCCGGCGGCTCACCCCTCGTTGCCCCCAGCCGCCCGCGTGCCCGCCGCCTGTCGATCGTCGCATCGTGACCCTCCACAGCCTGCTCGCTAGGCGCGGGGCTATGCGCGGGTCTCCACGGGAGCGACCGGCGAGGCCCGCCGTATCGAGGGCCGCCGCCACCGTTCAGGCGAATGCTCGCACTCACGCGCGTTTTCTCGCCGCCGCCCGGTACACGCTCGCACGGTTGTAACGAAGGCGAGAGGGGTCTCACCACGTGCGACATGGGCGCGTCACACGCGTGCGATGCCAGTGCAACCTCGAGCGGTGCGGCGCGTGTTGCCCCCCGGCGGTACGATGCCGGCGGCGTCACGGCCGCATCACCGGACGCTGCAAGGAGGGGACCCATGAGCGTGCTGCGATTCTGCCCGCGCTGTGCGCTGGAGCTGACGACGCGGCCCGACGGCGGGCGCGACCGACTCGCCTGCCCGGACGAGAACTGCGGTTTCGTCCACTTCGGTGACTTCTCCATCGGCTGCGCCGGCGTCGTGATGCGCGAGGGCCGCGCGCTGCTGGTCCAGCGCGGGTGGCAGCCCTTCGCCGGCTCCTGGCAGCTGCCGGGCGGCTACGTGGAGCACGATGAGGCGATCGCCGAGGCTGTGGAGCGCGAGGTGCTGGAGGAAGCCGGCATCGAGGCGCGGGTGAGCGATGTCATCGGTTTCCGGCACTCGCTCGGCGGCTCGATCGGCGGGCCGAGCACGAACCTCTACGTGGTGTTCCGCCTGGACACCGAGGATGGCCGCGAGCCGAGCTTCGACAACGACGAGATCACCGGCGCGGGCTTCTACTCGCTGGCCGAGATGGCCCAGATGGAGGCCGTCCAGGGCCTCTCGCGCTGGGCCATCGAGAAGGCGCTGGCGACGGGACGCGGTTCCGGCCTGCAACCGGAGTCGGGCGCCTCGAGCGCGCTGTCGCGCGGGCGCCCCGGCTGGCGGCTCTTTGGGCTGCAGCCGCCCGGCGGGCTATAGCGCCGTCCCACCGGCCGAGGGTTGGCGCCACTGGCCGCCGATGACTGGCGGTGCTAGCGTATGTCACCTTCCCGTGGACGTGAGGTTCGCGGAGCCTACGGTGATCGCGTACGGAGAGTTGTGACCACAACCGAACCGGCGCCACCCGACCGCACCGGACGAGCGGCGGACAGGCGAGCCGACCTTGCCCCCTCGCAGCCTGATGCGCCGGGAGCGGCTGACTCTGCTCCCGATGTCGACTCGGACGCCCTCTCCGGCGTAGGCGCGCGCCCACCCGCGAGCACGAACGGACGCAACGGCCACGCCGCCCCAGCGGCCGAGGCTACCGAGCCGCCGCCAGCCCCGCCCGGCATCGCCGCTCCGGGCGTCGCGCGGGGCGGCCGCCCGCCGAGGCAGCGCGCCCGGTTCTCGATCCGCACGTTCACCTCGCTGGCCGACCCCAACTACCGCTGGTACTTCCTGTCCCTGTTCGCGCACTTCGCGTCCATGAACAGCCAGATGTTCATCCGCGGCTACCTGGTCTTCGAGTTGACCGGCTCGTACACGATGCTCGGCGCGATGTCGCTGGCGAATGCCATCCCGGGCCTGCTGTTCTCGCTGGTCGGCGGCGTGGTGGCGGACCGGGTGAAGCAGAAGAAACACGTCATCCAGTCGATGCAGGTCGTCGGCTCGCTGAACGCCGGCGCCATTGGGGTACTGCTCTTCATGGGCGACCTGCGAGTGGAGCACCTGCTGGTATCGGCTGTGGTGCAGGGCGCCTCCAACTCGCTGATGATGCCGGCGCGACAGGCGCTAACGAACGAGGTGGTCGGGTTCGACCGGCTGATGAACGCGCTGGCGCTGAACAACGCCGGCATGAACGTCGCCCGCCTCATGATGCCGACCTTCGCCGGCTTTATCGTGGCCGCGCTCGGCCCCGGATTCGGTACCGAGGGCGCCGAGTGGGTCTACTTCATGATGACGGGGCTCTACCTGTCCTCGATGCTCACGCTGTTCAAGGTGAAGAACGAGCACCGCCGCGAGACGGTGTCGACGCCGTACAGCGCCGTGTTCTCCGAACTGAAGGACGGCCTGTCCTACATCCGGCACACGCCCACCATCCGCATGCTCCTCATCGTCAATGTGCTGGTGGTGATGGGGTCCATGCCGTACTTCATGCTCCTGCCCGGTTTCGCCCGGGAGGTGCTGGACGCGGGGCCGGGCGGCCTGGGACTGCTGATGAGCATCCAGGGCATTGGCTCGCTCGTCGGTTCGCTGGTGATCGCCTCGTTACCCAACAAGCGCCGCGGTCTGCTCCTGCTCTGCTCCGCCTTTGGCCTCGGGTGCTCGCTCGTGCTGTTCGCCTGGTCCGAGGTGTTCTGGGTGACCGCCGTCATTATGTCGGCGGTCGGCCTCGGCCAGGCCGGGCGCATGTCGCTGAGCCAGGTGTTGGTGCAGACGTACACGGCGGACGAGTACCGAGGCCGCGTGTTGAGCATCTACATGATGGAGATGAGCCTCGTGCAGTTCGGTACCTTCCTGGTGGCGCTGCTCGCGAACGTCATCGGCCCGCAGCTCGCCATTGGCGGCACCGCGGTGGGGCTGATCACGTTGACCGTCTACCTCTTCTTCTTCGTCCCGAGTTTCCGCCACCTCGACTGACCGGGGCCGCCGAGGCCCGCCGGGCACCCATCGACAGGTGGCGGCTGGACGCCGCCCGCGCTGGGTAGCACCATGCGGCGCGTGAACGAGCGCGTCCTCTCCCCACGCGCCACCCTCCGGCGTGCCTTCGCGCCTCCGGGGCAGGCGCATACCCTTCGTCCACGTCCCGGACGATGGGCGCTGCTTGCGCTGGTGTTGCTGGTCCCCGGCCTGCTGTGGCCGCTGCTCGCCCTCCTCTGGCAGGTGCTCACGCCCGAGGGGTCGCTGTCGCTGGCCGCGTTCGGTGACGTCCTGACCACCGAGGGCTATCGCGACCGGCTGGTCTTCTCCGCGGCGCAGGCCTTCGTGGCCACCGCGCTCGCGGCCGGCCTCGGTCTCCCCGTGGCCTGGGCGCTGGCCCGCGCGCGCTTCCCCGGCCATCGCGCCTTCCGAGGGCTGATGGTGTTGCCGTTCCTGCTGCCGCCGGTGGCGGTGGGGGCCGCGTTCCGGGAACTGCTCGGGGTCGACCTGGCCGCGACCGCCTGGGGCGCCGTCCTGGCGCACGGCTGGATGGGGCTGGGTGCGGTCGCCGCGCTGGTCTCGGTCGCGTGGGCGCGCCTGGACGGGCGCGCCGCGGAGACCGCGCGTCTGCTCGGCGCGCCTCGATGGCGGGCGTTCATCGAGGTGACCCTGCCGGCACTCGGCCCCTCGCTCGCCGCTGCCGCGGCGCTGGCGTTCACGCTCGCGCTGACATCGTTCGGCACCGCCCTGTTGCTGGGCGGCGGCCAGGCCGAGGTCGATACGCTGGAGGTGGCGGCGTTCCGCCTCGTGGGTGCGGAGGGCGTCTCCGCGGACGTGGGGGCGCTCGCCCTGCTCCAATTGCCGCTCACGCTCCTCGCGCTCGGTGTCTACGCCGTCTCCCGCTGGCCCTCGACGCCGGCGGCGCTTCCGGCGCGGGCGCCCGAGGGCGGCCGCGGGGCGGACCCGCTGCTGTGGGCCGTCGTCTGCGCCGCGGCGGCGCTGGTGGTGGTGCCGTTGGGCGCGCTGCTCGTGGCGGCGCTCACCGAGGGCCGCGACGGGCTCTCGGCCGCCAACTTCCGCGCGCTGTCCGACGAGGGCGCGGGGGGCATCGCGGCGGGTGACGCGCTGCTTCGCAGCCTGGCCTACGCACTGGGCGGCTCGGCCGCTGCGCTCGTCGCGGGTGCGGCGGCCGTGTTCGCCGTCGCCCGGTGGCAGGGGCGTGCGCGTCGCTGGTCGGCCGGTCTGCTGCTGTTGCCGGCCGCGGCGCCGGCCGTCCTGCTGGCGCTCACCTACCGCGCCGGCTTCGATCAGAGCGGCGCCTGGCTCGTCCTGCTTGCCCACGCCGTCATCGCGTATCCGTTCGTCGTGCGGCCATTGCTGGCGGCGCGGCTCGCCGCCTCACGGGGCCTCGCGGAGGCGCCGCGCACGCTCGGAGCGTCGCCCGGGCAAGCCTGGCAGCACGCCGAACTACGCGCGCTCGGACGTGCGATGATGGTGGGCGCCGTCTTCGCCGCCGTGGTTTCGCTGGGCGAGACGGGCGCCACCGCGCTGCTCGCGGACCCCGACGCGTCCACGGCGCCTATCGTGGTCCTGCAAGCGCTCGGCCCGGCTGGCGCGGGCGAAGCGGGGCCGGCGATCGCGCTGGCGGCGCTGCTCGCGGGATTGGTCACGGCGGCGGTCGTGGCCGTCGAGTCAGTGGCCGGCATGGATGCCGGCCGGGACGCCGGCGAGTTCTAGCCGGCGTCCGGAGAGGGAACTCCGGTGGCGACACTCGAGGTCCGTTCGCTCGCGACCCTGCCACGGCCGGACGGCGCGCTACTGCACGACGTCGCCTTCGCGCTTGGCGACGGACAGGTCGCCGCGCTCCTGCTGGCGGAGGACACGGCCGCCGCCGGCCTCCTGCGTGCGATCTGCGGACTGGAGATGCCGGGCCGGGGCGACGTGCTGCTGGGCGGCGTGTCCGTGCTTGGGCTGCCGCCGCATCGCCGTCGGATCGGCCTCGTCGGGGGCGACCCCGCGCTCTTCGGCGACCGTGACGCGTGGGACAACGTCGGGTTCGGCCTGCGCATGGGCGGGTGGCCGAAGGCCGGCCGCGAAGCGCGCATCGCCGAACTCCTGGACGTGGTGGACCTGGCGGACCGCGGCGGCGCGCGCATCGATGAACTGGCGGCCGACGAGCGGCTGCGCCTCGCCCTCGCGCGTGCGCTGGCGCCGGAACCGGAGGCCCTGCTGCTGGAGGAACCGCTGAGCGGTCTCGAGGAGGCACAGCGTGGCCCCATGCGTGGCCGGCTGGCTGCCCTGCTGGCCCGCGTCCACGTGACGACGCTGGTCGCGACCCGCAGCCTCGCGGATGCCGTGGCGCTGGCGGACATGCTCGTGGTGATGGCGCACGGACGCGTGCTGCAGGCCGGCCCGCTGGCGGATGTCCTTGCGCAGCCCGTGACGGCGGAGGCCGCCCGGTTGACCGGGTACCAGGTGCTCGCGGACGGACCGGTCGAGGACGGGCACGTCATCGAGCGCGGCGCCGGAGGCATCGCGTTGCCCGCCGCGGCGGACTTCGCGGGTGGCGCGACGGTGATGGCGCACCCCTCGACCGTGCTGGCGGTGCCGGCTGGGGCCGGCCTGGGATGTGGCGTGCGCGGCTTCGTGCGGCGGACCCGGCCGGAGGGCCCGGCGGCCGTGCTCGAGGTCGACCTGGGCGAGCGCACGGTCGAGGCGCGCTGGGAGTGGGACCTGGTCCCGCCGCCCATCGGCACCGGCGTCGAGATCGCGGTGCGACCGGGCACGCTGCGCTTCTTCGGGACGCCCCGTCCCGCCAACGAGCCACCGCCCCCTCTCGACGTCGCGCCCGACATCGAACGCCGGCCGAACCGAGTCGCCGTCGCGGCCGGATCGGCGGCGGGCGGGCAGGAGTTGCCGGCGCGCACGCCGCGGCAACGCGTGCTGGACCCGCTCGTGAAGAAGAACGGGCACGGTCCGGGTTTCGTCCGGCCGCCGCTACAGGAGCGCGTCCCCGGGACGGCGCCCGACGCACCGGACTCGACGGCGGTCGCGCCCGAGGCGGCCCCGCCGCGCGTGGAGCGGGTGACGCGGCACCCGGACATGCCCTCTTTCGACTGAAGTACCCCGTTGCGCACCTCGAGGGCGCGCCTCGACGTGGATTGCGGGTGGGTACTACGCTTCGAAGAATGCGGCGTTCGCTACTCGATGCCGTCCTTCGCCGTGACGCTGAGGCCCGTGCCCTGCGCGCGCTCGCCCGGTCGCTGGAGACCCTGCCCCGGCGGCGAAAGCCGGAGGAGGCGCTCCAGGTGGTCGTGGATCTCGCGCGCGAGTTGACCACCGCGAAGTACGGCGCGCTGGCCGTCACCGACGAACACGACCGCACCCAGGGCTTCGTCGTCTCGGGCATCGAGGCGGATCGGCTCCGGCGCCTGAAGGTGCCGCCGCAGGGCCACGGGCCGCTGGGCTCGCTGCGCGAAGACGGCCGCCCCGTGCGGTACGAGGACGTGCAGGAGCACGCGAAGTCGTTCGGGTTCCCGCCTCACCATCCGGAGATGCAGCGCATGCTCGGAGTCGCCCTGTGGGCGCACGGCGTAGTGCGCGGGTCGCTCTACGTGACCGACCGGCAGGACGGCGAGCCCTTCGACGATGCGGACGAGCGCCTGGTGGTGACGCTCGCCCGCCACGCCTCGCAGGTCATCGAGCGGGAGTGGTACTAGCCCGGCGTCACGGGTCCGCTATGCGGACACGTGCTGGTCGAACCAGGCGATGGACTTCATCCACGACTCCTGCGCCGCCTCCTCGTGGTACGCGGGCCGTGTGTCGTTGAAGAACGAGTGCTCGGCGCCGTCGTACAGCGTGATGTCGTTGGGCACGCCCGACGCCTGGAGGGTGGCGCGCAGCATGTCCACCTGCTCCTTCGGGATACCCTGGTCGGCGCCGCCGTACGAGCCCAGCACCGGCACCTTGATCGTGGCGATCTGCTCGGCGGACGGCATGCCGCCGCCGTAGTAGACGTGGACGGCGTCCACGTTCGAGGATGGTCGAATCGCCGTCGCCAGCGTCAGGCCGCCGCCCATGCAGTAGCCGACGACGCCCGCCTTCGACACGCCGTGCTCCTGCTTCAGCCAGGCGATCGCCGCGTCGATTTCGCGCGCCGCGACCTCGCGCTCCATGGCCATCGCCAGCTTGCGCGCCTCGTCCGGCTCGGTGGCGCGTTCGCCGTGGTAGAGGTCCGGCGCGAACGCCAGGTAGCCCTCCAGGGCATAGCGGTCCGCGATCTCCTTGATGTCCGGCGTCAGCCCCCACCACTCCTGGATCACGACGATGCCGCCTTTGGGCGCGTCCTCCGGTTGCGACAGGTACCCTGCGACGTTCACACCATCCTGCTCGAAGTTCAGGTCGGGCATAGCACCCCCTCCCACTCTCAGCGCACTTCGCGGCCCGAGTATACGCACACCCCTGCCATCGTCGCCGCGACCGTGGCGTCCGAGGCGCCCCGTGCCCGCCTCAGTTGCCCGCCAGGTGCTCCGGGATCTCGAAGTCGAACCGGATCTCGTCGCCCGCGCGGATGCCGTGCTCTTCGTACCAGCCGGCCGGCGCCTCGATGACCGCCTGGTACGTCTCGCCCGGGCTCCGGACGTCCAACGACTCCGCCTCCATCTCGAGGATCTCGAGGATCTCGCCCGCCGCGTCGACGAACGCGATCGACAGGTCGATGTGCGTGTCCTTCATCCAGAAGCCGCCCGCGCCTCGGCCCTCCGGGTAGTAGAACAGCATCCCCCGTTCCTCCAGCGCGTAGCGGCCGGACAGACCGACGGGGTACTCCTCGCGCGGGGGTACCTCCACCGGCAGCCGGACGACGCCGCCATCGAGCCGGATGAACTCGATGACCGGCAGCTCCTCACGAGGGATGTCGAAGGTGGACGCGACCACGTCGTCCGGTGTGGGCGTCGGCGTCGCGGGTGTGTCCGAGGACTCGGGCGTCGCCGTCGGTGTCCGGACCTCGGCGGGCACCGTAGCGAGCACCGTTGGTGTCTCGACGGGTTCCGTCCCGTCGACGCAGGCGAGGGCCGCGAACAGCGCGGCAGCGCCGGCCATGAGAAGAATAGGTCGCGGATCCCGTCGCACGCCACCATCCTACTGTCGGCGGCGCTGTCCGTCCGTGCCGGGCGCTGCGTTGACAGTCTCCCGAGCCGCTGCGACGCTTCGCACGTGTCCACCAACAGCGCCATCCTCGACATCGCGATGCGGCTGTGGCCGCAGGCACGTGACCATGGCACCGTCGATGACCCGGCGGACCTGGACCTGTTGCTCGCGGTGCAGGGACGCCCGGGCGCGCCCGGCTACGACTGCGGCGTCCGAGGCACGTTCGGCGTCTTCGCACCGGACCAGCCGGCGGGACTGACGCTCCTCACCGGCGAGCATGCCGCTTCCGAGGAGGACGCGCGCTTCATCGCCCACCTCCTCGTCACACGCACGCTGCTGGCGGCCGGCCTGCACATCGACGAGCGAGTGACCGCGGCGATGAGCGACACGTATGCGCTGTCGTGGACCGCCCGAGGCGGTGGGCACTACCGCCAGACGCCGCTGGCGCTCGCGCTCTCGATCTGGCTCGTCGCCCTTGACCCGCTGGGCGCCTCGGACCGTCCACTCCCTATCGACTGGTCCCCGGCGTGCTTTCAGGACGCCGGGCGCTGGGACGTCGACTACCGGCTGTTCTCGCACTACGACATCCGTGAGCGCGCTATCGACTGGGGGCTCTACGTCGCCGTCGACGCCGCCCGCCACGAGGGCGTCTCCACGTGGACGATCGTCGAGCCTTTGCTACGGCTCGAACAGGACGGCCGCGTGCGCCTGGTGCTGTCGCAGTTCTCTGAGCGCGGCGACCGCTCCTCGAACGGCACGCCGGTCCCCGCCGCCGCGATGCTGGAGCGAGGGCGGATCGCGCGGCTGCTCCAGGACTACCTGGAGTCAGTGCAGCGAGGGGGACGCGGCCCCTCCGGCCCTCGCATCGCGTAACCTTCGGCCTCCCGGGTCCGCGAGCGCAGGTCCTTTTGCCTCATAGGGGACGTGACCGAGGGGCGTGCTCGCCTTCTCCACGCTATGCTCTTCGGCACTTCGTGCTCCCGCATGATGGAGGCCTACCGATGCGGACCCGCGTCAACCGCCCCGCTCTGATATTTGGAGTCAGCAGCATCCTTCTGATGCTCCTCGTCGCCTCGTGGGCCTCCGGCCAGCGGACAGCCGAGGCGCAGGCCGCCTCCGTCGGCTCGTTCAGCGGCCGGGTGCCGCTGGCGGGTGGCATCGCGCTGCTCGTGACGTCCGAGACGAGCACGCCCGCGGGACTCATCACCACCCTCAAGGCGGCCGGCTGCGACCCTGCCTCGTTGTCCGTGGCTGACGATGGCGGGTGGGACTCCTACATCGCCGGTGCGCCCGCCTTCGTGAACGCGCCCTTCGTGGCTGAGGTCCCGGGCGAAACGCCGTTCGCGGTCCGCTGCGCGGCCGTGACGCCGGTGGTGGACGTCGAGGCGCCGCCGCCCGCACTCACCAGCGGCCTCACGCTGCCGCCGGGCGAACTCACCACGGGCCCCGCCCGCGGCTACGGGGACCTCGACGGCGACGGCAACGTGGACGCCGCGATGTCGCTCTCCCACCAGCCCGGCGGGAGCGGCACCTTCGTCTACCTCCACGTGATCGCCGGCACGAGCATGCCCGCGCCGGTGCTCCTCGGTGACCGCGTGATCGTCGAGCGCGTCTCGATCGCCGCCGACGAGGTGGCGGTGCGCTACCTGGAGCGCCTGCCCGGCCAGCCCTTCGCGGCGGTGCCCACGGTGCCCGTGACCAAGCGCTTCACGTTGCAGGACGGGACGCTCGTGCCCGCCAACCTCGAGGCCTCGTGCGAACTGGACGACATCCAGGAGACGGGGGCGTTCGTCTTCGTGACCACGCCGTTCTCCGGCGCGCGCGTGGACAGCGGCTTCACCGTCGAGGGGTGCTCACGCACCTTCGAGTCCAACGTGGTGTGGACGCTCTACGACCGCCAGGGCAACGTGCTGAACAGCGGTTTCACGATGGGAGGCGGGGTAGACGGCCCGGCGCCGTTCACCTTCAGCGTCACCCACTCGGTGAGCATCCAGCAGGTCGGCCGCCTCGAGGTCTTCGAGGAGGACGCGTCCGGCGGCGAGGGCTTCCCGCCGCCGCTGAACGTGATCCCGGTCGTACTCTCGCCGTAGGCGGCCCAGCGAGGCGAGGCGGACGTCTAGGGACTGACCGCGACGTCCGCCTCGCCCGGCTCCTCCACGTCGCCGAGCGTGGCCATCTCGTTGATGCGTGCCAGCACCTCGAGCAGCTCGCGGTCGTCCGGGGCGGCCACGTCCGGGATGTGGTAGCCGCCGAAGGCGTCCACGACCGTCTTGTGGTCGTCGATGACGAAGTCCGGGACGACGGGGACGTTGTAGGTCTTCAGCCGCTCGTGGTGGTCCTCCAGCGGCTTGATGAAGTAGTCCTCGACGAACTCGTCCAGGTTGTGGCGCTTCATGTCCCAGCGCCGGATGCCGACGCCCGACCAGACGTAGATCGTGTGGCCGGTGTCCCGCAGCTCCGCGAAGACCTCGTGCGCGTGGTTGCGCAGCTTGCCGTTCCACATGATCAACGTGTTGTCGACGTCGAAGAAGATGTTCAACTTGCGCACCCGGCGTCCACGCCTCTCCTGCTCCCCCTGGGGCTGCCCGCTCTGCCTCAGGCAGTCTCTACGAATCGTGGCGTGCGAGGAAGTCGCCGATCGCCTCGTTGAAGGCGGGCCCATCCTCGAAGTAGACCGAGTGCCCGCACCCAGGGAACTCCCGGAACTCCGAGCCCTCGATGATCTCGTGCACCCGCTTGAGGATCGCCGGCGGCGTCAGCGGGTCCTCGGAACCCACGATGAACATCGTAGGCACCTGCAGCGCGGCCACCTGGTCGCGCGTCGGAGCGCCCTGCGCCATGCCCTGCAGGTTGCGCGGAGGGTTGAGCGCCGCGATCTGCTGGTAGAGGAACGTCCGAGCTGGCTCACGCTCCTGGAAGCCGCGTCCCAGGGCGCGCTGCGTGAGGGGCGCCTCGGCGGCGCCGTCCTGCTCGCGCATCCGCTGCACTTCCTCCTGCAACTCCGGCCAGTCGAAGAAGCCCCACGTGTCGGCCATGACCAGCGCCCGCACGCGGTCCGGGTGCCGCACCGTGAAGCCGAGCGCCGTGCGTCCGCCCATCGACTGTGCCACGAGCGCGGTGCGCTCGATTTCGAGTTCTCCGAGCAGCGTCTCAAGGTCCTCGACGAAGCGCGCAGGCCCCTCGCCGGTGGTGTCCACCGAGCGGCCGAAGCCCCGATGGTCAATGGTGATGCACTCGTAGCGGTCGCGGAACGCGGGCACCTGCTGCCACCACGACATGTGGTTGCCGCCCGCGCCGTGCAGGAAGACGACGGGGTCGCCCTCCCCGTTTCGCTCGTAGTACAGGTCGATCCCGTTGATGCTGCTGGACGGCATAGCCCCTCCTGTCCGCCTCGCGATGCCCTCGACCGCGTTCGGGCGCAGAGCTTACCCCCGCGCCTCCTCCGGTGGGGTGCGACGCACGAGGGGAACGTGAACGCGGACGCGCGGACGCCGTCGGACGATGCTCGAGCGTGAGCGATCGGCGCCGCCTTGAAGGTGCGCCGGGGCACGGGGCGCAACCAGCGGTGCACACGGGGTGGGCTAAGGCCGTATCTCGGTCTGCGGCAGAAACGGCGCCCACTGTGCTTCGAGGCGCGTTGCGATCCCCTCGATGCCCACGGAGCCGTCCACGTCGATCGCGAGCATCCCGAGTCGACGCGCCTCCGCAGCCACCTCCGCTGCCAGCATTCGGTCGCGCTCGACTCGGTGCTGTTGCGCCAGCGCCGGGTCCGAGACCTCCATGCCGAGGCTCGCCGCGCGCGGCAATGTTTTGATCTGGTGCTGACGGAAGCTCTCAGTCGGCTGCAGGAACGCGGCACGCCGCTGCTCGTCGCAAAAGCGAATGATCAGTTCGGGACGCAGCCCCCAGCCCTCCGCCAGCACCACTTCTTCCGCTGGCATCGCTTTGATGTCGTCCAACACCATCGCGAACCGCTCCATGTGTGAGCGGCGTGCCTCCTCTGCCAGCGCGTCGGCGCTCAGTGTGACCCACGTCTCCGCGAAGGTGCCGGCGTCGACCGCTTGCGCGATCCTCGCGCGCACCGGGAAGCGCTCGGGCTCCTGGCGCGCTCGATCGAGGTGTGCACCGGCGTCCTGCGCGTCGTACGAGTAGTGCGTGAGGCCGTACCGCTGGGCGAGCAGGCGAGCGACCGAGGTCTTCCCCGACCACTGCCCGCCTCCCAGCCATAACACCTGACCGAGACGCGCGATGCACCACCTCCGACGAATCGATAGCCGAGTGATGAGAAGGGCGCGGCTCTACTAGGGCGTCCCTCGCGAGTCTGCCGGCGGGGGCGCCACGCACGAGGTGAACGTGAATGCGAACGCCGACACGCCGTCGGACGACGTCTCGAGCGTGAGCGAGCGCCGCTCGACCTCGTCGCTGCGCACGAGCGCGTACATGCGCGGCACGTCGACTGTGACGGCCCCGCCGCGGACGTCCTCGCCCGCCAGTTCGCCCGGCTCGGCGCCATCGAGGAGCACGCGTACCTGTGCGGGACCGCCGGTCAGGGGCGGGTGCATGACCAGGTTCACATCCGCGGCCATGAAGTCCAGGTGCATGCGGCTCACGCCCCGCGCGCCAAACGGCCGCGACGCGCTCTCCCGCTGGAGCATCCACGCCCCCTCCAGGTAGAGAGTGCCCTCGAGGTGTTTGCCTGGGTCCGTGAACTCCGTCGCCTGGTCCACCTGCACGTTGCCGATGTTGCCGATGAGCCCTCGGGAGTAGCCGCAGTACAGCTCGGGAGTCACGCGGTAGCAGACGGCGCCGGCGCTGTCCTCGGGCCGCACCGGCTCCATCACCTCGGGCAGCACGGCGTCGAAGCCGGGCTGCTGGGCCAGCAGCATCTGGATCAGGCGCTCGGACTCGGCGTAGCCACCCTCGCCGTAGTGGCGCGCGACGATCTTGCCGTTGATGTCCACGAAGTACTTCGCCGGCCAGTATCGGTTGGCGTAGGCCTGCCAGATCGCGAACTCCGCATCGAGGACTACCGGGTAGTCCAGCGCGAGGTGCGCGATGGCCCGCTTCACATGCTCCGGGTTCCGCGCGAACGAGAACTCCGGCGTGTGCACGCCGACGATCACCAGCCCGTGCTCGGCGTACCGTCGATGCCACTCCGTCAGGTAGGGCAGTGTCCTGAGGCAGTTCACACACGTGTAGTCCCAGAAGTCGACGAGGACGACCTTGCCCGAGCCGCGCACGGGCACGGGGCCGCCCTGCAGCCACTCGCCGCCCGTGAACTCCGGCGCGTTGACCGGCCCCTGCTCGGCTTCGGGCTCGCGTTGTTGCGTCATGTCCGCTTCCGTCCCGCGCGGGTCGTGGTCCGTGGCGTCCCGGCGGCCCGTCTCGCGGTCGCGCCGTTCGAGGCGCGGGTGGCGGCCTTCGAGCCGTCGAGGCGGGTCTCGATGTTGGTGAGGCGATCCTTCAGGCGCTGGTTCTCCTGCTGGAGCTGTTCCAGCTCGTCACGGAGCGACTTCACCTCTTCGCCCTTGTCGGCGCCCTCGCTGAGCGTGCGGGCGGCCGTACGCGCCGTGCGGCGCACGCGGCCATCGAGGGCACGGCCGGCTAGGCCGTTGAGCGCGCCCACCGCGGCCGGTTGCTTCATCGACTCCAGCGCGTGGATCGCTGTGAGCTGCACTCGGAGCGCGGGGTCATCGATGAGTTGCTCCAGGCGCTCGCGGACGCGCAGCCGCGCCGCCTCGTCGGCGTGCGGGGCCAGCTCGCCTAGCGCGGCGACCGCCGCTCGGCGGATGTTCGGGTGCTTGCCCCAATCCGCCTGCTCCAGCAGCAGGTCGATGGCCCGTGCGTCGCGTAGCGACCCGAGGCCCGCGAGCGCGCCTGCCGTGATCACCTCGTTGTGCGAGGGGCGCCCGATGACTCGCGTGAGCGCGCGGTATGCGCTCGGTCGCAGCGTCTTGCCGAGAGCGGTCGCGGCGGCAGCCTGCGCGTAGTACGAGGGGTCGCCGCGCCCCTGCAGGAAGCCGGCGAGGGCCTTCGCGGCGACCTCGTCGCGGAAGTTACCGAGCGCCGCGGCAATCGCGCGCCGCACCCGTGAGGGCTTTGCCGCGACGCCCGCGACCAGGGCATCGCGGGCTGCCTCGGACTTCGCCTTGCCGAGCGCCGTCGCGACCTCCGCGCGCACGTAGTCCAACGTGCCCTCGTCCAGCAGCGCCGCACGCAGCGCCTCGATCGCGCCCGGCGAGGCGAGCTTGCCGAGGCCCTTCGCGGCCTCGATGCGGCCGACGGCTTCCGGGTCGTCTGTGAGGCGCTTTTTGAGCTGCGCCTCGCCCGGCTTGAACTCCAGGGTTTTCAGCACGCGCCCGGCCGGGTCGATCGAGACGAACTCGGGTTCCGAGTCGAGCGGGAACACGAACGAGTGCTCGGCGTCGGTCACCTGGACGGTGAAACGCTGGAAGCCCCGCTGTGTCTGGAAGCCGATCTCCATAGGCGTGCGGTAGATCGAGGTGAGCTGGTCGTCCGGCTTCTGGCCCTGCTTGAGCTGCACCGTGGCCAGGCGGTTCGCGCCGTCCCACTGGTAGGAGGCCTTGAACTCCGGGTGGCCGCCCTTCCACACCCACTGCTGGAAGAACCAGTCCATGTTGCGGCCGGTGGCCTCCTCGATGGCGCGCTGGAAGTCGTGCGTGAGCACGTCCTGCTCCTGGTGCTTCGCCACGTAGCGGTTGATGGCCCGCCACCAGAGATCGTCACCCAGGTTCGTGCGCAGCATGTCCAGGATCACCGAGCCGCGCTCGTAGAGGTGCCGGTCGAAGATGTCGATGGGCTCCGAGTAGACGTTCAGCACCATCGGCCGGCGGTAGGCCTCGGAGTCCTCCGCCAGGTACTGCTGGGTCTTCTGCTGGACGTCGTAGCGGAAGCGGTCCCAGCCGTGCTGGTGTTCCACGAAGAGCGCGTCGAAGTAGGTCGCGAAGCTCTCGTTCAACCAGCCGTGCGACCACTCGCGGCAGGTGAGCAGGTCGCCGAACCACTGGTGCGCGAGTTCGTGCGAGGTGATGGAGTCGGCGGCCTCCGCGTAGTCCTGGTGCGCGCGCTCGTCGTGCAGCAGGGTGTCGGTCATGGTGGTGGCGGAGGTGTTCTCCATGCCGCCGAAGATGAAGTCGTGGATCGCGACGGTCACGTACTTCGCCCACGGGTAGGGCACGCCGATCTTCTCGGCGAAGTAGCGGACCATCTCGGGGGTCCGCCCGAAGGCGCGCTCGAGGTCGGCGGTGCTGCCTTTCGGGCCGCAGTACTGCACGGGCACGCCGTCCGCGTCGTGCTCCACGACCTCGAACTCGCTCGCCGTGAGCGTGATCAGGTACGCCGGATGCGGTCGCTCCTGCTTCCAGTGCCACGTCGCGCGCCTGCGCCGCCGGTTCTCCGAGCGCGACTCGAGGCGGCCATTGCTCACGGCCGTCCAGCCCTGCGGCACGTGCGCGATCACCTCGGACGTGAACTTCTCGCCGGGGAAGTCGAAGACCGGGAAGTAGTAGGCGCTGTCCTCGGCCTGGCCCTGCGTCCAGATCTGCGTCGGGCGGTTGGGGTAGCCCTCGTCCGGCAGGTTGAAGTACAGCCCGCGCCGCGGCCGGCAATGGTAGCGCACGACCGTGGTGATCGAGCGTCGGGGCGAGCGCGCCCGGCCGAGGTCGATGCACAACTCCCGGTCGCCGACCTTGAACGGCAGCTCGCGCCCCCCACCGTCCGTGACGGACTCGACATCCAGTTCGATGGCGTCGAAGACGGCCTCGCGCAGGCCCTCCTGCCGCGGCCGGAAGGTGGTGGTGGCGATGCCTCGGACCTGACGCCGGTCGATGTCGAAGTCGAATTCCAGCTTCAGGTGCTCGATGCGCATCGGGCGGTCGCGGCCCCACACGGGGCGGTCGCCGGGTAGCGCGAAGTCGCGGCGCCCGTTGGCGGCGGCGGACTCCTGTCCCCCGCAGTGCTCACCCTCGCCCCTCGATGCGCCGGTCGCGCCTGCGCGCTCGGTCATACCCCGCTCCTTCCGCCTGCCCGTGGCTTGGCCGTTGTGTGCTATGCGTCCGCGGAGGACTCGTCCAGGTAGTCGAGCACCATCTGGAGCGCGGCCTGCGACGCCTGTGCCTTCGTCGACTCGCGGTCGCCGTCGATCACGTAGCGTTCGACCCGGTCGTAGTCGTCGGCGGCCACGCCGATGTAGTAGAGGCCGCCCGGGCGGTCCGGGTTGCTGCTTGGTCCGGCGATGCCGGACTCCGCCACGCCGACCGCCGTACCGATGGCGCGACGGGCGCCCTCTGCCATCTCGCGCACGGTCTGCTCCGCCACCGATCCCTGGTCGCGCACCGTCTCGGGGCGTACCCCCAGCAGCTCGAGCTTGGGACGGCGCCCGTACGCGGTCACCCCTCCCACGAACACTTTGGAGGAGCCGGGGACGTTCGTCAGCAGGTGGCCGATCATGCCACCAACGGTCGACTCCGCCGTACCGAGCGTCAGTCCGCGCTCGGTCATCCGCTGTATGACATCTGCCTCGAGACCCTGGTCGGCCATTGGTGTCCTCCCGTCAGGCGGCCGGGATGTCCGGTGGCCTGCTTCTGATTGATGTGCCCGTGCGGTCCACGTCGGGGACGCGCTGGAAGAGACACCGCGCGCGGCTGTTCACGCCCCGGTCCTCCCGGTGACGCGTTGCGTCGCCTTGCTGAACCGCTCCCGGTGGTCGGCGCCCCCTCGCAGTACGAGGTCGGCCTGCGCTTCCAGGGTTGCGGCGTCACCTCCGGCCGCCCCGGTCTCGATCACACGCTTCGACCACTCCAGCGCCAGCGGCGACGCCGCCGCGACGGCGCGCGCGAGGTCGAGCGTGCTCGCCTCCAGGTCCTCCGCCGGCACGACGCGGCTGGCGAGCCCCAGGCGCAGCGCCTCCTCCGCCTCCACGATGCGGGAGGTGTAGATCAGCTCCTTCGCGATCGCCTTCGGCACCAGCGAGGAGAGCCCGGCCGCACCGACGACCAGCCCGTACTCCGCGCCGGGGAAGCGGAAGCGCACACGGTCCGTGATCACGCGCAGGTCGGCGGAGCAGGCGAGCAAGGCGCCGGCCCCCATCGCCGGGCCGTCGATCGATGCGATCGTCGGTTTCGGCGAGGCGCCGACCCGCGCCGCGGCTTCCGCGGAGGGGTTGAAGCGGCGCTCACCCGCCTCGTAGGCCGCGTTCGACTCGTTCATGTCGGCGCCGGCGCTGAACGCGCCGCCGGTGCCCTCCACGATGATGACCGCGACGGACGCGTCGTCGTCCAGCCGCTCCATCGCCTCGTGGATCTGCGCGGCCAGGGCCGCACTGATGGCGTTCCGCTTCTCCGGCCGGTTCAGCCGGAGGCGACCGATGCCGTCCCGGACGCTCACGACGGCCAGAGGGTCCCCGCCAGATGCCATAGGTCATTTGCTCCCGCTGGAGGCGTGAGCCGGGCTACCGGATGGCGCCCTCGCCGCGCATCGCCTCGATCTCTTCGGCGGAGTATCCAACACTGGAGAGGATGGCGTCAGTGTCGCGGCCGAGTGGCGGTGAGGCGCCCTGCGCCGCCGGGGGCGACGCGCTCATCTTCCACGCCGGCGAAACCATGGTGGCGGGGCCGGCGAGGTCGTGCTCCACGTCCACGGCGTAGCCGTTGGCCTTCACCTGCGGGTGCTCCAACAGTTCCTGGACGAAGTAGACCTTACTGACCGGCACGCCGAACTGCTCGAAGCGCTCCTCCCAGTGTTCGGAGGTCTCGCCGCGGATCATCGCCTCCACTTAGGCGCGCAGTTGCTTGTCCGCCTCGATCTGTGCCGGGTCCAGCGGGTTGTAGTCCGGCTCGTCGCGGTTGTGTTCGATGTTGAGCGCGGCGCGCACTTTGTCGCGCAGCCCCTTCGACAGCGCGCCGATCGCGATCGCGCCGTTGCTGGTGAGAAACGCCCGGTAGTACACGTTCCCGCCGGCCTGACGGCGCATCATCTCGTTGCGGAGCTCAAGGAAGTCGGCGTACGGCATGCCGCTGGCCCTCGCGTCCTCCAGCGCCTTGAGGAACATCTCCCGCGTGTCGCCATCGGCGGCGGGGAGCGACATGAACGCGCTCATGTGCGTGGTCAGCGCGTTGACCAGCAACGAGGTCTCCACGCGCTGGCCCTTGCCGGTCATCGCCTTGTAGAAGAGCGCGGCACAGACGCCGAGGGCCATCGAGTAGGCCGTGGTCGTGTCCGCGAAGGCCGGCGGCACCAGCGGCGTGCCGTCCTTGTCCACCTTGCCCACCGAGGACATCAGTCCGGAGGCCGCCTGCACCACGATGTCGTAGCCCGGGCGGTTGGCCCACGGCCCCTCGCGCCCGAAGGCGGTGTTGTCCATGTAGACCAGGTCCGGCTTGATGCCCGCCAGCGTGTCGTAGTCGATGCGCAGCCGCTTCGCGACATCCGGCCGGTAGTTGATGACGATGACGTCCATCTCCTTCACCAGGCGATGGATGGCCTCCTGCACCTTCGGGCTCCCGACGTCGACGGCCAGCGACTTCTTGCCGCGGTTCAAGCCGGCGTAGGTCTTCGACTCCAGCGGGATGAACTGCGCGTTCAGGCGCCACGGCTCGCCACCGGGTGGCTCCACTTTGATCACGTCGGCGCCCAGGTCGGCGAGCAACTGGCAACTCATCGGTCCCGCGATGATCTGCGTGAACTCGAGGACCTTGACGCCGTTGAGTGGTCCAGAAGCCATGGGGAAACCTTCCATCGCGCGTGAGGGTGAGGTTGGGACTGCGGCGGATATTACGAGAGCCCCGCGGTGCGGCCAACCGGTTCGCTAGTCACCGTCCGGGTCGCGTGCTCGCCGTGCTGCGGTCGTCGTTTCTCTCGCTACGCGACCGCCCCACTCTCGCGCAACTGCGCGATGCGTGCGTCGTCGTAGCCGGCCAGGCGCAGCACCTCGTCCGTGTGGCGGCCGAGGACCGGCGAGGCGCTTCGCGGGATCAGGGGTGTCTTGCTCATGCGCAGCAGCGGACCGACCTGGCGTTGCGGGCCGGACAGCTCGTGCTCCAGGCTCACGGGGATGTCGTTCGCCTGCACCTGGGGGTCGTCCAGCATGTCCTCCGCGAAGTTCAACGGACCGCACGGCACGCCGTTGCGCTCGAAGATCTCGAGCCACTCCGCCGTCGTCCCGGCGCGCACGCGCTCCTCGATCTCGTCGACCGCCCTGGTAGCCTTCGCGCTCCACTCCGGGTCCAGCGGGTTGAACTCGGGGTCCGCAAAGCCCAGGAACTCGGTGTCCAGCGCCGCCCGCACCTTCGCGAACAGCGAGGGTGACAGCGCGCCAATGGTCACCGCGCCATCCTTCGTCGAGTACACGCGGTAGTAGATGTTGCCGACTGTCAGGAGGGCCTGCGGGTTGTGTGCGGCGAGCAACTCGGCGTAGGGGGCGCCCAGCTCCTGTAGCTGATGCACGCGTTCCATGCGGGCATGGACGGCGGCGTCCGCGACGGGCAAGTCGAACGCGGAACTGCCCTGGAACGCCAGCGCCGTGTTCAGCAGCGTGGACTCGATGAGCTGGCCCTCGCCGGTACGCTCCCGGTGGTACAGCGCGGCGCAGACGCCCCACGCGATCGCCACGCCAGTGCCATAGTCCGCGATCGCCGTCGAAGTGATCTGGCGCGGCGATCCGTTCTTGTCGAGCTTCCCCTCGGCGGCCATCAGGCCGGACACGGACTGCGCCACGATGTCATAGCCGGGTCGGTGCGCCCACGGCCCGCGGCGCCCCCAGGCCGTGTTGTCCACGTAGATCAGGTTGGGTTTCAGCTCGCTCAGGGTGTCGTAGTCGATACCGAGCCGCGCCGGGACATCGGGCCGGTAGTTGATGACGACCACATCGATCTGCGGCAGCAGGTCGTAGACCACCTGCTGCGCGCTCTCATCCTGCAGGCGCAGCACCAGCGACTTCTTGCCTCGATTGAGCGACTGGAAGTACTTCGCCTCGTTCGGCATGAACTGCGAGAACTGACGCCACGGCTCACCCTCCGGTGGCTCGACCTTGATCACCTCGGCGCCCATATCGGCAAGGTTCTGGCAGCCGTATGGTCCCGCGATGATCTGAGTGAACTCGAGCACCTTGATCCCGTTGAGCGGCCCTGGCATCGCATCCCCCTCTCGCCGGTGTCTCGCGCGGTTGGGCGCATCCTACGGATCGGAGCCGCCCCTTGCCATACCGACCGTATGCGTCAGCAACCCGGCGCGACGATGGCGATGGGTTATAGCGAGCGCGGCGCGGTACCCTGACGGCCGATGAGCGCAGACCAGGCGGCGCAGCCAGGCGGACAGTGGGACGAGGCGGCCATCGAGGCGCTCCTCGCACCGGCGGTGCGCGCCCTCGCGCAGCCCACGTCGCTCTCGCCGCTCCCGTACGACCTGAACGCCGGCGTCCCCGACCGCGCCAGCCTGCCCGCGCGCGAACTGGCAGAGGCGGCCGTCGCGGCGCTCGCGGAGGACCCCGCCGGCGCCCTCACCTACGGCGGCCAACAGGGCTTCGAGCCGCTTCGCGCCTGGATCGCCGAGCGGCAGTCCGCGGAGACCGGGCTGGCCCTGACGCCGGCGCATGTCTCGCTGACCGCGGGTAGCGCGCACGGCATCGACACGGTCGCCGCGACCTTTCTCAGCCCGGGCGATGTCGCGATCGTCGGCGCGCCCTCCTACCCCGGCGCCATCCGCACGTTCCGCGCTCGCGGCGCACGCGTCGTCGACGTGCCGCAGGATGAGGACGGGCTCCGGCCCGAGCCATTGCGCAAAGCCCTGGAGCAGCAGCGCGCCGTTGGAGCGCCGGCCAAGCTGATCTACCTCGTACCGAACTACGACAACCCGTCGGGGGCGACGTTGCCCCTCGAGCGTCGCGAGGCCATCGTCCGCGTGGCCGCCGAGCATCGAGCGCTGGTCGTGGAGGACGACGCGTACACCGGCATCGACCTCGATGGTCCGCCACCGCCCCCCCTGTTCCAGGTCGCCGAGGGGCAGGGTGTGATCCGCCTGGGCACATTCTCCAAGACGATCGCGACCGGGCTGCGGGTGGGCTGGACGCTGGCCGCGCCGGCGATCACCGAGCGGCTGGTGTTCATGCGCTTCGACAACGGCGCGTCGCCGTTCCTCCATCGGATGCTGCTGCACTACCTCCGGTCGGGCGCCTACGAGCCGCACGTGAAGGTGCTACAGGACATCTATCGAGCGCGTCGCGACGCCTCGGCAGCCGCGCTCGTCGAGCACGCCGAGCCGTACATCACCTTTCGCAAGCCGGCGGGCGGCTTCTTCCACTGGCTGCGGCTGCGCGAGGGCCTGGACGCGGCGCGCGTGGCGGCAACGGCTGCCGAGGAGGGCGTCGCGGTCACGCCGGGCACGATGTACTACGCGGACGGGGGCGGGGAGGGCTTCGTGCGCCTCGTCTACTCCGCCCTCCCTCCGGAGGACCTGCGCGAGGCGATCACGCGCTTCGGTCGCGCGCTCGAACGCGTCGCGCGAGAGGGCGAGGGCTAGGCGAGGATCCGGATCGCTAGGCCGCTGACAGCGCGCGCTCGCGCGCCGCGGCTCGCTCGCCTTCGGGGAGGAGCGTCAGCAGTCGCTCGATGTATTCGCGCTTCGAGGAGTCACCCTCGGTGTACTCGTGCTCCCATGCCTCGAGTTCCCCGAGGAGGTCGGCGATCGCAGGTCGGCGGTCGATGGTGTGTGACCAGTCGACGCTGGCGACAAAGTCGGCGATGCGGGCAGAATCGAGCCCGCGCGTCAGCGCTGTCCGGACGACCTGACGGACGTCGTCCTCGGTCAACTTCCAAATCGAAAGCAGGTCAGACATCGATGTTATCTCCCGTGCAGACCTGATGCGGCTCTGGGAGGACAACGATGTCTCCAAGAAGCGAGCATCTGGACTCCTCCTAGAGAGTATCGCAAGCCCCAGCCGCGCAACGAACCCCCAATACGCGGGCGGAGAGTCACGGTTCGTAAAGTTACTCACATCGGGTGGACAGCACATCGGGACTTTGCACGAGATCGTGATGCCGGACGGGTCGGTGCCGCACAGTCACCCAAAGGACTACACGCTGCGCGACTGCCGTCGCGTGCGCGAGCCCGAGAAGGGCTGACGATTCCGGGAATCTAGTTGAAGGCATAACGGCATGCTCCTAGCATGTCCCGAATACATGCGCGTGGTCACACGCTGGGCCGCAAGGACGCAAATCCTCGGGCTGGACAACTAGGGGCATCGACGTGACGGTGGAATCCGCAAGTAGCCTCGCCGACGAACTCGCAGCAGTCTGGTCACAGCACGACCTGGACGCCCTGACGAGTGACGCTGCCCAGTACCTGAGCGCCGGCACCGCTACCGACTGGGGCATCTCCTACCGGATGCAGTCCGCGACCCCCCTGATCAGCCTCGGCAGTGGCATCCCGGACCCGGACACACTGCCGCGCCGCGAACTGCTCGAGGCGATGCAGCGCGCGCTCGATGTCCCGGACGACGGTCCCTTGCGCTACGGCGGCGGCGTGGGATTTGACCCGCTGCGGGACGAACTGGCGCGCCGCTATACGCGGGACCGAGGCGTCCCGGTCACTGCCGAGCATTTCACGCTGACCAACGGCAGCGCCGGCGCGATCGACCTCGCGTGCGCAGCCTTCCTGTCGCCCGGCGATGTCGTCATTTCCGAGGCGCCCACGTTCTCCGGTTCGCTTCGGACCTTTCGTGGCCACCAGGCGGAGGTCCACTCCGTCGGCATGGATCACGAGGGGATGTTCACGGACGAACTGGAGGCGCTCATGCAGCGCCTGGTGGCGCAGGGCAAGCGCGTCAAGTTCATATACACCATCTCGAACTTTCACAACCCCATGGGCGCCGCCATGTCGCTGCGCCGCCGCCAGCACCTGCTCCGCATCGCGGCGCGCCACGGCGCGCTGATCCTGGACGACGATGCGTACGGCGAGATCTACTTCGGCGAGGTAGCCCCGACCGCACTGTCGGCCCTGTCCGGCGGCATGGGCGTGATCACGGCCGGCACGTTCTCCAAGATGATCGCCACCGGGCTGCGGGTCGGCTGGGTGCATGCGCACCCGGACATCATCGAGCGCTGCACGCGCATGCGCTTCGAGATGGGCAACAGCCCGCTGCTCCACCGCATGCTGTTCGAGTACATGAAGGACGGCGAGCTGGACCGTCACACCGAGCGCATGCGGGCGCTCTACGAGCAGAAGCTGGACGTGCTCACCTCGGCGCTCCACGAGCACTGCGAGCCGTACCTCACGTTCAAGAAGCCCGCCGGCGGGTTCTTCCTCTGGTGCGCCCTCCGCGACGGGCTGACGGCGGACGCCCTGCAGGCGGCGGGGCTCGACGAGGGCGTCTCGTTCCCCGTGGGCCACGCCTTCTTCCCGAGCCGGGAGGACCCCAGCGGCCACCACATCCGCCTGGCATTCAGCTGGGCGTCCATCGACGACCTGCGCGAGGGCGCCCGGCGGCTCGGCCGCGCCTGCGAGGCCGCCGCACAGCAGCTCGAGGCCGCGTCGTAGCATCGACGCCGGAGGTGGCGCCATGCCCCAGCGTCGGATCCCGCGTGCCTTCACGCTTCCCTGGGGGAGCGGCCAGATCGTGGAGGAAGCCGCCATCGAGGGTGGCCTCCACGCCCCGGCGCTCCAGCTGCTGCATTACGAACTGGGCGAGAAGAAGGGCCAGCAGGCCATTCGCTTCGCCGCATACGCCGTCGAAGGTGAGATGGAAGACCGCGCCCTCATCGTCAACGAGCGGGAGTTCGAGGCCCTGCGCCGCGAAGTCGAACGCTCGCCACGCCTGAAGGCGCTGCTCCGCCGCCTGGTCGAGTAGCCACGGCGCCACGCCGCGCCTCGATCACTGGGTTCCGGCAACGTCCGACGGAGGCAGCGGGATGCTCACCCGCCCGTACCTGGTCCTTTGCTTCGCGATGGCCATGGCGACCATGGGCATCGGCATGGCGACGCCGATCCTTCCCGTCTACGCGAAGGAACTGGGGGCCAGCGGGGCGGCCGTCGGGCTGACGTTCTCGTCGTTCGCGCTGACACAGGTGCTGATCAGCCCCTTCAGCGGGCGGATGGCCGACCAGTACGGACGAAAGCCCTTCCTGATCCTGGGCCTGGTCACCTATGTGATCGCCGCGGCCGGCTGGTGGCTGACCTCGGATGTCACCTCCGCCATCCTGCTCCGCGCCTTCTCCGGCGTGGGCTCGGCGCTCATCTTTTCGCTGGCCAGCGCCTACATCGGCGACCTCGCGCCGGAGGGGCAGGAGGGGCGCTTCATGGGCGTCTTCGGCGTCGCCACCTTCGCCGGGATGGGCCTTGGTCCGCTGGTCGCCGGCGTCATCCGCGACCAGACGGACATCGACACCGTGTTCCTCTCGATGGCGATCCTGTTCGCGGTCTCCTCGGCCGCCGTCTGGCTGCTGCTCCCGAGGCAGGCGCGCCGGGCCGATGGCGGCGAAGCGGCGATCGTGCCGCCCGCGCCCTGGGCCAGCATCCTGCGCAATCGCGTGGTGCAGGCGCTCTTCACCGTTCGGACGGCGTTCTCGTTCTCGATGGGCGCATCGTTCTCGTTCGTCGCCATCTATCTCGAGGAGGAGCTGCTGGCGAGCGCGACCATGGTCGGCGTGCTGCTCGCCGGTCAGCAGCTGACGGGCGGCATCCTGCAGGCGCCGGCCGGCCTGCTCGCCGACCGCATGAGCCGCCGGCAGCTGGTGATGATCGGCGCCATCCTCGTCGCCGTGGGCTACCTCTCGATCGCGATGACCGAGGTCTACTGGATCATCCTCCTGGGCTTCGTCCTGGGTGTCGGCGTGGGGAGCGCGCTGATCAACGTGGCCGCGCAGGCGATCCAGGTGGACGTCGGGCGCGAGCTGGGCATGGCGACCTCGATGAGCCTGATGTCGATGGCCTTCGCCGCCGGCATCCTGCTCGGCTCCCTCGGTGGTGGCTTCGTCGTCGAGGCGACGAGCGTCGCGGCGGTCTTCGGCCTCGCCTCCGTCGCCATGCTCGCGGGCGCCGGCGTCTTCCTCGCGCTCACACGGGAGGCGCCGCCAGCGCCCGCCGTGGCCGTCGGCATGTCGGCGTCCGAGGCGCACGACAACGCCGCGGGCAACTGAGGGCGGAACCATGGATGCATCAAGATCTACATAAATCTCCCGGATGTCCACATTCTGTCAACGATCGAAACCGAATTGTCAGGTATATTCCGACAGTCGAGGGAGGGGGAGTACTGTGACGGTGAGCGAGCTTGTGGATCTCGTCATACAGCGAGTTAGGGGCGCACGCTCGCAGCTAACGCCTCGCGAGCTGATCGCCGAGGTGATCGGCCGTCTCACTGGAGTCGACGAGTTCGACGTGCGCAGGGCATTGCTCGACTTGTTGAATTCGGGCCAGCTAGTTCTCAATTGGGATCACACGCTCGACGTCCCTCAGCCCGCAGTTGCCTAGCTGCCGCTGACGATCAACAGTCCAGTGACTCTCCGCGATGAGTCCCGTCATGAAGCAGATCGGGTTCCAGACAACCGCCTAGCCCCGCAGCGTGACCGCGACCGAATCCTGTTCACTACGGCTTTCCGACGCCTGGATGGTACCAGCCAAGTCGCTGCGGCCTCCGAAGCGCATGTCTTCCACAATCGTCTGACGCACACCCTCGAAGTTGCACAGATCTCGCGTCGACTCGCAGAACTGCTGATTCGAGAGCAGGGGGAACTACTTGAGGCGGTCGGTGGCCTTGACCCTGAAACAGCTGAGGCGGCTGCCTTCGCCCATGACCTAGGGCACCCGCCGTTCGGTCACCTCGGCGAGGAGGAGCTGTGTAGGCTCGTCGAGGATCACAACCCCGATGGCTTCGAGGGGAACGCGCAGTCCTTCCGAATCGTTACGAAGCTCGCGGTCAGAAACGCGAACTTTCGGGGACTGAACCTTACGCGCGCGACTCTCAACGGGATCTTGAAGTATCCATGGCTCCGCGCGTCGGATGGGCAGCACAGGAGGAAGTTCGGCGCTTATCGATCCGAGCAGGATGACTTCGAGTGGGCACGGGTGGGTGCTGCTACGGCTAGAAGCGCCGAAGCAGAAGTCATGAACTGGGCGGACGACGTCGCGTACTCCGTGCACGACCTGTACGATTTTTTCCGGGCAGGTCTCATCCCCCTAGAACGTCTGGCCCTGGACGAGGCCTACTTCCGCAAGTTTATCGAGGAGCTACTGCGCTATTGGGCCGCCAAGGACTCGCCACCGTCGCGAGTTGACGGCGCACCCTTCGCTCGGGACGACTTCGATGGAGTCTGGTCCAGCCTCTTCGCGGTTTTCCCAATCGGCGATCGCTTCAACGGCAGCAGAGACCACCGCGCGCAGCTGCGCTCTTACACAAGCATGCTCATCAGTCGTTACGTGAAGGGGGCGGATGATCGCGGCCGTCCGCTGCAGCTGCGGGAGCCGACGTCCAACGACCCCAGGGTGATCCGCATCGAGGAGCAGGCGGAGCTTGAGGTTATCCTTCTCAAGGAACTGACGGCCCATTACGTCATCCGCAATAGAGCATTGGCTTCGTTGCAGCACGGGCAGCGGCAGGTGATTCGCGATCTCTTCCAGATTTTTCAAGACGACATTACGCACGGCGGCCGTCGTCTCATACCGGATGGTGCGGCCGAGCTGTTGGACGAGGAACTTGAGGGTGTCCAGGAGCCTGAGAATCGGGTCAAGGTCGAAGCCCGAGTAGTCGCGGACATCATTTCTGGGCTGACGGAGAGCCAGGCAGCGCACATGCATCAGCGCCTGAGCGGCGTGACAACAGGATCCGTGCTCGACTTCCTTCCCTAGGGCCACGCGCATCGAACCAGTCGCGGGGGCGTTCGTGTGTCGCATCCTGTCGGCCCATCCGCGATGGCTACATCACGTGCGGTTGCCGCTCTCCGCTAGCCTCTGACGCGCTCCGGCGCACGACAACGCCGCGGGCAGGTGAGGGGCCGCGCATGACCACCGCCAACGAGCTGCGAGACGAAATGGCGGCGGCGCGCGCCGAACTGCTGGCGTCCCTCGAGGGCGTGACGCAGGAGGACTTCGTGCGCCCGCCCTTGGGGGAGGTCACGGAGGGGGAGCAGCGCTGGCCGGTGCGGGACGTGCTCTGGCACGTGGGGCTGCTGGACGACTGGTTCCGGCGCATGATCGACCAGGCGAGGGGCGGCCGGGCTATCGACCGCTTCGAGGCGCGCCGGTGCCCGGCCCACCTCAACACGCCCGAGTTGCTGCGGGAGTGGCTCGAACAGACCCGGCACCCAACGCTGGTGCTACTCGAGAAGCTGGACGCCGAGGCGCTCGACCGGCCCTTCACCTTGCCTGCGGGTGAACGGCGGACACCGAGGTATCTGCTGGGATACCTCGCTCGTCACGACCGCGAGCACGCGGCGCAAGTGCGGACCCTGAGGGCACCGCCAGATGCGTAGCGAAGGACGGCTGGGAGGCAGCATTGAGGACGAGGACGCGCCTGCGCGCCCCAGCGATCGCGCCCGACGCGCGCGCGATCGCTCGGAAGGATCACCTGTGACGGACGCCAGCGCCACTTCCCGCCTCGATGCGCTGCGCGCGGACATCGAGTTCACCGCGACGCTGCGCGACCAGCAACTCCGCTTCCGCAGCACGTGGGGGCTGTTCTCGCCTCGGGAGGTGGATTCGGGGTCGCGGCTGCTCCTCGACTTCATCGAGGTGGGTGAGGCGGCGGACTGCCTGGACCTCGGCTGCGGATACGGCGTGATCGGGCTGACGCTCGCGCGGCTGGTGCCGGGTGGGCGCACCCTGCTCGTCGACAAGGACTTTGTCGCGGTCGACTACGCGCGCCGCAACGCCGACCTGAACGGTCTCGCGAACGTCGAGGTGCGGCTGAGCAACGCCTTCAGCCACATCGGCGCGGACGAGCAGTTCGACCTCATCGCCTCGAACATACCGGCGCGCGCGGGCAACGAGATGCTCGAACTGATGGTGGCCGACGCGGCGGCGCACCTGCGCCCGGGCGGCCGGTTGTACATCGTGGGGCTCACTGGCATGCGGCAGTTCGTGCGGCGGTTGATGGAGCGCCACCTGGGCGACTACGAGAAGCTGAAGCAGGGCCGGGACTATACGGTGGCCGTCTCCCAGAGGACGTGACCCCGTAGCGGCACGGTCGCTCGACGCGCGACGGGGCCGCCCACATACTGCCCTCATGCGCACCTATCACTCGCTCGCTGGCAAACGCGCCGTCGTGCTCGGCGGCTCGCGCGGGATCGGCCGCGCCATCGCCCTCCGCCTGGCGTCCGAGGGGATGCACGTCCTGGTGAACTACGCGCGCTCGCTGGAAGCCGCGGAGGCGACAGCCGAGGAGTGCCGCGCGCTGGGCGTGGAGGCCGAGCCGGTCCTGGCCGACGTGGGGGACCCGGAGGCTCTGCGGGCGCTCTTCGAGCGCGTCGAGGCGTGGGGTGGGCTGGACGCGCTGGTGAACAACGCCGCACGTGGGCTCGAGCGCCCGCGGCCGGCGATGGAGCAGCGCCCCAGGCACCTGCACCGCACGATGGACGTGAACCTCTTTGGCCCGTGGACCGCGGCCCAGATGGCCGCGCCGCTCCTCGAGGCGCGCGGCGGTGGCGCCGTGGTGAACCTGCATTCGCCCGGCGCGCTCCACTACCTGCCGGACTACGCCGCCGTCGGCGTGAGCAAGGGGGCGCTCGCCTCCCTGACCATGTACCTCGCCGTGGAGTTGGCGCCGCGCGGCATCCGCGTGAATGCCGTGTCGGCGGGTTGGGTCGAGGGCTCCGACGGCGACCACTCCTACCGCGCGGACGTGTCGGACCGGGTCCGACCGCACGTCCCCGCCGGGCGCAACGTCCATCCCGATGACGTCGCGGCCGCCGTCGCCTGGCTCTGCTCCGATGAAGCACCGATGCTCATCGGCCAGACCATTCACCTCGATGGCGGCTTCAACGCCGCATCCTGGCGGCCGATCCTCGGGGCAGAGTAAGGGCTAGCCGGGTCCCGATGTCCGAACGCTGTATCTTCTGCGACATCGTGGCCGGCACCGCTCCGGCCAGTGTCGTGCACGAGGACGAACGCACGCTCGCGTTCATGGACCTGCACCAGTTCCATCCGGGTCACGTCCTGGTTGTACCAAAGGCGCATCGCGTCGACGCGCGCGAGCTTGAGGATGACCTCGCGGGCGCGGTCATGCTCACGGTGGTACGCATCGCCCGAGCGGTAACGGCCGCTTTCGAACCTGAGGGTATAAGCATCTCGCACGCGATTGGGGAGGCCGCTGGCCAAGAAGTACCGCACGCGCACTTTCACGTCTGGCCGCGCTACTTTGAGGACGGGCTGCTCCGCGTCTACCTCTCGAAGTCGGCGTCCCCGCCGCGGGACGAGCTCGACGAGCAGGCCCGACGGATCCGCGAGCGGTTGTAGGCATCGCCCTACTCCAGGCGCTGGGAAGCGGGCGCAGCACGCTGCGCCCCTACAGGGGACGGTCTTCGTAGGGGCGCAGCGTGCTGCCGTCCCCCATGTCGCTCAGGCCTCTAGCGTCTCGAGGAAGGCGCGAAGCTGGGCCGCGTGGTCCTCGTAGTGGAACCACGAGTTGCCGGCGATCCATCTCGCGAGCGGGAAGCCCTGCTCGGCGTCCTGCACCGGGCGCACGTGGCCGACGTGCCCGAGGTGGTCGACGATCGTGTACTCGACGGACAGCTCTTCCTCGGGAATCGCTCGCACGGCATCGAGCATCCGTGCGCGGGACCTGGCCTCACGCTCGCGGAGGTGGTCCAGCGAGAGGTCACGGTCGCGCTCGTATGCCGCCGCGTTCCGGGCGTCGTTGGTGCTCAGGTCCGTGCCGGGCGGCGGCGCCGCCTCGGTGCCGTAGCACTCGAGGGCCGTCGGTAGCTCGCCCCGCAGCGCTGCCTCGAGCTGACCGGCCAGCCACGGCTGCCCGACATGCGCGATCACGTCGCGGACGGACCAGTCGTCGCCGGCGGCGCCCAGTGTGTGCAGACGGTTCTCCGGCACCTCGGCGAGCGCCTCGTCGAACGCCGCGTAGGCCGAGCGCATGCGGTCGACCAGTTCAGCCTTCGTCCGAGGTGGTTCAGATGGCCGGGTCACTAAGCGCCCGCCGTCTCGGTCGCGCTCGACCGTTGCGCCTGGCGTGCACCCTCGGCGTCCCGCGTCCGGTCGAGCCACCCGGCGGGCATCTGCGCCACGATCTCGCCGTCGTGCCACTCGGGGTCTTCCTCGATGCAGCCACGCATGAGCAGGTAGTGCATGTGTTGGTTCGGCCGCTGGGCGTTGGCGTGATACGCCTCGCGACTCTCGAACGTGACCGCCATCCAGACCTCACGAGGGTCGGAGTCGGACTGGTAGATCATGGTCGAGATCCAGCCATGGCCCTGGAGGCTCATGTTGCCCATCGCGTCCATCTGCGCGCGGAACAGCGCCTCCGCACCCGGCTTGATCCGCATCCTGGCAATCGTCCCGTACATCGTGCGCCCCTTCGCTCTTCGCGGACCGACGCGTCGATTCTAGTCACCGGGAACTCACCTGTGATACGGCCGCCGAGGGTGGACCGTGATGCGCGGCTGCTCGTCCTACGCTCGCAGACTCGGGTGATGCACGAGCGATCGCTATTCCGGCTCGCAACCGGCTTCGCGGAGCGCCTGTTCGAGGTGGCGGATGTCCTCCCACACGCCCGGATCCGCGTCGGGCGTCATGTCGCGCGGGTCCACGTTGTGTGCGCCCTGAGCGCCTGAGAACGTCGAGTCACGCGCCGGCGGATCCAACCTGGCCCGTGCGTCCTTCAACGCGTCCCTTAGTTCCTCGCAGCGTTCCGCCTTGGTGGCCATCTCTATGACTCCCCTCGATGCCCGCACGCTAGAGGGTGCATCATCACGATCGTGACAGGCTCGCCGGGCGAGGCATCGCAGCACCATTGCATTGGCAGTCGGGGTTGGAGCTAGCCCCGCTCCTGCTCCAGTACGGCTTCGAGGGCGGCGCGATACGCCATCGGGCGCTGGGGGAGTGGGAAGCGGCGCGACGGGTCGACGCAGACATGGCGCTCGCGCAGCGTCTCCAGCAGGAGCCGAGTCTCGCGCCTCGGCAGCCGCCCAAGCGTCCAACCGAGGTGCGCGCCGAGGCCTTCACCCCAGGCAGGCACCGGCACGTAGAGGCGGCGCTTGCCCGTCGAGCGACCCCACTCCCGCACGACGCCGCCGAAGGTCATGCGCTCGGGGCCGCAGATGTCGAATACCCGCCCGGTCATGTCGCCGTCGTCGATGGCCATGCGAAGCGCCTGCACCACGTCCGCCAGTGCGACCGGTTCCACCTCGGTGTGACGCCACCGGAACAGGGGCACCAGGGGCGTGCGGTTGACCAGGCGGCGCATCAACTCGAAGCGGGTAGCGCCGGCGCCGACGATGAACGAGGCGCGCAGCACGGTCCAGTCGAGTCCGGACTGCCGCACCGCCAGCTCGGTGGCCCAGCGGGCGACGAGGTGCTTGGAGGTGGAGGCCTCCCAGGCGGCGACGGCGCCCAGGTAGATCACGCGGTGCACGCCCGCGGCGCGCGCGGCGATCAGCGCGTTTTGCACGGCCTCC
This sequence comes from Dehalococcoidia bacterium, assembly GCA_009379925.1. GTDB lineage: Bacteria > Chloroflexota > Dehalococcoidia > UBA2979 > UBA2979 > WHSU01. Next base: position 23,902 of record WHSU01000016.1, on the reverse strand, counting down.
AGGTCGTTCGCCACCACATCGCCGTCGTGGTCGAGCGTGTGCACCAGGTAGACCAGCGTGGTGACGCCGCGCATGGCGGTGTCCAGGCCACGTCGCGCGATCAGGTCGCCGGTGACCGCCTCGAAGCCCTGTTCGCGGAGCCGGACGGCGTCGAACTCGCGGCGGACGAGTGCTCGCAACTGCGGTTGGCCGTTGGTGTTGCTCTCGCCGGCCGCGAAGTCGCTCAGCAACGCCTGTCCCACGAAGCCGCTGGCGCCCGCGATCAGGATCATTTGGCCCACCTCCCTCCCCTCGGCTGCCCGAGGGGAGGACGGTCCATCAGCGGGTGACGGCGCCCTGTTCGGCGCCGGTGACGAGCCTGGCGTACTTCGCGAAGACCCCGGACTGGTAGTTCGGCGGCCGTGGCGCCCAGCTCTGCCGGCGCGACTCCACTTCCGCCTCCGGCACCTCCAGGTCGAGGCGGCGGTTCGGGATGTCGAAGGAGATCGTGTCGCCCTCGTGCACCAGGGCGATGGGGCCGCCCGCGGCGGCCTCGGGGGCGACGTGCCCGGCCATCAGGCCGCGGGTGGCGCCGGAGAAGCGGCCGTCCGTGAGCAGGGCCACGGTCTCGCCGAGCCCGGCGCCGACGAGGGCGGCGGTGACGCCGAGCATCTCGCGCATGCCCGGCCCGCCCTTCGGGCCTTCGTTGCGGATCACCAGCACGTCACCTGCCTGGATGCGGTGGTCCAGCACCGCCTGCATCGCGTCCTCTTCGCGCTCGAAGATGCGCGCCGGGCCTCGATGCGTGAGGCGCTCGTGTCCGGCGACCTTGATCACGCAGCCCTGCGGCGCGAGCGAGCCCTTGAGGATGACGAGCCCGCCGGTCGCCTTCAGCGGCTGATCGAGCGGACGGATGACCTGCTGTCCCTCCGTCTCCATGGCCTCCGCCGCCTCCTCGGCGAGCGTGCGGCCGGTGACCGTGGCGGCGCCGCCGTGCAGCAGCCCCGCTTCCAGCAGGCGCTTCGCCAGCAACGGCGTCCCGCCGGCGCGGTCCCAGTCCAGCGCCACGTACTGTCCGCCGGGACGCAGGTCGCCGATGAGCGGCGTGCGCTCGCTGATCGTGTCGAAGTCGTCGATGTCGAGGTCCACACCCGCCTCGTTGGCGATGGCGATGAGGTGCAGCACGACGTTGGTCGAGCCGCCGGTGGCGGCGGCGCACATGATGCCGTTCTCCAGCGCCTCCCGCGTCATGATGTCGCGCGGCAGCTGCCCGCGCCGCAGCACGTCCATGACCAGTTCGCCCGCACGATGGCCGACGCTGTCTTTGCGATCATCGGTCGCGCCCACCGTGGCGCTTCCCATGGGGGAGATGCCCATGAACTCCAGGACGGTCGCCATCGTGTTTGCCGTGTACTGCGCGCCGCAGGCGCCGGCGCCGGGACACGCGGCCGCCTCGAGTGCCGCTAGGCGCTCGTCGCTCATGTTGCCCGCGGAGTGTTGCCCGACGCCTTCGAACACGTCCTGGATGGTGACGTCGTGGCCCTCGAATTGCCCGGGGGCGATCGAGCCGCTGTAGAGCACGAGCCCGGGGATGTTGAGGCGGGCGAGGGCCATCGCACCGGCGGGGATGGTCTTGTCGCAGCCGACGATCACGACCGCGGCATCGAAGGAGTAGCCGACGCCACACAGCTCGATGGAGTCGGTGATGATCTCGCGGCTGACCAGCGACGCCTTCATACCCTCCGTGCCCATCGAGATGCCGTCGCTGATGGAGACGGTGTTCACCTCCATCGGCGTGCCGCCGGCGGCGCGGATGCCGGCCATGACTTCCTGCGCCAGCGCGCGCTGGCTGTAGTTGCAGGGCATGGTGCCGATCCATTCGTGGGCGACCATCACCAGCGGGCGCTGCAGGTCCTCGCGCGAGAAGCCGACCGAGTGCAGATAGGAACGCGCGGCCGCGCGGTCCGGTCCGTCCACCATCGTGCGGCTGCGGTGTCGAGGGTCAAGGGTCATGCGCGGCGCTCCTGCGATTGCGATCCGATGCCGTGAAGCCGAATCGTATCAAGGCGACCGCATGCAGACACGCGAGGACGCCGGCGCAGCGGTCACCACATCCCATGCGCGCGTTGTCGCTGGCGGGGTCGAAACCTATGATGCGGCGGGCGGGCTCCTGTCCTGCCGGCCCGCACACGAGGGGACGCTCGCCACATGTTCACCAGGATCCTGCTGCCGCTCGACGGCTCCGAACTGTCGGCGCAGGCGGTCCCCCACACGCTCGCGCTCGCGAAGGCGACCGGCGCGGAGGCCGTCATCGTGCGGGTGATCGACAGCGAGGCGCAGATCATCGCGCAGACCTCGCCGGCGACGATCGAGCCGCTGCCCAGCGGGCGCATCACGGCGGAGATCGCCGGGGAAGTCGTCGAGGGTCAGCGCCAGGCCGCCACGGAGACCGTGACCGCGGCGAAGGCGGAGTTCGACGCGGCGGGCGTCCCGGCGGGCGCCGAACTGCTCGAAGGTTCGCCGGGCGACCAGATCGTCGCAGCCGCGGAGCGCCACGGTTGCGACGTCGTGGTGATGGCGACGCGCGGCCGAGGTGGCTGGAAGCGCGCGGTGCTCGGCTCGGTGGCGGACCACGTGGTACGGGAGGTAGAGGGCGCCTCCGTGCTCCTCATCCGCCCGGAGGGTGAAGAGGACTAACCGCGGGCGCCCCGCTACTCGCATCCGTCGCTAGTCGTCGTCCTCTTCGTCGTCTTCGTCATCGTCCTCATCGACCTCGTCCGTCGGGATCGCGAGGTCCTTCGAGTGACCATTCGACCGAGGGCAGAAGTGTTGCTGGCCCGGCTCGTCGAGGGGCTGCTTGCAGAGCGGGCACAGCGGCCGCCCGCCCGCCACGACCTCCTCGATCACCTTGATGACGGACAGCGTCTGCGCGCGGCTCATCTCCATGCGGAACGCGGGCGAGTCGCCGCGTTCCACCGCGCCGGCGTCGTCCGCTAGCACCACGAGGTGCTCCTGGTCGCTGTCGAAGTCCAGGCCGAGCCGGGCGATGGGGAAGTCCACCTGTGCGTCCGCCGGGAACGGACCCATCGGCAGTACATCCTCGGCCGGCTGACCGCGCAGCCTCGACCGCTCCGCGAGCACCTGCGAGAAGCTGCGCCCGAGGGCGATCAGTTGCTCCTTCTCCATCCAGAGCGCGGCGTAGGAGTCGCCGGAGTTGGCGCGCAGACGGAACGTGCGCTGCCCCGGCGGGCCGATCGCCTCCGCATCGACCGCGTCGACGAGCCCAAAATCGATCATGGCGCCTCCCGCAGCGTGGATGCGCGCGAGCGTAGGAACGTGCGGTGCGCAAGGTCAACCGAGGGCGCCACCGCCGCCGGGCCTCGGCCCCGCTGTTATCATCGCGCGGCGAGCGAGGAGTGAGCGATGACCGCCGCCGCGCCAGTCGAGGCACCCCACCCGGACCGCTGCTATCTGACCGTCGCCGAAGCCGCACGGCTCATCGCCCCGGGCGAACTGTCGCCCGTCGACCTCACGCGCGACGTGCTCGCGCGCATCGAGGCGACGGACGGGCTGATCAATGCCTACGTGCGTCTGATGGGCGACTCCGCGATGCGCGAGGCGGAGTCCGCGGCGGAGCGAGCACGAGCCGGACAGCGCCTGGGTCCGCTCGATGGCATCCCGATAGCCGTCAAGGACCTCTACGACACCGCAGGGGTGGTCACCGCCGCCGGCACGGGCGCGTTCCGCGAGCGCGTCCCCGCCGAGGACGCCACCGCGGTGCGCCGGCTGCGTGAGGCTGGGGCGGTGATCCTCGGCAAGACCAACACGCACGAACTCGCCCTGGGTGGCACGACGAACAACGTGCACTACGGCGCCACGCACAACCCGTGGAAGCTGGACCGGGTGCCCGGCGGTTCCTCGGGCGGTACGGGCGCGGCGCTGGCGGCCGGGCAGGCGCTCGGCGGTCTGGGCACCGACACCGGCGGCTCGATCCGCATCCCGGCGGCCTTCTGCGGCATCACAGGGCATAAGCCAACGTACGGACTCGTCGGTCGTGGCGGCATCGTGCCGCTCTCGCTGACGCTGGACCACGCCGGGCCGATGGCCCGCACGGTGGAGGACTGCGCGCTCATGCTCCAGGTCCTCGCCGGCCCGGACCCGCGCGACCTGGACTCCGTCATGCGCGAGCCCGACGATTATCTCTCCGGCCTCGGGCAGAGCATCGAAGGGCAGCGGCTCGCGGTCATCCCCTCGCTCGTGGAGGGCTGCGCGCCCGCGGTGACGGCGAACTTCGAGCGCTCGCTGGACGTGCTGCGCAGCCTCGGTGCGAGCATCGATAGCGTGGAGCCGATGGCCGGGCACGGCGACTGGCGCGGCGCGCTGGCGCCGCTGCTGGTCGCGGAGGGCGCGAGCTACATCGAGGAGATCCTGCGCACGCGCCCGCAGACGATCGGGGAGTCCGTGCGGCGGCGGATGGCGGCGGGCCTCGATTTCCCGCTCCCCGCGTACATCCGCTCGCTGGAACAGCGCAAGGTCGTCGAGCGTTGCTACGAGGCGGCGCTCGCCGGCTTCGATGCGTATGTGCTGCCCACGTCGCCGGCGGTCGCGGAGCCGATCGCGGAAGACCCGCATACGGAGCCGTCGCCTCCCTTCAAGTTCCGCAACACCTCGGTGTTCGACCACACGCATCAACCGTCACTCAGCGTGCCGAACGGCTTCGACGAAGAAGGACTGCCCACGTCGCTGATGATCTCGGGAGGTCTCTTCGCGGATGCGCTGGTCCTGCGCATCGGCCACGCCTACCAGCAGGCGACGGACTACCACACTCGGCGTCCCGAGCTGTAGCCGCCGGCCTAGTGGGCGGCCTCCGCCTCGACGCTCGTGGGAGGCGCGTCGCCAACTCGCTGCAGGTGCGTATCACGGAACGCCGAGGGGTACTTGAGGCCGTAGCCGAGCATGCGGTCCATCCCGATGTGGGCCGCGCCGACCATCGCGAGCGCCGCCAGCACCTCGATGTCGAGCAGGGCGCCGGCCGCCAACAGCACCGCCGGCAGCAGGTAGGTGTGTGTCGCGTTGTAGCAGGCGGCGCCCTGCCGGGTGCCGCCGAGGTAGCCCACCATCCCCAGGTCCGGCGCCAGGAGCAGCACGACGAAGGGCGCCGAGTGCGCGTTCAGCGTGCCGAAGTAGACCCAGATGGCGCCGGCCAGCACCGCCGCTCCCTCCAGGTGGAGGAGCACCTTCACGAGACGCGTGTCTCCAGCCTTTCGAACTCGCAACAACCGCCAGTATCACCCGGCAGCCACCCGTCCGCCCGGCTAAGATCGAGGGCATGCGTGCATCACGGCTGTCGCGCCCCGAACCCCCGGGCGAACTCGATCTGCGCCGGGACGAGCCACTCGGCCGGCATACCTACCTCCGGATTGGCGGTCCGGCCGCCTACTTCGGCGAGCCGCCGGACATCGATACGCTGGCGCGCATCACGGCGTGGGCGGCGGATGCCGGATTGCCAGTCAGGGTGCTGGGGGGCGGCTCGAACGTGCTCGTCTCGGACGACGGTGTAACGGCTGTGGTCCTGGCGCTGCGCCGAGCGTGCGGCGAGGTGCGCTTCGACGGTTCCGAGGCGCGCGAGTCGCCCGAGGTGACGGCGGGCGGGGCCGTGATGCTGCCGGCACTCGCTCGCGCCGCCGCTGAGCGGGACCTCGGTGGCCTCGAGTTTGCCATCGGCATCCCCGGCTCGGTGGGTGGGGCCCTGCAGAGCAACGCCGGCATCGGCGACGGCCGGGACATCGGCGCCCTGGTGCGGCGCGTGGAGGTGCTGCGCGGCGGCGAGGTGTGCACGCTGGAACGGGAGGCGCTCACCTTCGGATACCGCACGACCAGCCTGCGTGCTTCGGGCGCGATCGTGCTCACGGCCACGCTCGGGCTCACGCCGCACCCTCGGGCGGAGGTCGAGGCGGAGATGCGGCGGCTGCTGGAGGCGCGCCAGCGCTCGCAGCCGACCGCCACACCAAACGCGGGCTCGATCTTCCGCAACCCGCCCGGCGACTTCGCCGGGCGGCTCGTCGAGGCGGCCGGGTGCAAGGGGCTCGCCGCCGGGGGCGCGCGGGTGAGCGACATGCACGCGAACTTCATCGTGCACGACGGCTCGGCGACGGCGGCGGACGTCGCGGAGGTCATGCGGCTCGTGTGCGAGCGCGTGCGCGGACACGCGGGCATCGAACTGACGCCGGAAATCGAGTGGTGGGGGGACGGCGCGCCGCCCGCGGCATTCGCCGGCGAGGTGGGTGGCCGGTGACGCCGGACGCGGGCCGCATGGAGGATGCACTGCGGGCCAGTGAGGACCGCTTGCAGGCGATCCTGCGACATGTCCAGTCGGGGCTGACGGTGATCGCGGGCCCCACCGGATCACCGCCGGTCCTCGTGAACGAGGCGATGTGCGAAATGCTCGGCTACTCCGAGGCCGAGCTGCTGGTCCGGCCCGCCATCGAACTCTTCCACCCGGAGGACCGCGACACCGCGCGGCGACGGGGCGACCTGGTGCGGCAGGGTCAGACGACACGGCCCGGGCGGCGGCGGCTGCTGCGCAAAGACGGCGCGGTCGTGCACGTCGAGGTGAGCGGGACGCCCTTTGCGCTCGCAGGCGGGCAGCCGGGCATCCTTCTGGAGTTCCGTGACATCACTTCGCTGGTGGAGGCCGACGCCGCGCTGCGTGCCAGCGAGCAACGGTACCGGGCGCTGGTCGAGTCCTCGGCACGCGGCGTGGCGCTGGTGCGCCCGCCCGACGGCACGATCGTCTACAGCAACCAGGCGCTCGCTGCCATGGCCGGCTGCCGCCGTTCCGACCTCAATGGCCGCCGGTGGCCCGACCTGCTCGCCGTGGACGAACGGCACAAAGCGCGCGAGCGTCTGGCCGAAGCCGCCGCGCATCCCGGCACGTCCCGCTCCGCGCGGCGCGCGTATCGCCTCCAGCGCCCGGACGGCGAAGTGCGCGAGGTGCGGACCTCGATCATCGCGCTCGACGCGGAGGCGGGCGACGAACAGGGTGCGCTGCTCGTCGAGATGGAGGACGTCACGGACCGCGTCGCGCTGCAGTCCGAGGTGTCGAGCACGCGCGAACAGCTGCAGCAGGCGCAGAGGAGCCAGGCGCTCGTGACGCTGGTCGCGGGTGTCGCCCACGACTTCAACAACCTGCTCACGGCGATTTCTGGCAGTCTCGACCTCGTGCGGCGCGACCCCGACGCGAGCGACCGCTGGCTCGCGAACGCGCAGCGAGCCGCCGAGCGTGCCGGCGAGCTGGTCGGGCACATCCTCCAGTTCTCGCGCCGCGACGCGCCGGTGCGGCGCCCCGTCGCGCTCCCGCCGCTGATCGCGGAGACGGTGGGCATCGCGCGTGAGACCTTCGACCGCCGCATCGCCATCGAGGTGCTGGACGCGCCGCCGGATCTGCCGCGCGTGCTGGCGGACGAGGGCCAGGTGCAGCAGGTGGTGCTCAACCTGCTGCTGAATGCGCGCGACGCCGTGGAGGAGCGCCTGGGCGCCCCGGAGGACGGGTCCCGCTACGACCCGCGCATCACGGTGCGCTTCGGGACCGGCCACCTCCCGCCGCTCGACGGCCAACGGGCGTCACGGCCGGCGGCGAGCGTGACCGTCGAGGACAACGGCCTGGGCATGCCGGACGAGGTGCGCGAGCGCGTCTTCGACCCGTTCTTCTCGACCAAGCGGTCGGGCCAGGGGACGGGCCTCGGGCTCGCCACCGCCCTCGGGATCATCGATGACCACGGCGGCACGCTGGAGGTGCGGTCGGCGCCCGGCCGGGGCGCGTCGTTCATCGCGACCCTGCCGGTGGCCACCGATGCGACGGACGATGCTCCCCGACCCGACGCCGATGCTGAACCGGCCGCACGGCCCTCGATGCCGCGGGGCCGTCGTGTGTTGATCGTGGACGACGAGCCACTGATCCGCGAGATCGCGGAGCAGACACTCATCGGCGCCGGCTTCGAGGTCCTCGTTGCCACGGGTGGCGAGGAGGCAATGCGGCTTGCGGCCGCGCACCCGCTGGACGCCGCGGTGATCGACGTGAACATGCCCGCGCCCAACGGCTGGGCGACCCTGGAGCAACTCCTGGGGCAGGCGCCGTCCCTGAAGGTGCTGATGGCCAGCGGGTACTCCTCGGAGGAAGAGGCCGCGGCGCGCGGCGCGGCGGGCTTCCTCCCGAAGCCGTACACCCCTCAGCGGCTACTCGCCGCCCTCGACCGGCTGGTCGCTGGCTGACTGGCCCCACACCACGCGGTCCGAGGGCGCCACGAAGAGCGGCGCGAAGAGCGGCGCGCAGAGCGCTTGAGCGTCGCGGTATGTTGAGATCACCGATACCAGTCGGGGCGCCGCGGACCGGACGGCCATCGACGCCTGTCCTGGTGTCAGTCAGGGGGCGTCCGATGGTCGCACAATTCCCGGTCCCCTTCGCCGACCGCCGCGCGGGTGGCCGCGCGCTCGCCCGTGTGGTCGCCGCCCGGCCCGGCGGCGTCGCCTCCCACTCGGTGGTGCTCGCCCTGCCTCGCGGCGGCGTCCCCGTGGGGTTCGAGGTGGCGCGCGTTCTGGAGTTGCCGCTCGACATTGTTCTGGTCCGGAAGCTAGGCCTCCCCGGCCACGAGGAGCTGGCGATGGGCGCGATCGCGAGCGGCGGCTGGCGCGCCATGAACGAAGAGGTCGTCGACGCCATGCGGGTAAGCGAAGCGGCCATCGAGCGCGTCGCGGAAGGCGAGATGCTGGAACTACGGCGCCGCGAGGAGCTGTACCGCGACGGCCGGCCGCCGATCGATGTGACCGACCGCCCGGTCATCCTCGTGGACGACGGGCTAGCGACCGGAGCGTCGATGCGAGCCGCGTTGCAGGCGCTGCGCCGGCGCGAACCGTCTTCGATCACGGTCGCGGTGCCGGTGGCGTCCGTGGAGACATGCCGGGAGTTCGCCGACATCGCGGACGACATCGTGTGCGCGGCCACGCCGGAGCCATTCCGCGCGGTCGGTTTGTGGTACCAGGACTTCAAGCCCACCTCGGACGCCGAGGTCCGCCGCCTGCTGGCTGAATCGCGCGAGTCCCTCAATGCAACGAGCGGCGCCGGCGGGCAGCGCGGGGCGCCGAGGTGACGGCGGTCAACCGGCCAGTTCGCGAGCGCGGCGAAAGACCGTGTCGAACATGTCCTCGGTCAGCAGACCGGTGAACGTGTTTCGCTGACTCGGGTGATACGAGCCGAGCAGCGTCCGGCCACCCGGCAGCGGCACTTCCACGCCGTGGCCGAAGCGTGGGCGCGGCCGCAGTGCGAAGTGGCGTGCGAGGTTCCCAGCGGCGAACGCGCCCAGCGCGACGTAGACCCGCGCGCGCCTCAGCAGCGCGATCTCACGCTCGAGGTACGGGGCGCAGTTGTCGCGCTCCGCGGGCGCCGGTTTGTTGTCGGGGGGCGCGCAACGCACAGCGGCCGTGACGTACGTGTCGCGCAGGGCGAGTCCGTCGTCTCGGTGATCGCTCGTGGGCTGGTTCGCCAGGCCGGCGTGGTGCAGCGCGCGGAAGAGCCAGTCGCCGGAGCGGTCGCCCGTGAAGATGCGGCCGGTGCGATTGCCTCCATGTGCCGCCGGCGCGAGCCCGACGACCACAATGCGTGCCGCGGCGTCTCCGAAGCCCGGTAGCGGGCGCCCCCAGTAGTCCCAGTCCGCGAACGACGCCCGCTTCTCACGGGCGACCCGTTCACGCCACTCCACCAGTCGAGGGCAGCGCCGGCACTCGATGACCTCGGCGCAGAGCGCTTCCAGGCTGTCCATCGGCACAGCGTACCGGGGCCTCACGTCTCGGTCGTGCGGTGGGGGCGGGGCCCTGTGGCGCGCACAAGAAAACCGGGCGGCTCATTGAGCCGCCCGGTCTCGTCGGTCACGACGCGAGCGGGGCCGAAGCGCTCGATGGCAGCCGGCCTCCGGGCTGGTCCCGAGGCCCACGAGGTCCGCCTACTTGGCGGCCTTGACCCTCGCCAGCTTGGGCGCGGCGGCCTTCCCGTTCACGACGTTGCGCAGGCCGGCGGCCGCGGTGAACTTCGGCGCCTTGCTGGCGGCGACCTTCACCGTCTCGCCCGTGCGCGGGTTGCGCGCGGTGCGCGCCTTGCGCGCGACGCGGCTCCACTTACCCAGGCCCGGGTAGGTGATCTCCTCGCCGGACTTCACCTTCGTCTGCACCACGTCGCGGAAGCCGTTCAGGACTCGTTCCGCGTCGCTGGCAGACGTCCCGGACGTCGCGGCGACCAATGCAACCAACTCACCCTTGTTCATGTATCCATCTCCTCCTTCAGCCCGCCCGCCGCAGGATTGTCGACAGAATACAAACACTTCGGCTTTGGCACTATGCCTGATCGGGAGAATCCTAGTATCCGCAACGGATTTTTCAGACCCGCCCGGCGGAGGCCCAGCCCCCGCCTACGATTCGTCAGAGGAACCCCCCACTGCGAGGCGCAGCGGACGCTCGTGTCTAGAAGACGATCACGCCGCGGCCGTTCTCGCCCCGCTCCAGCGCCGCGAAGCCCTCGTTGATCTCGTCCAGCGGATAGCGCCGCTGCACCACCTCGTCGACGAGCAGCGCGCCGCGCAGGTACAGGTCCAGCACCTGGCGGAACGTGTCGTGCGGGCTGGCGCTGCCGTAGTACGCGCCGATCACGCGCTTCTGCTTGCGCACGAGGTCCACCAGGTCGATGCCGGCACGGTCGCCCAGCGGCGCCAGCCCGGCGATCACCGCGACGCCGTTCTTACCGAGGCTGTCCACCGCGGCCTGCACGGTGGCGCTGCTGCCGAACGTGTCGAAGGCGAACTCCACGCCTTCGCCGCCGGTGAGCGCACGGATCGCCTCGACCGGGTCCTCGACGCTCGCGTCCACGCGGTCCGTGGCGCCGAAGCGCGCGGCGAACTCCAACTTCGACTCAGATACGTCGACTGCGATGATCCGCGAGGCGTTGAGGACGCGGGCGCCCTGCACGGCGTGGAGGCCGACGCCGCCCGCGCCGAAGACGGCGACGGTCATCCCCGGCCGCACACCGGGCGCATTCGCCACCGTGCCGAAGCCGGTCGCCACGGAGCAGCCCATGAGCGCAGCCGCCTCGAACGGGACTTCGTCGGGGATGGGGAAGCACGCCTGCGCCGGCCCCACCAGGGATTCCGAGAAGACGCCCAGCTTCGACATCTGGAGCACCTCGGCGCCCGAGGCGTCGCGCAACCTCGTGGTGCCGTCGTACTGCCGGGCGCCAGTCAGCGCGTTGGTGTCGCACAACTGCGGATGGCCGGTGCGGCAGCGCGCGCAGTGTCCGCAGGCCGAGACGAACGAGAGGATGCAGCGGTCGCCCGGCCGGACGCTCGTGACGCCTTCGCCCACGGCCTCGACGGTGCCCGCACCCTCGTGACCGAGGACGCACGGCATCGGGAGTACGGCGGTGCCGCACATCACGTGGTGGTCGCTAGCGCAGACGCCGGCGGCGCCCATGCGCACCAGCACTTCGCCGGAGCGCGGGCCTTCCTGCTGGAGGTCCTCGATCACGAGGCGCCCCGGCGCCTCGCGCAGCAGAGCGCCCCTCACGCTCGGCCTCCTGCCGTCGCCGGCTCACCGGCAGCCACGCGGCGCACCCAGTCCACGAGGATCCCGCGCGCCTCGGCATTCGAGGTGATGCCGTGGCCGGCGCCCGCGATCGTGTGGAACTCGGACTGCGCGATCCCGGCGGCCAGGTCGCGGCCGTACTGGATGGGCACGCGCTCATCCGCGTCGCCGTGCACGATGCACACCGGCATGCTCAGCTCACCGAGGCGAGGCGAGAGGTCTTTCGCGGCGTACGCGCCGAGGTTGCGCAGCTCGCCCGTCGAGTAGGTGAGGAGGTCGTCGTCGGAGGCTGCCTCCAGCGCCGCCCGCAGCTGCGCGGCGCGCGCCGGGTTCGCCGCGCCCTCCGCTGCTTCGGGGGGATGCCGCAGCTCCTCCCGTCGGGCTTCGAAGGCGGCACGGTCGCCCTCGGCGCGGGCCCCCTCCACGTGGGCGAGGCGTCCGCGCACGAACTCCAGGCGCTGCTGGACGGCCGGCGTGTAGCGCGTCTGGTCCGCGTACGGTTCGAGCGACATCAGGGCCGCGCCGGTGTTCGGCAGGGCCAGGGCGATCACGCGCTCCGGCCACGTCAGCGCGAACTGCAGCGCGACCGGGCCGCCCGCCGACGAGCCAACCACGACCGCGCGCGGGACTTCGAGGTGGTCGAGCAGCGCGAAGGCGTCGGAAGCGATGTCGGCGAGGTCGTACTCGTGCAGCACGTACTGCGAGCGGTAGGCGCAGCGGCGGTCGTAGGTGATCGCCCGCCCCGCTTCCGCCAGGAACGAGCCCTGGGGCTCCGCGAGCGGCGCGAGGGTGGAGGCGTGGCCGCCGTATCCCCCGTGGATGAAGAGCACCGGGACGCCGTCGCCGCGCACCTCGTACTCCGTGTCGATGCCGTTGACCGTCGCTCGAGGCATGTGTCCTCCTGCTTCATTCGCCGCATCGGGGCATCGAGGCCCGCCCACGCTTCGACAGGGTCAGCGCGAGCGGGACCGGGGCTCCGCCGCTCCGTGCTATCGGGCCGGCACGCCCGTCGCGTCCCGCAGTTTCGCCTGCTGCGTCTGCGCGTTCACCACGCCGTGCTCGAAGAAGTCGGCGAGCACCTGCGCGAACTCGTCCGGAACATCGCTCGGAATCGAGTGACCCACGCGGCTGAAGACGTGGAGCGTCGCGTTCGGCAGGCGCTGCCAGTCCGCCACGTTCGCGGCGCACAGCCCGTCCGCGGCGCCGGCGACGATCAGCGTCGGCGTCGTCAGCTCGGCGAGGCGGTCCGTGACATCGAGCGCCTGCATCGCGTGCCACGACTCCTCGAAGTGCCCCTCCGAGACGGATAGCGCGCGGTCCAGCGATTGCTCGGTCATTGCCTCCGAAGCGCGCACGCGCAGCGCCAGTCGCTGGCGGAGCATCTGCTCGCGGCCGTCCGGCGCGTCGCGCAAGGCTCGTGCCTGCTCGTGTACCTCGGGCTGCGCCTGGATACCGCCCGATGGAATCGGCGCGACGAGCACCAGCCGGTCCAGCCGCCCGGCGTGGTCCAGGCCGAGCCGGAAGCCGATGCCGCCGCCCATCGAGTGGCCGACGTAGGTGAAGCGGTCGAGGCCCAGCGCGTCGGCCATCCCGATGACGTCGAGCGCGTACTGCTCCAGCGTGTAGCCGCCCTCGGGCTGCGCGCTGTCGCCCGCGCCTCGCCCGTCCATGACGATGCACCGGTAGCGGTCCCGCAGGCGCGGGGCGATCAGGTCGAGCCACGCATCGTGCGACCCGGTGTAGCCGTGGTGCATCAGGATCGGGTCTCCTGAGCCCATCTCTTCGTAGAACAGCTCCACGCCGTTGACCGTCTGGTGTGCCATCTGTCCCCCTCGTTGCCGCTCCGCGGCCGGTGCGCGCGCCATCATACGCCCGCCCGCCGGAGGTGACCGCGCGTCAAGCCTGCTCGAGTCCGACCACGCGCTGCGGCGTGATGCGCACGACCACGCGCCCGAGCTCGTCGAGCCGCTGCGAGAGGCGATCGAGGTCGTAGTCCTCGGGCAGCGGGTCGCCCTGGTGCGCGCGCAGCAGCGCCTCGCTGATGCCCATCGGTGCTCCCCTCGTGCCCGGTCCCTCGATGGCGGCGCCATCGCCGGCGCATATTACGGCGTGGCCGCGCGGATCGGCACGGCGCGCACGGGACCCGACAGCCACCCGCTATCCTCGACGCATGACCGACGACCCGACCGCCGTGGCGCGCGCCCTCGCCGCGTGGGGCCTCGAGGGCGCCGGCGCCTCCTCTATGCGCGGAGGTGCGGTCAACGAGCACTGGCTCGTGGAACCGGCGACCGGGCCGCACCACGTGCTGCGCCGCTACAACCCGCGCCACGCCGCGGAGGCCACCGCCTACGAACACGACCTGCTCGCGTTTCTCGCCGGGCGCGACTGGCCCGTCGCCGCCCCCGTCCCGGCAGCGGACGGCTCGATGGTCGTTCAGACCGAGGATGGCCGCTGGTCGCTCTTCCCGTATCTCCCCGGCGGGCCGCCCCGCAACGACCGGCGTTCGCTGCTGCGCATGGGCGCGCTGCTGGCGCTACTCCAGACCGACCTCCGCGCGTGGGACTCGCCGGGCCAGCGCCCCACCTTCTCGCGCGTCACCGACCTCGACACGTACGTGCTGCCGGACGGCTATCGCTCATACGCCGAAGTACTGGGCTGGTTCGAAGGCATCGATGCGAGGCGCGCGGCCGCGCTGGACGGCGCCCGCGTCCGGAACGTCGAGGCGCTGGAGGCGCTGGGCTACGCGGACCTGCCCGACCAGGTGATCTACAACGAGTGCCTCGGCAACAACGTCCTGTTCGAAGGCGACACCGTGACGGGCATCCTCGACTTCGACTTCGCGCACGAGGACGCCCGCGTCGCCGACATCGGCCGCAGCCTGGCCGTGGACTGCGGCGCGGACGCCGCGAAGGTGCACTCCTGGATGACCGGCTATACCGCGCACGCCGAGCCGCCGCTTTCGCCCGACGAGGCAGCGATGCTCCCCGCGATGATGGTCGCCAACGAGATCTGGAACGCTGTGGTGCCGCTCTCCATCGCCTCGCGCACGGGCGACGTGTGGATGCTCGAGTCCACACGCGAATCCATCGACGACCGCCTCCCCGACCTCGAGGCCGCACAGCCGGAACTCGGCCGCGTCGCACGCGTCGTCGCCGGACACCCGCAGCCCGGGACAGTGGAGCCGTAGGCAACGTAGAGGGAACCGGGCGGTGCCTGGCGGTGTAGAGGTTCTATGTGGACACGCTCTCTTGCCGCCACAGTCCTGGTGCCGGTGTTCCTCGCCGCCCTGATAGGCGCGGGGGCCGTCGAAGCTAAGGGGCCGCCGCGTTCGATCTCGGGCGGCGACCTGTCGGAGGTGGTCGCCCTCCCCTACGAGGAACAACCGCTTCTACATTCACGCCAATCCCAGCTGACCCTGCTTCGAGCTCCGCCGCTGGGCGACCTCGGCGTGGGGTACGAGGTGTACGACTGGACCTGGGCTTCTCTTGCCAGAGCCATCGGCGCACCGCTACCCGCCGACGACACGGCGACGTACTACCCTACGCCCGGTGTCGTGAAACTGCGCTCGGACAGTGGGATGCCGGCCTGGGCGACAGTCGACGGTGACCGCAACCGCGTACTTCGGCGGTACATCGCGCTCACGAAGGCTGGCGCGATCGGGCCGGCGCCCACGATCCTTGAGGTCCGTCTCGCCGCCGAGGCGGTGCTGGGGGAGCCGATCGCGGTGTCCGTCGATGGTCGCGCGCTCTCGCCGGCGGAGGCAGATGCGGTGCTCGGGTCGCTTCGCGCGGCGGACGAGCGCTACATCATCGCGACCGACCTCGGACCGAGGGTCTCGTTCACGCGACATTCCCGGTCGTTGCACGACGGAGCATTGCGGGATGTCGAGTGGCCAGTTGCGTCGACCGATATCGAGGTGACGCTCCTGTTCGACGACGGCGCTCGCCTCGACTACACCTACCTGCGGGCGCATCAGTTGCTCGTCCACGTAAACGAGGGCAGCGGATACTGGCGCGCGGTCGAACCGCCGTCGGAGCTTCAAGACAAGATCGACGCCTTCGCTCCGATCCGAGATCCCTCGGGGGCCAGCGCTCCCGCCGCCCTTCTGCTCGTCGCAACGGCGGCAGCAGTCAGTGCTACCGGCAGTCTGGCCTGGATCGCGGCGCGAGGCTGAGCGGAGGAGGACTCAGGACGCCTTACGCGAAGTCCACCAGCAGCGCCGCGTGGTCGCTCAGCGCGTCGCGGCGGCCGGACCCGTCGCGGGCCCACTCGTGGCGGGCATCGAGGAGCCGCCGGGCCATCGAGGGGTGCAGGAAGGCCTGGTCGAGCCGGAAGCCGTTGCCCGCGTTCGGGGAGTACCAGGTATAGTCGCGCGCCTCGTCTCCCCGCGCGCAACGGAAGGCGTCCGGCCAGCGACCGTGCATCGCCTCCATCCACGCATGGTGGCGGCGGTCGAAGACCGGAGACTGCTCGTCGATGCCGGCGCGGCCGGTGTTCGTGTCGCCCGCGAGCAGGGCTGGGCCGCCTCGCCAGCGGCGCGTGACGCCAAGCATCGCTTCGAGGAAGCCCAACTTGCGCTCCCGGCCGCTGACGAAGTTCGGCACGTGCATCGCGCCGAGCGCGAAGGGCCCGCCGGCTGCCTCGGGCGCCGCCACGCGCAGCAGCAGCCAGCGACGCAGGTCGTCCGGCCCGGCGACGGCGCGCAGCCCGATGCCGCGCAACGGCCACCTCGACGCGACCAGCAGCGCGTTCGCCTGCGGCAGTCGAGGGTCGGCAGTCGTGCGCTGGTACTCGAGTCCCTGTGCGCGCAGGGCTGACGCGAGCGCCAGGCTCGGCGGCGTCGCGCGAAACTCGGACAGCGCCACGACGCCCGGCGCCCACGACGCCAGCTGCGCAGCGATCCCCTCGACGCGCCGCCCGCCGCCGGCGCGGATGTTCCACGCCACGACGCGGAGCCGCGCGGACGGCTCATCGATCTCCCGCATGCGCGGATGGTACGCCCGAGGCGGGGACTAGAACCGGCCCCAGCGGCGGTAGGACCAGGCCAGGCCGCGCGCGCCGGTGCGCAGGCTAGCCGCGATGACGACGCGGCCCCAGCGCTTCGCCAGGGGCCAGGCGGCTCGGCGGCCACCGTGGAGTACGTAGCGGCGCGCCCGTCCGGCGAGCCAACGTCGCGCGGCCCAGATGAGCATGCCCCGGATCATCCAGACCATGCGGCGGCCCTCGATGCGCGCGGGGTGACCACCCTGCTCCCCCCGCCTCCCTCTTGCTCCCCTCGCCCGCAGCGCGGGAGAGGGGCCGCCTGCCGGGTATCCCGGCAAATGTGGGCGTGAGGGCTACAGCCGCCCGGCGTCGAACTCGATGCGGCCGCGGGCGATGTTCAGGCGCAGGATGTCCGAGGCGCCCTCGGCGATACGCATCGAGCGAACCTGGCGGTAGAGGCGCTCCAGGGGGTGGCCCTTGATCAGCGCGGCCCCGCCCACCAGCTGGACCGCGGTGTCCACGGCGCGGCCGGCATGCTCCGTGCAGAAGACCTTCGCCGCCATGCCCTCGTTCAGGGCGTCCTCCGGCTTCGATGCCGCCTCCGCAAGCCGTGCGGCGCGGTAGAGCGTGGCGCGCGCGGCGAAGGTGCCGATCCGCAGGTCGCCGTAGTGCAATCGGACGCCCTCGCGGTCGCCGAGGCGCGTGCCGCTGCGGTGCGGCTGAGTGATGTGGCGCTCGACGTACTCCGTGACCCACATCGAGAGTCCGGTGGCCTGCGCGGCCATACCGAGACGCATCTGGCCGATGTTGCCCAGAGCCCGCGGCATCCCCTCGCCGATGCGGCCCACGACGCGCGCCTGCGGCACGCGCACGGCGTCGAAGGCCAGCTCGACGTGACCGCCGCCCTCCATGCTCTCGAACGCGCGCTCGATGGTGAGGCCGGGCAACTCTCGGTCGACGACGACCATGGCCGTGCCGCCTGCGCCCGCGCCGTCCTCCTCGACGTTGACGAGCACCGAGTAGAAGTCGGCGTCTGCGCCGCCGCTGACGTACGCCTTGCGGCCGGTGACGAGCAGGTCGTCGCCGTCGCGCTTCGCCCAGGTCGGCCGCGGGGCGTCGCCGGGCTCTGTAAAGGCCCAGGCGCCGCGCTTCTCGCCTCGGAGTAGCGGTTCGAGGTAGCGCTCGCGCAGGTCACCCTCGGCAGCGCCGAGCACGCCGGGGCCGGGGCCGAACACGCCGCCCGCAACACGCAGGTTGGCCGCCGCGAGCGTCTCGCGCACCACGGTGAGCGCCAGCGGGCCGGCCTGCGAGCCGCCGAAGGCCTTCGGCTGTGTCATCCCGAAGAAGCCCAGTTCCCGCGAGCGTTCGCGCACGCGCTGGCGCGTCTCGGAGGGCACCGGCGCGTTCGCGTCGTCGCCCAGGGCGTCGTCGAGCGGGCGCAGGTCGTCGTCGATGAATGCCTGCACGCGGTCACGCAGGTCGACGAGGTCGGGCGGAAGTGACTCGGGCACGGCTGGCTCCGCTCGTAGACGCGTGGTGGGCGCCTCGATGCGAGGCGCGGGGGGAGCCTACCGCTTCGCGCGCCCTCGCTCCAACCGAGCGCCGAACCACCGCTAATCGGCGGCCGGCAGCGACTCCGCGATCTCGGCGGCCAGCGCCGCCGGCGTCTGCGACGCATCGAGGGCCAGGTAGCGGCCCTCGGCGGGAGAGACGGCATCGAAGGACGTCACGTGCTGGCGGAAGGCCCCCGCCTGCACCTCGACGCCGCGCAGGCGCTCGCGGTTGATCAGCCGCGTCAGCGCCGCGTCGTCCGTCAGGCGCAGTTCCACGATCAGCGCGGGTACGCCGGCCTCCCGCGCGACCTCGATCGCCGCGCGGCGGTCGTCGGCGCGGCGATGCGTGGCATCGAGGATGACGGGGCGCCCGGCCGCCAGGTGGCGGCGCGCGTGTTCGCGCATCGAGGCGTACGTGCGCTCGTCCATCTCAGCGCTGTACGCGCCCGCCTCGTAGCGCTGCCACATGCTGGTCGACAGCGACTTGGCGTCCGCCAGTTCGCGGCGCACGGAGTCCGAGGCGACGAGCGCGGCGCCGATACGGCCCGCGACCGTCCCGCCCACCGTCGACTTTCCGGTGCCGGAGAGCCCGCACAACACCACCAGGCATGGCGCGGTCGCGCGGCGCGTGTACTCGGCGGCAAGCGCGAAGTAGCGCGCGGCGGACTCACCGAGCGCGCGCCGCTGGTCCGCGTCCACCTCGGACGCGTTGGCGCCGATGGACTCCACCTTGCCGCGCACGAACGCGCGGAAGGCACGGTGCAGCGGCTGGAGCACGCCCATCGTCTCGTCGCCGGCGGCGGCGATGTAGCGCCCGGCGACCTCGTCGCCCAGGCCGGGGTGGCCGGCGGCCTCGAGGTCCATCGCCAGGAAGGCGATGTCGTAGCCGGCATCCAGGTAGCGGAAGTGGAACCACTCCGTGAACTCGATGCAGTCGACGATCATCAGGTCCTCGCGGCGCGGGCCGAGCACGTAGACGTGCTTCGTCAGCAGGTCACCGTGTCCCTCGACGACGCGCCCGGCGCCGAGCCGCTCGTCGAAGAGCGGCGCCTGTGCCTCCAGCGTGCGGTCGATGAAGGTGCGCGTGCGTTCGGCGTCGACGGGGCGCCACGTGCTGCCGATGAAACCGGCGGCCTCGCCGTATTCGCGCGCCCACCAGCCACGTTCCGCCTCGGCGCCCGCGAATGCCGGGTCGTCCGGCACGCGGCCGGCCTCCCGATGGAACGCGAGCAGCGCCTCGACCAGGCGCTCGCCGATGTCCGGGGGCTCGCGGTGCGCACCCAGCAGTGCCTCCAGCGTGCGGTCCTCCGGCAGGCGGCGCATCTTCACCGCCCACTCGACGACCTCGCCCTCCGCCTCGACCGCGTACCCGCCCTCCGACGTGCGGACGATCGGCACCACATCGAGGTAGACGTCCGGCGCGAGGCGGCGGTTGAGGCGCACCTCGGCGTGACAGAAGGCCTCGCGGGTCTCCGGGGCCACCTGGTCGATAAAGCCGAAGTCGACGGGCTTCTTCGCCTTGTAGACGAGATCGCCGGCGAGAAAGACGTAGGAGATGTGGGTCTGTACCAGCCGGATGTCCGGCGGCTGGTGCGGATAGGCAGCGGGATCCAGGAGGCCGCGGACGAAGGGTGGCAGGGGGTCGTCTGGCAGCGCGTCCGCCGAGTCATCGCTCACGCCTCGACGGTAGGGACGCCGCCGCGAGCACGTCAACTCGAGAGCGCCGCCATGCGTGCTAGAGCCGCGACGCCACGAGCCGCACATACTGGTCGAGGCGGGCGTGCAGCACGTCGACGGTGATGTCCGTGCGCCCGGCGTCGTGCCACTGTGTGGCGTCGGCGCTGGAGGCGCCCACGAACCCGCCGTCGACCAGCGAGAGCGCGTCCCAGAACGGGTCGTGCACACGGCCCGTGCGCTCTTCGTAGCAAGCGAGAAAGCGCTCGGCCGCCTCGATGTCGAGCAACTGCGCGATGTTCTGGCGGCAGTGCCCAAGGTCGACACCGCGCGGTCCGCACGACGCGTTGACCCAGTCCGTAATCCCGGCGAAGCGGCCCCGCCACCACAGCACGTTCCCGGGGTGGTAGTCGCGGTGGACCAGCACATGCGGTACGTCCGGAAGCGGCCGCCGCGCGACCTCGATGACCGCCCTCCACGCGCCGGCGTCGCGAGTCCAGCTGGGCGGCGAGACCGCATCGAGGTCGGCCCAGGTGACGTACGGCTGCAGTCCGGGGACGGCCTCGCACCGGATGGCGTGGATGCGTGCGACGGCGTCCGCCATCGCCTCGATACCGCGCGCCAGCGTGTCGACCGACAGGTCGATACGCCCGGGCATGCGCTCCATCAGCACCGCGGGCACGTCGCATTCTGTGCCGTCCTCGTCGACCGCCACCAGCCGAGGAGCAGCGACCTCGCCCGTCTCCAGCGCCCGCAGGACGAGCGCCTCCTTCTCGGCAAGGTCGGGCTCGAGGTCGAGCCAGTTGGCCCGCACGTAGCGGCGGAGGACGAGCCCTCGACGCCGGCCCTCGCCGTCCTCGACGGTCAGCGCGTGGACGGCCGACGACGAGCCGCCGCGCAGCCGCCGGACCGCGCGCACGCGGGCGCCGCCACCGACGGAGCGCTCGACCCAATCGAGCGCTCGCGGGGGCGGACGGCGGCGGATGAAGTCAGGCAGCCGTTGGACCATGCGCCGCACGATAGCCCGAGGCGCCGCGGCCGCGCACGAGGTGAGCACAGAGTCCCAATGCCGTAGCGCTCGCGCCCCCTGCGATACGCTGACGCTATGACCCCGGCAGCGACCTCGATGAGGCGCCCGCACCGTGCGGATCCCGGACGCCGGGCACCCGCTGCATCACGACCAGGTGAATCTGACCGTGGCGACGATCCGGGAGTTCCTGGGGCATCCCGAGCGCAGCAGCGCAGCCGCCGACTGAGCGGCCACCGCGCGTCCCGTGTGCGGACGCGGCTGCATCCTCGCAACTCTGTGACGATTGTCTGACGAAACAGACCACGGACATTACATCGCCGATATCAGCAGTGTCCCCAGCACAGGTGCGCCATACGCGGCTCCTACAATGATGGCGGTCGCCTACAATGATGGCGGTCGCCCTCGCCTATGCTGGCTGGGCGACACGGATGGAGGACGCTGATGACCGCGCCGCCCAGCCCCACGACGGACACGAATGCGGAGATCCCGGAGACTGGCCCGCTTTCCGCCCGCGAGTGGATCGCACTGCTCTTCGACGAGGGTTCCTTCGACGAGCGCTTCACGGGGATCGAGACGCCCGACCCGCTGCGCTTTTCCGACTCGCGTCCCTATCCCGAACGCGTCGAGGAGGCGCGTCGCCGCAGCGGCGGTGACGAGGCGGTGGTCACCGGTACCGCGCGCATCGGCGGGATGGACGTGGTCGCCGCGGTGAGCGACTTCCGCTTCATCGGCGGTTCGATGGGCTTCGCGGTAGGCGAGCGCGTGGCGACGGCCATGGACCGCGCTCGCGAGGCACAGCGGCCGTTCGTCGCCGTGACCTGCTCCGGCGGCGCCCGCATGCAGGAGGGCATGGTCGCCCTGCTCCAGATGGCGAAGACCGCCGGCGCCGCCCAGCGCCTGCACGAGGCTGGCGTCCCGGTGGTCACCGTCCTGGCCGATCCCACCACGGGCGGTGTCTACGCCTCATACGCCACGCAGGGCGACGTGATCGTCGCGGAGACCGGCGCCCTCGTCGGCTTCGCCGGCCCGCGCGTGCGAGCGGTACACGACCCCGGCGAGGAGCGCGAGGCGCTGCACGCCGAGGACCTGCTCGCTGCCGGCCAGGTGGACGCCGTGCTGTCGCGGATGGCGATCCGCGACTACCTGGTGCGCACGCTCGCGCTGGTGCAGAAGTCCGCGGCGCCCGACCCGGACCTGCTGCCGCCACCTGTCGGCGTGCGTTCCCTGTTGACCGGCTGGGCTGTGGTCGAACTGGCCCGCCACCCCCAGCGGCCTCGATCGCTGGACTACATCGACCGTCTCACCAGCGACTTCCTGCCGCTCCTCGGCGATCGCAGCGGCACCGACGACCCGGCTCTGGTGGGCGGGCTTGGCCGCCTCGGCGACACGAACGTCGTGCTGATCGGGCAGGAGCGCGGCGACCTCGACCCGGCAGGCGAGCGTCGAGATGGACGCGTCACGCCGGCGGGCTACCGCAAGGCGCTGCGGCTGATTCGCCTGGCGGAGCGCCTGCAGCTTCCGCTGGTCACGTTCGTCGACACGCCCGGGGCCAGCGACGGCCTGCGCGACGAAGCCGCCGGCCTCGCCGGCGCGATCTCGGACTGCCTCGCCACCATGGCCGCGCTCACCACGCCCTCCGTCGCCGTCGTGATCGGCGAGGGCGGCTCGGGCGGTGCGCTGGCGCTGACCGTGGGCGACCGCATCCTCATGCAACAGAACGCGATGTACGCCATCACCTCGCCGGAGGGCGCCGCCGCCATCCTGTTCCGCGACCGCGAGCGGGCGCCCGAGGTGGCAGAGGCGCTCGGCGTGTCCGCCTCGGTGCTCCACGACCTGCACATCATCGACGCCATCATCCCCGAGCCCGCGGGCGGCGCACACGCGGACCCACAGGGCGCCGTGCGCCTGCTGGCGCCCGAGTTGCGGCGCGCGCTGGCGGAGACCATGCGGCAAAAGGGCACGGCCCGCCGCCGCCGGCGCGAGGAGCGCGTGCGTCGCATCGGCCGGGAGTACCTGCCGGGGCACTCGTTGCTCCGCAACCTGGGCGACGCGCTCGGCGACGCCCTCGGCGCCGCGGGCCAGCTGGGCCACCGCATCCGCCGCCGCGGTGAGCAGCAGACCGACGGCGCGCCGGTATCCGAGGACGGCGCACAGCCGCAGGAGACGGGCACGACGACCGGGTAGCGCCCGCAACCGCCGCCTTCAGGCGCGCACGGTGCTGCTCGCCGGGCCTTTCACCACCTCGATGCGGTCCGGGAGGCGCTCGGCGAGCTCCGCGACGTGGGAGATCACGCCGATCACGCGGTTCCCGCCCGCCAGCGTCTCGAGGCCCTGCACCGCCAGGTCGAGCGACTCGGCGTCCAGCGAGCCGAAGCCCTCGTCGAGGAACAACGACTCGAGGGACACCGAGCCGCCAAGGCCGGAGAGCTGCGGCAGGTGCTCCGATAACGACAGCGCCAGCGCGAGGCTGGCGAGGAACGTCTCGCCTCCGGACAGCGTCTTCACGGAGCGGCGTTCGTCGCCGTTGAGCCGGTCGACCACCTCGAACTCGTCGCCGTCCGCGGTGAGTTCGTAGCGGCCGCTCGTGAAGTCCGCGAGGCGGCCCGACGCGTCGTTGGCGAGCAGCGACATCGCCTCGTGCTGCACGTAGGCGACGAAGCGGGGGCCGGCCATCTCCTGCGCCAGCGTTGCCGCGAGGGCGCCGGCCGCCTCGTACTCCGTAGCGTCGGCGCGCATGCGCTTCGCGTCCTCCGCCTGAGTGCGCGCCTGCTTCAGCCGCTCGCCCAGCACACCGAGTTGCTGCGTGGCCGCGTCCTGCTCCGCGGTGTGCGCCGACATGATCGCCCGCAATCCTTCGAAGGATGCCGGGTGGCCGTCGGCGACCGTGTCGCGCCAGCCGCGCTCGAACGCCTCGCGTGCTTCGGCCGCCACCCGACCCGCGGCCTCCGCTGCCTCCGCACCCGCCGACGCCGCCGAGCGGGTGCGCTGCACCCCGGCGGCCGCCGATTCGCCGCGCGACTCCGCGCGCGCGATGTCCGAGGTGGCGGCCGCTACCGCCTCG